>JAITVK010000018.1 GCA_031285845.1 Propionibacteriaceae bacterium
CGCCCCCCCCCGCCGGCCCGCCCGGCCCGCCCCGTCCCCGCCCGGGGTCCGACCGGGCTTCCAGGTCGGCGCGGCCCGCGTCTGGCCGGAGAGTCCGTGGCGGATTCTCCCGTCGACGAGCCTGCGGCGCAGCCGGTCGACGACACTCCTGAGTCGCATGCGAGCGCTCGCAGTCGGGCGATCTCGACGCTGGCTTTGGGTGTCACTCATCGAATCATCGCTTTGGCGGTCACGGTGGCTGTGCTCGCCATCTCCTTCGTCTCCAGTTTCTCGGTCTATTTGGGCCAGCAGAAACAGATCGCCGAAGTCAAAGCCGAGATCGCTGACCATGACCGTCAGATCGATCGGCTCCAAGACGAGTTGAAACGCTGGCAAGATCCGGCGTACGTGCGAGCCCAGGCTCGCGACCGACTGGGCTGGGTGTTGCCCGGCGAAGTCGGCTACCGGGTCATCGGCGTCGATGGCCAGGTCATCGGTGGGACGGTCCCGGCCGAGACCTCTTCTCAGAAGGAAGACGATCGGGTGTGGTACGAACGTCTGTGGTCTTCGGTGACGAGCGCCGATCAACCGGCACCAGTCGAACCGACAGCCACAGCGCCGACTGGCCCTGACATCGTCGGACCAGACACCGAAGCAACGCCTCGATGACGGCGCAGCAGTCCAGTGCCGGCTCGACCGGGTTGAGTCACATGGCGCAAGGTTCAACTGATCTGACGCTTGGCACGTCCTCGACAGGGTTGAGTCGCGAAGACGAGGTGGCAGTGACCCGGCAGTTGGGGCGTGAGCCGCGCGGCGCGCAAAAGGTGGCTTGGCGTTGTCCCTGCGGCAAGCCCGGTGTGGTCATGACCTCTCCTCGTTTGCCCAATGGCGTCCCATTCCCCACGACGTACTATCTGACCTGCCCGAACGCCGTCAAAGCGATCTCGACGTTGGAAGGCAGCGGGTTGATGGCCCAGATGGCCGCTCGGTTGGGTGAGGATCCAGCGTTGGCAGGGCAGTACGCGCAGGCTCATCAGTCGTACCTGGAGGATCGCGCGGATCTGGCCAGTCGTCTTGGACTCGAGGTTCCCGAGATCGACGGCGTCTCGGCGGGTGGGATGCCCCATCGGGTGAAGTGCCTGCACGCGTTGGCCGCCCAGTCGTTGGCGAAAGGCCCCGGTGTCAATCCGTTCGGTGACGAGGCGCTGGCGTTGATCGGGCCGTTTTGGGATCATCCCTGCGGCGGTGGGGCCGTCGTGCCAGAAGACTCGGGGGCAGGCCAATGAGAGTAGCGGTGATCGATTGCGGCACCAACACCGTGCGCCTGTATGTCGCACAGACTGGCGCCACCGGTCAGCTTGAGGATCGGGTCCGCGACCTGCGTTTCGTTCGACTGGGCGAGGGCGTGGACGCGACCGGTCGGTTCGCGCCTGAGGCCTTGGAGCGGTTGTGGGTGGCGTTGGATGAGTTCGCCGACGTGATCCACCGCGAACAGGTGGACAAGGTTCGGTTCGTGGCGACTTCAGCGGCTCGTGACGTGTCGAATCGCGACGAGTTTTTCGCGGGCGTCGAAGCCCGGCTGGGGGTTCCGGCGGAGGTCATCAGCGGTGATGAGGAAGCGGAGTTGAGTTTCTTGGGGGCGCTGTCCGGTGGGGAGTTGGGCCCCGACGCCGGTGACCACGTGTTGGTGACGGACATCGGCGGCGGCTCGACTGAGTTGATTCTCGGGAACGCCGCGGGGGTTGTCTTGGCTAGGGTCAGTGTGAACATCGGTTCGGTACGGTTGCGTGAACGGTATTTGCATGACGATCCACCGCGACCGGATCAGGTCGATCAGGCTCGCCACTTCGTCGGGCAGACGTTGGATGGCTGTGGGGTGCCGCTGACGCGGGTCTCCACGTGGATCGGCGTGGCCGGAACCTGCACCTCGCTGGCGGGGATGAGTCTGGGCTTGTCGGCTTATGATCGCGACCTCGTCCATGGCTCGGTGATCACCGCTGATCGACTGCGCGCGATGTCGGATCGTCTGTTGACATTGTCGGTGAGTCAGACGGTGGCGGCTTATCCGAGTTTGCCGCCGATGCGGGCCGAAGTGATCTGCGCCGGGGCGCTGATCGTCGAACAGATCGCCGCTCGGGTCGGAAGTGACCTGCAGGTCAGAGACACCGACATCCTCGATGGTGCGGCCCGTCGACTTGTGGGATCATGAGGGGCGTGACCGTTGCCTGAGCAGCGACGATGACGGCCGGGCCCCCATAGCCCAACGGCAGAGGCAGTCGACTTAAAATCGACCGAGTGTCGGTTCGAATCCGACTGGGGGCACAGACGATTGAGCCGAGAGAACTGGAAGTTCACTTCCAGTTCCGAGGCGATTGAAGTCTGTTGGGTGTGGAGCATCACGACGCAGCGATCGGCAATGGAAGTTCAACGAAGAAGCCGGCTGGCGGGCTCATCATGGTTTCAGTGCGGTGGCTCGCCCGAATGAAACGCGATTTCAACGTCACTAAGTCATGAACTCAATTATATATCGTATAGCACAGTAGTATTGCTGGCTCTTTATATTCACATTGACTCTATTAAGAGGTCCAGATATGATCGTAGTGATGGCTGAACGGGGTGGTTCGGGCTCCGGGGTCATGTGGACAAAAGGCTTGTTCACTAGCAGTGATTTCGAAAGAGGGTTTGAGGTGAAGAAGAAGATCATCAGCGCGCTCATGGCAGTGGGGATGACACTGACGGGTGTTGCCGTCGGTTCGGCCCCGCAGGCAGTGGCCGACAATGGGCGGTGTGGGTCGTATGGCGACGGATTCGCAGTCAATGACTACTGTGGCGGGCGGAAGGTCACCATCGCCGCCACCAAGGCGACCTGGTATTACAGCGCTGGCCAGGGTGGCATTGGCACCCGCGCGGGTAACTACGTCCACATTGGGCACACTTCTTATATTGGCGCGGACCCTGGCGACACCGGGGCCTACGGATGCCGATATCGCGAGGAGGTTGGCTTCCAGTATCGGGACTCGAGCTGTGCCTGAGGTCTGAGGGTCGAGAGAGGAAACGAACATGCGATCACATACTTCGTGGAGGCCTGGTTGGGGTGTGACTGTGCTGGCGGGCGTTGTTGTCGTTGTAATCATCAGCGTCCTGGTTCTCACAGGTGTGCCGGTGCCGGTTTCGGGCGGTGAACCCGAGTTCGCGGGCCCTTATGCCGCTGACCTGCGTGAAGTGTATGAGGATGAAAATGCTCCACAGATCGTGAAAACCGTTCTTGCTGATGGTGTCATCACTGAGGATGAGCTGGCCGAGGTTCGCTCGGCTCAGGTTGCATGTCTTGAGGCCGTTGGGGTGAGCGTCCTTCAGTTGGACGCTTCAGGGGAGTCGTATTTGGTTCTTCGCGACCCCGGTGAGCTGTCGCTGGAAGCTGGTGAGGCTCGGACCAACGAGTTGGCTGGCGAATGCTCGCGTCAAACTGGCTGGGTTGCCCTGGCGTGGCTATACACCGACATGACTCGAAACCCGGACAACCTCAGCGGTGATGAACTGATGAGCGCCTGCATGGTGAGAGTGGGTTTGCGTCCCGAAGGTTACACGCCCGAGCGGTATATGGATGAGCTTCATGCTGGGGTGTTCATGCCATGGCTGGAGGATCAGACGACGCCTGAAGCCCAACTCTTCAGGGCATGTAACGACGATCCGCTTCACGCTAAACCGTGAATCAGACCCCGCTGGTGGGGCGAGGGGCAGTCGCCCCACCAGGTCTCATTGGTTTCTGAGATGGGAGGATGATGACATCCGCAAATGGGTCGCGTCTCAGTCGGATGATGGTGGCGGTCTTAGCCGGGGTGTGTCTGGTCGCGGTCGGGGCGGTGGCGAGTTGGGCGATCCTGGTCGACGATCCTCCGAGTTTGTTGGTCAAGACGGCTGTCGCCGGCTCGGCTCCGGTCGTTCAGCGTGAGTTCGATGACTCACAGTTGGTCAGTGTCGCCGTCACCCAAGGTTCGGCCCAAGCTCTAGTCGCCCCGGCCGGGGGCGTGGTGACCGCTTTCACCTGTGGAGTTGGCCAACCGGTGAGTTCTGGGCAGTCCGTGATGTCCATCGGTCCGATTCCGATCATCTCGTTGGCCACCGGTGTTCCGCTGTGGCGTGACATCAAGTCGGGGGATCGCGGCGGCGACGTGACCGCGTTGGCCGCCGAGTTGACCCGGTTGGGCCGATTCGACGGTGACGTCGAGGGGTCGGCCGGTCGCGGTCTTCTGGCCGCCGTACGTCAACTGCAGAAAGACCTCGGAACCCCTGAAGCCGACCTGGTCGACCAGGTGATCCCGATGTCGCAGCTCGCCTGGTTGCCCACCGATCAAGCCGTCGCGGCCAGTTGCGATGTGTCGGTCGGGTCGACGGTGACTCCGGGAACCACAGTGATCGGTTTCGACGCGCCGATCGTGGCCGCCACCGTCAGCGCTGACACTACGCGTTTCGCCCCTGGCGACCGTACGCTGATCGTCGACGGCCACCGGCTGGCTGTCGGCCCCGATGGGGCGATCACCGATCCCGACGCTCTGACTCAATTGTCCGCTTCGCCGTCGGTGACGAACGCTCGCCGAGCGGGAGTCTTGAACTCGTTGCACGCCCATTACCCGCTGGCCACCCCGATGACAGTGTCGGTGATTCCACCGGTCTCGATCCGTCCGATCGCGAAAGGGCGTGGTTGCGTTGTGGCTGCCGACCAGGCGTTGCCCGTCACGATCGTCGCCTCGGAGTTGGGCCAATCCTTCGTCACCTTCGACGGGCCCGCGCCCCAATCCGTACGCCTGGACCCACCATCGGATCTGACATGTTCATGAACCTTCGAGATCGCGAGCCTGGCCGCGACGCCGCGGTCCGCGGTGGCGGCCCAGTGGAGGTCAAGCTCGCCCACGAGCGCCTCGCCATGCATGGAGAAAGCGACCCGGGCCTGGCTCCGATCCCGGTTGGGCCGACGGTCGAAGCGATTGATCTAGGCCACGAGTTCGTGGCCGGGCATCGGCTATTCGACCATCGATCGTTCATCTTGAGAACCAACGCGTTGTACGCTGTGACCGGGCCATCGGGATCGGGCAAATCGACCCTGCTGTCGATTCTCGCCGGATGGCTGACACCCACCTTGGGCCGTGTTATTCGACGCGGGGTGGATCCTGTGCGCTGGGTGTTCCAAAACCCTCACGGGGTTCCTCGACGTTCGACGCTGGATCATGTGGCTGTCGGCTTCATCGCCCAGGGCTATCGTCGCGCCGAAGCCGATCGGGCGGCCCGTGACCTGTTGGAGCGGTTCAGCTTGGGGCAGGCGGCCGATTCGCCCTTCGCCGCGTTGTCTGGAGGCGAAGCGCAGCGAGTGATGCTGGCCAGAGGTTTGGCGTCGAATCCGGGGCTGCTGTTGGTCGACGAGCCAACCGCTCAACTGGATCGGTCGGCCGCCGACGAAGTCAATCGGACGCTGGTGTCCCTGATCGGGTCAAACATCATCGTGGTGGTCGCCACCCACGACCTCCAAACTCGACAAGCTTGCACCCACGTGATCGACCTGGCCGAGCCGTCGACCCCGTCGCCGGACTCCGACCGCCCTCGCCACGGCTACCCCAATGAGTTCGAAGAACTGGGGTCGTCCGCCGAGGCGGTCCCGCCGAGCCACAGTGACCCGAAGCCGACGCCACCCCAAGGCCGATCATGAACCCCCGCTGGCGTGAAGCCCTGCGTGAAGCGGGTCGAAATCTGGTCAGCGGGACTACCCATGTCTGGCGCTGGACGCTCGTGTTGGCGCTGATCTTGGGTGGGCTGGCCTGGTTGGAGACCTCCACCATTCGTACGGTGGTGAACAACGCGGCCGATCATGTGTCGCGTGGCGGCGCGACCTGGGTGCTGCAGGCGACTGGCGGAATCTGGGGGACTTCCTGCGATCAGTTGGCGAAAGCCGATGGTGTTTTGGCCTCGGGGGCGCTGCGGGTCGAAGACGAGAGCCTGACCGCGATCGTGCTGCCGCGCGGCCCGGTGCCGGTGAAGTCGGTGACACCTGGTTTCCTCTCTTTGATCGGTGCCAGCGATGCGACGGGTTTGGTGGTCTCCGACCTGGTGGCGAACCGGCTGTCCATGACAACTCCCGCGCAGTTGTCCACCACCACTGGCGTGATCGAGGTGACCGGCCACTATCCGTACCCGGAGGATGGCCGTCGTCCCGGTCTGGGTTTCGCCGCGCTGGCCCCCGTCCCTGGTGACCAGGCGTTCGATGAGTGTTGGCTGACGGTGTGGCCGAGCGATGACCAGATCACCGGATTGGCCTATCTGGCGCTGATCGGTGGCGGGTCGTCGGCCGCGTCGGAGGCGAAACTGGCGCAGATGAATCCGCGTTTCTCCACCAGCCTCGACACCACCAGCCAGTACGAGTCCCGCTTGACCAGGTGGTCGGGTGTGGCCGCGGCCTCGGCTGGAATCCTGCTCGGATTCGCCGCCTGTTGGCAGCGACGATTGGAGGTCGCCAGTTCGATCCACGTCGGGTTGCCGCGCAGTTTCCTTCTGATCCGTCTCGAAGCCGAGGCCGCGGTGTGGGCGCTGGCCGCCGGTCTGCTGGCCGCTCCCATGATCGTGGTCGGATCATGGTCGGCGGCCTCGGATCTGCGGGCGGTGCAGTGGGCCGGAGCACGGGTGTTGCTGGCCGGTGTGGCCGGTCCGCTGCTGGGGACTTTGGTCGCGTGGACCGGGATTCGCCAGAGGCAGTTGTTCGCATTGTTCAAGACTCGCTGAGTCAGACGGCGCCCGCGATGGACAGGGCGGCGTACGGCATCCTGCTTGGTGAACTGGACGTGCACGATCGGTTCTATACAATGAAGCCATGCCTGAGCAACTCGTCGTCGGCTTCAATCCGATGTCCGCCGCCAACAAGGTGGCGTACTTCGTGCGCCAGATTCGCTCACGGCTGGTGTGGCTGATCATCGCGGCGGTCATCTGTGTGTGGATCTGGCTGTGGCAGCGCCAGACGATGAGCGCTCAGAACGTGGGTTTCCTGTTCGGTGTGGGGATGGCCTATTCGCTGGTGTGGCTGGTGATCGCCGTGGTGAATTGGCGTCGGGCGAAGAAGACGTTGGCGTCGATCACCCCCGATGTGGCGATGGCGGTGAGTCGATGGGGACTGTGGATTCAGGGCGCGTCGGTGCCGTGGTCGGATGTCTCGCGAGTGGCGATCGCTCCTGGGCGGTTCGGTGGGTCGCCGACGCTGACGGTGGCGCGGGTCTCGGGGCCGGTGTCGAGCATCTCGTTGGCCGTATTGGACATGATGCCTGGCTCGATCGACGCCGCGATCCGAGCCTATTCCGGCGGCCAGCAGTGGATCGACACCTCGAAACTGGGCAACTGAACCTGACTCAATCAGATGATCGACCGGCCCTGCTCCCGCGATTGGACCTCACTGGAACGGCTCGTCGATCGAGTCCCCTCCTGCGACCGAACCGGTCGGATTCGGATGGGGCTGACCAAGTTGCTGACTGGACTCACTGGGGGCGACCAACTCCATGGATTCGACCAGATCGCCTGACCTGTCGGCCCCAATCACGCCGCGTCCACCGATATTGTTCTGGTTGCGACACTCGCCGGTGGTGACAGGGGAAGCAGGCTAAAATGGAGCCAAGGTCGACCGACCAGGTTCATCGAATTCAGGAGAGAAAATGCCCATTGCAAACCCAGAGGTTTACGCTGAAATGATCAAGCGGGCCAAGGATGGTGTTTACGCCTATCCGGCCATCAACGTCACCTCGTCACAGACGCTCAACGCCGCGCTGGCCGGCTTCGCCGAAGCCGGATCCGATGGCATCGTGCAGGTGTCCACCGGTGGCGCCGAGTACGCCTCTGGTCCCACGATCAAGAACATGGTCACCGGTGCGGTCGCCCTGGCCGAGTACGCCCACGTCGTGGCGAAGAACTACCCGGTCAACATCGCTTTGCATACCGATCATTGCCCCAAGGACAAGCTGGCGGGCTACGTTCGTCCGCTGCTCGCCATCTCGGCTGAGCGCGTCAAGGCTGGCAAAGATCCTCTGTTCGGTTCCCACATGTGGGACGGTTCGGCTCTGGACAACACCACCGAGAACCTCGCCATCGCTGAGGAGTTGCTGAAGCTCACCAAGGCCAACCACCAGATCCTCGAGATCGAGATCGGCGCCGTCGGCGGCGAAGAAGATGGTGTGGTCGGCGAGATCAACGAGAAGCTCTACTCCACCGTCGCCATGGGCATGCAGACCGTCGAGACCTTGGGCCTCGGCGAGCAAGGCCTCTACATGACCGCGCTGACCTTCGGCAACGTCCACGGTGTCTACAAGCCCGGTCACGTCAAGCTGCGCCCCGAGGTTCTCAAGCAGATCCAGGACGCGGTCGGCCAGAAGTACGGTGTCGACAAGCCGTTCTCGCTGGTCTTCCATGGTGGCTCCGGTTCGAGCGCTCAGGAGATCTCGGACGCGGTCGATTACGGCGTCATCAAGATGAACATCGACACTGACACCCAGTACGCCTTCACCCGCCCGGTGGTGGACTTCATGTTCAAGGGCTACGACGGGGTGTTGAAGATCGATGGCGAGGTCGGCAACAAGAAGCAGTACGACCCGCGTGCGTGGGGCAAGGTCGCCGAGGCCGGCCTGGCTGCCCGCGTGGTCGAAGCCGCCAAGGAACTGCGTTCGGCTGGCAAGCATTTCGACGCCTGAGCCGGTCGGCGCGGTGATCAGGGGTAGTGACACACTCTGATCACCGAAGAACGGCCACGAGGGGGCAGGTCAGGTTCGCCTGATCTGCCCCCTCACGGCTTTGCCGGGGAGTTTCGGGGGTTCCCCGGATGGGCTGAGCCTTCGCCAACGCCTAAGCTTGAGCCATGACCTCCACCCACGCCCACATCCTTGAGCAGCTGAACCGACGCTGG
Organism: Propionibacteriaceae bacterium; assembly: GCA_031285845.1. Classification (GTDB taxonomy): domain Bacteria; phylum Actinomycetota; class Actinomycetes; order Propionibacteriales; family Propionibacteriaceae; genus WQYJ01. Next base: position 8,906 of record JAITVK010000018.1, read on the forward strand.
CCGGAGAACAAAGTCGGTCCGTCGTTGGAACGGATCTCCGCGCTGATGGGCTTGCTGGGTGAGCCCCAGCGTAGCGCGCCAGTGATTCAGATCACCGGGACGAACGGCAAAGGGTCGACCGCGATCATCATCGACGCGCTGTTGCGGGCCCAAGGGTTGCGCACAGGCCGCTACACCTCGCCGCATCTGGTCGACCCGTGCGAGCGGATCAGCGTCGACGGTCAACCGATCAGCGCCGATGACTTCGACGCGGTGTGGGAAGACATCGCGCCGTACGTGGCGATGGTCGACGAGCGCGCCATCGATGGGATCGCGATGACCGGGTTCGAAGTGATGACGGCGATGGCTTTCGCCGCTTTCGCCGACGCACCTGTCGATGTCATGGTGCTGGAAGTCGGCATGGGCGGCGCGTGGGACGCCACCAACGTGGCCGACGCCCAGGTGGCGGTGTTCACTCCGATCAGCCTGGACCACATGGATTATCTTGGGGACACGATCGACCAGATCGCGGCTGAGAAGGCGGGCATCATCAGCCCCGATTCTCACGTGGTCATCGCCGGACAGAACATCGAGGCGGCGCGGGTGATCCTGACCCGGGCGGCGCAGATGGGCGTGCCCGTCAGCCGCGAAGGTGTGGACTTCGCCCTGCTGGATCGCCAGTTGGCCGTCGGCGGCCAAGTGATCCGGTTGGAGTCGGCTGGCGGTCCGATCGGTGACCTGTTCTTGCCTCTCTATGGCGAGGCCATGGCCCGCAACGCGGTCACGGCGGTGGCGGCGGTCGAAGCGCTTGGCGGCGGTCGCGGTGTCGATCCGGCGGTCATGCTCGAAGGCTTCGCCGAGGTGGTCGCCCCGGCCAGGACCGAGTTGGTTCACGCCTCCCCGCCGATCGTGATCGACACCTGTCACAATCCCGAGGGCGTCGCGTCAACCTTGGACACGGTCGACGAGGCGTACGCCTTCGCCCCTCAGATCGGGGTGTGGGCGATGATGGCTGACAAGCAGATCGACGAGGTTCTCACTCTGGTCGAGCCCAGGGTGTCCACCCTGGTGGCCACTCAAGCGGTCAGTACCCGGGCGATGCCGGCGGTCGAACTGGGGCGTCGGGCGGTCCAGATCTTCGGACCTGAGCGGGTCGTCGTGGTCGAGGATTTGCCCGACGCGATCGAGCAGGCGGTCCGTTTGGCCGACGACGCCGGCCCTGGGGCTGGCATCTTGCTGGCCGGATCGGTGGCGTTGGCCGGTCAGGCGCGGCAGCTATTGATCCACCCGTCTCCAACGGACGAGGAGCGACCGGCCTGAGTGGTCGGTGATGGGGCCGCACACCTGAGGTCGAGCAGATCACCTCGACCGGGCTGCGGATCCCAGCCAACCGAAGAGACGCTTGGCCTGACTATATGATGTCGTGATGTGGTAGGTCTGGTGGATGTTCACCGAGTGTCGACGAGATGAGGAGGAGACCATGCTCTGGGCGGCAGCGTTCTTTTTCGTGTTGTTCATCGTCAGAGTGCTGATCGACCCGCGAGTGATGCGAGCGGGAGTGTATCTGATGGTGGCGCTGACTTTCCTCGCCGGGGAAGCCTTCCTGCAGGTGTTGACGGTCTTCAGCGCGCGTGACTCCGGAGCGTACGCTTTGGTGGCGGGTTTGGGACTGGGCGTGGTGTTCGTCCTGGTCTTAGTGGTCATGCTCATTCTCAACGGTGTCACGATGTTGCGCCGCGAGGGCCGACGCCTGCCGAACATGTTGTCTTTGGGGGTCGGGATCCTCTTCGGCGCGGAGATCATCTGGGCGGTCGCCACCTTGTTCGTCGGGTCGTACGTCATGTTGTTCTGGACGATGACGATATTCGTGCCCACCGCCTATGTCAGCTTCGGATTCTTGTCCTACGTGGTCTATTCGGGGCTGTATCAGTGGGGGACCCGGTTATTGGGCGGCCCGGTGGGCACTGTGGTGGTCCTCGGGTCGGGTCTGATCGACGGCCAGGTGCCACCTCTGTTGGCCAGCCGTCTGAACAGGGGACGGGCCGTGATGGCCTCCTCACAAGCCAAAGGCAAGTCGCCGGTGATCGTGGTGTCGGGGGGCAAAGGCAGCGACGAGACTCGGCCCGAAGCCGCCGCGATGGCGGAGTATCTGGTCAAATCAGGGGTCGAGCCGAGTCGGATCATCGAAGAGGACCGCTCGCGCAACACCGAGGAGAACCTCGCCAACACGGAACTGGTCTTGTCATCGCGTGGGATCTCGGGTCGCGTGGCGGTGGTCACCAACAACTTCCACGCCTTCCGTTCGGCCTTGCTGATGCGTCAGGCGAAGATGAAGGGGTACGTCATCGGCGCGCCGACCGCGCGGTACTATTGGCCGTCGGCGTCGATTCGCGAGTTCGTCGCCATCATCCGCGATCATCCGTGGTTCACGATCGTGACACTGGGCGTCACCTGGCTGCCGTTGGTGGCTATGACGCTCTACGTCACCCTCAACCCGCCGACCTAGGCGGTTGGCTGAGGGAAGACACGGCCCACTATGGCTTCGGGGCGACATCGCCGCTTGACCTCCGGCGCTCACTCTTCGGCGGTCCGGTCCCCGCTGGGCCGTACGTGGGTAGGCGAGGCGATCCTGCTTTCGCGGCTTGATCGGGGGCGGAACAATCGACTAGGATGGACCGTCGGTGTCTTAGGGACTCCTGGTACGTCCCCGTGCGGGAAATGATTCGAGACGAGAGTAGGCGAGCGGTGTACGCGATTGTGCGTGGTGGCAGCAGGCAGCACAAGGTCACGACTGGTGACGTGCTAGAAATTGACTTGGTGGAGGCCAAGGTTGGCGACACGATCGACCTGCCCGCAGTGCTTCTGGTCGACGGCGACACAGTGACCAGTGACGGCAAAGCCCTGGCTGGAGTCAAGGTGACCGCGGAGGTCCTCGATGAGACCAAGGGGCCCAAGATCAGGATTGTGAAGTTCAAGAACAAGAGCGGGTATAAGAAGCGTCAAGGCCATCGCCAGCGCTACACCCAAGTGAAGATCACCGGGATCAAGTGAGGTAGAGACATGGCACACAAAAAGGGAGCATCCTCGTCACGCAACGGTCGTGACTCGAAGGCGCAATTCTTGGGAGTGAAGCGCTACGGCGGTCAGCTCGTCAACGCCGGTGAGATCATCGTTCGCCAGCATGGAACCCACTTCCACCCCGGTGACAACGTCGGTCGCGGTGGCGACGACACGTTGTTCGCTTTGGCGCAGGGCAAGGTCCAGTTCGGTGAGCGTCGCGGTCGACGGATCGTGTCAATCGCGATCTGAGGTCTTTTCGCGTCTGGTAACATCCTGAATCGTCGGGCAAATCCGACGCAGGTGTGCCACAGCGCAGCGATGGGCGGTCATTGTGACCGCCCATTGTCTTTTTCGCAGGAGGTTTCGATGGCTATTCCCTCATTCGTCGATGTGGCTCGGCTCCAGGTGGTCGCCGGGCGTGGCGGGCACGGATGCGCGTCGATCCATCGTGAGAAGTTCAAACCGCTGGGCGGGCCCGACGGTGGCAACGGCGGTCACGGCGGTTCGGTCATCTTGCGGGTGAATCCCCAAGTCACCACGTTGATCGACTACCACAGGCACTCGGTGCGCCAGGCCAGCAACGGCGAGCCTGGGCGTGGCGGGCATCAAAACGGCGCCAACGGCAAAGACCAGATCCTGTCGCTGCCTGAAGGCACGGTGGTTCGTGACGCCGCCAGCGGCGAGGTTTTGGCTGATCTGGTTGGACCCACAGCCGAAGTGGTCATCGCTCAGGGTGGACGAGGCGGCTTGGGCAATGAAGCGCTGGCGACCAAGGCCCGCAAAGCCCCGGGTTTCGCGCTACTGGGTGAAGACGGCGACTCACGGGAAATTGTGCTCGAGTTGAAGGTGTTGGCCGACATCGGCTTGGTCGGTTTCCCCAGCGCGGGCAAGTCGTCTCTCGTGGCGGCCATCTCGAAGGCCAAGCCTGAGATCGCCGACTATCCGTTCACCACCTTGGTGCCCCACCTCGGCGTGGTGGTCGCCGGCGATGTGACGTACACGGTGGCCGACGTGCCAGGCCTGATCCCCGGGGCCGCTCAAGGCAAGGGGTTGGGTCTGGATTTCTTGCGCCACATCGAGCGCTGCCAAGGCCTGGTCCACGTCATCGATTGCGCGACGTACGAGTCAGGGCGCGACCCCGTGTCGGATTTGGACGCGATCGAAGCGGAGCTGACCGCGTACGGCGGTCTGGAAGATCGGCCGCGACTGGTGGTGCTGAACAAGGTCGACGTGCCCGATGGCGCCGAACTCGCCCAGATGGTGGCTCCCGAGATTGCCGAGCGCGGCTTGGAGGTGTTCGAGGTCTCCACCAAGACAGGTCAGGGGTTGAATCAGTTGGTGTACGCCATGGCCCGCGTCGTGGCCGCTCGGCGGGCTGAGCTGCCCGCCCCGGTGGCGGTTCCCGTGGTCAAGGTGAGCAAGGCCGAGTCCGGTCCGCAGTTCACAATCACCCGTGTCAGCGACGATCATGGCGGTCTGGTGTGGCGGGTTCGTGGCGACAAGCCCGAGCGCTGGGTGATGCAGACCGACTTCCGCAACGCGGAGGCGGTGGGATATCTGGCCGATCGTCTGAACAAGATCGGCATCGAGGATGAGTTGATCGCGCTGGGAGCCGAGCCTGGCGACGCGGTGGCGATCGGCGGAGAGGACCCGGTGGTGTTCGATTTCGCCCCGCAGGTCGACATCGGCGCGGAACTGTTGGCTCGTCGCGGTGAGGACAACCGACTGGAGTCTCTGCGCCCGGCTGTCCAACGCCGCCGAGTCAAAGACGCTCAGTATCACGCCGCCAAGCAGGCCCAACGCGCGGTCTCAGCCGCGTTGCACGGCCTTGACGATGACGAGGATGACGACAGAGAGGATCAGTGATGGCGTCGACCACAGGAACAACCGACCAGTTCAGTGACCACATCGTGGTTTACGGAGCCGACTGGTGCCCGGATTGCCGGGCGACGAAGGCGATTCTGGAGGCCGCCTTGGTGGAATTCGAGTACGTCGATCTGATGGCGGACGAGGACGCTCCAGCCAAGGCCGAGGCGATCTCAGGACAGAAGCACATCCCGGTGGTGGTCTTCCCCGACGGCGTGTTTTACGTTGAGCCGACCAAGATCGAGCTGGGACTGAAGCTGCGCGCCCTGCAGGCCGACCACGCCGCCGATGAGTTGACAGTCGATGAGGCCGCCTCTGACGAGTCCGCAGCGGTCGAGGCTGGGCCGGGCGACGACCAGCCAGCCACCGACGCCGATGAGGCTCGTGCGGCTGAGGCGGAAACGACGGACTGATCAGGCCCGACGCGTACAATGACTGTCATGGCTACGGTAGTTGGGACTGAAGCAGGACTGCTTCACGAGCCCGGTGTCACACGGTTGAGACTGGGGGTGATGGGTGGCACCTTCGATCCGATCCACCACGGGCACTTGGTGGCCGCCTCGGAAGTCGCGGCCCAGTTTGGATTGCATGAAGTCGTGTTCGTTCCGACTGGCCGCTCCTGGCAGAAGGCCGGCCAGCAGGTCTCCTCGGCTGAAGATCGCTACCTCATGACCGTGATCGCCACGGCGTCGAATCCGGCGTTCTCGGTCTCTCGGGTCGACATCGACCGCGGTGGCGACACCTACACCGTCGACACGCTGGTCGACCTGCGCGCTTGTCGCGGTCCCGATGTCGATCTGTTCTTCATTACCGGCGCCGACGCGTTGTCCAACATCTTGACCTGGCGCGGGGCAGAGGGCCTGTTCGACCTGGCCAGTTTCGTCGGAGTGTCGCGGCCCGGCTCGCCGCTGAAGATGGAGACCATCTCTCATCTGCCGAAAGACAAGGTGGCGTTGATGGAGGTTCCGGCGTTGGCGATCTCCTCGACGACGTGTCGTCAGCGCGTACGAGCCGGGTTGCCGATCTGGTATCTTGTGCCCGACGGGATTGTGCAGTATATCCAGAAGCGCGGTTTGTATCGTGACGTTCAGGCGGGGTCATGACGGCCAGCGACCAGGCGCTTCGGATCGCCCGGGCCGCAGTGACCGGGGCCAATGACAAACTCGGTCAAGACATCGTGGTGTTGGATGTGTCACAGAAGCTGGGCATCGCCGACGTGTTCGTGATCGTATCCGGGGGCAACGAACGTCAGGTGTCGGCCATCGTCGACGAGGTTGAACGTCGGTGTCTGGAATCCGGTTTCGCCCCGGCGCGACGTGAAGGCGATCGGGAAGACCCCTGGGTTCTGCTCGACTATTTCGACACCATCGTCCATGTCCAGCACACCGAGGCTCGGCAGATGTACGGACTGGATCGGCTGTGGAAGGACTGTCCTGAGGTCGCGATGGGCTCAGTAGCTGGCGTAGGTGGTGGGACGACGTGAGTTGGGATGAGATCTTCGCTCCAGGGCTGCGCCACTGGAAGCGGTTCAAAGACGAGCAGGAGGATCTCATCACTGTGGCGAAAGCCCCTGGTTCCGGACCGACCCCAGTGACTGTGGATTTGGACCGGGGCGTGGTCTATGTCGTCGACGAGTCGTTGGCGGACTCATCCGGCCAAGCTGGCCAGGATGTTGACCAGAGCGGCGACGAAGCCGGTGCCGAACAGATAGGCCAGCAGCGAGTGGCCGAGCGCGATGCGTCGGATCGCGGCGGCTGTGATGTCGGGGTCGGAGACGGCGAAACTCATCCCGACGGTGAAAGCGATGTAGGCGAAGTCGATGTACGTCGGTGGTTCGCTGCCATGGAAGTCGATTCCCCCGCCAGCGGAATAGTACGCCCGGGCGTACCGCAAAGCGTGGAGGGTGTGGACGGTGAACCACGAGGCGAAGATGACCACCAAGGTGACGACGGCCGCTAACCTGGGCGATGGCGGTTTCATGACCAAGATGACGATTCCGGCCAGTGAGGCCAAAGAGGCGCAGACCAGCAGCAGGTGGACGCTCCACCCGCCGGGGATCTCTCGGGTGGCGTGCGCGGCGGTTTGGGCGGCCGTCATTGAGCCAACCGAGGCCCACGTGATTCCGCAATACACCAGACCGGTCGCGGTCCAGCCGAGCAGGGTGGAATAGGCCGGGTCGAGAACGAGCGCGACCACCACGGCAGTGGCGATGCCGACCATCACGGCGATCACCAGGCGCCAGCGCGCGTCATGATGCCAGCGGCGGTGCGATGTCGTGGCCATGGGACGACTCTAGCGCCCAGGATGGTCGATCAGCGGGGTCTGCGCTGCGATGAATTGGGCCGCGTCGTCGCGATCCAGGTCGGCGATGCGGGGCGCGATCGGTCCGGCGGTGGAGTGTAGGACGATTTCGACCAAGCGTTGGCGGCGGTCCCACCAGCCAGTGTTGGTGGTGATCGCCTGGATCCGATCATGAGGGACGATCGTGACTTTACGGGTCCACCAACCGGAGCGGATGACGATGGCGCTGGGCGTACGGGCGTAGCCCTGGCGGGCCCACACTAGTGGGCTGAACCAACGCGCCCGGCGCGGAGTGGTGACGAATCCAGCGTCCGCGTCGGCGTCGGCCTGTTTCGGCCCGGGGTAGGTCATCGCTTCCTCGATCAGCGGCCAGACCGACGCGCTGGTCACCTCGGGCATGACCGCCCCGATGGCCCGGGCGGCCATCGCCGGATCGGCCACCGGAACCAGCAGGGTACGATCAGCCGATCGGGCAGTCATGCCGTAGCCGGCGATGTTGCAGGTGATCCGCCACCAGTTCGGTCCGCGCCACCACAGGCGCTGGCTCAGACGAATCGCTTGGATGCGTCGGGCCGGGATGGATTGGTTGATCTGGGTGGTCAGCCCGTGGGTCAACCGGATGCCGTCGGGTGTGGTGCGAGCGGTGAAACCCATCTCGGTCACCAGATGGTTCCACAGCGCACGGCCGAATCCGGCCAGGATCGGCAGGTACGCCAGCAGGCTGCCCCATTGGCGCGTGCCCAGCGTCACGACGCTGACGGCGATGGTCGCAGCGAGCGTGAACCACGGCTCCCAGGTTCGCAGGTACGAGGTGACCGTCCAGGTGGTGGGCACGGTGAACAGGGTCGGGAGTGAACTCGGATCAAGCGCGAGCTGCCCGGCGGTCGGGTTGGTCGATGGATCGGGTAGGGGTGTGGTGTCAGGCGGATCGGGCTGGAGCGTGGCGCCAGGCGGATCCGTCAGTCTTCCGGCGGTGCTTGGATCGGGGCCGGTCGTGCCACCTGTCAGATCCCCCCACCCTCCGACGCTGGTCGGACCGGACAGGCCGTTGAGGGTCGGGCTGACAAGCGGTGGGACGGCGAGCGCGGGTGCCGTGTGCTGCGCTGATGTCGACTCGGTGGAGTGCTGGCCCGGACGAACCATCTGCCACACGTCGTTCATCGCCTGCCGACTGGTCTGCGCCACCGATTGATGGCCGGTCGAGACTGGCGCGCTGGGACGGCGAGCGGCGATGTCCGCCCGTACTGTCGCCGCCTGGCTCGCCGTCAGATAAGCCAGGGACAGATGGGAGTCGTCCCCACCGGCGGTCTCCACCTTCACTTCGGCCAGACCGAAAAGCCGTGGCACCAGCGGATGGACGACGTCGATCGCTTCCAGATGATCCAGTCTCAGACGGCGATGCTGACGATAGACGATGCCACTGATCAGCTCGATCGACTCGGCTCCGATCCGAAAACGGGCTCGACGCCACCAGATCAGGTTGTAGCAGACCATCGCTGACACCAAGACGAGCGCGATGATCACGAGCCGCCAGACCCCGGCCGCCTGCCCGACCTCAATCAGTTCGGTCAGATTGTTGCGGGCAGAGTTGATGACGAATCCGACCAGGACAAGCAGTCCGGCCCAGTTGCGCAGCCACGGAGTCAGCGGGTGCAGGCGCTGCCACGGCGCGGAGTCCTCAGCCAGGTCAGGCGTGGCCGCAGGTCGCGGGTCGACCGGCTCGGCGGTCATGGCTGAACCCGGGCCGGTGGCCAAGAGGTCTCAGCGTCACCGAGGCGATCAACGTCACCGAGGTCGTTCGGAGTCGATGGGGTGGAGGTCGCGCTCGGCGACAGACCAGCGTCTTCCGTCAGACCCTCAGACTCCACCGGAGCTCCGGTCAGCCTGGCCCTGTCGGTCAGGATGTCGCGCAGGTGGGCGGCCGCGTCCGGGGTGATGCCGGACATGGTCGCGGAGAGCGTGACCGAGGCAGTGGCGATCGAGATCGACGCCAGTCCGAAGATTTTCTCCAGTGGACTGATATTGATGTCGACGTACTGGATGCGAACGTAGGGAACGATCGTCAGATGTCGATAGAGCAGGCCGCGCCGAAGGAAGAAGTCGCGGTCGCGGATCGCATAAGCCATCGCATGGACACGTGCTGGAGTCCGGATGGCCTGCCAGGTGAAGATCACGGCCACCACCGCCGTCAGGGTGATCAGCCACCATGACGGCGCGAAGATGGCGATGATGGCTCCGGTCGCGACCAGCGGCACACCAGCCAGCGCCAATCCCAGCAGGCGCACGATGATGAGCTTCGGGTCCATCGGTTGCCAGTCGAGGCCTGCGGGGATGAGCGGGTCGAGCGACACCCCGATCGGTGTCGTGGGTTCGGCTGGGGCGAAAGACATGAATCCATTGTCGCAGGTCTGGTTGGGCCATCGCCTGGATCTGGCCGCTGTCAGTGGTCTGTGCCAGACTGTACGCGAGTCATCCGACTGGGCACGGCCGCTGGTGAGCGGCGTCGACCAATTCCGGGCACGCTTCGTCGGATCGGGTGGGCTTGGCCGTGCCGCGGCTCACGGTGTGATCAGTGAGGAGAAGTGATGAGTGTGTGGGACGCCCTGGTTGGCCAGGGGCCGGTGGTCGACACGTTGCAGCGCGCGATCAGCGGTCAGGCTCATGCCATGACTCATGCCTGGCTGTTCACTGGTCCGGCGGGATCGGGTCGATCGGTGGCGGCCTCGGCTTTCGCCGCCGGACTGCAATGCGCCCAGGGTGGTTGCGGGGTCTGTCAAGCCTGCTTGACGGCTCGGGCGGGCACACACCCCGATGTCACTGTCGTACGAACCGAGCAGCTCAGCATCGGGGTCGACGAGGTGCGTGACCTGGTGCGTCGAGCCGCGATGTCGCCGACCTTGGGGCGGTGGCAGACGCTCATCATCGAGGACGCTGATCGCATGACAGAGCGGGGGGCCGACGCGTTGTTGAAAGCGATCGAGGAGCCCGCGGATCGCACGGTGTGGATGCTCTGCGCGCCGACTGCCGACGACGTGGTGGTGACTGTGCGTTCCCGCAGCCGTCACGTCGGTTTGGTCACCCCGAGTCAGGCCGCGGTCGTCCAGTTGCTGACCGGCGAAGGGGTGGCGCCGGATCAGGCGGAGTTCGCCGCGCGGGTGTCCCAAGGACACATCGGGCGGGCCAGGGCGTTGGCGACGAAGCCCGAAGCAGCCCAGCGCCGCCGCGACATTCTCGCGCTTCCAGCCCAGTTGACCGGGTTGGGCCCGTGTTTGAAAGCCGCGGCTTGGGCGGTGACGACCGCGCAAGCCGAAGCCCAAGCGGCCACCGCGCCGTTGGACGCCGCCGAGCAAGACAAGCTGGCCGCGGTGCTGGCCACCTCCTCGGGCAAGGCGGCCCGAGGAATGGCCGGTCAGATGAAGGATCTGGAGGAGCAGCAGGCGTTGCGGCTCAAACGGTTCGTCCGCGACCGATTGGATTCGGTCCTCGGGGAGCTGACCTCGTACTATCGCGACGTCTTGGTGGTTCAGATGTCGGCCCAGGCTGGCCTGGTCAATCAGGATTGTGGTCCGTCGATTCGCGAGGTGGCCCAGACGACGACGGCCGAGGCGACCATCGGGCGAATCGACGCCATCGTGGAGTGTCGCCGAGCGATGATGAGCAATGTCGCGCCCCAGCTGGCCTTCGAAGCGCTGATGGTTTCTCTGGCTTGACTGGTGGCTCGTTGGCGTGTCGTAGCCAAGACATACGTGGCGACATGGCACGATGTAGGTACTGAGGATTGTGTATACGATCAAGATATCCACACGATCAGGGCGTCAAACCCACGCGTCGGCCATCGCTGATGTGGGCGCAGATCGTCCCGATCATGGGGTGAGACCCAGGTCACAACCTTTTCATCCGGCGAGCGGAGGGACGACCATGAGCGACGAGACATCGAGCCGCGGTTTTGACATCGGACTGAGTGGCGGTGACCAGCCAGAGGGCGTCAAGCCCGGCACCGACCATTTGGAGGAGCTGATCAGTCGCAGCTCAGGGTCGACCACCGAGCGGGTCGACCTTCAGACATCGCCGACCGAAGAGGAACCCGCTTTCTCAACGCCATCGAGCGATCCGGTCGATTCTGGCGCGTCCACTGGCGTCGAACCGGTTACGACGGATTCACCGGTTGAGGACGCCTCCGACATTGACGAATTTCGCAGCTTCGCACAGTCCCAGCCGCGGCCGACCCCTGCCGCGAACACGGAGGCGGTTCAGCCGCGCTGGCCGTTCGGCGGCGACGAATCGGTGACCGTGGCCGCCACCGCGTCTCCTGAACCTGCGCCAGCGGACCTGGTCGACCAGGCCGTCGCCCCCGCGCCCGCGCCGCCAGTCCAGTCACCCCAGGTGATTGCGGCGACGCCGGATCCTGAACCCGAACCGGCCCCGGTCGACCGCGAATTCCCGCAAGGCACCGTCGACTTGACTGAAGAAGCCGCCTCGAAACCCGCTTTCGCTTTGGCTGGTCCGGGCGACAACCATGCACGTGCCCTTGACGACTCGTTGTACCGTCAGGGTCAAGAACCCGTCCCAGGAACCGTGGAGGTGGACCAACCCGTGACACAACCCAACGCGACCGTCATCATGCCGATGGAGTCCCAGTTGACCGATCATCAGGCGGCCAGGGCGCGCGCGCTCGGCGTGGTCGACCGTGGAGCCGATGTCATCACCGCTCCCCAGCTGTTCCTCCCGCCGTCGATGTACAAGCGGTGGCCCAGTTTCGCCCTGTTCATGTTCCGCTTGGTCGTCGTGGCTATCCTCGGGATTCGTGCGACCCAGGAGTGGATGAACTTCTCCCATCTCAAAGAGCGCTGGTCCGCGTCGATTTTCCCCAGCCCTGAGATCTTCGCCACCGGCCAGATCATCGTGGAGTACGCCATCGCGTTGATGTTGCTGCTCGGTCTGGCGTCGAGGGTCGCCGGCGTGGTGATGTTGGCGTTGTACGCGACAGTGTTGAGCTTCGTCGTGTGGGGCGCGACCAACCCGTTCAGCCGGGGTGTGGTCGGCTTCGACGGTCAGTACGAGGTCACGATGGCCGCGATCGGCCTGCTTTTCGCTGGGCTGGGTGGTGGTGGCGCCGCCGTCGACGCGGCGATTCATCGCGCGCGGCTCGAACGCAAGAACGCCAAGTTGGGCGTGACGGGGACCTCGGCCGAGTTCTGACGATCGTTGACCCGCCTTGTTCGAGGCGGTGGCCTTAGGTTCTTGTCACGCCTTGTGTCGAGTGTGGCTTGAGGGGCCGCGGGACCGAAACTATCGTGCAGTGTTGTGTTTTGCGGGTAGTCTGGAATCGTGACCCAGTTCATTGAGCTCGACCCTGTGTTGCGGATCGGCACGAGAGGATCCGCCATCGCGTTGCGCCAGGCGAGTGGGGTGGCGCAGGCGTTGGTCCGCAAAGGATTGTCTTGTGGCTACACCATCGTGCCGGTCGGGCAACAAAGCGCTGGCGGCGATCCGTCGGCGTTCGCCGGGGGATCGCTCCAAACCGCCGCGTTGAGAAGCGCCTTGGCGCAAGGGCGCTGTGATGTGGCGGTCCATTTCGCCAAAGACCTTCCCGTGGACATCGAGCCGGCCATCGGCGCGGTCATGGCCCGCCACGACCCCCGTGAGGCCCTGGTCAGCGCGGGCTGTCTCAGTTTGGCGGAGTTGCCCTACGGCGCGCGAGTCGGGGTTCCCGAAGGGGTCCGTCGGCTGCAATTGCTCGGGCTGCGGGAGGATTTGACCATCGTCACAGTTCGGGGTTCGGTGTCTGACCGGCTGGCGCTGATCGATGATGGACGCCTTGACGCGATCGTGCTGTCCCACGCGGTGGTCGTGGCCTCGGGGGTCGAAGACCGTATCGGCGAACTGTTCTCCCTGGCAGCGATGATCCCGACTGCGGCCCAGGGCATCACTGTGGTGGAGGTCGGCGCTGGCGTCGACCCGTCGGTGATGGACCTGCTACGGGCTGTCACCGATCCGGACACCGCGCTGCGCTGGAGTGTGGAACGCGCCGTCCAGGTCGGACTGAGCCGACAGACCACCGACGCCGTGGGAGTGGTGTCAGATCTGGCCACCGTCGATCAGACCCGACGCCTGAGGGTTCGTGTCGTCGTCTGTGGGTCATCCGAAATGATTCGCGATGAGCAGTCTATCCAGCTGAGCGGCGACGCCGACCAGGATCACCGGGCCAGTTCGCAGTTGGCCGAGCGTCTGGTCAGTGAGGTCGGTCCACGCAGTCCCGCGCCGGCCCCGACTGTCCCGTCGCGCGGCCCAGGGTTGCGCGTGATGTACGACGCCAGCGCAGTGGGCGCGGGCGAGTACTTCGATCAGATCCAGGCGCGTGGCGCGACGGCGGTTCCGGTGGAGTTGACGCAGACCCAGTACGCCGATCAGGAACAGTTGGACACGGTGTTCGAGCAGATGGCCCGAGCCGACTGTGTCGGGATCGCGTCGCCCTTGGTCGTCGAGGTTTTAGCCGAGCATGCGGAACTGCGTGGTGTGACGCTGGACAGCGTGCTCGAACCGGTCCGGGTCGGCGCGATCGGCTCGGCGACGGCCGCAGCCCTGGCCAGGCAGTACGTCAGCTTCGAGGTGGTTCCCGCCACTGCGGTCTCGATCACGACCTTGGAACCGGTCTGGCCGCGGTTCGACGGTGACGGACCCCGACCTGTCACAGTCATTCCCAGTTCGAGCAACTCATCACCGGCTCTGTCGCGGATGTTGGGCGATTTGGGTTGGCAGGTCGAGGCTCCGGTGGTCTACACCCGGGTCCCGGCTGAATGCGGTCCGCAGCAACAGCAGGCGATGGCCGACGGGTGGCCTGACGTGATTATCTTGTCGACCCGCAGTTCCGTCCAGGCGTTGGAGGCGCTCTACGGTCTGCCGCCGGATGGAGTCAAAGTCGTGGTCGTCGGCAAGTACGCGGTCCAGGACGCGATCGACCTGGGGATGCGGGTGGATTTGGCGCCGATGACCTCCAGGGCTCCCGATGTCGTACGGCTGAGTTTGGCCGATCGTGCCGCCGATTCAGACACTGGCACTGTCGCGGTCTAGGCCACTTGCCGAATCGAAGCCCCGTTGCAACGTCGCGATCCGGCCGACTCGGATGGCTCTGCCCGATCAGATGGCTCGGCCAACTCGAATGGCTGCGGCGTCAGCGCCGAGGTGGCACCGAGTCAGTGTTGGCCCACGATGTCAGTGAGTGCTGGCCTCGGACCGCTGGCGACGGGCTTTGACCCATTCGTAGACCATCGGCAGCAGTGAGATCACCACGATGATGACGCAGGCCAACTCGAAGTTGGCTTTGATGGCGGGGATGCCGCCGAGGAAATACCCTGCAGTGGTCACGATCAGGACCCAAGCCAGACCGCCGATCGCAGTGTAGGTGATGAAGGTGCGGAAACTCATCTTGGAGATGCCGGCGATCAAGGTGACGAACGTTCTCACCAGGGGCACGAAGCGGGCCAAGATGAGCGCGCGGGAGCCGTACCTCTCGAAGAACACGTGGGTCTTGTCGATGTGCGTCGGGTTGAAGATTTTGCCCGCCAAACCGCTACGGGGCTTGAACAGCGGTGGACCGATCAGGCGACCGACCCAGTAGCCGGCGACGTTGCCTGCCACAGCGGCGATCATAAGGACGATGTAGACCACCGCGACTGTCGTCCATGTTCCGCCGTACGCGATGGTGCCCATGGCGGTGAACATGCCCACCGCGAACAGCAGGGAATCACCCGGCAGGACCGGAAAGATGGCGCATTCGATGAAAATGATCAGGGCCACGCCCCACAGCGCCCAGTTGCCCAGGGAAGTGATGATGACCTCCGGATCGAGCCAACTGGGAAGAAGCAAAGGTGTCAGGGCAAGCAAAGTCACAAAAGTAGATTACCCTACCGGCCGAAGCGGGGCCCAGTAGACCGGCCGAAGCGGGACCTGTCAGCCCACCTTGTCCGGCGCGACGGTGTAGGTCTCACAGACTCCGACCGTGCTGGATGTCAGACCGGTGGTCACCCAGGCGGCTCGGTTGGAGCCGGTGCCGTGGTCGTCGGCGTAGGGGATGTCTCCGCCCAAGGATCGGAACAGAGCCACGATGTTCTGTTGGTCGGCGGGACCCAATCCGGCCGACTGTGACACCGAGTTGAGGAACAGTCCGGCGAAGCAATCGGCTTGCATCTCCAAGCGGCGGCTGGTGTCTTCTTTGTCGGCGTCCGAGCTGGCGTTCTCTTCCAGAACGGACTCGGAGATGAGGATCATCGTCCGATACTGGATCGTGTGTCCGAACTCGTGGGCGATGACCGATTCGGCGAGAAAACGCATCGTCTGCAAGTTGGCGGGGAAGGCTTCGATCAGGTCGGCTGCGTAATAGATCTGTTGGTCGGCTGAGCAGTAAACCGCGTTAGACAAGGGCAGTTCACCGCAAGCCGAGGTGACTTTCGAGGTGTAGACGGTCACTGACGGGTGGGGCAGTTCGAATCCGGAGTCGACCACCGGCGGGAACCAGGCCGCCATCAGACAGTCGACGAACCCGTTCATGTGGGCTTCGATGGCTGAGATCGGCGCGTTGCGCAGGTCGATGTCGGTGATCGTGCAAGCGGTGGCCGTGAGGCCTTGGGCGTAGATCGGGTTTTGGGTCAGCATCTTCACCACTTCGGCCTCAGTCTTCGGCAGTGGCGGGGCCTTGGGGTTACGATCCGGCGGTCCTGGAGTGTAGCGGTTGGATCCGCCCGGGTTGACCCCAGTGTTCGACGAGGTCGTGTTCGTCGCCGTGCTGGTCGCCGCGGTCGCTTGCCCCTGAGGGTCGACTGGCGTCGGGTAGGTCGGTTGGTTGACTTGGTTGAGGTAAGAGCTGAGCGCAGGGGCGACGATGAGGAAGAAAACGACCAGTCCGATGATTCGCGGCAGCCACGAGGGTTTTCTGGTCGGGGGACGCGCGGCGGCTCCTGTCGCCGGCAGGGTCCATGGCCCAGTTTGGTAGCCGGGCGAGCCGAGGTTGGACCATGGCGTCGAGGTCTGGTTCCACGGGGGAACCCCGCCGGACCAGGCCGTCGAGGGGGGTTGGTTCCAGGAGGGTGCGGTGTTGGCCCACGGCGCACTGACCGGTGTCTGGCCAGGTTGTGGCGGGGGGAAACTTGCGCGGTTTTGTCCCTGAAAGGGCCCTGTGGGACTCATGGCACCAGGATACATCGGAATGTGCGGCGATGCCGCTATCATGGAACCCGACGACGGAAGGCCCACATGAGTACTGCCACCACAACCTGGACCAAGCGGCTCCTAGCGGGCCTGGCGATCTGCGTCGGATTCTGCGTGGCCACGGCTGCGCCAGCCCAAGCCGCCACCGCCGACTCGGTCGATGTCCAGGCGGCGCTGACCAGCGATGGTCGGTTGAAAGTCGAGCAAACGATCACCTTGGGTCCCGACTCCGGAGTGGCGACGTGGTCCCAGGACCTGGCCACGCGAATGGACCGGGACGGTCAGCGCTACACCTACACGGTGGCCGATCTGCGGGTCGAAGCCGATGGCGCGGACGTGGGAGTCACCTCGACACCGAAGGCTGAATCCGAGACTGTGTCGTTCTCGGTCGGGCAGTCGCGGCAGCTGGTGTTGAGCTATACCGTGACAGGGACGACGATCACCACCGTTGACAACAAGATTCGTTTCGTATGGGGGCTGTTGGATCACGTCAACACCCCGGTGACTGCCGTCAGTGGCCGAGTTGAGGTTCCAGCAGGCGCGGTCAACTATGACTGCTTGGCCGGTGTGGTCGGCGCGTTGGGATCGTGCAGCACGTACGGCGCAGGCACTCACGGCGACCTGGCGATGAGCTTCACCCAAAACTCGTTGAGCTCCGACCAGGTGGTCCAAGCAGACATCCTGTTCGACGAAGGCACAGTCGCGGTGACCGAGCAGGTCTCCACGATCTGGTCGCTCGGCAAAGCGATGAGTCTGACCGGCACGCCTTTGGGAATTCTGATCGGTGTGGTGGTGTGCGGCGGACTGCTGTTGTTCGCGTGGTCTCGGCGGATCGCGTCGGCCGGCTATGACGGCACGCCACAACCGATCGCCCAGTTGACCACCACGGGTGGGAGGTGGCAGTTCACCACCGAGTCCACGGCTCGTCCGGGCATGATCGGAACATTGGTCGACGCCAAGGTCGACCCCGCCGACATCGTCGCCACCATCCTCGACTTGGCCGTACGGGGCCACCTACTCATCACTGAGGTCGCCACGCCGCGCTATCAGAGCCCCGACTGGGTTTTCACCCGACTCGACGGTCCCGACAAGCTGCGCGAGTACGAGTCACACCTGATCGAGGCGTTGACGCGCGGCGGCTCAGTGTCCCAGTTGAGCACTGAGTTGGATCGCGACATGGCGTCGATCCAAGACCAGCTGTACGCCGAACTGCGTGGCGTCGGCTGGTTCTCCAGGTGTCCGAACGCGAAATCGCCGCTGGTGACCTGGGCGTGGGCGGCGGTGGCCGTGGCCAGCGCGGTGACCGTGTTCCTGGTGGCGTTCACCAGCTTTGGACTGACCGGGTTGGCCCTGGTCGGATTGGCCATCGTGGCGCTGTTGTTGGCCTTTCAGGCCCGCGCGGTGACCCCGAGGGGCGCGGCGGTCTACGCCGGGTTGCAGCAGTTGTCGGCCGCACTGCACGATGAGTCGGTGGCCTCCACCCAGACGGGCCAGACCTTGGGCGAGATCTCACGAGTGCTGCCGTACGCGGTGGTGTTGGGTGGTTGGGATCGCTGGCTCAAGGCCATAGTCGACTTGGACACCGATGAGGAAGAAGACTCCACCGATCTGAGTTGGTATCATGCTCCGACTGGATGGCACATGGCCGACCTTCCAGCCAGCCTGGACGCCTTCATCACCGTGGTGACCGGTCGCCTGTTCTCGCGCAGTTGAGCCGAACCAGGCCAGCGGCCAAGTCGGCGACGCGACATCGGGCAGGAGCCCTCTCGGTCGCCTGTGCTCCTGCAGTCGCTCTAGCGTTCAGACGCAGTCGATCCAGCGTCGCTCCGTCACGATCGCGGTCATCGGCTGGTCCCATTCGTCGGTGGGCAACTCGTCCACCACTTCGGCGTCGTTCAGTAGAAGCCATCGCGCGATGCCGGGGCCGGCCGACGTCAGCGCCCGGTCGTACCACCCGCCGCCTCGACCCAATCGCGCCCCGGCCTTGGTTCCTGCCAGTCCCGCAACGATGATCACCTCCGCCTCGGCCAGAACTGAGCCGGGCAAGGCCACAGCGTCGGGCTGGGCGATTCCCGTTGTTGAGGCGACCAAGGGCTCGCCTTGCCACCAAGCCCAGCCCGGGGTGTCCAACGCAGTGAACCGGGGCAGCAGAACTGGGATGGAGCGCGCGGCCAGTTCGACCAGCAGATCCAGCGTCCCCGGTTCTGACTCGCAAGAGGCGTAGCAGGCCACGGTCGCGAAACCGTGCTGGTCGATCCGATTCAGCAGTCGGCTCGTACGCGCGGCGTCGAACATCGCCTGACGTGAAGGGTCCAGACGGGCGCGGGCCGCGCTGATCTGGGATCTGACCTCGCGTTTGGCCGAGTGTCCCGCCGTCAAAACATCCGCCATGGCCTTATCGTAAACCTATGGCGCTGTTCAAACGTACGAAGTCAGATCCCCCGGTCGAAACCCCCGTCGTGGAAGTGGAGACCTTGCCGATGGACCCGCCCGCCACAGTCGGCGGGCTGCGTGACTTCTGGCAGCACTGGGATTATCTGCTGGGCATGGTCGACCCGCTGACTGAGTTCGGAGTTCCCGTGCTCGACGCGGTCGGTTTGACCCTGAATGAGTCGATTCTGGCTCCCACCGATGTGGACGCCGAGACTCGGCGCGGCGATGTTGTGATCAGTGAGGGAACCCGGGTCACTCCACGCATGCTCGCCCTGCTCATCGGTTTGGGGATCGACAAGGTGATGGCTCGGCCAAGCCCGCGCGTGGTGATCATGCCTTTGACACAGGCCAGCGCGCCGGCGTCGTACCTGGTGGCGGCGCAAGCCAAGGACGCCGGGGCCCAGGCACATCACGTCGTGACCGCCTTGGACCCCACCGTGTCGGTGGTCGCCGCCATCAAAGAGCAACTGGTCCGGGCCGATCTGATCGTCACGTTGGGCGGGCTGGGCGAGGCGGAACTCGACCTGAGGTCGGTGGCCGACCAACTCGGCCCTAACGATTTCACACCGGTGGCGATCAGTCCCGGGAAGGATCACGGCTTCATTTTGGCTGAGGGGCAGATTCCTCTGCTGGCGCTGCCCGGTGACACGTACTCTGCGTTCGTGCTGACCAAGCTGATCATCGAGCCGATGGTCGCCAAGCTGATGGGTGCCAACACCGATCCTGAACTGTTCAGCGCCTATCTGGCCCAACCGCTGCGGGTCACTCCTCGCATGTTGACCTGCGTTCCCGCCACGGTGAAAGACGCGCGCATGTCGGTCACAGGACGTCCCACTGGCCTGGTCGGGTTGAAGACGATTTATGAGGCCAACGCTCTGGCCGTGCTGGCCACCGACGACGGGTTGGTCGATTCGGACGGCGAAGCCTTCTATCTGCCGCTGCGCTGAGACTTGACCTCGTGGGTTCGCAGGTTTTCGCTCCCCACTATCCAGCGGTCCATCGCTGGCCGGTCGCTGTGTCATACGGCTGGCTGGAGTTGTCGCCGTATCGTCGCTGTGACGTCGACCAGGTGGCTCGGCTGCGTGAACACAATGCGAGTTGGCTGAGGCCGTGGGACGCCACCCCGCCGAATCTAGGGGTCATGCCTCGTTCGATCTCGCCCGCCCGGCAGATTTGGCGTCAGGCGCGCCAAGGGAACAATTTGCCGTGGCTGATTCGCTGGCATGAGTCTGGTCGCTCGGTGGTCATCGGGCAGTGCACGGTGTCGAACCTGGTCTACGGCTCGGTGAGATCCGCTTCGATCGGCTACTGGATCGATGCGGCCTACGCTGGACGCTCGATCACACCAGCCGCGGTCGGTCTGGCGATCGATTACTGTCTGGCCACGGTCAAGCTGCATCGGATTGAGATCTGCATCCGGCCGGAGAATCATCCCAGTCTGCGCGTCGTCGCCAAACTCGGCCTGCGTCATGAAGGGTTTCGTCCCCAATTCATCCACATCGCCGGTGATTGGCGTGACCATGAGGTCTTCGTCGTGACACCGCCGGAGGCTCCACACGGGGTGCTAGAACGAGTCGACCCGGCCGTGGTCGGGTTGTGAGCCAGAAAACCCGCCGAGCGGTCGTACGATGTGATTGGCACCACGACACGGTGCGATGGTGGTGGTCGTCGCCTTAGTCGGCAGGGATGAGCCGATACAGTGGGGTGATGCGCATCATCTTCATCCGCCACGGCCAGACTGACTCGAACACCGGCCATCTGCTCGACACGGGGTTTCCGGGGGCTCCGCTGAATGACATCGGGCTGGCCCAGGCCGCCGGTCTGCCTGCGCGTCTGGCCAATGAACCGATCCAGGCCGTGATGACCTCCGACATCACCAGGGCTCGTCAAACCGGCCAACCGTTGGCTGACAGTCGCGGTCTGGACATGGTGACCGATCCAGGGGTACGCGAGATCTACGCCGGGGATTGGGATATGAGGCCCGACTGGGGCGACTACATCAACGTCATCACCAGTTGGCACACCGATCTGAGCCGATCGATGCCTCATGGCGATTCCGGGACCGGATTCTTCGAGCGGTTCGACGCCGCTGTGGCCAGTCTGGTTCAGTACGATTGCGCCGCGGTCGTCAGCCATGGCGGGGCTTTGCGAACCTGGCTGGCCGTACGAGGCGGCCTTCAACTGGATGACGATCCGAGGTGGATGTTGTCCAACACCGACACTGTGGTGGTCGACGGCGCTCCCGGTCGATGGAAGGTTTTGCGCTGGGCGGATCAGGTCATGGCGTGATCTCCACGCTGGACGACGCCTTGGCGGCGCTGCTCGACTTCGCGGTCAGGCGTGGTCCAGACCACGACTCGGTGGCCGTCGAGCGCCAGGCTTTGAGCCTGCTCGGCGACCCGCAGCGTCGGCTGCGCGTCATCCATGTGACGGGGACTTCGGGCAAAACCTCCACCTGCCACTTCCTTCAAGGGCTGCTTCAGGCCTGCGGGCGACGGACGGGAATGACGGTGTCACCCCATATCAGCGCGATCAACGAGCGGGTGCAGATCGACGGACGTCCGCTGGAGCCGCGTCAGTTCTGCGCCGACGTGGAGCATGTGTTGGATCGTTTGACGCCGTTGCGCGGCGTCATGACCTATTTCGAAGTCGTGATCGCGCTGGCCTGGTGGGTGTTCGCCCGCGAGCAGGTTGACGACGCCATCGTCGAGGTCGGGATCGGCGGACTCCATGATGCCACCAACGTGGTCGACCGACTGGACAAAGTGGCCGTGATCGGACCGATCGGATTGGATCACACTGAGGTGCTGGGCGACACCGTCACGCAGGTCGCCGCCCAGAAGGCGGGCATCATCGGGCCGGGCAATCACAGTTTCGTGCTGAATCAGGATGAGTCGGTCCTCGAGGTCGTACGGCGTCGGGCCGAGCAGGTGCAGGCTACCGTGACCGTCGTGGAGCCCGACCCTGCTCGGGACCTGTCGCTGCCGGTGTTTCAGCGGACGAATTGGGCGATGGCCCGTCACGTCGTCGCCTACCTGGCCCGTCGCGACGGTTTCTTGGAACCGACCCCCGATCAAGTCGAGGTCGCCAAGACGATGGCTCCACCGGCTCGGTTCGAACGCTTCGACGTCGCCGGCCACGAGGTCGTGCTCGACGGGGCCCACAATCCGCAAAAGATGGACGGTCTGGCGCGGACGCTGCGTGGGGCGGGCTATCCGCCGATGCCGACACTGGCCACCTTGTCCCGTGGCGACGTGACCAAGGTGGAAGCCACGGTCGCCGCGCTGAAACCCCTGGTCACAACGCTAATCATTCCCGAGTTCGTCCTCGGGCGGGCCGACCTGGTGAAAGAGTCGATCCCGGCGTCGGTGATGGCTGACCAGGCGAGGCGTCTGGGCGTGTCGGCGAGGATCGTGTCCGATCTCGACGCTGGGTTGGACGCGCTGCTGGCGCAGTCCTCACGAAGGCTCCTGATCACCGGTTCTCTCTATCTGGCCGGTCTGGTCCGCCCGCGACTGATACATTGGGAGCGATGATTCCCACCTGGATGCGGTGAAGCAGTCACCGCCGGCGGGTCATCGTGACGACAACCTGAACGGAAGGTGGGAACCCGTGATCACAGTCACCGGGCGGATAGCGGAACTCGACGGCGATGAGATGACACGAGTCATCTGGGCGAAGATCAAGCAGAAGCTGCTGAATCCGTACCTCAAGATGAAGCTGGACTATTTCGACCTGTCGATCACGAACCGGGACGACACCGACGACCAGGTCACACTCGACGCGGCCCGCGCGATCTTGGCTGACGGTGTCGGCGTCAAGTGTGCCACGATCACCCCCGACGAGGCCCGCGTGGTGGAGTTCGGGCTGAAAAAGATGTGGCGGTCGCCCAACGGCACGATTCGCAATGTGTTGGGTGGCGTCGTTTTCCGTGAGCCGATCGTCATCGCTTCGGTCCCGCGGCTGGTGCCCGGGTGGACCAAGCCGATCGTCATCGCCCGTCACGCCCACGCCGACCAATACAAGGCGCAGGACTTCGTGGTTCCTGGTGCTGGCCGTCTCACCTTGACGTTCACTCCTGACGGTGGCGGCGAGCCGATCACCGCCACGGTGGCCGAGTTCGACCCCGACGGGGGAGTGGCCTTGGGGATGTTCAACACCACCGCTTCGATCACCGCTTTCGCACAGGCTTGCTTCTCGTACGCCCTCTCCCGCGGGTTGCCGGTGTATCTGTCGACCAAGAACACGGTCCTGAAAGCCTACGACGGCGCGTTCAAGGACATTTTCGCGGCTGTGTACGCCAGTCAGTATCAGTCGAGGTTCGAGCAGGCCGGACTGACCTACGAGCATCGGCTGATCGACGACATGGTCGCTTCCGCGCTGAAATGGCCTGGCGGCTACCTGTGGGCCTGCAAGAACTACGACGGTGACGTCCAATCGGACGTGGTCGCCCAAGGCTTCGGCTCGTTGGGGTTGATGACTTCGGTGCTGATGACTCCCGACGGACGCACCGCGTTGGCGGAGGCCGCCCACGGCACCGTCACTCGGCACTGGCGTCAACATCAGCAAGGTTTGGCGACATCGACCAACCCGATCGCATCGATTTTCGCCTGGACCGGTGGACTGAAACATCGCGGGCGGTTGGACGACCAGCCTGAGGTGGTGCAGTTCGCCACCACCTTGGAGCAGGTCTGTGTCGACACGGTCGATCATGGCATGATGACCAAGGATCTCGCCTTGCTGGTCGGACCGGAGCAGCCATGGCTCGCCACTGACGAGTTCATGGACGCTCTGGCCGACAACCTGGCGATCGCATTGGGGTGACAACTCGGTAGGAGAACTTCGGCCCCGATTCGCTAAGCTTGGGGTCACCTGTTGTCCAACGTGAGGTTGTCATCGTGTCGAGCATCTGGGCGAATATCGCCCTCATCGCGTTGTTCATCCTCATCGGCGGGGTCTTTTCTAGCGCTGAGATGGCCTTGGTGTCGCTACGGGAGTCGCAGGTGCGACAACTGGCGACCAAAGGGGCCAGGGGCAAGAAAGTCGCCTCCCTGGCGGCCAATCCGAATCGGTTCTTGTCGGCGATCCAGATCTGCATCACCTTCTCCGGCTTCTTGTCGGCCTCTTTCGGTGCGGCCACGCTGGCCGACGATTTGACGCCAGTTTTGGCGTCCACCGGCATGCCAGGCTCGGTCGCGTCGGTGTTGTCACTGATCATCGTCACGATCGTCATCTCGTACTTCTCGGTCGTCTTCGGTGAGCTGGTCGCCAAACGGTTGGCGATGCAGTCCGCCGAGGCGTTCGCCTTGGCTTTGGCCGGGTTCATCGACGTCGTGGCGAAGTTGGCCAAACCGTTGGTCTGGTTCTTGGGCGTGTCGACCAACCTGGTGGTCCGCATGCTGGGCGGGGATCCGACTGCGGCGCGTGAGGAGGTCACCGAGGAAGAGTTACGCCAGATGGTGACCACGTCGACCACCTTGTCCGACGAGGAGCGTGAGATCGTCGACGAGGTCTTCGCTGCCGGTGAGCGCAGTCTGCGCGAGGTGATGGTGCCTCGAACCGAGACCGAGTTCCTCGATGGCGACATGCCGGCCTACAAGGCCGTACGGATGTTGGAGTCGGCCACCCATTCCCGGTTCCCGGTCACAGACAGATCGGTCGACGACATCGTCGGCTTCTTGCACATCCGTGATCTGATGTATCTGGACCCCACCGATCGGTCGACCCCGATCCGGCAGTTGGCACGCCCTGTCATGTCGCTGCCCGACACGGTGAAGGTCCTCCACGCGCTGACCTCGATGCGGCGCGAAGGTTCCCACATGGCGATCGTCCGCGACGAATACGGCGGCACGGCTGGCATCGTCACCCTCGAAGATCTGGTCGAGGAGCTGGTCGGGGAGATCCACGACGAGTACGACCAAGAGTCCCCGTCGGTGATGATCGAAGCCGGCCAGATCGAAGTCGAAGGTCTCACCACCTTGGAGCAGTTCGAAGACGTGACCGGACTGGTCCTGCCCGAGGGGCCGTACGACACCGTGGCTGGCTTCTGGCTGGCGATGCGCGGCGAACTGCCGACCGAGGGTGACTCGGTCGTGGCCGACGTGGTCCGTCGACATGGCGAACAGGCCGGGGAGCCGGTCAGGATTCGGTTGACGGTGACCCAGATGGATGGTCGTCGGGCTGCTCGGATCCGGGTGGGTCGAAGCGACTGAGCCCAGTCGAGCCGAGTCGGACTCGCCTCACCCGTGACGGCGGCGCTGACGATCATGTGGCCGGAGCGGCTGACCGTCAGCCCAGCTCGGCCGGCTCTCCGACCGAGCTGTCGTTGTCGCCCAGGCCAGACTCAGTGGCCCTCAGCCTCGCCTGGTGTCGCGGCTGAACGCCCAGGCCGCCAGCAGGAAGAACACCACCGTCCAACCGATCGTGTTGGTCCACACCGTCCAGTCAGTCGTGGCCACCTGAGATCCGAACATCGACTCGCTCCAACGCACCGGCCCGCCCATTGGGATGATCTGGCGGATGATCTGCCAAACGCGGCCTTCGAACGGGATCTGGAAGACACCCGACAAGAAGGAGCACACCAAGATGACTGGGACGATGACCGCCGACGGATCGCCTTTGTTTATCATCAAGCCGATGAACAGCCCCAGCGCCGCCCAGCCGATCGAACTCAACCAGGCGATGCCCAAGGTGGCGAACCACGACGAGATCGGCATCTGGGCTTGGTGGACGATCAATCCGACCGCGTAGAGCACGATCAGCGACACCAGGGCGGCGATCATGGCGGCCAAGACTTTGCCTAAGACGTACGCCCATGGCCGAAGTGGGGTCAGGCGCAACTCGCGGTTCCACCCGCTGGCGCGTTCCACGGGCAGGGAATAGGCGCACGATGTCGCCGTCATCGCGGCCCCGTAGATTCCCATGCTGGACAGGATCACGGCGTTCATGTTGCCGTTGCCTGCGGGGTACTTGCCGAAGGTGGCGCCGAACAACAGATACAACGCGATCGGCATGGCGATGCAGAACACGAGGGCGACCACCGAGGTCAAGGCCAGTTTCGTCTCTAAAGCCAGGTAGTACCCCGACAGGGATCGACGCCGGGCAGCAGTAGTGGTCAGACTCATGATCGTCTCGATTCAGTCAGGGAAATGAACACTTCTTCGATGCCCTGGTCTTTGACCCGCAGATCGTGAGGATTCGATCGGCCGCGGATCATCGTGGCGATGACGTCGTCCGAGCGATGGGTGGCGATGGTGAGCTGTGTTCCTTGAACGGTGACGGTGTCAGCCAAGCCACGAATCGCGTCGGCGGCTGTCGTGGCGGCCTCGGCCGAGTCGAAACGGCAACTCACGGTGACTCCGGAGACCATTTGGCGGATCTGTTCGGTCGATCCGTCGGCGACGACTCGTCCATGGACGAGGATGATCACCCGGTCGGAGAATTGGTCGGCCTCTTCGAGATAGTGGGTGGCGAAGATGATCGTACGTCCCTGCTCGGCCTGCTGGTGGACCAGGCTCCAGAACTCGCGTCTGGCTGTCACGTCCATCCCGGAGGTCGGCTCGTCCAAGATCAGCAGGTCAGGATCGGACACCAGCGACATGGCGAACTTGACCTTTTGGCGTTCCCCACCCGAACACACACCGAGCCTGCGCTTCGACAGGGACTCAAGCCCGGTCTGTTCAAGGATGGCCGAGGCCCGTTGTTTGGGGTAGCCGAATAGGTCGGCCATCAGCCTGACGTGCTCGTAGACGGTCATGCGGTTCTGGATGCCGCCGGTTTGGGTCACAGCGGTGACCCGGCCCTGGTCGACGACACTGCGTGGTGGCGACCCGAAGAGGAGAACCTGGCCCGATGTGGGTTTGGCCAGGGCGAGGACCATGTCCAAGGTGGTGGTTTTCCCGGCGCCGTTGGGTCCGAGCAAGGCGACCACTTGACCGGTCGGTATGGTCACACTGATGTTGTCCACGGCTTTGACCGGTCCAAAAGACTTGGTCAGATCGGTCAGATCGACTGCGGGCGGCGTGGCCAGGTGTCGGGCGTCTTCGATCACGGTCTCAGTGTTCGAGCGGGGTTGGGTGGGGGTCTTCATCGCGGGCGAGTGCCCGACTGACTCGTGCGAGACCATCACAATCCTCCTCAGGTGTGGCGATTCGCCGCCGGACGCGTCGGATCAGGGTTTGATTGTTTCGTTCGCTTTGTTCAGCTTAACGCGCGACAGCGTCGGTGGCGGAAAACTGTCCGACATGGCTGGATCGTTGGATCTCAACGGGGGCGATTCGCGCCGAAACAAGACACGAGGGGCGGCGCCATTGGCGCCGCCCCTCGTGCTCCTGTCTCACTCAGCGATAGTCGTCTGGATGAGGATTGCTGTCAGGAGTGGTCGAATTGCCTCGGAAGGCAGAGATGATGGAGGTCAATCCCGAGGAAGAGGATCCTTCTTCAGGTAGGAGGATCCACGCCAGGATGTAGCCCACTAGGCCAACACCGGTGAACAGCACGATGGCGGCGGTGATGAGGCGAACCAGGCCGGAGTCCAGACCGGTGAATTCGGCGATACCCCCGGCGACACCTCCCAGGACCCGGTTGGTCTTCGAACGGGCGAGTTGACGAGTGGACATGATTTACCTTTCGTGAGTTATTGAGTCTGGAAGCCAGAGCCAAGGTTGTTGTCAGGATCAGAGTCGACCTGAGGTGGGGGATTGTGGTGGCCGCGAGGCCCGCCAGGCCCGGCATAGCCGCCGGGGTAGTCCGGTGTCGCTGGATAGAAGGAGTTGATTTGGAAGGGGTCGCCACCCAGATAGGTCGGTGAGGCCGACTGGGCGCGCTGCTCGTCGAGCCGACGCTGCCAGGCCAACCGGGCCTTGTCGAACTCTTTGCGTGTTCGCCACGAACCGCGTCGGCGACTCCTGCGCCAGATCGCCAAACCGATCAGACAGATGACGCCGGCGCCGATCACGTTGCGGGGCTCGTCGATCAGCGAGAAACCCGCGATGATCAGGGCGGCCACCGCCAAGACCCAGATGATGCCGTGGCGTGGCGCGACCGGGACAGTGACGCCGTACTGAGCGCCTTTC
Source organism: Propionibacteriaceae bacterium (assembly GCA_031285845.1). Lineage (GTDB taxonomy): Bacteria > Actinomycetota > Actinomycetes > Propionibacteriales > Propionibacteriaceae > WQYJ01. The sequence goes on from JAITVK010000018.1 coordinate 36,823, forward strand.
GGAATGATCGCCCAGCCGATCAGGTAGAGGAACAGCGCCGTGCCACCAGAGAACACAATCCCCAGCACGAACAGCAGCCGGATCAGATTGACGTCGATTCCGAAATAGTCCGACAAACCCGAGGCCACGCCGCCGAGCCAGCGGCGGGCGAGGTTGCGCCTCAATTGGGTTGTAGGTCTCATACATCTAGAATGCCGCGCTCACCAGGGTTCTTGCCATAAGGTTCCCCCCTGGTTCGCCCCTGAGGCCATCTGCCAGTCAGATCCTGACCCGGCGCGGTGGTGGAAATGGGCTCGACCTGCCATGCTGGGTGGGTGAGCACTCACCAGATCGTCCATCCCCCGTCGGCTTATCGTGGGGTCGACGGCGCCTTGGTGGCCGGGGTCTGCGTTGGCCTGGCGGCCCAGTTCCGAATCCCGGTGTGGGTGATCCGAGTCGTGTTCATCGTGGCCTGCACGTGGAAGTTCTCCGGGGCGGTGGCGTACGCGCTGGTGTGGCTGATTCTGCCTAGTGAGCGCCAGCCGGTCCCGATCGGATTGGTGGCCGCCGCCCGTCAGGGGTTGCGAACGGTGGCGCGGCCATGGAATTGGCGGTTGCTGATCGGTTGGGTCGCCTCGTTCGCGGTCGGGATGGGGATCGCGGTCGCCATGAGATGGTACGACCACTCGGTTATCGGGCAATGCGCGGTGGTGATCTGTCTGTTGGGGCTGGGCGTCGGTCTGGTCTGGCGGGTGAGAGAATCCCGTTGGCGGGCTTGGGCCAAGGTCGCAGTGATGGTGGTCGCGGTGGCGTTGATCTGGGTGACCGGCGCTTTTCTGGCCACGCGCCTGTTGCTGTGGCCCCAGCTCGACGAGAACTTCGGTATGCCCGGTTTCGCTCCCGACCGTCACGTCGCGATCTACACCATCGCCGGTATCACCGCAGGATTGACGATCATCGCCGGGGCGGTGGTCGTGTTGCCGTGGATCATCCACCCGGTGGTCTCCGAGGAGGCCAAGCAGGCCGAACTGATCGCCCAGACGAGGGCGGACATCGCCGCCCATCTGCACGACTCGGTTCTTCAAACCCTGGCCGTGATCCAAAAGCAGGCCGGTGATCCGAAGAAGGTCACCCAGTTGGCGCGCAGCCAAGAACGCGAGCTGCGCGAATGGCTCTACGGCGACCAGGTCGAGGACGAGTCGGCCACGACTGCTCTGAAAGAGGTGGTCGCCGAATTGGAGAAGACCTACCCGGTGGCGGTGGAATTGGTCACCGTCGGTGACCATGAGATGACTGTCGAGGTCGATGCGATCGTACGCGCTGCTCGTGAGGCGATCCTGAACGCGGCCAAGCATTCTGGGGCTGACAAGGTGGACGTGTACGCTGAAGTCAATGAGGACGCTGCCCAGATCTATGTCCGTGACCGCGGAGCCGGATTCGTGACCGACGATATCGGCGAGGATCGGATGGGCATCCGCGGCTCAATCATCGATCGGATGACCCGGTACGGGGGTAAGGTCGAGATTCGGTCGACGGTGGGCGAGGGCACCGAGATCCAACTGTTGATGCCGTTGAGCGAGAAAGGAGCCAACAATGGCTGAGGGACGTCGTTACACAGTGGTGATCGTGGATGATCACACCATGTTCCGAGCTGGCGTGCGCCATGAGATCTCCGGGCACGTCGATGTCGTCGGTGAGGGCGAGGACGTCGCCTCCGGTGTGGCTGCGATCCAGGCTCATCATCCCGATGTGGTGTTGCTGGATGTCCACCTACCCGGCGGCGGCGGAGCCCAAGTGATGCGTCAAGCTGGACTGCCCGAGGTGAAGTACCTCGCCCTGTCGGTGTCCGACGCGGCCGAAGATGTGATCGGGACGATCCGGGCTGGAGCCAGGGGGTACGTCACGAAGTCCATCAGTGGTGCTGATCTGGTTGACGCGATCGGGCGGGTGGCCGAAGGCGACGCTGTTTTCTCTCCGCGTCTGGCTGGTTTCGTGTTGGATGCTTTCTCTGGTTCGATCGAAGTCGCGGCCGTCGATGAGGATCTGGATCGGCTGTCGGCCAGAGAGCAGGAGGTGCTGCGCTTGATCGCGCGCGGCTATTCGTACCGTGAGGTGGCTCGCGAACTGTTCATCTCCGTCAAGACCGTCGAGACTCACGTCTCGTCGGTCCTGCGGAAGCTTCAATTGTCGAACCGCCACCAATTGACGCGCTGGGCGACCGATCGCAAACTGATCTGATCGACGCTAGGCGCGACAATCGCGATCAGATGATCTGATCGACGCGGCAATTGACGATCAGATCACTTGTTCTTGCCGGTGACTAGGCCCCAGACGAACAGCACCAGAGCCGATCCGGCGATGGCGATGATCCAGGTGCGCAGGTCCCAGAAGCGGCCCAGGGAGACGTGGAAGATCGCTGAAGACAGCCAACCTCCGACTAGCGCGCCAGCGACGCCACAGATCAGAGCCGACAACAGACCATGGCCGATGCGGCCGGGGACGAGCGCTCTGGCGATGAAGCCAGCGACGACGCCCAGGATGAGAAATGCGATAATACTCATATCTCTATTGTAGGCGTACGGCCGGTCCTCGCGGTGGTGACTGGACCCTGGACTGCCCCTGAAGCACATCTGGGTCCGCGTGGGTGGCAAGGCAGGGTTGTCCAGGTCAGGCGACACCGGCCGGTGGTGTTCCACACCTGTCGTACCCAGGCCGTAGAGTAGTGGGCCTCATGGATGATCTGTTCAGCAACGCCCTGTTTCCCGACGACATTGAGTCGTTGTTCACCCCGTCCTCGGTTGGAGCTGCCCCGGATCGGCGCGACCGACCCCCTGAAGACGACCAGTCGGCTCCCCCAGGCGTGGACGATCCGGGGGCGTCCACGCTGTTGGCAGGCCTGAACCCACCCCAGTTGGCCGCCGTCACCCACGCGGGCACTCCGCTGCTGGTGGTCGCCGGGGCCGGCTCGGGCAAGACACGGGTGCTGACGCGGCGCATCGCGTACCTGATCACGGCCCGCGCGGTCCATCCCGGATCAATTCTGGCGATCACGTTCACGAACAAGGCGGCCGCTGAGATGCGAGAACGGGTCGACGACCTGGTCGGCGGTCGTGCCCGGTTCATGTGGGTGTCGACCTTCCACTCGGCCTGCGTGCGGATTCTGCGGGCAGACATTGATCGCTTCGATCTGCCGAAGTCGTTCTCGATCTACGACGACACCGACTCCAAACGCCTGGTGTCGACCATCATGCGGGAGCGAAACATGGATCCGAAACGGTTCCCGACTCGTGCTGTGCGGTCATGGATCTCCGACCAGAAAAACGCTTTGGTCGATCCGGGCACGGCCATGCTCAACACTGTGGGCAAGTTCCCCCAAGAAGAGTACGCCGAAGTCTACGCCGACTATCAGACCCGGCTGACCAGGGCGGCGGCGCTAGATTTCGACGATCTGCTGATGCGCACCGTCCAACTGTTCACCCAGTTTCCTGACGTGTTGGAGCGCTATCGCCGGCGTTTTCGCCACGTGCTGGTCGACGAGTATCAAGACACCAATCACGCGCAGTACACCCTGATCCATCTGCTCTGCGGCCCGGCGACCAGCCCGGAGTCGATCCCGCCGGGGGAGCTGATGGTGGTCGGCGACTCTGATCAGTCGATCTACGCCTTCCGGGGCGCGTCGATCCAGAACATCCTCAATTTCGAGCAGGACTTTCCTGACGCTCAGGTCATCCAACTGGAGCAGAACTACCGTTCGACTCAAAACATCCTGTCAGCGGCGAACGCCTTGATCGGCCACAACAAGAATCGGCCAGACAAGAACCTGTGGACCGACACCGGTGAAGGCCCGCTCATCGTCGGCTATGTGGCCGACACCGAGCACGATGAGGCCCGTTTCATCGCCGACGAGGTTCATCGTCTGGTCGACATCGAGCACGAGACGTACTCCTCAATGGCCATCTTCTATCGGACGAACGCGCAGTCGCGCGCGGTCGAAGAAGTGTTCATCCGGCTGTCGGTTCCTTACCGAGTCGTCGGCGGGGTCAAATTCTATGAGCGCAAGGAGATTCGCGACGCCATCGCCTACCTGCGGGCCGTGGCCAATCCAGCCGACGACGTGTCGATCGAACGGGTGATGAACGTTCCGAAGCGGGGGATCGGGGCCACCAGCGAGGAGGCACTGCGCTCGTACGCTCGCAACAACGCGCTGACGTTGACCGATGTGCTCAGCCGCATCGACGAGGTGCCCGGGCTGACTGCGCGGGTTCGGGCAGCGCTGAGCGGGTTCGGTGAGCTGATGGCCGAGCATCGTCATATGGTCGCCGAGGGGGTCCCGGCGGACGAGGTGTTGCGCTCGATTCTGGACCGAAGCGGCTATCTGGCGATGCTGAAGGACTCGACCGATCCTCAGGACGAGACGCGAATGGAGAATCTGGCCGAGCTGATCGCGGTCGCCACCGAGTTCGTCTCCTCCGCCCATGAGGTCGATGTCACGGACGCCGTCACCCACGACGACGATCCGCGCCTGTCGGAGGCTGCCGACTGGTTGAGTTCCGACGAATCTGCCCAACGCGCCGACGCCGTGGCCCAGGGCGCGTCGGCCGCCGGGGCTGGTTCGAGCGCGCCCTGGGCCCGCGCCGACCAATCTGCGGCCGCCAGGGGACGGGTCGGCGACGTTGAGCGTACGGTTCTGCTGGGCGCGTCTGGGGCTCGCCCGACCGAAACGGGGACAGGATCTTTGCCCGGAGCGCCAGAGCCGGATGACTCCTTGGCCGCCTTCTTGGAGCGTATCGCCTTGTCGTCGGATTCTGACGACATCCCCGACGAGTCGGGGCGCGGCGTGGTCACCTTGATGACCTTGCACACTGCCAAAGGACTGGAGTTCGACACCGTGTTCGTCACCGGATTCGAAGAAGGGCTGTTCCCCCACGAACGAGCCCAAGCTGATCCGAGCGAGTTGGAGGAGGAGCGGCGTTTGGCGTACGTCGGGGTGACTCGTGCCCGGCGGCGACTCTACGTCACTCGGGCCACCGTTCGTACCATGTGGGGCTCACCGCAATATAGTCCGCCCAGTCGGTTCCTCGATGAGATTCCTGAATCACTGATGGAATGGCGACGCACTGATCGAGTCAGCGGTTGGCGAACCACCAACCCCGAGGTGAGGGGACGTCGGACCGAAACCGGGGGTGGCTCGGCTCAATCCTTCGTCAGCCGCGTCACCACGGCCAAAGCCAAACCCCGGTTGAGTCTCGCGCCGGGCGACAAGGTGTTGCATTCGACGTTCGGCCTGGGCACGGTCCGTGCGGTGTCAGGGGTCGACGATCAGGCTCGCGCCGAAGTCGACTTCGGATCGTGCGGCGTCAAACTGCTCTCAGTCCGGCATGCGCCGCTGGAAAAACTGTAAGGTCGCAGGGTGTCCGGTCATCGCGGCGGTTCGCCTGCCTGAGCGTGGCCGTTGGTTGGGCGGAGTGGTTTCGGGGCGGGCGGGGGCTCGCCTCGCCGCGACCGGGCTGGATCTGGTTCGGGCGGCCGCATCGCCGACAACCACCATGGACTGTTTTCTTTGATGGATTGGGGCGGTCTGCGCGTGGGAATCGGCCCAGCCGGAGGCCGGGCCTGCGAAGATGGTAGGGTGGCGCGCGACAAGACAACCAAGAACCGGCTGACGGTGGAAACCCTTCATGACAAGAAGGAGCCGCCGCGTGCCGCCACGATGCCGTGGTGGCTGGCCGCCATAGGTGGCGCCGTGGTCGCCGCAGTCTGCGGATGGGCTCTGGTGGCCGCGCTCGTCTTGGTCGCCCAGCTGGCCGGTGTGGGGTCGGTCAGCGCCGAAGGTTTGATCCTGTCGACGAAGGTGTGGCTGCTCGCCCACGGCGGCCAGTTGACCGTCGGCGGAACCCACGTCACCCTGATCCCGCTGGGCTTGACCGTCATCATCGCAGTGATCCTTCACGGGGTGGCCGGTTACGCCGGAAAACAGGACCTTCTCGCTCATGGCGAGGTCCATCAGGCTTCAGCGACCTGGAAGGTGGCCGGTGTCGTCGCAGGTGTGTACGCCGTGGTGGTTCAGACTGCGGATTTCCTCGTCAGCGACGGGGCTCCCCAACCCCGGGTCGGGCTCGCGGCGGCAGTCTTGGCTGTCGTCCTGGCCTTTTTCGGAGCTCGCAAGGCGATTCATTGGGATCTGTGGGGTAGGTGGCCGGTCTGGGCGCGGGTAGTTCCTCGGGCCATCGGGGTGGGAGTTCTGGTGGCGTTCATTGGCGGCACAATCGCGTTGGTGGCCGGATTGGTGTCGAAGCGGGCCGAGTTCGTCACGCTGACCGAGCAACTGAACCCGGGATGGGCCGGTGGTGTCGTGCTGACCCTGGTCCAACTGTTGTTTGTTGTGACCTTGGCGATTTGGTGCATGACGTGGACCTTCGGTCCCGGTTTCACCGTCGGGGATGGATCGGTGATCTCGTTGGCGGGCAGCCAGGTGGGCTTGCTTCCGGCCTTCCCGATCACCGCCGCGATCCCCACTGAGACATCCAGTGCGAACCTGTTGTGGCTGGCCGTGCCGGTGTTGGCCGGGGCCGCCTCGGCCGTGATGGTGCTGCGAGCCAGACCGCGGGCGCGCTTCGACGAGACCGCGCTGGTCGGTGGACTGGTCGGCGTCGGGGCCGGTCTAGGAGTGGTCGGTGTCTCACTGGCCTCGATCGGCAGCTTGGGTACTGATCGTCTGGCTCACGTGGGACCATTCTGGATGCCGCTGCTGGTCATCGCGCCCTGCATCATGGGTTTGGGGGCCATGATCACCGGCTTCGTGGTCGGATTGATCCGTCGCCCGGCTGCTGCGACCGGTCACCGATGGTGGGCACGATGGTCGAGCGGCGACGAATCCGATGTACCGTCGGTGGAACAGACCGACGGTGGCTCCGAGCATGCGAACCCCAAACCGAGCGAGGAGTCGACCAGAGTCGGAGATGCGACCGCGGCCACGGCGACTGGGACGACCGCATCGACAGCGCCCGCGTCAACCCCAACCGTACTCGATCCGACTCAACCGCTGGATCTGGCTGATCGACCCGCCCCACCCCAAGACGTCCAGTTGCCGTTAGATTTCCATCCTGGCGAGCGTTGACCGGCCGTTGTGAGACGACCCCGGGTCGGATCGAACCCATCCGCTAGGGTTGGGGGGTGACCGTTCCTCTGCGTTGTGTCGTCTTGATTTCGGGAACTGGCACACTCTTGAACGCTCTATTGGAGGCGATCGACGCCGGTAAAGTCGACGCTCAGGTGGTGGCGGTCGGAGCCGACCGGGCAGCGCCTGGTCTTCAGTTCGCGACCGACCGTGGCATCGACACCTTCATCGTCAAGCTTGACCGAGGCGGGGACCGGGCGGAATGGGATCGAGCGTTGACCGAAGCCACTGCATCCTTCCACCCCGATCTGGTCATCTCCGCCGGGTTCATGAAACTGGTGGGGCGCTGGTTCCTCGAACGCTTCGGCGGGCGTTTCATCAACACTCATCCGGCGCTGTTGCCGAGTTTTCCTGGCGCTCACGCCGTACGTGACGCGTTGGCGGCCTCGGTGGAAGTCACAGGGTGTACGATCTTCGCCGTCGACGAGGGTGTCGACACCGGACCGATCATCGCTCAGACCGCCGTCGCGGTTCTTCCGGGCGACGATGAGGCGAGTCTGCATGAACGAATCAAAGTGGAGGAGAGGCGGCTGTTGATCAAGGTCGTCAAAGAATGGAGGAGGAATCATGAGTGATGTGGTGGCGATTCGTCGGGCTTTGGTGAGTGTCTACGACAAGACTGGATTGGTTGAGCTGGGTCAAGCCCTGGCTCAAGCCGGGGTGGAGATCGTGTCCACCGGGTCGACGGCCGCGACGTTGAGCGCGGCTGGGATCGCGGTGACCCCGGTCGAACAGGTGACGGGATTCCCTGAGTGTCTGGATGGCCGGGTCAAAACCCTGCATCCGAAGATCCACGCCGGCATCCTGGCCGACCGGCGCTTGGCGTCCCACGTCGAGCAACTGGAACACTTGGGTGTGGCCGCCTTCGACCTGGTGGTGTCCAACCTCTACCCCTTCGCCGCCACGGTCGCCAGTGGAGCCAGCGTCGATCAGTGCGTCGAACAGATCGACATCGGCGGGCCGAGCATGGTCCGGGCGGCCGCCAAGAATCATCCGAGCGTGGCCATCATCACCTCGCCGGATCAGTACCCCCAGGTCGTCGACGCCCTCGCCAAAGGCGGGTTCACCTTGGCGCAGCGGGCTCAACTGGCCAAGCGGGCGTTCATTCACACGGCGAACTACGATGTGGCCGTCGCCACGTGGATGACCGAAGTCTTCCCCGACGACCAGCCCAGTCAGATCCCGTCATGGGTGGGGATGGTCTTCGATGAGGATCAGGTGCTGCGCTATGGCGAGAACTCCCACCAACCGGCTGCACTGTTCACCAGCGCCACCGGCCACGGTCTGGCCCAGGCCGAACAACTGGGTGGCAAGGCGATGAGCTACAACAACTACACCGACACCGAGGCGGCGTACCGGGCCTGTTATGACTTCTCAGCCCCAGCCGTCGCGATCATCAAACATGCCAATCCGTGTGGGATCGCCCTCGGCGCGGACATCGCCGAGGCCCATCGCAAAGCTCACGCTTGTGATCCGCTGTCCGCTTACGGCGGGGTGGTGGCCGCCAACGGTCCGGTCAGTGTGGAGATGGCCACAACGCTGAAGGAGATCTTCACCGAGGTGATCATCGCGCCGTCGTACGATCCCGAGGCGTTGGCCCTGCTCCAAACAAAGAAGAACCTGCGCATTTTGCGGGCTGCGCCCTATCCGAGCGAGGCGTTCGAACTTCGTCACATCTCCGGAGGTCTGCTCGTCCAGCGCCCTGACCGAATCGACGGTCCCGGCGACGACCCATCCCAGTGGCAGTTGATGGCCGGTGAAGTGGCCGATGAGGCGACTTTGCGGGACCTTGTTTTCGCCTGGCGGGCGGTCAGGTCAGTGAAGTCCAACGCCATCCTGCTGGCTCAGGATCAGGCGTCGGTCGGCGTCGGCATGGGTCAGGTCAACCGCGTGGACTCCTGCCGATTGGCGGTGAGCCGAGCCTCTGACCGCGCGACCGGATCCGTGGCAGCCTCCGACGCGTTCTTCCCGTTCGCCGACGGTCCTCAGATTCTGCTGGACGCCGGTGTGCGAGCCATCGTGGAGCCGGGTGGTTCGATCCGCGACGATGACACGGTGGCGGCCTGTCAGGCGGCCGGGGTGACCCTCTATTTCACTGGCACCCGCCACTTCTTCCATTAGAGCGCGTTGCTTGAGCCACCACGGACTTAACCAACACGCCCTAGATCGACTGCTGACCGGGGACAGACAGCGGGCGTACCTCGTTCGCGTTTCGGCGGCCCGTACGGCGGTCACGGTTCGCGGCGATAGGTGACGGTCGCGCCGGTGGCGACGGAGGCTCCCATGATTCCGTACGCCGTGACATCGGTGAAGCCGAGGGTCTTCATTCGGGTGGCGGCGCGGGAGGCCCGCCCGCCGGCGTTGCAGTAGACGACGTACTCCACGTCTTTGGGAAACTCGCTGATCCGTCGGGCGAAGTCCGGATCGTGGAAGTTGAGGTTGATCGCGCCGTCCACGTGGCGGGCGGCGTACTCTTCCGGGGTTCGTACGTCAAGAATGATCCTGCTCATGAAGTCATTGTGACACAGTCCCTGATCGGGGCGATGGCATGAACTGACGGTCGTGGACCTCGCCCAGCGGCAGGCGCCGACCCGGGGAGGCCCGACAATCCTGGGGCGGCTCACCCCTCGACAGGCGGTGACACGGGGAAGGTTTGGACCCGACGATCGCGGTACGAGCGTGTCGAATAGTGCGACCGCCCTGTGGCGGCCTGGACGTCCGGTCGACTCGCGCGAAAGTGATAAAGCCGGGGGCGGTTCCTTGCGGGCCGCCCCCGGCTTTATCTTGGGGGATACACTGAGAAAGCTACCTCATGCACCCAAATGTCGTGATATCTATACGAGTCTGCCCATTCTAGGCTCCGCCGAAGCGCCGCTGTCGTTGGTTGTAGGTGACGATCGCGTCCCACAGGTCTCGCCGGTCGACGTCGGGCCACAGGTGGTCGAGGAAGACCATCTCGGCGTACGCGGCCTGCCAGATCAGGAAGTTCGAGGTGCGTTGCTCGCCGGAGGTACGGATGAACAAGTCGACGTCGGGAATGTCAGGACAGTAGAGGAATTTGTGGAACCGGTCTTCGGTCAACCGGTCCGGATCCAAGTGGCCCTGGACTGCTTGGCGAGCGATCTCGCGTGCGGCGTCGACCACCTCGGAGCGTCCGCCGTAGTTGACGCAGAATTGCAGAGTCAAGGTCGTGTTGTTCCGTGTGATCTGCTCGGCGACTTCGAGCTCTTTGATGACCGAAGCCCACAGTCTCGGTCGGCGTCCGGCCCAGCGGATCCGTACTCCCAGCGCGTCCAGATCGGCGCGTCGACGGTGGATGGTGTCGCGGTTGAAGCCCATCAGCCAACGCACTTCGGCCGGCGACCGCTTCCAGTTCTCGGTCGAGAACGCGTAGACGGTCAGATAGTTGACGCCGACTTCGATCGCGCCCTCGATGACGTCGAACAGGGACTGCTCGCCGCGCTCATGGCCGGCTGTGCGAGGCAGGCCGCGCTGCTTGGCCCAGCGCCCGTTTCCATCCATCACGATCGCCACATGGTTGGGCACCTGGGCCACCTGCGGCGGGATCGCGCCGTCGTGATGCGGGCTGGGCGCTCGATGGGGAGGATGGACGTAACCTGGGACCATGTGACGATCATAGAGGACTCGCACGACGCCGGGGCGGTCGCCGCCGGACGCGTCGGATCGGTGTGTGACTTCAGGACCATCGAAGATGTCCGGCACCAGCGGTACGATTTGTCCATTATTACCGGACAGGCGCAAAGAGCTGCGGGCTGGATCGCGCCGCTGGTCAGGACGCCGACCGCGTGAGGAGGAGGTGGTGATGGGGGTCTACAACGATCAGGGCGTCGTGCTGCGGACTCATCGCTTGGGCGAAGCCGACCGAATCATCACCATTTTGACCCGTCAGCATGGCAAGCTGCGCGGCGTGGCCAAAGGGGTGCGGCGCACGTCCTCCAAATTTGGCGCCCGCTTGGAGCCGTTCGCCCGCGTCGACTTGCAGGTGACGGAAGGACGCACCCTGGACATCTTCACCTCGGTGGTGTCGATCGATCTGTTCGGCAAAGGGTTCATGGGCGACTATCAGCTCTACACCGCCGCCGAAGTCATGGTCGAGGTCGCCGACATCTTGGTGGCCGAGGAACAAACTCCTGCGCTACGCCACTACCTGCTGTTGACGGGGGCGCTGCGAGCGTTGAGCGAGGGGACGAGCGACGGCCCGCGCCCAGCGCTGATGATCCTCGACTCCTACCTGCTGCGTGCGACCGCCTTGGCCGGCTACGCCGCCCAGTTGACCGACTGCGCGATCTGTGGCGCGCCTGGTCTGCAGGGATTCTTCCACCCAGCCTCCGGCGGTATGGTGTGCGCGCGTTGTCGTCCTCCCGGGTCGGTGGCGGTGTCACCGGCCACGGTGGCGTACCTTTGGGCCCTGTCCGATGGTGATTGGCCGTCCACCCGTGAGGTGGGCGGCGCTCGGGTTCGGGAAGCCTCGGGCCTGATCCATGCCTTCCTCAATTGGCATCTTGGCCGTGCTATACGCTCGCTGTCGTACTTCGAGCGTGATGATTCTCCTACGATGGAGTAGTCTACAAAGTACGGGGTTAGGGTGCGTTTCGTACCTGTCACTGTCGAGTGACCACGCATCGGGTTCTTGATGGTGTTGTGTATTGTCGGTGCGTCGCGACGGCCACGGCTGTCGTGATTCATGTCCGCGCCATGCGCGCGGAGTTTCGCATGTCCCCTGGGCACACTCATTTTGGGACACTGTCGGCACACATCCGGGGTCATGCGCTTGCGAAGCACACCATAATCAGGAGCAGTGATGATAGAAATCCCCGAAGCGCAAGTGCTGTCTCGGCAGTTGCGCGAAACCCTCGACGGCAAGACCATCGTACGTGCCGTGGCGGCAGCGTCTCCCCACGGTTACACCTGGTATTTCGGCGAGCCCAGCAGCTATCCTGAGCGGCTGGAAGGCCGCCAGATCACCGGTTCGGCCGCTCACGGCGGTCAGGCCGAGCTGTGGGCCGAGGACACCCGGGTGGTGTTCTCCGACGGAGTCAACCTGCGCTATTACGCGCCAGGGGAGAAGCGTCCGGCCCGCCACCAATTGCTGGTCGTCTTCGATGACGAGTCGGCGATTTGCTGCACAGTGCAGATGTACGGCGGACTGCTCGCCTTCGAGGCGGGCACCAACTCGAATCCGTTGTATGTCGGGGCTCTGGTCAAGCCGTCGCCACTGAGCAATGATTTCACGAAAGAGTATTTCGAGTCTTTGGTCGACGACAGAGCCGCTCGGCTGCCCGCCAAACTGTTTCTCGCCACCCAACAGCGGATTCCGGGGTTGGGTAACGGGGTGTTGCAGGACATCCTGTGGCAAGCCAAGATCCATCCCAAACGGACGATGTTCACTCTGAGCGAAGCCGAGATGGACGCCCTCCACGCCGCCATACGATCGGTGCTGACTCAGATGACCGCCGAAGGCGGGCGTTCGGTGGAGCGTGACCTGTTCGGGAAAGCCGGTGGCTATCAGACGGTGATGTGTCGTCTGACCTTCGACACGGCTTGCCCACGCTGCGGCGCTCCGATTCAGCGTCTGGAATACCGCGGTGGCACAGTTTACGTCTGTTCGAATTGTCAGAAGCTGCATTGATCGAGGATCGCAGCGTCTGCCAACAGGGACGGGCCGATGTCGCACTCGGCGATGGTCGAACGATCCGGCTCGTCCCACAATGACAGGTCTGGTTGTTTGACGCGGTGAGCCAGCGATGCGGCTTGTCACCCAGCGATGGTCGTCGCATCAACGCTGGGGCTGGACCGGTAGACTGGTCGGCGCTGCCATCAACCGGCACGACACACGGAAGGTCACTATGACAGGCATCGTCATCGTCGGAACCCAATGGGGCGATGAAGGCAAAGGCAAGGCCACCGATCAGCTCGGAGAGCGGGTCGACTATGTGGTGCGATATTCGGGCGGGAACAACGCCGGTCACACTGTGGTCGTGGGTCAGGAGAAGTACGCGCTGCACTTGCTGCCCTCGGGGATTCTCAACCGCAACTGCGTGCCGGTCATCGGAAACGGGGTCGTGGTTGACCTGTCGGTCCTGTTTGAAGAGATCGACGGGTTGGCGTTGCGCGGGGTGAACGTCGACCATCTGCGCATCAGCGCCAACGCCCACATCATCACTCCTTATCACCGCGTGATCGACCGCGTGACCGAGCGTTTCCTTGGTCGCCGCAAGATCGGCACCACAGGCCGCGGAGTCGGCCCGGCGTACGCTGACAAGGTCAACCGGGTCGGGATCAGGATCCAGGATCTGTTCGACGAGTCGATTCTGCGCCAGAAGGTCGCCGCCTCGTTAGAGCAGAAGAACGCGCTGCTGGTCAAGGTCTACAACCGCCCGGCGATCGACGCCGAGTCGGTGGCCGACGAGCTGTTGAGCTACGCCGAGCGGGTCGCCCCGATGATGACTGATACCTCCGCCCTGCTGAACGACGCGCTCGATCAGGGACGAGTGGTGCTGTTCGAAGGCGCTCAGGCCCATCACTTGGACGTCGACTTCGGAACCTACCCCTACGTCACCTCGTCTTCGCCGATTGCGGCCGGGGCCTGCACCGGGGCCGGTGTCGGCCCGACTCGGATCGACCGGGTGATCGGCATCGCCAAGGCGTACACCACCCGTGTGGGAGAAGGACCGTTCCCGGGCGAGTTGCTCGACGACACGGGTGAGCGGTTGCGCCAAGCCGGTCGCGAATTCGGCACCACGACCGGGCGTCCGCGCCGCTGCGGCTGGTTCGACGCCCTGGTGGTGCGCCAGGCAGCGCGGGTCAACGCCATGACGGACATCTTCGTCACCAAACTGGATGTCCTGACCGGGTGGGAGAAGATCCCCGTGATCGTCGGCTACGACGTCAACGGGGTGCGCCACGACGACATGCCGATGACTCAAACCGAGCTTCACCACTCCACACCGGTGTACGAGTACGCCGACGGTTGGACCGAGGACATCTCCAGCGCGCGCAGTTTCACCGACCTGCCGGCCAACGCTCAGCGCTATATCCGTCGTCTGGAAGAGCTCATCGGCGTGCGTGTCTCTGGCATCGGGGTGGGACCGGGTCGCGAACAGACTGTGATGATCCACGACCTGCTCTGAACTCTGCGGTCACTCGGCCTGTGGAAGATCGCAGCGGGCTCGGCTCAGGTGGCGATCAGCCGCGAGGCGTCCGAGCGGCGCGGACCGGCGAGGACGAGCCTTGGGCTCCACGATAGGCTGGTGCGGTGAAGTTGAATGTGCTGGTGGTCGGCTCGGGGGGCCGTGAACATGCTCTGGCGTTGGCCCTGACTCGTGATCCTCAAGTGGTCGGCGTCCATGTTGGGCCAGGCAACCCGGGGACCTGGGCGTTGTGTCAGTCGTTCAACGCGGCGACCAAGCCCGATCTGGAACGCAGGATCCGTCAGCTCGACATCCTCGACGGTGTCGCCGTGGCCGATCTGGCCCGTCGATTGGGTTCCAATCTGGTCGTGATCGGCCCCGAAGCGCCCCTGGTGGCCGATGTCGCCAGCCAAGTCCGCGCCGCCGGCATCGCCTGCTTCGGCCCTAGTGCGGCCGCCGCCCAGTTGGAAGGATCCAAGCAGTTCGCCAAACAGGTGATGGCCGACGCCGGTGTGCCCACCGCCGCGTCGCGCCTGTGTCGTACGGGAGCTGAGATCAACGCCGCTTTGGACGAGTTCGGCGCGCCGTACGTCGTCAAAAATGACGGGTTGGCCGCCGGCAAAGGCGTGGTGGTGACGAAAGACCGGTCGGAGGCCTTGGCTCACGGTCTGGCCTGCGGGGTTTGCGTCATCGAGGAGTACCTCGACGGCCCAGAAGTGTCTCTGTTCGCCATCTGTGACGGTCATGACGCGGTCGGGCTGATTCCGGCTCAGGATTTCAAGCGGGTCGGTGACTTGGACACCGGCAACAACACCGGGGGCATGGGGGCGTACGCTCCGACTGGCTGGGCCCCGAAAGATCTTGGCTCGTGGACCTTGTCGCGGGTGGTCGCTCCGACCTTGGACCATATGGCCGCCCGGGGGATCGAGTTTCGCGGGCTGCTCTACGTCGGATTGGCGCTGACCAGCACGGGGCCGAAAGTCGTCGAGTTCAACGCCCGGTTCGGAGATCCGGAGACCGAGGCGATTCTTCCGCTGCTGATCACAGGCCTGGGCTCGGTGCTCTACGGCGCTGCGGTCGGTGATTTGGTGTCCGGGCTCGTGTCAGGGCCAGTCGAGGCGGGCCAGGGTGTCGAGCAGACCGATGTGACCTCGCTGACCAGTGAAGAGCCCCCGACACCGCCACGACTAGAGTGGCGCGACCAAGCCTCGGTCACCGTGGTGATGGCTGCCCGAGGCTACCCGGGATCGCCGGTGACCGGTGGCCGGATTCGCTTGCCCGATCCCATGGAGGGGGTCGACATCATCCACTGCGGCACTGGGTTGGATCGCGACGGGGAGTTGGTCAGCAAAGGCGGACGGGTTTTGGCCGTCACGGCGGTCGGCGACGATGTGGCCACAGCCCGACGCCTGGCGTACGACTGTGTCGATCGGATCGATTTTCCCGACGGCTTCTGTCGTCGTGACATCGCGCAGCGGGCGGCCGCTGGCGAGATCGCCACGCCCACCTGGTGACGGTGGGCCAACCTGGGTCGACCCGGTGTGGGCGGCCCGACGCTCAAGAAAGGCATCAGATGACTGTTTCCGATGTGTTGGCCACCCGGTACGCCTCGCAGGAGATGCGAGACCTCTGGGCACCTCAAGCGAAGATCGTCGCGGAGCGGCGGCTGTGGATCGCCGTCATGTCGGCCCAGGCCGATCTGGTGGTGAGCTTCGGGTCGGATGATCCCGACACCGTCATCGAGGCCTACCGTCAGCGGGTTGACGACATCGACCTGGCGTCGATCGACGCCCGCGAGCGGGTCACCCGTCACGACGTCAAAGCCCGGATCGAAGAGTTCAACGCCTTGGCTGGCTATGAGCACATCCATAAGGGCATGACCAGCCGCGACTTGACCGAGAACGTCGAGCAGGCCCAGATCCTGCGCTCGCTGAAGCTGATTCGATTCAAGGTGGTGGCGACGTTGGCGCGGTTGGGCGAAGCCGCGGTTCAGTACGATCATCTGCCGGTGGTGGGCAGGACTCACAATGTCGCGGCCCAAGTCACGACCTTGGGCAAGCGGTTCGCCACGGTGGCCGATGAGCTGCTGCAAGCGCTGGCCCGGTTGGATGACCTGATCGCGCGGTACCCGATGCGCGGGATCAAAGGTCCGGTGGGAACCAGTCAAGATCAACTGGATCTGCTGGGCGGGGATCTGGAGCATTTGACGCTGTTGGAGGATCGGGTCGCCTCGGCACTGGGCTTCGACCATCGACTCGATTCGACTGGTCAGGTGTATCCGCGCAGTCTCGACTTCGACGTCGTGACCTGTTTGGCGCAGATCGCCGCTCCGGCGTCCAACCTGGCGACCTCGATCCGGCTGATGGCTGGCAACGAGCTGGTCACCGAGGGGTTCAAGCCGGGCCAGGTCGGCAGCTCGGCCATGCCGCACAAAATGAACACTCGGTCCTGTGAGCGGGTCAACGGGTTGTCCGTGGTTGTGCGCGGCTATGTCTCGATGGTCGGTGAATTGGCCGGAGACCAGTGGAATGAGGGGGACGTGTCCTGCTCGGTCGTGCGTCGGGTGGCGCTTCCCGGCGCGTTCTACGCTTTGGATGGCCTGTTTGAGACCTTCTTGACGGTCTTGGGTGACTTCGGCGCTTTCCCGGCGGTCATCGCAGCCGAATTGAACCGCTATCTGCCGTTCTTGACGACCACCAAGATTCTGATGGCCGCTGTTCGTCGCGGAGTCGGCCGCGAGCAGGCGCATGAAGCTATCAAGGAACACGCCGTCGCCGCTGCGCTCACGATGCGTGACACGGGTCGGGCGAACATGCTGTTGGACGATCTGGCGGGGGACCCTCGGCTCGGTTTGACTGCGGCCGATCTGGCCGGTTTGGTCAGCGAGCCGATGGACCTGACCGGGGCGGCCAGCCACCAGGTGTCGGCCGTCGTCGGTCGGATCGCACTGGTTGTGGCCGACGAGCCGCGAGCCAGCGCTTACCAACCCGCGCCCGTGCTGTGAGCCCGATCGTCTAACAGCGCCCGTGCTCTGACCTCGATTGTCAGCTGGCGGTCTGCTTCAAGAACGCCAGCAGATCGTCGCCGGTGTTGTTGACCGTCATCGTGTAGGTCGAGTCCTTGTTGATCGCCACCAATTGGCCGTACGAGAACATCACGTCATTGACGAACAGGGCGGGGGTGCCGAACTGGCGGGCATCGGTGATCCCGCTGCTGGCCGGTGGAATGGCGTTGGCACTCTCCATCGCGGCGACGTACGAGCTGGCCTGACGCTGGTCGTAGCATTGCTGGAACTTGGCGAGGTCGCTGCCTGTGATCCCAGCCTTCGCAGGGAAGTCGACGCGCAGTTGCTGATCGGTGTAGCCGACCCCTTCTTGGGGTTGGTCGGCGAAAACCGCCTCATGGTAGGGCAGGAAGGCGTCGACGGTGTCGGCGCAGACTGCGGCGGTCGCGGCCCGGTTCGACGAGTCGTTGTGCAGACCGGAGTCGAGGAAGGTGCGCAAATGCACCCGTAGGATGATGTCTCCGCGCTGGGCCAACTCGGCCAGGGGAGCGCCGTAGAGTCCATTGACGAAACCGCAGATCGGGCACTGATAGTCGACGTACTCGTCGACGGTGAGTGCGCCCGGACGCACGGTGTCGGCTCTGACTTCGATCCACCCGGCGGCTGGATCCCCGTGCGGAGCGGTGAACGGTGTGGTCGAGGCGGCGACCGACGAGGTCGGGTTGGTCGAGTCGGGCGCCATCGCCCCACCGCGCCAGATCACCACCACGACCAGGATCACCGCCACGAGCACGACCCCGACGACCACAAGGGCCAGGCGGGATTGGCGGGCGGACTGGCCCGAGTTTGTCGTCGCTGAACCGGTACGCGCTGAGCCGGTCGGACTCGCGCCCGAACGGCTCGATTCTGTCCGGGTCGTGCCTGCGGAGGTCGATCTCGTACGGGCGGGGCCCTTCTTGCCGGTGGCGGCGCGCTTAGACTTGGCCATGGGACTCCTTCACAACTGGGGCGTTGAGCCAGCCGTCCAGCGACCATCGTGTGACCGGGCGGGCGACCAGCCACACCGCGCAAACCAGAAGGCCCAAGTCGCGTACGATATCTTGAACATAAGCTGTTTTCTGACTGACATCTAAGAGTACACCGCCGGGGGTGAAACATCCGCAGTCGATGGACAGCCCTCGGGCCCAGGCCGACATGATCGCTGCGATGTAGACCACCATCGCCAACCCGCCGACCGCAGCGGTCCAGCGGGTGAGGACACCGCCCAGGATCATCAACCCCAAGACAATCTCGACGACCGGCAACCCGTAGCCGACCACAGTAGTCACCGTCGGCGGCAAGGGGAACTCGTACGCCAAAACGGCGCGGACCGACTGCTCAGGGTCGAACACTTTCATCGCTCCGGCCGCCAGCAGAGCACCACCGAGGATGAGGCGGCAGGCGAAACCGACCCAGCCTGGCCACCGCTTCGGCGGCGAGTCGACATCCACCTCCGGTTCGTCGGACGGGTCTGATGACTGGGGGAGGCTCGATGCGTCGAACCTCATGAGGTCGCGATGGGGTCCGGGATGTGAGCGAAGCCCTCGGCGACCGTGGCGGCTGCCATCAGCCAAGCGCGCTGCGTGGCCGGTTTCAGTCCATCATAGAGCAAGGTTCCTTCAACCATGCCTGGGTCGTACGGGATCGAGACCACGGCTCGTGACAAGGAAGAGTAGCCCTCGCGAATCCGCCGAATCGACTCCTCGGAGGCTTTGGGATCGGCTTGAGTGATGATGGTGACTGAGTTGCGGGCCAACTGGGCACTGCGCTCGTCACGCTGCATCAGCGCCTCGACCAGCAGTGCTCCAGCCTCGGCATGGTCGGCGCGGGTGGTCGTCACGGTCACCAACTGGTCAGTGTGGTCGATCATGCGTCGCCACATCGGATCGGACTCGTCGTTGCCGGAGTCCATGATGATCAAGCGGTAGTACTTGGCCGCGACCCGCCAGATCGCGTCGACGTCGGCTGGGGTGATCCGCTGCTCGTCGGCCAAGACGATCGATTTGGATCTCAGCACGTCGTAGAGGTCGCGGGTCTGATGATGGACGTACGGCGCCAGGTCGGCCCCGTGAGCCTCGGTCCCGAGCAGGTTGGGGGTTTGAGGCAACAGGTCGAGCAAGGTGGCGGTGTGGGGCCCTTGTTCGGTGCGCCACCCGAGTGTGCCACGGGTCTGATTGTTGTCCCAGGCCAGAACCCCAGCGCCTCCGTACCGGGCGAAGATCGCGGCCAGACAGATCGTCGTGGGAGTCTTCCCGGCTCCGCCTTTGCCGTTGACGACTGCGATCGTCCTGGGGCCCGACCATTGTCGAGCGACGGTGGCCCGATAAGCCCGATCAGCCAGTTCGGCTTCCGATGGGGGCAAGGTGATCCCGCGTCGGGCCAACGCCCCACGCCAACCCCGTTCAGCCGGCGCCTTGATGTCGGTCGGCTCGATGAAAGCCCGTCGGGGGGCTGGTGCGGTCTCGCGCGGGGCAGGGCTTGGCCACGACGGCGCTGGGGCTGAACGGGCGGCAAGTGGCTGCTCGATCACAGGGGGTGGCGGTGGCGGCGCGAGACTGGTGGCTTCCTCGACCTGGGGTTGAGACCCGGATTGGTCGGACTCGCCGTCGAAGGGCGCTTCGACTGTTGGCGGCTCGGGGATTTGTGGCGACGGCTCGGATTCTACTGGCGCTGTCGCAGCCTCGGTTCCTGCCCCGGTCACGGCGGCGTACGCCGGCACGGAGATCGTGCCCACGGGGTTCGCGGGCTGGGCCGGAGGCTGCGGTTCGGGGGACGCCGTCTCAGATGGCGTCGGGTTGAGGTTGTAGCCGGCCGGGTCCGGGTTCGCCACCACTGGCGCGACCGGGGCGGCGTACGGCGCTTCGGAGACCGTGCCATCCGGGTTGACAAGGAAACGGAACAATCCTTCGGGGTCGCTGCAGGTCACCAACAGCGCGCTGTCATGCTCTTTGGCGGCGTCGGCCACGATCTTCATCGCCTGGGCGCGAGCCGAGACCAGGTCTGGTCCCGAGATGGTGTGAGTGTGGCGGTTGATCAGGACTTCCCCGGTCCCGTTCGAGCGAAGAAAAGCGGCGCACACTGGGGGTGGTGGAACGACCGTGGGCGGTGTGGTCGTGGTCTGTGTCATAAGCACCTCTTCCCGTGACGACGCTGACAGGAACACTCAGCAAGGCTTACAGCAATCCTGCCTATGAGGGCAAGCCTATTCTATAGCGGAAAAATGATCGAACCGGGCCGTGGCAACCGGTGACGGTTCAGCGCGGATCGGGGGCGGCTCCCCCTGTCATGGCGATGGCTTCGCGGTAGTAGTCCATCAGGACGGCACAGACCTCAGGCCAGGTCCTGGTGAGGGTGAACTCGCGGGCGGCCAGCGACATCTGCCGCCGTAATGCGGTGTCGGTGGCGAGCTTGTCGACGTCGCGCCTCATCGACGTCAGATCGCCCGGCTGGTACAGGAACCCCCACTGGCCTGACCTGATCAGATCCACCGGGCCGCCTTTGGCCGGAGCCACCACCGGCACACCGGAAGCCAAAGCCTCTTGAATGGCCTGACCGAAGGTCTCCAACTCACCGGGGTGGACGAAGACGTCCATGCTGGCGACGGCCCTCGCCAAGTCCGGCCCGGTCAGTTTGCCGAGGAACTCGGCGAACGGCAGGGCGGCGCGCAGCGCCTTGTGTGACGGTCCGCCACCGATGATGACCACCTTCGTGTGGTCGAGATCAGCCAAGACCGACAAATCGTCGACCTGTTTTTCCGGTGCCAGCCGACCCATGTAACCGATCACCGCGCCGTCCCCGGCCCATTGGGCGTGCAGGTCCGGGTCGCGGTTGTCGGGGGAGAACCTCGTGGTGTCGACGCCGCGTCCCCACAGTTTGACCCGTGCCACGCCATGGTGGCGCAGTTGCTCGCAGGCGTACGTCGACGGCGCCAAGGTCAAGTTCGCCAGGGCATGGATGTCGCGCACCCTGGTCCAAGCCACGGATTCCATCAACGCCAAACCGTAACGCGCGGCGTATGACGGAATGTCGGTCTGGTAGATCGCCACCGACGGGATCGAGAATTGGGCGGCCGCCAGCAACGCTGTGCTGCCAATCAGGAAGGGTGCGGCCACGTGGACGACATCGGGCGCGAAATCAGTCAGGATGCGTTCGATCACGAAACTGGGCGTGAGCCCCAGGCGTACGTCTTGATACATCGGCATCGCGATCGAGGGGATGGTGTGAACCGGGAAACCGGCGTAGCTGGCGGGCACGGCGTCGTCTGACGGCGCGATGATGATCGCCTGATGTCCATGGTCGCGCAGATGCTCGGCGACCCGCATGACGGAGTTGGTGACACCGTTGATCTGGGGGAGAAAGCTCTCCGTCGCAATCGCCACGCGCATGGTTGATAGTGTAGTCGACGCCCACGACTGTTGTTTAGCTGCTTGCCGCGCGGCGGTCGGGGCCGAAACTCAGTCGTGGGATAATTGTTCGTCATGACGACTGATTCCTCCCTGTCTCGGGGTGCTTCGGGTGCTGAAGCGATGAACACCACCGCTGAAACCGGTTCGGCTGGCGCGGGCGTGTCACCGCAGACGGCCTCGCCGGTCACCCCAACCTCGTTCTCGCCGATTCCGCCGACGGCCCCGACGCCGGTTGGCTCGGTCCCACCGGTCATGCCGGTCACCTCGCCGATGGTCGCTGTTCGAGGTTTGACCAAGTACTTCGGTTCGATGTGCGCGGTGGCCCAGCTGAATCTGGACATCCCCCGCGGGTCGATGTACGGCTTCGTCGGACCCAACGGCGCGGGCAAGACCACCACGTTGTCGATGGTCACCGGGCTGTTGAAGCCGGACGCCGGTCAGGTGTGGGTGTCGGACCTAGACGTGTGGGCCGAACCCCGCCTAGTCAAGGCCAAGATTGGCACCCTGCCCGACCGACTGCGCCTGTTCGATCGACTTTCGGGCCAAGAACTGTTGACCTACACCGGGCTGTTGCGCGGCATGGACCGAGCCACGATCGCCCAACGGTCGAAAGATTTGCTTGACGCCCTCGGTCTGGCTGACGACGCTCGCAAGACGGTGGCCGACTATTCGGCCGGCATGACGAAGAAGATCGGCCTGGCCTGCGCTGTGCTTCACGCGCCGGATCTGCTGGTCCTCGACGAGCCTTTCGAAGCCATCGACCCGGTGTCGGCTCGATCGATCGCTGAGATTTTGGGCGGCTTCGTCTCCGATGGCGGAACGGTCATCTTGTCTTCCCATGTGATGGACACGGTTCAGAGGTTGTGTGATCATGTCGCGATCATCGCCCACGGACAGTTGTTAGCTGCGGGCCGAGTCGACGAGGTCGCCGCTGGGGTCGACTTGGAGACGCGCTTCATCCAGATGGTCGGCGGCGGCCAGGTTCACGAGGAGTTGACGTGGTTGCGACCCTCCTCAGTCTGAAACTGCGCTTGACCCTGGCGGATCTGAAGCGGTCGACCGCCCGTTTGGTGGTGTGGATCATCATGGGGTTGTACGCCTTGTCCTTGGTTGTGATGGGTGTGATCGGTTTGGCCGCGGCCTCGATGGCTGTGCCCGGCCATGAGGCCCAGGCTGCGGCCATCACGGTCGTCGCGGGCGCTGTGCTCGTGATCGGCTGGGCTTTGTTGCCGTTGGTGTTCTTCGGGTCCGACCAAACCCTCGATCCGGCGCGATTCACCCAATTCTCTTTGGGAGGCAGCCAATTGGCCCCGGGGCTGGTGCTGGCCGGTGTGGTCGGTCTGCCCGGTCTGTTCACCGCGATCTTGGCGTTGGCCTCGGCGTTGCCGTGGCTTGGTGATCCGATCGCGGTGGTCTTCGGCCTGGTGGGCGGCGTGCTTGGATGGGCGACGACCCAGGTCGGGTGCCGTGTGTTGTCCGCTGGTTTGTCGGGAATCTTGTCGTCACGCAAGGCCAAGGACATGTCTGGCCTGATCGGGCTGATCTTGGTTCTGTTGCTTTCGACGGTCGGCTACGGCTTCTCGGTGGTGATGGCGATCTTCAGTTCGGGGCAGCAGAGCCTGAGCGCGGTGTGGGCGACGTTGACCTCGGCAGCGGACGTGCTGTCATGGACCCCACTGGGCGCGCCCTGGGCCATTGTGGGCGACGCTGGGCGTGGGCAGTGGCTGATGCTGGCCTGTCATGTCGTCTTGTCGTTCGTCTATCTCGGTGTCGGACTGTGGTTGTACGCCCGTGTGCTCGACAAGGCTCTCGTGACTCCGCCGGTCGCTGCGGGCAGCGCGACGGTGACCAAGGGGGATCTGATCGCACGGGTGGCTGGATGGTCTTGGACGCAGGGAGCCATGGCTCCGGTGGCCGCGATCATGGCCCGGTGTTTGAAATACTGGCGGCGCGATCCCCGCTATCTGGGAACAATCCCGGCTGTGGTGTTCATGCCTTTGTTGTTCACCGCGATGAGTCGTGTCATGACGATGCCGGGGCTGAGTCAGAACGAGCCGGTGCCTGCCTTTGTCGGGGTCGGGATGACCGCGTCCGGGTTGGCCTTGATGGCGGTGATGTGCGGTTTCTCGCTCAGCGCCGATTTGGCGTACGACGCCAGCGCCTGGTGGCTCCACCTGGCCGCGGGAGTGCGCGGCTGGCAGGATCGAGCTGGACGAGTGTTCGCCTTGTGTGTGTGGGCGGTGCCGCTGATCGTGGTCGTGGGGATCGCCGTGCCGGTGGTTGTCGGCGCTTCGGCCCGCATTCCGGCCACGCTCGGGGCGATGCTGTCGTTGTATGGCGCTGGGGTGGCGGTGTCCAGCGTCTTCTCGGCGTTGATCATCTACCCAGTGCCGCTGCCGGGCGAGTCGCCGATGAAGATGAAGACCGGCATGATGGGAACCCAGATGTTGTCTCAGTTCGGAACGATGATCGGCGGAGTCGTCCTGGGTCTGCCGGTGTGTTTGTGGGCGATCGTCGCCCATGGCGTTCAGGGCTGGATGGTCCTGGTCGTCGGAGCGGTGTGGGGTTGCGCCTTGGCGGTGGCCGGAGTGGTCATCGGCGGTCGGGTCGTCGACAGCCGGGGGGTGACCATCTTGGCTTCTCTGATGAAGAACGACACGCGCGAGCGCGGCTGAGTCCGCGCGATCACCGATCACCGTCTGTTGCCGGTCGAATGACACGGGCAAGCACGGCCGAGGCGGTGGACAGCGGACGACCCGGTCTGCTCATGAGTCTTGTGTGTCGTGTTATCCTCTTTGTCGGCACTTGGGGGAGCGGCGTGAACTGCCAGGCGAAACCAGGGCAGTGAGGAGTCAGCAATCGTGATCGAGGTCGACCATCTGGCCAAACGCTATGGTTCGCAAAGAGCCGTCGACGATCTGAGCTTCGTGGTGCGTCCGGGCAAAGTGACGGGTTTTCTCGGGCCGAACGGCGCGGGCAAGACCACCACGCTGCGCGCGGCCACCGACCTGATTCGAGCCGACAAGGGGCGGGTCACTTTTGACGGGCAGGCCTATCGCGAGTTGCTCCAACCGATGAGACATGTCGGGGTCGCGTTGGAGCCGACCGCCTTCCATCCGGGGCGCACGGCTTCGGACCATCTGATGATGTTGGCGCCGTACGCCGGGGTCGATCACCGTCGGTGCGCGACCGTGCTCGGCTTGGTCGGTTTGGAGGAAGCGGCTGGCAAGCGGGTCGGTGGCTTCTCACTCGGAATGCGCGGACGGCTCAGCCTGGCCGCCGCTCTGCTGGGCAACCCCGAGTTCTTGTTGCTCGACGAACCAGTCAACGGACTGGATCCGGAGGGCATCCGTTGGATGCGTCAGTTGCTGCGCGAATTGGCTGACGAGGGACGCACGGTCCTGATCTCTTCACATCTGTTGTCCGAGGTCGAACAGACGGTCGACGAGGTGGTCATCATCGCTCAAGGACGATTGGTCTTCCAGGGTAGTCTGGCGGCGTTGGAGGCCAGCACAGCGGCCTGGGTGAGCGTGGAATCTTCGGAGCCCGAGGCCGTACGAGAAGTGGCGCGGCGTCGCGGCTGGTCGCTGCCCCCTGATGGGGCCCATCATGGGCGTACGGTGTGGATCGGCGGCGCGACGTCGACTGAGGTCGCGGTCGCCATCGTCCAGGCGGGAATCCCGTTGGAGGGGTTGTCGTCTTCCTCCTCGGATTTGGAGTCCATTTTCTTGTCGATGACGGCCGGGCAGGGGGGCATACGATGATCGCTGCGTTGGTGTCGGAGTATCGCAAGTTCTTCACCACTCGGATGTGGTGGATTCTCATGATCTGCATGATGGCGTACTTCTTGGTCATCTCGTTGGCTATGGCGTGGGTGTTCGCCTACGCGGTGTCGGGTGACGACGGCGCGGTCAGTCAGTACCGACCGATGATCTACGGCTTGGGAGCATCGATGGGCTACGTCTTTCCGGCGTTGGTCGGCGCGGTCGCCGTGACCGGAGAATACCGTCACCGGACGATCGTTCCGACCTATCTGGCCGAGCCCAGGCGGTGGGTGGTCATGACAGCCAAAGCGCTCGCCGCCATTCCGATGGGTTTTGTGATCGCGGTCGCTGGAACCGTGTCATGTCTTGTCGGAGGCGCCGTGGGTCTGCATCTGGGTGGAGCGGATCCGGGGCTATGGGCGTCGCAAACATGGAAGGCGGCGGGGTTGTCGATCCTGGCGCTGACCATGTGGTCGGTCATCGGCGTGGGACTGGGCATGTTGGTCATCTCGCAGGTCGGGGTCATCATCACAGTTCTCGCCTTCACTCAGCTGGTCGAACCGCTGGCCCGAGTGGGACTGTCGGCCTTCCCGTCGACGTCGGGGATCGCCAAGTTCTTTCCGGGCGCGGCTTCGGACGCGGTGTCTGGGGGAACCAGCATCTACAGTCAACTCAGCGTCAACGGCTCGATGATGCAAGCGTCGTCGCTCAGCGTTGGACAAGGTGTCTTGGTATTGGCAGCCTATGGCGTCGTCTTCGCCCTGTTGGGGTATGTGGCGCGGATTCGTCGCGACGTCGCCTGATTCGATGACCCGTGGTCGCGGTGACGTCGACCTCGTCCTCAGAAATCGGCGCGGTCCAGGGGGTTTGGGCTCGACCGACTAAGATGAGGGTCAATCCGAACGCAGGGAAGGGATCGTCATGACAGCGCCGGTACGGCTCAGCGTGCCCACTGAGGCGGACATGCACGCCCTGGGCCATGACTTGGCCCGACTGTCGCGCAGCGGCGATCTGATCATTCTCACCGGCGAGTTGGGCGCGGGCAAGACCCAGTTGGCGCAGGGCATCGGCGAGGCGCTGAAGGTCGAAGGCGCGGTGATCTCGCCGACTTTCGTCGTTTCGCGGATCCATCCTGGTCCCGACGGCGGATTGGGCTTGGTTCACGTCGACGCCTATCGTCTGGGCGGCCCCGAGGAGATCGACGACCTCGATCTGGAGGCGTGGATGCCCGGCAATGTCACGGTGGTCGAGTGGGGGGCCGGTGTGGCCGATCATCTGAGCGGCGATCATCTCGACGTGGAGATCGAGCGTGCTGAGGATCCCATCGATGAGACCCGCCAAGTCACGGTCACTCCGGTTGGGCCCAGATGGGATCACCTGTTGGCGCAATGGGAGCAGATCGTCAATGAAGACATGGGTCGCGACGGAGCCGCCGATGCGAGAGGAGACGCCGATGAGTGAGCTTGTTCTAGGGATCGATACCTCGACCCGAGTCTGTGTGGGTTTGGCCCGAGACCAGGAGCCGGTGGCTTCGGTGTCCACCGGTGACTCGCGCAGCCACGTCGAACTGCTGATGCCGACGATCCAACAGGTGTTGGCTGGGGCAGGGGTCACGGCCGAGGATCTGACCTCAGTGGTGGTCGGCATGGGCCCCGGACCGTACACCGGTCTGAGGGTTGGTGTGGTCGCGGCTGAGATGATCGGTGTCGCCCAAGGCCTCGCGGTCCGTCATGTCTGCAGCTTGGACGTCTTGGCGATCGGGTGGGCCCGAACCCATCCTCAATCCGATTTCATCGCATGTACGGACGCGCGCCGTCACGAACTGTATTGGGCGGTGTACGACCGCTACGGTCAGCGGTTGGAGGGGCCACTGGTGTCGGGGCCGGACGACCTGCCGAATCTGGCCTCGATCGGACCAGGAACGCTGTTGTATCCGCAGGCCGGTGGCGGAATGGATTCGTTTCTCGCGCTCAAACTCGGACTTCGGGTGGACGGCTTGGCGTCGGGCTGGCCGAAACTGGAGGACGTGTCGGACATTGTCGGTCTGGACGCCGGTCTGATGGCCGCGTGGGCCGAGCAGTTGCCCGAAGTCGGACCTGAACCGCTGTACTTGCGTCACGCCGACGCCACCGAGCCCACAGGCGCGAAGTCTGTGTTGCCTCAGGCGATGGTCACGTCGGACACCCAGCACGCTCACTCACCTGCGGGCCGCCGATGAGTCGGGTCACCGTGCCGAATCCGCTGGTCGATCGTCACGCCGACCAGCGGTCGACCATCGATTCGATCGCCTTCCGCAAGGCTCGTCTCGCCGATGTGGCCTGGATCGCCGCTTGGGACCGCGCTGAATGGGCTCACCCATGGTCGCAGTCGAGTTGGGTAGACGAGATGGAACGCCACCACGTTGTTGTGGCCAGCGATGGCTCTGATCATCCGGTGGGAGTCATCGACATGGAGGTGGTGTTCGACACCGCCGAGTTGTTGCGGGTCATCGTGGACCCTTGCCACCGTGGGACCGGTGTGGGGCGCGCGCTGGTGCGCCACGGGCTGGACTGGGCCGTGGCCCAGGGGGCCCGTGAGGTTTTCCTCGAAGTGTCAGATCGGAACCGGGTGGCTCGCCGGTTGTACGACAGTGTCGGTTTCACGCGGGTCGGTGTCAGACGCGACTACTACGGCCCTGGCGATGACGCGTCGATCATGGTTTTCTCACCGCCCCAGACCACCACACCATCGACAAGGAGTTGCGATGTTTGAACCACTGATTCTCGGAATTGAGTCCAGTTGTGACGAGACGTCGGTGGGCATCGTCGCTGGGCATGAGTTGAAGGCCAATGTGGTCGCCAGCTCAGTCGAGGAACATGCTCGCTTCGGCGGGGTCGTTCCCGAGATCGCGTCCAGGGCCCATCTCGAAGCGATGAGACCGACCCTGACATGCGCCTTGGAGCAGGCCCAAGTCGAGTTGGCCGATCTCGACGCGATCGCTGTGACCGCTGGTCCTGGTCTGATGGGCGCGCTGGTGGTCGGCCTGTCGGCCGCCAAGGCGCTCGCCTGCGTGTTGAACAAGCCGTTGTACGGTGTCAACCATCTCGTCGGCCATGTCGGGGTCGACATGATCGAGCACGGTCCGTTGCCGAAGCCCTGCATGGCTCTGTTAGTCTCGGGCGGTCACACCACGATTCTGCGCGTCGGTGACATCGCAACCGATGTCACGGAGGTCGGTTCGACCATCGACGACGCCGCTGGGGAGGCGTACGACAAGGTCGCCCGTCTACTCGGACTGCCGTATCCGGGCGGACCAGTCATCGACCAGTTGGCGGCGCAGGGCGACTCGAAAGCGATCAGTTTTCCGCGTGGGCTGACTGCCAAACACGATCTGGATCGTCACCGTTTCGACTTCTCGTTCTCGGGCCTGAAGACTGCCGTCGCCCGCTGGGTCGAGTTGCGTCGTCGCGGTGGCCAGGAGGTGCCCGTGGCCGATGTCGCGGCGAGTTTCCAAGAAGCCGTGGCTGACGTGCTCACCGCCAAAACAGTCGACGCTTGCCAAGAGTTCGGCATGGACACGGTCCTGCTGGGCGGAGGTGTGGCCGCGAACTCACGGCTTAGGGTGCTGCTGGGCCAGCGGTGCGAGCAGGCCGGGATCACGCTGCGTCGTCCGCGTCCGGGGTTGTGCACCGACAACGGAGCGATGATCGCCGTGGTCGGCGCTGAACTTGTCCGGGCCGGGGTTCGTCCGTCGGGGTTGGACATTCCCGCCAATTCCGGCATGCCGGTGTCGCAGATCAGCGTCTGATCGCCGTCTAGACTGGGGGTCATGATCGTTCCACGACTGACCTTGTCCAATGGTGTCACGATTCCGGCGATGGGATTGGGAACCTACCCGATGCATGACGAGGCGACCGCGGCCGTCGCCTCCGGGTTGGAGCTCGGCTACCGTCTGATCGACACGGCCGAGGCGTATGGCAATGAGGAACAGGTCGGCCGTGGCATCGCGGCGTCACGGGTACCGCGCGATCAGATCTTCATCACCACGAAGTTCAACCGCGCCTGGCATAGTGTCGACGGGGTGCGCCAGGCCGCTCAGGCCTCGATGCGGCGCCTGGGCGTGGATTATCTCGACATGCTGCTGATCCATTGGCCCAATCCCGGGTTGGGTCGCTACGTCGAAGCCTTCGAAGGCCTGCTGCGGCTGCTCGACGAGGGGATCATCAAAGCCGCCGGCACCTCGAACTTCAAACCGGCGCATCTGGCCAGGCTGCACACCGCCACAGGGATGTTGCCGCAGGTCAACCAGATCAATCTCAATCCGTGGGCCCAGCGCGCCGACACGGTGGCGTACCATCGGCGTCACCAGATTCTGACTGAATCGTGGAGTCCGATCCGTCCGGCGGCGTTGTTGTCCGACCCGGTGATCCTTGCGGTGGCCAAAGATCACGACGCCACCCCAGCCCAGGTCGTTCTTCGTTGGCACACCCAGCATGGCTATCTGCCGATTCCGAAGTCGGCGTCCCCGGCCCGCCAGGCAGAGAACCTCGCCAGCTGGGATCTGGAGTTGTCCGAAGCCGACATGGCGGTGATCGACGATCTGGATCGCGGCGAAGACCAGGTGACCGATTCGGACGTGTACGGTCACTGACCTCGGCGGTCACGAGTGTCCAAGTGCACTGGAGTCCACGGGGGTTGACCCCGCAGATGGCTGACGATGCCGACTCTGGTCTCAGGCAGGTGTCAGCGCCTGCTTCATCGGCCGTAGCTTGGCGACGGTCTCCTCCCATTCGGCTTGGGCTGACGAGTCGGCCACGATGCCGCACCCGGCGAAAATACGCGCTCGGTGCGCATCGATCATGCCGCAGCGCAGCGCCAAACCGATCTCACCGTCGCCGGCCGCGTTGACCCATCCGACCGGACCGGCGTAGCGGCCGCGGTCGACGGGCTCGATCTGCTCGATGATCGCGGTGGCGACGCTGGTCGGCGTGCCACCCACGGCCGCCGAAGGGTGGATCGCGTCGGCCAGACGGATGGCGGTGGAACCGGGTTTGGCGGTCGCGGTGATGTCTGAGGCCAGGTGCATCACGTTCGGCAGACGCAGGACGAACGGGCAGTCTGGGACCTTGAGGTTGGTGACGTGATCGCTCAGACCGCGGGCCACCGAGGCCACCGCGTACTCATGTTCGGCCAGATCCTTGCCCGACGTGCGCAGGGCTTGGGCAGAAGCCTCGTCGTGGCTCGGGTCGATGGTTCCGGCCAAGACTCGCGAGGCCACCTGGCCGCGAGACGACCGAACCAGCAACTCCGGGGTCGCTCCAATCAGCTTGGCCACGGCGAAAGTCCAGGTCTGGGGATACGTGGTGGCCAACCGTGTGACCAAACCTGCGATGTCGATGTCCTGGTCGGATTCGGCGATCTCGGCGCGGGCGAGCACGACCTTGTCCACATCCCCGTGGTCGATTCGCTCGAGGATGTGGTCCACTGCGCAGATCCAGTGGTCATGATCCAGTCCATCGGGGTGGAAGGTCAGCGACCGGTGCGGCTTGGGCGTGGAGGCCGGTGGATTCCAGGTGGAGCCGTTCCAGGCCGTGATCCAGCCCTTGTTCTCGTCACGCCCGATGACGACCTTGGGAACCACCATCTCGTACGTCCCCTGCGCTGCGAAAGGAAAACTGAGGAAAGCCACTGGCCCGGCCATGTCGATGTCGCTGACGCCAGGATCAACCTTGATGGTGGCTCGGCGAACCAGTTCGCGCCACCAGTTCTCAGCTCGCGCGGCGCAGTTGAAGCTGCCCCGGTGGGCGACCCCCAGTCCGATCATGCCGCGGCCGTGGCGCAGCCAGCAGGTGAGATCGCCATCGTCAGGGATCATGGACACCAGGTCGGGTGCGTGAGGCAGCAGTGTGGTTCGAACGTCATCACCTGAGGGCACAAACCCCAAGGATACCGCGCGAGGGGTGACCCAGCGGCCGGTCAGAGGACCAGTGCTCAGAGGATCGGCGCGAAGGGCGACTGCTTCCCGCACCCGACGACTCGACTGGTCACCCAGCGGCCGGTCAGAGGACCAGCGCGAGGGTGCCGACGGTGATCAGTCGAGTCGTCGACCACGGTTTGCCAGGTCACCGCCTTGCCGAGGATGACGAACGCCAACACCATGGAGATCACGACGGAGAACTTGTCGATCGGAACGACCTTGGAGGCGTCGGCCATCTGCAAAGCGCGGTAGTAGAACAACCAGGAGGCGCCGGTGGCCAGCCCTGACAAGCTCAGGAAGATCCACGACTTCTGCGTGATGCTCACCACCTCATGGTGTCGTCCGGTCATGAAGACGATGCCCCAGGCCATGACGAGGGCGACGGTCGTACGAACGGCCGTCGCCAGGTTGGAGTTGACCGATTCGACGCCAGTTTCGGCCGGGATGGACGTCAACGCCGCGAACAGCGCCGACCCCAGGGCGAACACCACCCACAGCCTTCCTCCTCGGAGCGATCTGCTCGTCGACCCGGTTGCGTGTCGCGATCCCATGGTTTCTAGCCCCATCTCTTGAGCGATTCCGCAGATATCGTACGCGCTGCCCTCGGCGGGTGGGGGTCGTCGTTCGCTAAGCTGAGGTTCACCCTTCACCCCAGGAGTTTTCCATGACCCGAACTTTCACCGAATCTGCTGACGTGGTGGTCGTCGGCGGCGGACCGGCCGGTTCGGCCACGGCGACCCATCTGGCGCGTGCCGGGGCCCGGGTGATCATGCTGGAGAAGTCGGCCTATCCGCGCGAGAAGGTCTGCGGCGACGGTTTGACGCCTCGGGCCATGGCGGAGCTGACGCGGTTGGGGATCGCGGCCGCCGACCAAGGGTGGAAGGCGAATCGGGGGTTGCGGATCCATGTCGGACGGGCGCAGTACACCATGGATTGGCCGACGCTGACCGACGTCCCCGATGTCGGCTACACCGTGCGTCGGTCGGTGTTCGACCAGGTGCTGGCCGATCATGCCAGCCAGGCTGGGGTCCAGGTGATCACCGGCGCGACCGTGACGGCTCCGGTGCTGCGTCGTGGCCGTGTCACCGCAGTGACGACCAAGGACGGGCGCAGTTTCGAGGCGCCGGTGGTGGTGGCCGCTGACGGCAACTCCTCGCGTCTGAGTGTGGCGATGGGTCGTCACCGGATCGCGTCGAGGCCGTTGGGGGTGGCCGTACGGGCGTACTTCACCTCGCCGATGAGCGACGAGGTGTGGCTGGACTCGTGGTTGGAGCTGTGGGACGGGCCGGTCAACCGTTCCCATCTGCTGCCTGGCTACGGCTGGAGTTTTCCGCTGGGCGATGGGACCTGCAACGTGGGGCTGGGGTTGCCTGACGCCAGCCGCTTTCGTGATGTTGATTTTCGGGCACTGATGACCCGCTGGTTGGCCACGATGCCGCCGCAGTGGGGGTTCTCGGTCGACCACCAAGTCGGTGCTGTGGCCAGCGCGGCGCTGCCGATGGGTTTCAACCGCAAGCCCGTGGCGGGTTCGGGTCTGCTGTTGGTCGGCGACGCGGCTGGAGCGGTCAATCCGTTCAACGGCGAGGGCATCTCCTACGCCATGGAGTCGGGGCGTTTCGCCGCCGAACAGATCATTCAAGCGTTGGCCCGAGGCATCCACACTCGAGCGGCGGATCGGGTCCTGGCAGGATATGCCACCCGGTTGGAGCAGGCCTGGGGCGGGTACTTCTGGTTGGGCAACCTGTTCGGGCGCGTCATTGCACACCCGGCGATCATGCGCCTGGCCGCTCATCATGGTTTGCCGATCCCGGTCGTGAGACAACTGACCCATCGTCTGTTGGCTCATCTGAACGATCAGCCCGGCCATGACGGCTATGACCGTGTGATCAACGCCTTGTGCGCGCTGGCCCCGAAAGCCTGACTGTCGTCGAGGTCACGCAGTCCATTTCGGTGGAGCGGGTTGACCAACGGGCTAGACTGGCCCGTACTGATTCGACGAGGTCTTCCAGGATGACGCGGGCCGAGTCGAGGACCCGGTGATCTGGCGATTCGACTCGAACCACCACTGTGTGAGCTGATCTAGGAGATGACCATGACTGATCCGGTTGAGTTGGGCCCGCAGGGCGTTCCCGCTCCTTTCGCCACCCTGGGTTTGACGTACGACGATGTGCTGCTCCAGCCGGTCGAATCCGACGTCATCCCGTCCCAGGTCGACACAGCGACGAAGTTCTCACGGCGGATCGAGTTGAAGATTCCACTGGTGAGCGCCGCGATGGACACGGTGACTGAGTCGAGGATGGCGATCGCGATGGCCCGCGAGGGTGGGATCGGCATCTTGCATCGCAACATGTCGATCACCGATCAGGCCCACCAGGTCGACCAGGTCAAGCGCTCCGAGGCGGGCATGGTGACGGAACCGATCACGATCACAGCGGATCGTACGATCGGCGAGGTCGACGAGCTGGCGGGGACGTATCGCATCTCCGGGGTGCCGGTGGTCGACGACCAGGGGTATCTGATCGGGATTGTGACCAACCGTGACATGCGGTTCGAGGATGACCCCAGTCGTCTGGTCCGTGACGTCATGACCCCGATGCCGCTGGTCACCGGCTATCCGGGGATTCCGGCCGATGAGGCGCTGTCACGCATGGCGGCGCATAAAATCGAAAAGCTGCCGCTGGTTGATCGTGACAACAAACTGACCGGTCTGTTCACGTTGAAGGACTTCGTCAAGTCGGACAAGTACCCGAACGCGTCGAAGGACCCGGCCGGTCGCCTGCGTGTCGGCGCTGGAGTGGGCTTTTTCGGTGACGGCTGGACTCGGGCGATGACGTTGATCGAGGCCGGTGTGGACGTCATCGTGGTCGACACCGCCCACGGGCATTCCCAGGCCGTCATGGACATGATTCGTCGGCTCAAAGCCGATCCGGCGGCGCGCGACGTCGACATCGTCGGTGGAAACGTCGCGACGTACGACGGAGCGAAAGCCCTGGTCGAGGCTGGGGCCGACGGAGTCAAGGTCGGTGTGGGCCCGGGATCGATTTGCACCACCCGGGTCGTCTCGGGGGTCGGCGTGCCCCAGGTGACGGCCATCTACGCCGCCGCTCAGGCCTGTGCGCCAGCCGGGGTTCCGGTGATTGGGGATGGTGGCCTGCAGTATTCCGGCGACATCGCGAAGGCCCTGGTCGCTGGCGCCTCCACGGTGATGTTGGGCTCACTGTTGGCCGGCTGCGAGGAGTCGCCGGGCGAGTTGGTTTTCATCAACGGCAAGCAGTTCAAGTCGTATCGAGGCATGGGTTCTTTGGGCGCGATGGCCGCGCGCGGACGTAAGGCTTCGTACTCGAAGGATCGCTATTTCCAAGCCGATGTCTCCTGCGACGACAAGCTGGTTCCCGAGGGCATCGAAGGCCAGGTGGCCTATCGCGGACCGTTGGCGGCGGTCGCCTATCAACTGGTCGGAGGACTGCGCCAGTCGATGTTCTACACCGGGGCGGCCACGGTGCCGCAGTTGCAGACTCGCGGGCGTTTCATTCGCATCACGGCCGCTGGCCTTCGTGAGTCGCATCCTCATGACATTCAGATGACGGTCGAGGCTCCCAATTACGCTTCTCATCAGTGAGGCTGATCCGGGATCCGGCAGGACTCGGTCGTAGACTAGGGGATTGGCTCCCCCGGCTCGTCGCCGGGCGATCTTCGACCCCAAAGTGAAGGAGACAGATGTACGACATTGGCCGCGGCAAGCGGGCGGAGAAGGCGTACGGGCTCGACGACGTGGCGATCGTGCCCACCAAGCGGACCCGCGATATCGATGACGTGGATCTGACCTGGAAGATCGACGCGGTCACGTTGGATTTTCCTCTGATCGCCGCTCCGATGGATTCGATCATGTCCCCCGACACGGTCATCGAAGTCGGACGTCTGGGCGGGTTGGGCGTCCTCAACCTGGAAGGGCTGTGGACTCGCTACGAGGATCCCGAGCCGGTTTTGACCCAGTTGGCCGCGATCACCGATCCGCTGGCCGCCACGCGAAAACTGCAGCAGGTCTACTCCGCGCCGATCATCCCCGAGTTGATCGATCGTCGGTTGGGTCAGATTCGAGCCGCCGGGGTTCCGTTCGCGGCTTCGCTCAGCCCGAAAAACGGTCGGCAGCATGCCGAGCAGGTGGTGGCCGCTGGGGTCGATTTCTTGGTCATCCGGGGCACAACGGTGTCAGCGCAGCATGTCTCCTCGACCACCGATCCCCTTGATCTCAAGCGGTTCATCCATGACTTGGATGTTCCGGTCATCGTCGGCGGCTGCGCCAACTACCACACCGCTCTGCATCTGATGCGGGCCGGCGCGGCTGGCATTTTGGTCGGATTCGGTGGCGGGGCTCGTCGGGCCACCCGCAACGTGTTGGGGATCGAGGTGCCGATGGCCACGGCGTTGTCCGACGCCGCCGCGGCGCGTGGTGACTACTTGGATGAGTCGGGCGGGCGCTACGTCGCGGTCATCGCTGACGGCTCGATCGGGTCCTCGGGCGACATCGCGAAAGCGGTCGCCTGTGGGGCGGACGCCGCGATGGTCGGCGTCCCCTTCGCCAGGGCGGTCGAAGCGCCGGGCGCTGGTTATCATTGGGGGCCTGAGGCTTGGCATCCGACCCTGTCGCGCGGTCTTCGGGTCCACTTCGACACCATCGGATCCTTGGAAGAGATCCTGGTCGGTCCCAGTTCGGTCGCCGATGGCTCGATGAATCTGGTGGGCGCGCTGAAGCGTACTTTGGCCTCGACCGGGTTCACCGATGTGAAAAGTTTCCAGAAGGCTGAACTGGTTTTGGTCTGACCACGCTGCCACAGGCGGGTTGTCCACTTGACATGGTCACCGGCATCGACGCGCAGGCACTACAGTGGAATCCTTCGCTTCATGGCATGGGTCGCGACCAGGGGTTCTGCGTCGCCAAGACATCGGTCGTACGACTGGGTCAACCCGTGTCAATGAGGGACCAGGGAAGAGGTAATGTGGTCTCAAGTCAGGTTGATCAGGCCAGACTGATCGGGGAGAGAGCGCTGTTTTTCGCGGACGGGACCGCGGTGACTGACAGCGTCTTCGCCGACGGGGAGTCGCCGTTGAAGCACGCCCGTGGGGTGACCTTGGATCATGTCATTTTCGAGTGGAAGTATCCGTTGTGGTATTCCAGCGCCATCACCGCCGATCGCTGTGTCTTGGCCGAGACGGCTCGCTCCGGAATCTGGTACGCCGACGGTGTGGCGATGAGCGACTGCTTGGTGGCAGCGCCGAAGACTTTCCGGCGAGCCAAACGAATCCGACTGAACCGCGTGGATCTGCCGAACGCGCAGGAGACTCTGTGGGGCTGTTCTGATGTTCGCTTGGAGGCGGTCAGCGCGCGCGGGGACTACTTCGCGATGAACTCCACGGGTGTTCAGGCGAAGAATTTGCGTCTGACCGGCAATTACGCCTTCGACGGCTGTTCGGACGTCGAGGTGGTCGACTCCACCTTGGCCTCGAAAGACGCCTTTTGGAACTGTCACGACGTGGTCGTGCGTGATTCGACGATCATCGGCGAATATCTGGGATGGAACTCCACCAACCTGACCTTCATCAACTGTACGATCGAGTCCCTCCAGGGCTTGTGCTACGTCGACAACCTGGTGATGCGGGACTGCCACTTGATCAACACGACGCTGGCGTTCGAGTATTCGAGCGTCGATGTGATCATCGATGGGGCGATCGGCTCGGTCATCAATCCGAACAGCGGTGTGATCAAGGCCGACTCGATCGGGGAGTTGATTCTTGATCCTGAACGGATCGACCCCGGTCTGACCCGAATCATCCTGACAGACTCCGGTGACCGGATCGGTGGAGATCCGACCCGCTGTTAGCCTCATCACAACCCCCCAACCATGGCTGACCAGAAAGGTTCGACATGACCGACTTCGATAGGATCATTGATCGGCGCGGTTCCGACTCGGAGAAATGGGAGGTCGGCGATGGTGAGCTTCCGATGTGGGTGGCGGACATGGATTTTCGTGCCGCCGACCCGATCATCGAGGCGGTCCAAGCCAAGGCCGCCAGCGGGGTCTACGGCTACACGCACATTCCTGATCAGTGGGCCGCTTCGATCGCTTCGTGGTGGGATCGTCGTCATCACTGGCCGGTCGACCCGGCCTGGATCGGCTTTTGCATCGGCATCGTCCCGGCCGTGTCCTCCTTGGTGAGGACCTTCGCTCCGGTGGGTTCGCCGGTGGTGACCTTGACCCCGGTCTACAACTGCTTCTTCACCTCGATCATCAACTCCGATCGTGAGTTGGTGACCTGCGATCTGACGTACGACCAGGGAGTTTATGGGATCGACTGGGCCGGGTTGGAAGCCCAACTGGTCGATCCCTCGACCCGGCTGATGTTGTTGTGCAACCCGCACAACCCAACCGGCACGGTCTGGTCGCGCGCCGATCTGGCCAGGATCGGCCAGCTCAGCCTCAAACACGACGTGGTGGTGGTGTCCGACGAGATCCATTGTGATCTGACCCGACCGTCGGTGGACTACACCCCGTACGCCTCGGTGGATGACACCTGCGCCAACACGTCGGTGACCTTGGTGTCACCGACCAAGGCGTTCAACATCGCTGGACTGCGAACCTCAGCGGTGATCGCGTCGAACCAGGCGCTGCGTGATCTTGCGCTGTCAGGACTGAATCGCGACGAGCTCAACGAGCCGAACTTCTTCGCCGTCGCCGCCTCGATCGCCGCGTTCGACCAGGGGGCGGCTTGGCTGGATCAGTTGCGCGACTATGTGTGGGCCAACCATGATCTGCTGCGCCGTCACGTGAGTGAGCGGCTGCCGATGCTGCGGGTGGTCGACAGCCAAGCCACGTACTTGGCGTGGGTCGACTGCTCGGCGATCACCGACGACACCACCGGGTTGTGCGACTATCTGCGGGCGACCACCGGATTGTTCGTCAACCCCGGCCAGTTGTACGGGCAGGCTGGGCGCGGGTTTATCCGGATCAACCTGGCTTGTCCGATCAGTGTGCTGGAGGACGGCTTGGCGCGCCTGACGACTGGTGTGCGCGGTTGGATCTCATCGCGGTGACAAGTGGTGTGGTCGGGTCACGATAGGATACGTCAACAGACGCGACGGAGGGTGGCGATCATGGAACTTCAGATTCAACCGGCCCCGGGAGGCTATGGCTTCGTGGTGGTCCTGCCTGGAGGCGGATATCGCCATCGGGCGGAACATGAGACCTATCCGCCGATGGAATGGCTGGCTGAGCGCGGTTGGCGTTGTGGCGCGCTACCGTACACTGTCGATCCTTCCGGTTACCCCCAGGCGTTGATGGAGACGCTGACGGCGGTGGCCGAGGTCAGAGCCGGGAAGTACGGACCGATCCATGGCCCGGTCGGGATGCTCGGCTTCTCCGCTGGCGGGCATTTGGCCGGGTTGGCCGCCACGGCCACCGCCCAGGAGCTGGAGCAGGCCAGTCAGTTCAGTGGCGGATTGGTGACTTCTCGGCCGGACTTCACCGTGTTGGCCTATCCGGTGGTCACGATGGGCGAGCACGCCCACCTCGGTTCGCGGGAGTCGCTGTTCGC
Organism: Propionibacteriaceae bacterium; assembly: GCA_031285845.1. GTDB lineage: Bacteria > Actinomycetota > Actinomycetes > Propionibacteriales > Propionibacteriaceae > WQYJ01. Next base: position 75,889 of record JAITVK010000018.1, read on the forward strand.
TGGTTTGGAAGGCGGTGACTGGATCGACCGATTGTCTGTGGAGAAGCGGGTCGACGCCGCCACGGGTCCGATGTTCATGTGGACGATGGCCAACGACGAGGCGGTCCCGGCTCAGAACTGTCTGATGCTGACCCAGGCTTGCATCGACCACGCGGTGCCGGTGGAGTTGCAGGTGTATCCCCATGGGCATCACGGCATGGGCATGACCGGGTCCGACCAAGTGGACGCCGCTTGGGCTGCCGCGGCGCTGTGGCTGCGACAGATTCGTGCCGGAGCCTGGTTGCGGGATGTGACGGTGCGCCATGGCTGAGATTCGCCACATCGTCTGGGACTGGAATGGGACCCTGCTCGACGACACTGCCTTGACTGTCCGGGCGGCAGAGACTGCCTTGGCGGCGATCGGGCATCCGGTGAAGGTCAGCATCGAACAGTGGCGGGCTGTGGCGACGCGTCCAGCCCAGGTGACGTACGAGCACCTGATCGGCGCGCCACTGTCCCATGAGCAGTGGTGCGTCTTGGCTGACGCCTGGCTGGATGCCTATCAATCTCAGTTGCCGAGCGTGGCGTTGAATGTGGAGGCGGTGGCTGTGCTCCAGGAGGCTCGTCGTCGTGGGATCACTCAATCCATCGTGTCTTTGCAGAGCCCCAGTGCTCTGTGCCCCCATGTGGCGGCGCTGGGCATCGCTGACCTGTTCACCGCTGTGTCGGGCTTGGGTGGGGACTGGTCGGCTCGGCCCACCAAGGCCGAAACGATCCGAGCCCAGCTCAGCGAAGTCGGTGTGCCAGCCCAACAAGCGTTGATGATCGGGGACATGGCCGACGACGGGCGTGAAGGCAGCCAGGTCGGCCTGTCGGTGGCGCTGGTGCCCACCGGTGACACGTCGCTGGAGCGGTTGGTGGCCTCGGGTTTTCCGGTCGCGCCCTCGCTTCAGGCGGCGGTCGCCTCAGCCTTCGCTGGCTGAGGATCGACTCAAGAGCCGGTTGGAGTCACAGGATCGAACATCAGGGTCGACTGAGTGGGCGAAGCGCGGAGCCGACATGCAAAAGCGCCCCCGAAGGGGCGCTCAGCGTTGGTGGATTCAGGCGGCGGCAGCAGCCGAGGCCACAGCCGACTTGCGGTTGGCCGCGTTGTTGGCGTGAATCACGCCCTTGCTCACGGCCTTGTCCAGGCTGCGGCAGGCCACGCGGGCCAGCTCGGCGGCCTTGTCGGCGTCACCGGCGGCGATCGCCTCGCGGACCCTGCGAATCTCCGTCCTCAACTGGGACTTGACAGCCTTGTTCCGCTGACGGGAGATCTCATTGGTCTTGATCCGCTTCATCTGCGACTTGATGTTTGCCACGGGGCTCTTCCTCTTCGTTCAGTCGATGCACGTACATGCAGTCTGTTACTTTATCAGGGCGGTCAACCCCCGCCAAAATCAGCGGTTCACCTGATTGTGCGACCGGTCAGACTCAGGCGGCCGTACGATAGATGACTTTCGACTCGTCGATCGGATGGGCTGGCGCATCGGGTTCGACGCCGTACCCGAGCAGGACGCTGATCGCGAACGAAAAACCGGCTGGGATGACGCGCTCGGTCAATTCTTGGCCGTCGCTGGCAGTGAAGGCCAGCCCGGGCAGTGCAGCGATGCAGCTATTGAGACCCACCGCAGTGGCGGCCAGTGCGACATGGGACGCGACGATTCCCGCATCCATCGCCACGTGGTCAGAGGCGACCGTGGAATCGGTGGCGACGATGATCATGGCGGTGGCGTCGTAAAGCAGGCGCCCACCACGGGACTGGATCCGGGCGTACGAACCAGGGTCGTTGGCTTTCAAGTTAGCCAACCCGATGGTCCCGATCTGGGTCAGGACTTCGGGGTCGGTCACCACGATCAGACGCCACGGTTGCCGATTGACGGCACTGGGGGCATGCAGACCTGCCTGGACCACAATCCGCAGCAGTTCAGCAGGGACGGGCGTGTCGAGGTAGGCGCGGCAGGAATGACGCGAGGCGATGGCGTCGAGAGTCTCAGTGGAATGCATGAAGCAATTCTGCCACGTCGAACCCGATGTCTGGGACAGCCGGGGCGGCCGACCTGAGAACGATCAGTCGTCGTACTGGTGATGGGGGGCGAGCCAGCTCATCACGCGCCGCAGGAAAGACTTATGGCCGCAAGAGTCGTACGACGCCTTGTCATGACCCAACGCGTCGTAGACGATCTTGGACGATCCGTGTTGACGGGCCCACCCCAACACGATGTCGCCGTCTTCGCCGGCCACGTCGAGCAGCGGCTCGGTGTGGGGGTCGATGGTCAAGTCGGAGTAGCGCTCGTCGTCGACGGTGAAGTTGCATAGTCCCTCGACGATCGAGTCGTGCAGGGGGCGCACATGTAAGAGGGAACGCGGCGGATGCCAAGACTGTCCAGGCACCCATTCGCCGCCCAACCCCGCCCGGTAGCTCGGGTAGTCGCGCAGACTGGCCGCCGCGCAATGCACTCCCAACAGCGAGATCCCACGATCGAAGGCCGCGTCGAGCTTCGCCCGCGCGACGTGGATCACCTCCGGGTCGGCCGGTTCGTCGTGGTCGGGATCCAGGTTGTGCCACGGATCTCCAGCGTTGACGATGATCAGACCGATCCCGTCTAGGCCGGCGGCCAGGCAGTGATCGATGTCGTCGCGAATCTCGGTGTCCCACCCGGCGTCGTGAGCCAAACCCGCCAGCAGCGGGGAGGTCTCGGCGAACGGGTGCCACGGATCCGCGTACCGTCCGGAACCCGATAGAATAATAGCTTTCGGCATGGACTGAAGCACCTCCTCAGGCAGAGCCCCACTCATCACAACCCAACATCGTACCCTGTGGCTCAAGATCACACCCGCCGCACCTCCTATGGGTGACGGGTCCGTTCCGGCGAGTTTAGCGGAGGACTCGCGTCGAGCGCCGTTCCCGCGTGGGCGACGTGTCCCCAACAGCCTTCGACGAGACCTCGTCGAGGTCGCCTCCCCGCTGCGGGTGACTTCGCCCGGTTCGAGCCTCGAGGCGTACGAACCTGATGCGCCCGTCATCAGGCTTGATAGGCTGAAACTGATCCCGACGGAGGAAGGCCAGTGATGAAAAAGTTCGGAGTCTGGGGCGTTGTGGTGGGAATCGTGGTGGCCTGTCTGCTGGCTGCGGCGATGGTGCTGTCCCGGTCCGGTGTCGCCCAAGCCGATTCAGTCCAGATCGAGGCCAAGACGTGGACTTTGATCGAGTGGGCTGAATCTGCCCCGCTGCCCGCCGCCCCGGTCACGATACAGATCGAAGCCGGTCGGTTGCACGCGCAGTTGCCCTGCAACAGTGTGACCGCTCCGGTGCAGATTGGCGCCAGTGAATTCCACGTCGGGGCCGGTGCCGCCACTTTGAAATTCTGCGACCAGATGGCTGACGAGACCGCGGTCACCCAATTGCTCGGGTCGGTTCAGGTGTGGCGGATCGACGCCGGGGAATTGGTCTTGTCGTCGGGCGACGAGCCGGTGTTGCGTTTCACTGCTTGATGGTCGGCCCGCTTCGATCGGGCCGGTTCTCGAAGCGTGACCAAGCCGTCATGGCGGCGGTTTGTCGTCATGGCGGCTACACTAGTGCAAGAACAGTGTGGGGTCGTTCCGGCATCGATCAGTTCGACCTCCTGGGGAATCTGGCGTACACTGATCCCTCGTGGTCACTTGACCTAGACTGTTCTATGCCTTCCCAAGGGCAGTCGATCGACTTAGGGCAATAGCTCAATTGGCAGAGCAGCGGTCTCCAAAACCGCAGGTTGGGGGTTCAAATCCCTCTTGCCCTGCAAGGGAAGGGCGAGACTTTTGGACGGCCGAACGGCCAGAAGAAGAAGGAAGTTCAGTGGCTGAGAATAAGGCCCATGGCCAAGACCAGGCTGGTGAGGACCCCGTGGATTCCGTGGTGCCCTCTGGCGCGGATCCGACGCCGGGCAACGCTGCTGAACCCAGCGCCGATGATGGTTACACCCCAGCTGAGCCGCAAGCGGAAGCCGCTCTAGGCTCCGATGGGGCCACGTTCGTTCCCAGCGGCTCGGAACTGGCCGAGGAGAATCTGCCTGAGCCGGGGTCTTTCGACGTGGTTGATTCCGAGGCTGAAGAGTTGGAGTCGTCCGCTAGCGACGATCATTACGACTCGGCCACAGGCATCGACGTGGATCAGCTCAGCCAAGCCGAGGCCGATGTCGAGGCTGAGGCTTCGTCGCCCCGTCCCCAAAAGAAGTCACGCCCGGTGAAGAAGACGACCGAACCGAGTTCGGCCGACCAGTCGGACGCGAAGGCGTCGACCGGTTCGGCCGCCACGACGGTCGCCAAAAAGAACCGTCCCACCAGGACGCGAGCCGACGCCACCAAGTCGGACGCGCCCAAGAAGACGACCTTGGCCGATTTCGTGCGACAGATCATTCAGGAACTGAAGAAGGTCTCTTGGCCCACGGGCGCGCAGTTGGGCTTGTACTTCGTGATCGTTCTCGTCTTCGTCGTTTTCATGATCGCTTTCATCGGCCTTCTCGACCTGCTCTTTGGTTGGCTGATGCTGAAGATTTTCGGCTGAGAGGAAGTACCCGATGGCTGACGAACCAACACCCTTCGATGACACTGAGTTGAACCTGGATCTGAGTGAAGCCGCCCCCGAGGAGGCTGTTCAGATCAACCTGGATCTCGGCGGTGGTGACGACGAAGCGGCGGAGGTCGACGACATCCACTTGGATTTCGGCGCTGATGACGAGGTGGCTGAGTCCGAAGACGAGGCCAGCGATGACGACGCCGACGCTCTGCGGGAGCAGTTGAGAGCCGATCTGATGTCGAAGGTCGGCGATTGGTACGTCGTGCACACCTACTCTGGCATGGAGAAGCGCGTCAAGCAGAACATCGACTCGCGTGTGAAGACTCTGAACATGGAGGACTTCATTTACGAGACCGTCGTTCCGACCGAGGACGTGGTGGAGATTCGTAACGGTACGAAGAAGACGGTCACCCGCACGGTGATCCCCGGCTACGTGCTCGTGCGCATGGAACTCACCGACGACTCATGGTCGGCTGTGCGCCACACCCCGTCGGTCACCGGCTTCGTCGGGCGGGCCAACGACCCAGTGCCGTTGAGCCTGGACGAAGTGGTGGAGATGATGCTGCCGGCCGCCTTGGCCGTACGGGCCGAGCGTGACGGCGGCAAGCCGCAGCGCAAGAAGAAGGTGGAACTGGTCGACTTCCAGGTTGGCGACTCCGTCATCTTGACCGATGGTCCGTTCACTGGAGTGCATGCGACGATCACAGAGATCAACATCCACACCTCGCGGTTGAAGGCGACCTTGGAGTTCATGGGTCGTGACACACCGGTTGATTTGACTTTGGACCAGGTTCAGAAGATCTGATCCAATCCCTGTTGAAGGGAACGCTCGTGGGTGACCACGACAACCTCTCACGGAAGGTCCGTGAGAACCACAACACAAAGGACCCGAATGCCTGCCAAGAAGAAGGTAGCGGCCATCGTCAAGGTTGCCTTGAACGCTGGTTCGGCCACACCGGCCCCGCCGGTGGGTACTGCTCTCGGCCCTCATGGCGTCAACATCATGGACTTCTGCAAGCAGTACAACGCTGCCACCGAAGCCATGCGCGGCACCGTGATCCCCGTCGAGATCACCATCTACGAGGATCGAACCTTCTCGTTCATCACCAAGACTCCGCCGGCGGCCGAACTGATCAAGAAAGCGGCTGGGATCAAGTCCGGCTCAGCCAACCCGCTGACGACGAAGGTCGCTTCGATCACGAAGGACCAGGTGCGTGAGATCGCGACGACCAAGATGCCTGATCTCAATGCCAATGACATTGAAGCAGCGATGAAGATCGTCGAAGGTTCCGCCCGTTCGATGGGTGTGACCATCAGTTGACAAGGTCACGCGCCAGACCCTTGGCGCGTGGCATGGAACAAGGCGTGGAATAGTCCACGTCCGGGCCTGGGACCGACCAGGCCAGTGGCAGGGGAGCGCTCCCCGGACCACATCTGGCATCGCCACCGGATCCGGTGGCACAAGAAAGGAACCAGTTATGAAGCGCAGCAAGGCTTATCGCGCCGCCGAGACCAAGCGCGATCCGCAACAGCTCTACACCGGCCCTGAGGCCATTTCGCTGATCAAGCAGATGGTGTCGGCCAAATTCGACGAGACAATCGAAGTCGTGATGCGATTGGGCATCGACCCTCGTAAGGCCGATCAGATGGTGCGTGGCACCGTGAACCTGCCTCACGGCACGGGCAAGACGGCTCGAGTCATCGTCTTCGCCACTGGCGAGAACGCAGCTGCGGCCGAGGCCGCTGGAGCCGACGAAGTGGGCGCTGACGAGTTGATCGACAAGGTCGCCGGTGGTTATCTCGACTTCGACGCCGTGGTCGCCACCCCTGATTTGATGGGCAAGGTCGGACGTCTGGGCCGGGTGCTCGGTCCGCGCGGCCTGATGCCGAACCCCAAGACTGGCACGGTCACGATGGACGTCGCCAAAGCGGTGACCGACATCAAGGGCGGCAAGATTGAGTTTCGTGCCGACCGTCAAGCGAACCTGTGCTTCATCATCGGCAGGGCCTCGTTCACCGAGGAGCAGTTGATGGACAACCTGGTCGCGGCGGTTGACGAGGTCGTTCGTCTGAAGCCGAGCACCTCCAAGGGTCGCTACGTCCGCAAGATCACGATGTCGTCCACCATGGGTCCTGGCGTCCAGTTGGATCCGGTCAAGCGCGCCAGCGGGGCCGAATTCTAGAAACGTCGACGCTGTCGCTGCCTCCATCCGAGTCATCGGGTGGAGGCAGCGTCGCATGTGGGGATCGATTCAGGTTCGCGGCGCCGAAGCAGTGGTGAAGCCGGCTCGGCTTCGTACCGATCTGAATCAACGTGAACCCACTACAGTGGACAGTGAACCATTGGGAGGGGATCATGCTCGATCACGACGCCGCGGTGGCTAGCCTGGCCGATCCGGGCTGTCCTCAAACCTTGCTCGCACAGATCGCGGGGAGCTTCCCCGATCTGTGGGGTGTGATCGCCACCCATCCCAACGCCTATCCGGGCTTGCTGGACTGGTTGTGGCAGGTCGGGGACGGTCGGGTTCGAGCAGTGGTGGAGCAGGAGAGACGTCGTCGGCAAGCCGTCGAACAGGCGAGCCGGGCCCAGTCGACGCCTCAGCCGCCGATGAACCCTGGCCGCCCTGTGGTCACTGGGCCCGACCACCTCAGGCCCGATCAGATTCCGCCCGGTGTGGCGCCGTCGATGCCTGCTAGTCAGGCGGTCCCACCTGGTGTGACCCCGTCGATGCCCGCCAGCCAGCCGGTCCCGCCCGGTGTGGCGCCATTGATCCGACCGGCCAAGTCGTCGATGAGTCGCGCGCTGGATTCGATCACGGGGTCGACTGGTGAGCCGATCGTGCGTTTTCAGGACCTGTTTCGCGACACTTTCCATCGCCACTCTCGCGCCGACTTGGACGCGTTGATGTACGCCGGCACAGCAGCCGGGCTGGCTGATCGTCGGTGGCGACTGCCGTGGTTGTACGCCAGGGTGTTCCTCGTGTTGCTGAGCGCCTTCGTGACGCTGTGGCTGTGCATGCTCATCTTCGCCGACACGAGTTCCAATGTGGTTCCAGGGGTGATTTTCACCGGATCGCTGGTGGTCCCTGCCACCGTCATGGTGTTCTTCTGGGAATTCGACCAATCGCGCGCGGTGTCACTGTTCGACATTCTGCGCACATTCTTCATCGGCGGCGCGGTGTCGATTCTGCTGACCTTTGTCGGCTCGGCCGCCTCCGCCCTGTTCCGCACCGGTGATTCGTACGGTGTGAGTGCCGCCTTGGCGGAAGCCGCTTTCATTGGCTTCACCGAGGAGGTGGCCAAAGCGATCGTGATCTTCGTGCTGGTGCGGCGTTTACGCCACTGCCTGATCTCGAACGGTTTGCTCATCGGCGCGGTCGTGGGAACCGGTTTCGCGGTGTTCGAGACCATGGGGTACGGCACTTCCTCGTGGTTCGGTGACGTCGTGGAGCAGACCAGAACCATGGAGTACACGCTGTTCTTGCGTGGAATCTTGTCTCTGGGCGGCCACGTGGTGTGGGCAGCGATCATCGGCGCGGCCATCATGATCGCGCAGCGACCCGACGCCGACCGGGTCCAACCGTCGAGGATGGACTGGGGCAAGTTCATCGCCTTGTTCTGTGTGCCGTTCCTGCTGCACACGTTGTGGGACTTCATTTCGCTCGTGTCGTCCTCGATCTTGGTGGCGTACACCCTCATGGGTGCCCTCATCGTGGTGGCGTGGGTGTTCATTGTGCGGTTGATCAACAGCGGTCTTCGTCAGTACGCCCAATGGGTCCAAAATCCTGCGTTGGGGTCGGATACTCTGTGACGACGTGCCTCGGTGAGGAACCAGCGCGTGGTGGGTGATTTGGTCGCGTTGGTCTGACCGCGTACACTTGGTCAGGCCGAAGACCGCTGGTCGTCAGTATGCTGACCGAAGAATCCGTCTGGATTGACCTGCGCAGGAGAAATGACTGCGAAAGCATGCCCTGATCGCCTGTGCGAGTCAGGGCGTTTTGTTTTGTGGCGTGGCGCGATCGGTGGGTTCGGAACCAACCAGGAAGGAGACCTCATGGCGAGGCCAGACAAGGAGGCGACTGTCCGCGAACTGAGCGACAAGTTCAGTTCCTCAACAGCCGCCGTCCTGACCGAGTACCGTGGCTTGACTGTCAAGGCACTCAAGGCTCTGCGCCGCTCTCTTGGGAGCGACGCCACCTACTCCGTGGCGAAGAACACGCTGGCCGCGATCGCGGCTCGCGATGCCGGTATCGAAGGGCTCGACGATCAGTTGAGCGGTCCGACCGCCATCGCGTTCATCACAGGGGATGTCGCCTCTGTGGCGAAGGGGATGAAGAACTTCGCTCGTGAGAACCCTGCACTGGTCATCAAGGGTGGCTACATGGACGGTCGCGTCCTGGACGCCGACACTGTGAAGAAGCTCGCGGACCTCGAGTCTCGCGAGGTTTTGCTCGCCAAGATGGCTGGCGCGATGAACGCCAACCTGTCGAAGGCGGTCTACCTCTTCGCAGCGCCGCTGAGCCAGGCGGCCCGTGCGATGGGCGCCCTTCAGGAGGCAGCGACCTCCGACCCGTCCCTGATCGCAGGGGCTGGGACCAGTGTGGAAGCCGCTTCAGCGGCCCCCGAGGCTGCGGCCTCAACCCCGCCAGCAGATGCTGGGGAGGAAACCCCGGCAGAAGCTGCCGCAGAATAGGAAGGAAGGCCAGCTATGGCGAAGCTCAGCAACGAGGAACTCCTCGACGCTTTTAAGGAAATGACGCTCATCGAGCTGTCTGAGTTTGTGAAACTGTTCGAAGACACCTTCGGTGTGACCGCTGCCGCTCCGGTGGCTGTGGCTGCCGCTCCGGCTGCCGGTGGCGCCGCTGCCGAAGAGGTGGAAGAGAAGACCGAGTTCGATGTCATCCTCGAGTCGGCCGGCGACAAGAAGATCCAGGTCATCAAGGAGGTCCGTGCTCTGACCAACCTCGGTCTGGCTGAGGCCAAGGCCTTGGTGGAAGCCGCTCCGAAGGCTGTCCTGGAGAAGGCCAGCAAGGACGCCGCGAACAAGGCGAAGGAACAGCTGGAAGCCGCTGGGGCCACCGTCTCGGTGAAGTGAGTTGCGGATCAGTCGCCTGCTGGTGACATGGTCCACTGATGGTGGCCACTGGACACAGTGGCCACCATCGCCACTCGCCACCGGGTGAGTGGCTCGCGCCGAGCCAAGCGGCGCGAATCACCTCGACAGGTGACCTTCCGCGCTAGACTGGGAACATGGACGTGGTCGTCCGGGTTCCGTCGTGGTCAAGATTTGCGTCCGCGACCTACTTACGCTATAGTCGTACTTTGCCTCCGCTTGTCTTGTCCTATGTCCTCGGACAATCGAGAAGACAGGTCATCCCTGGCGAGTTTTGGAAGGACCTATCTTGGCCGCCTTGCGTAGCGCAAAGAAGAATCACATCATTTCTGGTACTGATCGGATCTCGTTCGCGAAGATCCAAGAGCCGTTGGAAGTTCCTAATCTTCTTGATTTGCAGAAGGATTCCTTCGAATGGCTGATCGGCTCGGATCTGTGGCGGGCCAAGATGGCCGCCTCTCTGGAGCAGGGTCGTACCGATATCAACACCAAGTCCGGGCTGGATGAGGTCTTCGAGGAGATTTCCCCGATCGAGGATTTCGGCGAGAAGATGTCGTTGTCTTTTCGCGAGCCTCGGTTTGAGGATCCGAAGTACACCATCGCCGAGTGCCTGGAGCGCGACGCCACCTACTGTGCGCCGTTGTACGTCAAAGCTGAGTTCATGAACACCGACACCGGTGAGATGAAAGAGCAGACGGTGTTCATGGGCGACTTCCCGCTGATGACCCCTGACGCGACGTTCATCATCAACGGAACCCAGCGTGTCGTGGTGTCCCAGTTGGTTCGTTCTCCTGGGGTCTACTTCGAGATCACGCCAGATAAGACCTCCGACAAGGACATCTACACCACGAAGGTCATTCCGTCGCGTGGCGCCTGGCTGGAGTTCGAGATCGACAAGCGCGACACCGTCGGTGTTCGCTTGGACCGCAAGCGCAAGCAGTCGGTGACAGTGTTCCTCAAGGCGCTGGGCTGGACCGAAGAGGAGATTCTCAACGAGTTCTCCGAGTTCGAGTCGATGCGTCTGACCTTGGAGAAGGATCACGTCCACACCGAGGATGAGGCGCTGCTGGACATCTACCGTAAGCTTCGTCCTGGCGAGCCGCCGGCCCGTGACGCCGCAAAGCAGCTCATCGACGGCTACTACTTCAACCACAAGCGGTACGACTTGGCCAAGGTCGGGCGCTACAAGATCAACAAGAAGCTCGGCCTCACGTTGCCGATGGACGCCCAAGTGTTGACGAAGGCTGACATCACTGCCGCGATCCGCTATGTCTGCGCGATGCACGAGGGGCGTACTGAACTGGACGGCATCCCGGTGGAGACCGACGATATCGACCACTTCGGCAACCGTCGTCTGCGTACCCCTGGCGAGCTGATCCAGAACCAGCTGCGCACCGGATTGTCTCGGATGGAGCGCGTCGTTCGCGACCGGATGACCACCCAAGACATCGAGGCCATCACCCCGCAGACGCTGATCAACATCCGTCCAGTCGTCGCGGCCCTGCGCGAGTTCTTTGGAACCAGCCAAGCCTCGCAGTTCATGGACCAGACCAACCCGGTGTCGGTCATGACCCACAAGCGCCGTCTGTCGGCCCTGGGCCCTGGAGGCCTCAGCCGGGATCGCGCCGGCATGGAGGTACGAGACGTCCACACCTCGCACTACGGTCGTATGTGCCCGATTGAGACCCCTGAGGGTCCCAATATCGGTTTGATCGGGTCGCTGGCCTGTTTCGCTCGGGTCAACGCTTTCGGTTTCATCGAGACCCCGTATCGCAAGTGCGAGAACGGGCACGTCACCAACCAAGTGGATTACTTGACCGCTGACGAAGAGGATCGCTACATCATCGCTCAGGCCAACGCCGGTGTCGATGAGAAGGGCCGGTTCACTGAAGATCGGGTGCTGGTGCGTATCAAGGACGGCGACGTTGATCAGGTTCCGCCGGGCGAGGTTCAGTACATGGACGTGTCGCCGCGCCAGATGGTGTCAGTGGCCACAGCCCTGATCCCCTTCCTGGAGCACGACGACGCGTCGCGAGCCTTGATGGGCGCGAACATGCAGCGTCAGGCTGTGCCGCTGATCCGCAACGAGGCTCCGCTGGTGGGAACCGGCATGGAGTATCGCGGCGCTGTCGACGGTGGCGAAGTCACCTTGGCGGAGAAGGCCGGGGCGGTTCGCTCGGTCAGCGCCGACATCATTGAGATCGCGAACGACGACGGCACGTACTCGGCGTACAAGCTGAAGAAGTTCACCCGCTCGAATCAGGCCACCTGCATCAACCAGCGTCCGCTGGTCGCTGAGGGTGAGCATGTCGAGGTTGGGACTCCGTTGGCCGATGGCGCTTGCACCGATCAGGGTGAGATGGCTCTGGGCCGCAACCTGTTGGTGGCTTTCATGCCCTGGGAGGGTCTCAACTACGAGGACGCCATCATCTTGTCGGAACGGTTGGTTCAAGACGACATTTTGACCAGCATCCACATCGAGGAGCATGAGGTCGACGCGCGCGACACCAAGCTGGGGCCGGAGGAGATCACCCGCGACATCCCCAACGCTTCAGACGAGGCGCTGGGCAATTTGGACGAGCGCGGCATCATCCGGATCGGCGCGGAGGTGACCACGGGCGACATCTTGGTCGGCAAGGTCACTCCGAAGGGCGAGACCGAGCTGACTCCGGAGGAGCGCCTGTTGAGGGCGATCTTCGGCGAGAAGGCTCGCGAGGTTCGCGACACTTCGATGAAGGTTCCTCACGGCGAGTCCGGAACGGTCATCGGCGTGCGCGTGTTCGATGTGGCCGAGGGCGACGAGTTGGCGCCGGGCGTCAACCAGATGGTCCGGGTCTACGTGGCTCAAAAGCGCAAGATCTCGGTCGGTGACAAGATGGCCGGTCGACACGGCAACAAGGGTGTCATCTCCAAGATCCTGCCGCAGGAGGACATGCCGTTCTTGGAGGACGGCTCTCCGGTGGACATCATCTTGAACCCGATGGGCGTGCCTTCGCGTATGAACGTCGGGCAGGTGTTGGAGAACCATCTTGGCTGGGTGGCGAAATCCGGCTGGGACATCACCGGTGTCGATGAGTCCTGGGCGAAGTACCTGCACCGGGCCGGGCTGGATCGGGTCGAACCCGATCAGCACGTGGCCACCCCGGTGTTTGACGGCGCGCACGAGGACGAGATCACCGGCCTGTTGGCGCACACCTTGCCCAACCGTGACGGTCAGCAGTTGGTCAACGCCGGCGGCAAGGCTCGGTTGTTCGACGGCCGCTCCGGCGAGCCGTACCCCGAGCCGATCGGCGTGGGCTACATGTACATGCTGAAGTTGCACCACTTGGTCGACGACAAGATCCATGCCCGTTCCACCGGGCCGGTGTCGATGATCACCCAGCAGCCGCTGGGTGGCAAGGCGCAATTCGGTGGTCAGCGGTTCGGTGAGATGGAAGTGTGGGCTCTGGAGGCGTACGGCGCCGCCTGGGCTTTGCAGGAACTGTTGACGATCAAGTCTGACGATGTCACCGGCCGGGTCAAGGTCTACGAGGCGATCGTGAAGGGCGAGAACATTCCCGAACCGGGGATCCCCGAGTCCTTCAAAGTGTTGATCAAAGAGATGCAGTCGCTGTGTCTGAATGTGGAGGTGCTGTCCTCTGACGGCCAAGTGATCGATCTGAAGGACACCGAGGACGACTTCCGAGTCTCCGAGGACTTCGGCATCGACCTGTCGCGCCGTCCTGGGGTGGACACCTTCGCCATCGAAGAAGTCTGATCCCGGTCAGCTACAAGAATCATCGAGTCATCTTCTGGAGAAAGTGAAGAACAGTGCTGGACACCAACTTCTATGACGAACTGCGCATCGGTTTGGCCACGGCGGACGAGATCCGCGGCTGGAGCCACGGCGAAGTCAAGAAGCCAGAAACCATCAACTACCGTACGCTGAAGCCTGAGCGCGACGGCTTGTTCTGTGAGAAAATCTTCGGCCCGACCAGGGACTGGGAGTGTTTCTGCGGCAAGTACAAGCGAGTGCGCTTCAAGGGCATCGTTTGCGAGCGGTGTGGGGTGGAGGTCACCCGCGCCAAGGTGCGTCGTGAGCGGATGGGTCACATCGAGCTGGCCGCCCCCGTGACACACATCTGGTATTTCAAGGGCGTCCCTTCACGATTGGGCTACTTGCTCGACATCGCGCCGAAGGACCTGGAGAAGGTCATCTACTTCGCGGCGTACATGATCACGTTCGTCGACGAAGAGGCGCGTCACCGCGACCTGACCTCGCTGGCTGCTCGGGTCGAGACCGAGCGCAAACAGATGGAGACTCGCCGCGACTCCGACATCAACGCTCGGTTGACCAAGTTGGAAGAGGACTTGGCCACTCTTGAAGCAGAAGGCGCCAAGGCCGATGCCAAGAAACGGGTCAAGGAGAACGGCGAGAAAGAGGTCAAGGCGATCCGTGATCGTGCTGACCGCGACATTGCCCGCTTGCAGGCCGTGTGGGATCGCTTCGTCAGCCTGAAGGTTCAGGATTTGGAAGGCGACGAGATCCTGTATCGCGAGATGCGCAACCGCTTCGGGAAATACTTCAAGGGCTCGATGGGCGCTGAGGCGATCAAGGCTCGGCTGAAGGACTTCGATTTGGATCAAGAGGCCCAGCGTCTGCGTGAGATCATTCAGACGGGCAAGGGCCAGCGTAAGACGAGGGCTCTGAAGCGTCTGAAGGTCGTCTCGGCTTTCTTGACGACCAACAATTCACCGCTGGGCATGGTGCTCGATGCCGTCCCGGTGATTCCGCCCGACCTGCGTCCGATGGTGCAGTTGGACGGTGGTCGCTTCGCCACCTCCGATCTGAACGATCTGTATCGTCGCGTGATCAACCGCAACAACCGTCTCAAGCGACTGCTTGATCTGGGGGCTCCCGAGATCATCGTCAACAATGAGAAGAGGATGCTGCAAGAGGCGGTCGACTCCCTGTTCGACAACGGTCGTCGTGGACGTCCGGTGACCGGACCAGGCAACCGTCCGCTGAAATCGATCTCTGACATGCTCAAAGGCAAGCAGGGCCGTTTCCGTCAGAACCTTCTGGGCAAGCGCGTCGACTACTCTGGCCGTTCGGTCATCGTGGTCGGTCCGCAGTTGAAGCTGCATCAGTGCGGCGTGCCGAAGACGATGGCGCTGGAGTTGTTCAAGCCGTTCGTGATGAAGCGGTTGGACGACCTGAACCATGCCCAAAACGTCAAAGCGGCCAAGCGCTTGGTCGAGCGTCAGCGTCCCGTGGTGTGGGAGGTGCTCGAAGAGGTCATTGCCGAGCATCCGGTGCTGCTCAACCGTGCGCCGACGCTGCACCGTTTGGGCATCCAGGCCTTCGAGCCGCAGTTGATTGAGGGCAAAGCGATTCAGCTTCATCCGCTGGTGTGCACCGCCTTCAACGCTGACTTTGACGGTGACCAGATGGCTATTCATCTGCCGCTGTCGGCCGAGGCTCAGGCTGAGGCTCGGATTCTGATGCTGTCGACGAACAACATTTTGAAGCCCGCCGACGGACGTCCGGTCACCATGCCTAACCAGGACATGGTCATCGGGCACTACTTCCTGACACTGGATCGTCCCGGAGCGGTCGGTGAAGGCCGCGCCTTCGCCAGCGTCGAAGAGGCCCAGATGGCTTTCGACCGCCGCGAGATCGTCGTGGGTTCGAAGGTCAAGATCCGTCTGGTCGGCTACGAGCCCCCCGCCGGTGTGACAGCCCGTGAGGATGGCTCCTTCGTGTTGGAGACGACCTTGGGTCGGGCCCTGTTCAATCAGAGCCTGCCGGTGGACTATCCGTACGTCAACGAGGTGGTCGGCAAGAAGCAGTCCGGGCAGATCGTCAACGATCTGGCTGAGCGCTACTCGAAGATCGCCGTGGCTGAGACCTTGGACAATCTGAAAGACATCGGGTTCAAGTGGGCCACTCAGTCGGGCGTGACCGTGTCGATTTCTGACGTGGAGACCCCGGCCTCGAAGCCTGAGATCCTCGCTGGGTACGACGCGAAGGCAGCCAAGATCGACCGGTTGTACGAACGCGGCGCGGTGACTGAGGACGAGCGACGTCAGGAGTTGATCCAGATTTGGACCGATGCCACGGCTGAGCTGACTGCGGCCATGGAAGCCAACTTCACCAAGGACAACCCGATCTTTATGATGGTTCACTCCGGTGCTCGTGGCAACATGACCCAGATGCGCCAGATCGCGGCTATGCGAGGTTTGGTGGCCAACCCGAAGGGTGAGATCATCGCCCGACCGATCAAGTCGAACTTCCGCGAGGGCCTGTCGGTGTTGGAGTACTTCATCTCCACCCACGGTGGTCGTAAGGGACAGGCTGACACCGCTCTGCGAACCGCTGAGTCGGGTTACCTGACCCGCCGTTTGGTCGACGTGTCGCAAGATGTCATCATCCGTGAAGTTGATTGTGGAACTGAGCGTGGGATCGTGAAGACGATCGCCGTGGCCAAGGGTGACCATCTGGTCCCGGTGGCCAACGTGGAGACCGCAGTCTACGCGCGGGTTTTGTCGGAAGACATCGTCGACGACAATGGCGAGATCATCGTGCCCGCGGGCATCGATCTGGGTGACGCCGAGATGGCGAAGCTGATCGCCGCGGGGATCACTGAGGTGCGCGTGCGGTCGGTTCTGACCTGTGACGCCGCCTCCGGGACCTGCGCGATGTGCTACGGACGTTCGCTGGCCACCGGCAAGGTGGTCGACGTGGGCGAGGCGGTCGGTATCATCGCCGCTCAGTCGATTGGTGAGCCTGGAACCCAGCTGACGATGCGTACCTTCCACACCGGTGGTGTGGCCGGAAACGACATCACGCAGGGTCTGCCTCGTGTCACCGAGTTGTTCGAGGCGCGTACTCCTAAGGGCAAGGCGCCGATCGCGGCGGCTGCCGGTGTGGTTCACTTCGACGATTCGGAGCGTACGCGCAAGATCATCGTGGTTCGCGATGACGGTGAAGAGGATCTGATCTACCCGGTCGAGCGTCGTGTCCGGTTGGAGTGGGAAGACCAGTACGGTCAGGCCCATTCTTTGGCCGACGGCATGCACGTCGAAGCCGGACAGCAGTTGACCGCTGGGACGATCGATCCGCACGATGTCTTGCGGGTTCGTGGCGTCAGGGCGTGTCAGGAACACCTGGTTGAGGAAGTTCAGCAGGTCTACCGGACTCAGGGCGCTCCGATCCACGACAAGCACATCGAGATCATCATCCGTCAGATGCTGCGACGGATCACGGTCATCGAGGCTGGCGACACGGTCTTCCTGCCTGGCGAGTTGATCGACCGGTCCAGCTTCGAGACGGAGAACCGTCGTGCGTTGTCAGAGAACGGCACCCCGGCTCAGGGCCGTCCGGTTCTGATGGGGATCACGAAGGCTTCGCTGGCCACCGAATCCTGGCTGTCGGCCGCTTCCTTCCAGGAGACGACCAAGGTCCTGACCGACGCCGCGATCCAAGGCAAGTCCGACACTTTGGTCGGTCTGAAAGAGAACGTCATCTTGGGTAAGCTCATCCCGGCCGGAACCGGTCTGGATCGCTACCGCAACATCCGGGTCGAGCCGACGCCGGAGGCGAAGGCTAAGGCGTACTCGATGTCCTTCGACACCTACGCCTATGACACCGGTTTCACTGGTGGTTCGGTGTTGCCGATCGACGAGTACGAGATCTGATCGTTTCTTTGACGTTGATGCCCCCAGACTTCGGGTCTGGGGGCATCAACGTTTTTCGGCTCAGTTCAGCGGCACTCGGGCCGCGGGGTTCGCGGGGTTCAGTCGGATGATCTGCCCGCGTATGGTGAGCTCGATCTGATCGTGGGGACCAGGGGCCTCCACCTGGGCTTCGAGCTCAGCTGGCGTGATCCGCACTCGTACGGTCGCTTCGCGCAACCGCAGCGCGAAGGCCAGGCCGGTCCAGCCTTGGGGCAGATGGGGATCCAGACTGATGCCGTCGAAGTCACGCAGGCCAGCGAAGCCCATGACCAGGCAGGACCAGATCGCGCCGGTCGAGGCGACGTGGACCCCGTCGGCGGCGTTGGCGTGACTGTCGTCGAGGTCGACGTTCACCGCGGTCAGGAAGTGGCGCCACGCCAGGTCGCCGTGACCGACCTCGGCGGCCATGATGGCCTGACTCGATGCTGACAGGGTCGAGTCACCGGTCGTCAGCCGGTCGTAATAGTCGAAGTCGGCCAGCTTTTCTGCCGCCGTGAAACGGTCGGGTCGGTTGATCAGCGCCAAGACGGTGTCGGCCTGCTTCAACACCTGGTGGCGGTAAATCGTCAGGGGGTGGTAATGCAGCAGCAACGGATACATCGTCGCGGGAGTGTTGGCGAAATCCCACACCTGGTGACTGAGGAAATCGGCGTCTTGGGCATGGATGCCCAGCCGGTCGTCGAACGGGATCGCCACGGTGGCGGCGGCTTGACGCCAGCGCCGACGCTCTTCGGTCGTGACACCGAGTCGATCGACTAACCGGGACCATGCGACCTCAGATGAGCTGGCGAGGTCGTCGAGCGCCTGATCGGCCGCCTCCAGATTGGTCGCGGCCATGACATTGGTGTAGACGTTGTCATCGACCAGAGCCGAGTACTCATCGGGACCGGTCACCTGGTGAATGTGGAAGCGGCCATCATCGCCGCTGAAACCCAGGTTCATCCACAACCTGGCCGTCTCCACCAGAATCTCGACCGCCTCCTCGCGCAGATAGGCCTCATCGCCGGTGGCGCGGAGATAGCGGCGGATGGCGTAGGCGATGTCGGCGTTGATGTGGAACTGGGCAGTTCCGGCTTCGAAGTACGCTGAAGCCTCGCGGCCATCGATCGTACGCCAGGGGTAACAGGCTCCACCCAAACGCAGTTCCCGGGCCCGTTCTCGGGCGCGGGGCAAGGTGGCGTGGCGGAAGGATAGTGCGTCGCGGGCGAGCTCAGGCATCGTGTAGATCAGACACGGCAGGATCATCGACTCGCAGTCCCAGAAGTAGTGTCCGTCGTAGCCGGGGCCGGTCACCCCCTTGGCGGGGATGCCCCGTCCACCAGCGCAGGCCGAGGCCTGCACGACCTGGAACAGATTCCACCGGATCCGGCCTTGGATGTCACCGGGCGAACAGACCGCCATGTCGCCAACCGTCCCGGCAGTCCCGTCGCCGAAGCCCTCGGACCCACCGGCCGCATCGACGGTCGCTCCGGCGGGCGCACCGACTGTCGCGTCGCTGTGCGTCCCGATCGGCCCGTCACCTGGAGTCGGAACTGTCGCGTCAGCGATTGCCCCGACTGTCGCGTCGCGGCGTGTCCCGGCTGGTGTCCCACCTGTCTCGACGGTCACGTCGGCGGCTCGCCACCAGGCGTCCAGACGTCGGCGCTGAGCGGTGGCCACCGCAGGCCAGGACTGCACCGGACGATCGACGATGCGCCGTGCGTTCTCCATCACCGGATCGACGCCGACCAGCACAGACATGGCCAACGACTGACCTTGGCTGAGCCGAGAGGTGACGGTCTTGGACACTCGGTCTGATGTTGATGAGACCTGTTGTGTGGTGGCGGCGTCGCTCACGACGTGATGGGCGGCCACACAGGACATCGTCAGAGCGGAGCGACCGGTTCGTACGGTGGCGGCCAGTGTCGGCGACGTGGCGGCGGCGATCACGGTCGGCGGTTCCAAGCGGGTCGCTCGTCGTGGATCGTCGTCGGGGCCGGCGGCTCCGGCTTGGGGGAACACCAGCGCGTGGCTGAGTTGGAGGTCGCAGTCGCCACTGGCGCGGACGCTGTACGTCATCAAAGCCAGACCAGGCTCGTCCAAGCTCACCAGACGGGTGGAGTCGATCCGAATCTCGACTCCGGTCGGCGTGAGCCAGGTCAGGTGGCGGGTCAGTTGACCGCTGCGGAAATCGAGCCGTCGTTCGTAGCCACTGACCTCGGACCGGCCAGGCTCGAACGCGGCCCCATCGACGACGAGGCGAAAACCACAGGGGTTGATCAGCGGCTGAGTGGTCTGGCCGTCGCGCGCCATGCCGTAGGCCGTCTCGGGATAGATGATCGGCCAGGTGTCGTAGAAGCCATTGGCGTACGTCTGATCGGCGATGTCATCATCCTCTTCCACCACCCCCCGAAAGCCGAGGAATCCATTGGCCACGGCGAACAGCGTCCGTTTGGCCGGGGAAGAGTCGATCGTGTCGTCGACGAGGGCCCAGTCGTCGAGTCTCACGCGCCGACCTCCAGTAGCTCGGCGACGTCGTCGACCACAAGGTCGGCGCCGTGGTCGATCAGCGCCGCGCGTCCCGCGCCCCGGTCGACCCCGACCACCAATCCGAATCCCCCACTTCGCCCGGCCTCGACGCCTCCCAAGGCGTCTTCGACCACCATCGTACGAGCCGGGTGGACACTCAAACGCCTCGCGGCTTCGAGGTACGTGTCGGGGGCGGGCTTGCCAGCCAGCCCCATGTCCGCGGCGACGTGACCATCGACGATGACGGCGAAGCACAGCGTCAACTGGGCCGAGTCGAGGACGAAGCGGGCGTTTTTGGAGGCCGAGACCACCCCGAGCGGAATTCCACGGGCGTGCAGCGCCTGAACCGCGCGTAGTGACCCCGGATAGGGGCGGACGGGTCCGCGACGCAGTTGGTCGAGGAAGATCGCGTCTTTCAGGTTGGCTAGGCCGTGGACGGTGTCGTAGGAACCCGGGTCGTCCACTCGGCCCTCAGGCAGGTGGATCTGACGATCATCCAGAACCGCGCGGGTTCCGTCGTCGCGAGTGCGACCATCGATCAAGGCGTAGTAGTCGGCTTCGTTGTAACCACGAACGGTTTGATGGGCGTCAAGGAACGGTCCGAACAATTGCGCCCATGCCCGGCGATGAACCTCGACGGTCGGCGTCAGCACACCGTCGAGGTCGAACAGGCAGGCGTCGACCCGGCTCAAGTAGTCCTCCATACGAGAATGGTAACGTTTGCCGCCAACGTTTGCAATACGCCAGAAACAGTTCTACACTCGGTGCCATGGCACCAGAGCCGCGCGGTGTCCACGGAACACACATCGGCGATTTTCTGACCAGCGGCACGTTTCGCGTAAGGAGTTTCTATGAAGAAACAGTGGATAGCAGGCTTGGCTGTGTCGGCCAGCGCCGCGATGATTCTCACAAGCTGCTCGACCACTCCCTCGTCGGGCGGGTCGAGCGGTCAACCCGGCGACAACCCCGAGACGATCACCGTCTACGGTGCGCCCACCGGCGACGAGCAGGCTCAGTGGGAAGCCAGTTGGGCGGCGTACGCCAAAGCCAACGGCCTGAACATCGAATACACCGGCGACCTGGACTTCAGCACCAACATCTCGACCAAGATCCAGGGCAACGCCACCCCCGACATCGCCTTGTTCCCCCAACCGGGGCTAATGAAGGCGGCCATCGCCACGGGCAAGGTCCAGCCGCTGGACGACGCCACCGCGGCCACAGTGAAGCAGAACTTCACCCAAGACTGGCAGTCCAACGGAACAGTCGACGGCAAGCAGTACGCCGTGCCAATCACGGCCGCGGCCAAAGGCTACATCTGGTATTCACCGTCGCAGTTCGCCCAGTGGGGTGTCACTGTTCCCAAGACCTGGGATGAGCTGGTGAAACTGACCGCGACCATCCGGTCGAAGACGAACAAACCGGTGTGGTGCGCGGGCTTCGGTGCGGGCGACGCCTCCGGGTGGCCTGGAACCGATCAGATCGCGGAGTACGTGTTGTCGTCCGCGGGACCGGCGACGTACGACAAATGGGTCGCTGGTGACGTGAAGTTCACCGACAAGCCGATCGCCGACGCGTTCAGCGCTCTCGGTCAGATTCTGCTCAACCCGGACTATGTGAACGCGGGCTTCGGCGACGTCGCCTCGATCAACTCGACCAAGTTCTCTGACGTGGCCGTGCCGCTCGCTTCCGGCGAGTGCGCTCTGACCAACCAGGCGACCTTCCTGGAGGCCTTCTTCGTCAACACGAAGACCGCCGCTGGAACCACGCCCACCGTCGCCCCCGACGGGGACGTCTGGGCCTTCATGATGCCTCCAGTGGGTGGGAAAGTCTCGGTCATGGGCGGCGGCGACTTCGCGGCAGCGTTCTCGGATCGCCCAGCCGTGGCCAAGTTCATGAACTATCTGGCCTCCGGCGATCATGCCAACTCGCTGATCACCGTGCCTGGCGCCACCTTCATCACCGCGAACCAAGCCGTCGACGTCTCCAAAGAGGCCGATCCGCTGTTGGCTGACGCGATCAAGACGCTGAAAGACCCGAACACCACCTTCCGCTTCGGCGCGGGTGACTCGATGCCGGCGGTCGTCCAGCAGGCGTTCTGGAAGGGAACCATCGACTGGATCAACGGGACCGATCAAGCCACGGCCTTGGCACAGGTCCAAGCCGCGTGGGCGGACGTGTAGCAGCCGTCGATTCGACGAGGAAGGTCGTTCATCATGCAGGCTTTTTTCTCCTGGCTGGCGAGTTTGCCTAACATCGTCCAGGTGCCCCTGGTGATCGCGGCCTTCCTCGTCGTCGTCGCGGTGATCATCGTCCTGATCGAGGTGGCTCCGCGCCCTGGCACGGCGTACACCTGGGTCAGGGCGGCCATCGCGATCGGATTCCCGGTCATCGCCCTGGCAGTGTTCGGGCTTGAGGCTGGGGCAGCGTGGGTCTTCGGGCTGGGCGCTGTGCTCGGCGGGGGACTGTTCTGGCTCGACGCGCGCTCGACCAAAGGGCGCGGTCGACTGATCCAACTGGCGCTGTTCGTCTCCCCGGCCTTGCTGCTGTTAATCGTCGGTCTGGTCTATCCGACGATCAAAACCATCGTGGCGGCCTTCATGGACAAGACGGGAAACCAGTTCATCGGATTGGACAACTTCGTGTGGGTCTTCTCCGCTGGCGGAAATGGCGGGTTGATCAGTTTGATTAACACTGTGGTGTGGGTGGTGGTGGCTCCAGTCGCCGCCACCGGCGTCGGCCTGATCTACGCGCTGTGGGTCGACCGGTCGCGGGCGGAGAAGCTTCTCAAAGTCCTGGTGTTCATGCCGATGTCGATCTCGCTGGTCGGCGGGTCGATCATTTGGAAGTTCTTCTACGACTATCGCCAAGGCAATCAGATCGGGTTGCTGAACCAGATCGTCGCCTGGTTCGGCGGCGAGCCGGTCAACTGGTTGCAGCATTATCCGTTGAACATGTTCTTGTTGATCGTGATCCTGGTGTGGTCGCAGACCGGATTCGCCATGGTCATCCTGTCGGCCGCCATCAAAGGCGTGCCTGTGGAACTGGTCGAAGCGGCTCAGATCGATGGCGCGTCTTCAGCGCGTCGATTCCGTCACATCATCATTCCCTCGATTCGCCCGACCATCATCGTGGTGTGGGTGACGATCTCGATCACTTCGCTGAAGGTGTACGACGTCATCGCCGTCATCACCGCGGGTCAGAATTCGACCTCTGTTCTGGGCTACGAGATGGTCCGCCAATTCTCGCTGATGCCACCCCAATCGGGACATTCGGCTGCCTTGGCGTTGCTGATCTTCATTCTCGTGATTCCCTTCATCGCCTACAACGCTCGTACCTTGAAGAGGGGGAACTGATGAGCCGTCTGACGTCTGTGGCCGGTTCGACCCGAGCGATCCGGGCCACCCATAAAACCTTGTCGAGTCCATGGGCGACCGCTGGTGCGATCGTCATCGCGGCCTTGTGGACTCTGCCGACTTTCGGCTTGTTCCTGTCTTCGTTCCGCCCGGCCGAGGACATCACGACTTCGGGGTGGTGGACCTTCTTCGCTCACCCGCGTGTGACACTGGACAACTACGCGGCGACATTGACGGCCACCTCCGGGATCACCGTGCCTCAGGCTCTGATCAACTCGTTGACCATCACGATTCCCGGGGCGCTCATTCCGATCACGGTCGCGCTGCTGGCGGCGTACGCTCTGGCCTGGATCGATTTCCCAGGCCGGCACCTGCTGTTCGTGGCGATCTTCGCCATGCAGATCGTGCCGTTGCAGATGCTGCTGGTGCCCCTGTTGCGGCTCTACACCGGCGGGCTGACCGTGGGCGGGGTGGCGATCTTCCCTGGGTTCGCCGCCAATTCGATGAGCGACGGCTTCGCCCAAGTGTGGTTGACTCACACCATGTCGGCGCTGCCGCTGGCGATCTTCATGCTGCACAACTCCTTGTCAGCCATTCCGACCGAGATCATGGAGGCGGCGCGGATCGATGGGGCCGGGCATGGCCGGATTCTGCGCAGCATCGCGCTGCCGCTGGCGATGCCCACTGTCGCCAGCTATGCCATCTTCCAATTCCTGTGGGTGTGGAACGACCTGCTCGTGTCCACCATTTTCACCACCGGGAAGAACGCCCCGGTGACGAAGATTTTGGCCGATCTGGCTGGGATGTACGGCCAACAGTGGCATCTGCTGACTGCGGGGACTTTCCTGGCCATCATCGTGCCGCTGATCGTCTTCTTCGCTTTGCAGCGGTTCTTCGTCCGCGGTCTGCTGGCCGGGTCGACCAAAGGCTGAGCCAATCCACCCCCTACCCCCGATGACGAGAAAGGCCACCTCATGAACTGTTTCGAACAACACCTGGACGCGATCGTGTGGCGAGGCGATGGTGAGACTCTGATCGTCCAAGCGTG
The DNA here is from genome assembly GCA_031285845.1 of Propionibacteriaceae bacterium. Lineage (GTDB taxonomy): Bacteria > Actinomycetota > Actinomycetes > Propionibacteriales > Propionibacteriaceae > WQYJ01. Next base: position 100,206 of record JAITVK010000018.1, read on the forward strand.
GGGTCCGAATTCCTTGCGGGTACGTTCCGCGCGTGGCCACGACGTCGAGGACACGGACTTCGCGCTGCTCGACCCGCTCACCTCGACGCCGACCATCGCCGTCGAGGACGCCACCGCCACCATCACCAACGGTCGGATCACCGCGATCCTGAGGGCCAGTGCTGGGATCGGAGATCAAGTGAACTACTGGGTGGTCGGCTGCCAGATCGAGTTCCTCGACGCGCAGGGGCGTACTCTGCTCAAAGAACTCGATCGCGGCGGATCGCTCAATCTGACTGCCCGAGCTTGTCGCCCGATCCTTGGTGGCGACCATCACGTGACGGTCAGCTTCGAGTCCGATCCAGACGAGCGACTGAGCGGGATGGGGGAGTATCAGCAGGGTCAGCTCAATCTCAAGGGCGCGACCTTCGAGCTGGCTCACCGCAACTCGCAGGCGTCGATCCCGTTCGTCCTGTCCAGCCTCGGCTATGGCTTCTTGTGGCACAACCCGGCGATCGGGCGCGCCACGTTCGCGACCAATCGCACCGAGTGGATGGCCGAGTCGACTCGTCAGATCGATTACTGGATCACCGCCGGTGACACTCCGGCCCAGATCACTGCCGCGTACGCCGACGCCACCGGTCACGCGCCGATGATGCCGGAGTACGGCCTGGGGTACTGGCAGTGCAAACTGCGCTACTGGAACCAGGAGCAGTTGCTCGACGTCGCCCGGGAACATCACCGGCGTGGGCTGCCGATGGATGTCATCGTGGCCGACTTCTTTCACTGGCCCCACATGGGGGATTTTCGCTTCGACGAGGAGTTCTGGCCCGATCCGGCGGCAATGGTCGCCGAGCTGAATCAGATGGGAATCCAGTTGATGGTCTCCGTGTGGCCTCAAGTCGGGCTCGATTCTGAGAATTACACCGAGTTCAAGCAGTCCAACATGTTGGTACGCAGCGAACGCGGGCTCGACATTCAGATGGGCGCGGGCGGCCCGAGCGCCTTCTTCGACGTCACTTCGCCGGCCGCTCGGCGTCGGCTGTGGCAGTTGTGTCGGGTCAACTACTGGGATCTGGGGGTCAGACTGTTCTGGCTCGATGAGGCCGAGCCCGAGTACGGCGTCTACGACTTCGACAACTACCGTTATCACGCGGGGACGAACCTCGCGGTCGGGAACCTGTATCCTCAGCACTTCGCGCGGGCGTTCTACGACGGCATGACCGCCGAAGGGCAGACCGAGGTGGTCAATCTGACGCGGTGCGCCTGGGCGGGCAGTCAGCGCTGCGGCGCGCTGGTGTGGTCCGGCGACATCCACTCCACCTGGGAGGATCTGCGCCACCAAATCACGGTCGGCATCCACATGGGCGTGGCCGGAATCCCGTGGTTCACCACCGACATCGGCGGTTTCAACGGCGGACGGGTCGACGACCCCGACTTCCACGATCTGCTGATGCGATGGTTCCAGTTCGGGGCCTTCTGTCCGGTCATGCGCCTGCACGGCAACCGTCAACCTGCCCAGGAGGTCCTCGGGGCCGATGGCGTCCCACGGATGCCGACGGGCGCGGACAACGAGTTGTGGAGCTTCGGCGAGGCGGTGTACGACGTCTTGGCTCGTTACCTGAGGGTGCGTGAGGCGCTGCGACCGTACCTGCGTCAGGTGATGGCCGAGGCCCACCGCGACGGCCAACCGGTGATGCGCGGATTGTTCCACCAGTTCCCAGACGATCCGATGTGTTGGCAGGTCGCCGATGAATACATGCTGGGTCCCGATCTGCTGGTCGCCCCGGTGGTGGAACCGAGGGCTGCCAGTCGTCGGGTCTATCTGCCGCGGGGAGCCGATTGGGTTCAGGTCGGCCTCGACGGAGTCCATCACGGTGGCCAGTGGGTCGAGGCGCCGGCCCCACCCGACCTGATTCCGGTGTTCGCTCCGACCACCGCGAGTGAACAGGCCGTGAGTTGGGCAACTGTGGTGTAACCGGTGTGGAACGCGCCAGGCGGCCCCACCCTGATGACGTCGTCGGTTCGACCGCCACACAGGGAGGGGGTGGTGACCGTCGGCATCGGCGGGAGAGCGGTCTGACCCGACCGTCACGCCGGGGCGAGATTGTATCCTGGGTCGGTGGCCCGCCCGGTCGGCCTTCGCCGGTTGCCCCGCCGCCAGGTGGGTGTCAGACAAGGATGGGGCGAGCGTAGGAGGACGTTCATGGTAGGAATTCAGGACATCGCCGCGACCTTGGGGATCTCGGCGTCGACGGTGTCGAGGGCGCTGCGCGATCTGCCCAATGTGTCGCCGACAACCCGTCAGATGGTCGAAGAAGCTGCTGAGAAGCTGGGGTACGTCCACTCGATGACGGCGGCCGGACTCGTCACCGGGCGAACGATGGCGATCTCGGTGGTCGTGCCGGCGATCGCGAAGTGGTTCTACGCTCAGGTGTTGGAAGGGGTCGCCTCGGCGCTGCGCGAAGCCAATTACGACATGGTTCTGTTCGACCTGGGATGGATTCGAGGCGAGCGGGCGCGGACTTTTCGTCGCTCTTTGTTGAGACATCGCGGGGACGCCGTGTTGGCGGTGTGTCTGGATTTCTCGCCCGAGGAGCGTGAAGAGCTTCGGGTGACCGGTCTGCCGACGATCGTGGTGGGCACCCGGGTACGAGGATTGCGCCGGGTCGGAATCGACGAACAGGCGGCCGGGTATCGCGCGACCAAACACCTGATCGATTTGGGGCATCGCGACATCCTGCATCTGACCGGTGGGGCGGAGACGGATCGTGGGCTCAACCGGTCGGTGCCGCAGGGGCGGTTGCGCGGCTATCGCGACGCGCTGACCGAGGCGGGAATCGAGTTCGATCCGAGCCGAGTTCTTCCAGGGTGGTTCTCCATCACGACTGCCGGCGAGCGGATGGATCAATTCCTGGACTCGGGGGCGCGGCTGCCCACCGCGATTTTCGCCGCCGGTGACGAGATGGCCATCGGAGCGATCTCCTCGTTGCGGCGTCACGGCTTGTCTGTGCCCGATGATGTGTCGGTCATCGGCATCGACGATCATGAGTTGGCCGAACCCTTCGGGTTGACGACCTTCGCGCAAAACCCGTTCGAACAAGGGGTGGTGGGCGCCAGAGTGCTGTTGGACGATCTGGCGGGGACCACCAGTCGGGCCAAATCCCACATTCTGCCGGTCACGCTGATCGATCGGAGCTCGACCCGCCGATTGTGACGGTGAGCGTGCCGGGCAAGGCGACCGCAGTCGGTGACCGGTGGGGGAAGGGTCAGCGAAAGGTCGCCGAGAACGCGTCGCCTGTTCTGAAGTCCGCGACCGAAATCGGTGGGTGGTTTACTTCTGATTCATCGTGATCGCGGTGACGAACACGATTCCGACCCAAGAGACGATGACTCCGGTGAATCCCATCATGGACGCGGCGATGGCGGTCAACGGAATGGCACAGCCCAAGATCGTGGCCAGGTAGCCCAACCGCATCCCTGGTGACATCGACTTGAGGGAGTGGTTCGAGATCGGCTGATACGCTGCGGGTGGCATCGACGGCGGCAGTGGCGTCAGCGGCGCCGAGGCAGGGGTGGATGCGGTCGGCGCGGACGGATAGTAGCCGGTGCCGGTGCTCGTCAGCGGCCAGGCGGCTTCGGGATCAGGGCTCATGGTCATCATTTTATCCGCCTCAGCCAACTGACCCAAGCGATTGACCGGTTGTCAGGGGATGGACCAGGGTGACCCCTCAGCGCTGGTCCTCGGCGCGGCTGATCGGCCGACCCGCCGGTTGTGGGGCGACAAAAAAGTGGCGTCCCGAAAAGATCGGGACGCCACTTAGTCGCAGATCAGATCATCGTCGGATGTATGACAGGATGCGTAGCAGGTTGACATACAACCACACCAAGGTGACGGTCAACCCGTACGCCGCTCGCCACGACTCGTGAGCTGGGGCGCGCAGCGCGATGCCCTGCTCGACGTACTGGAAATCGTCGACCAGTGACAAGACGGCCAAAACCACCCCGACTCCAGCCGCGAGCCAAGCCCACAGACTGACCGGCTGGCCAGGTGACGGGAACAAGCCCAGATTGACACCGAAGAACGACAGCACCAGGTTGAGCAGAGCCACCACACCATAGGAGATGACCGAGATCATGACGATCTTGCGCATCTTGGTGGTGAGGCGGAACTTGCCGAAGTGGAACGCGGCCAGTGTCGCGCCAGCGGCGATGAACGTCGCCAGGACTGCCTGCAGGACGATGCCCGGGTAGGCGCGCTCGAAGATGAGCGAGATCGCGCCGAGGAAGACTCCTTCCAGCACGGCGAAGGTGATGGCGACGCCTGGTCCGACCCGGCGACGGCTGGCGGCGATGAACGGGAAGATGATCGTGGCCAGACCACAGATCAGTCCGGCCGCCGATAGCTGTCCGTAGTTCAGACCGAAGGTGAACGTGGCCCACACTGCGACGATCGCCACCACGATCGTCGTGCCCAGCGTCAGACCGGTCTTGGTCAACACGTCGTCGAGGGTCATCACCTGCTGGGTGGGTGGCGCCACCGGCGCGGCCCAGGACTGGGCGTTGGGCGGTGGGGCGAAGGAGTAGGGCTGCCCCTGCGGCGCGTAGCCAGATTGATTAGGCTGAGGACCTTGATAGGGTGGCTGAGGAGCCGCGCCGTACGGATTGTAGGCGGCGTAAGGCTGTTGGCCCCCAGTCGTTGGTGGAGCGGGCGTCGGTGGGGCCTGGAGCGTGGCCTGGGTGGAGAAAGCCTCCGACTTCGCCAGAACCGGGTTAGTCACGTGGACTCCTTTGTTGTTCCTTGAGGCTCGCCCTGGTTCGGGCGACCTCTTAAAGGATATATTCTACCCGCACGGCGCCCGACCTCACCAGCCGCCAAGGTCTGATCCGGTGAGAATCAGGGTAGGGCGCTCAGCCGCCGATGACCGTTCCGCCCAGCGTGAGACGGACCGTGGCGCCATTCCAGGTGACCTCGGCGATCGGATCGACGTGGCCAGCGGGTCGCCAGATCGTCATCGCGTACCCTCGCGCGATGGGCTGGCCGAGGTGGTCGGCGGCCGAATGAAGCAGCCGGGAGATGGTGTCGGCGCTCACCAGGTCGGGATTGAAAGGTCCGGGTGGATTGGGTTCCGAGCGCAGTTGGTCGCGGATCGGGAAATGGGGCGCGCGGATGACGCGGACGACCTGGTCAGTTCCGGCTCGATGCTCGGCCCAGACCTCGCCGGCCGAGGTGATCCCTAAGCGGAGGACCGTGACATCACCGTCACTGACTTGGTCGATCACGGGCTCGACCGCGCGTGGATCGGTCGGATCGAAAGCCTCGACCTCCGCGCCGTCGGGCGTGAAGAAGACCGGCCTGGTCTCAGGGGTGGTGGTGACCGACATATAGATCGCGCCTGCGTCGTAATCCACGATTTGCAGTTGTTGGTTCGAGCTGGACCCGGCGACTCGCGCCGCGCGGTCGAACACCTCGCCCAGATCGGACAGGGCGAACGTACGGGGGTCGAACAGCGCCTGACCGACGTACTCGATGTCGGAGTCGATAGGGGAGATCTGGCCGTCACGGTAGGCGTAGGTGGTGGCGACCTGTCCACGCAGAAGTGTGACATGGGCTTCGGTGGCGGTCAACTCGACCTGAAGCACCCGGGTGCTACCGACGGCTTCCAGCAATCGCTCCACCATCGCCGCCGCCGCGCCGGGCTGGGTCAAGTTCAGCTGAGGCTGATTCGGCGGGGTGGAGACCCCGTCAGGTGGGGTGCAGCCGGCCAGTGCCAAGGCGATCCCCACCGCCAAGACTCGGAACGGGCGCATGGAAACCACTGTAATACAGTCCTGCCCCGCTTCCGGTCGCCCTCGCCGTGTCGACTGCCCGACCAAGGCTTCGACCCTGAGGGGCGAACCAGGGGTGAGAAGATGTCTCAGGGTCTTTCCATTCGCTGCTGGCCGGGGTAGGGTCTATGCCATCGGGCGAGGATGCTCGTGGGACACGACCAGGCGTGGCCTGGCAGATCAGGAAGGTCGGAACATGACGGAGCAAGTCACAGACGCAGAATCCTCAGTCACCACCGTGGTGTCGCGGGTGGTGGATCATCCCAGAAAGAAAGTGTGGGCCGTGTTGTTGACCCCGCAAGGACAAACTGCCCTGCTGGGGGAGGGCGCGTCATTGGGCGACAAGGGCGACACGTGGAAGGCCGACGACGGCACGTGGGGCGTCACGCGGTCGTACCACCCGCTGGAAGAGATTCGTTTCTCATGGCACAAGGACGACCAGTCGCCGAAGAGTTGGGTCGACCTGACCTTGACCGAGGTCGGACCGAGTCAGACTAAGATTCAGATCAGTCATGATCATTCCAACACCGACTTCGACGTGGTGAAGGTGACGGCCCATTGGAAGGCCGCCCTCAAACGTATCGACGAAGACGCATTTTTGGACTGAACCCGGGTGGGGCCCCAAGCCCACCCGTGACGGTTCGGCCTGCGGCAAGTCAACCTTCGGTGACGTCACGCAGTGAGGCGCGGTCCAGGCGGGCCGCGCCCCCACGACGGAACAGGGGGGTTCCCAGTGTCAAGACTGCCAGCGCCGCGGCCGCCGAGCCGAGCATGACAGCGCTCATCGCGGTCGAGGTCAAACCGAACACGCCGACGAGGGGCGCGATCGCGCCAGCCAGACCGGATTGAAGGAAACCGATCCAGGCGGCCGCTGTCCCAGCCCGTCGCCCATGCCGCCCCAGCGCCAGGGTGGAGGCGTTCGGGGGACAGATGTTGATGAAAAAACAGACGGTGAACAATGCCACCAGCAATCCGATCAATCCGCCGATCCTAGTGATTGACACGGTGAACAGGATCGCCGTCAACCCCACGAGCACGGGCGCCGCCGCCCGCAGCAGCACGGCGGGGCTGAATCGTCTGACCAAGCCAGCGCTGACTTGGGAACCGAGGATCAGGCCCGCTCCGTTGATCGCGAAGAGTAGTCCGAATTGGCCTGTGGACAGGTGATGGCCTTGGAGGAAGACGTACGGCGAGGCGACGACATAGCTCATCAACACGCCTTGGCACAACGCTGGCACGATCCCCAAAGCGACGAACTCGCGGTCGCGCATCAAGGTCGGATAGCCCTTCCACGTTGAGCGGACTGCTTCGATTCGGCGATCAGAGGGCAGCGACTCCGGCAGTTTGGCGCCGGCGAGGACCAACAGCCCCGCGCCGTACGCTGCCAACGCGACGAAGATTCCGCGCCACGAGACCCAACCGCCGATGTAGCCGCCGATCGTGGGGGCGAACAGCGGAGCAACACCGATCACCAACATCAGACGGGACATCAGTCGGGAGGCGTCCGCTCCGACGAACCGGTCGCGGATGATCGCGATCGCCACCACGCCGGCTGCGGCGTTGAAGAAGCCTTGCAAGCCACGGAAGACGATCAGTAGGCCCATGGCGGGGGCGAAGGCGCACAGCAAAGACACCAGCACGTGGGCTCCGATGCCGATGAGAGCCGGTCGCCGCCGCCCGAAACGGTCAGACAGAGGGCCGATGACCAGTTGTCCGACCGCGCCGCCGATCATCATCGCGGTGATCGTGAACTGGGCGGCGGCGGCCGAGGAATGAAGATCGGCTTGGACGTCGGGCAGAGCGGGCAGATAGATGTCTGACGAGATCGCACCCAAAGCACACATCGCACCCAACATCAAGACATAACGATGAGTGCGTCGAGGCGGCGTTGTCGGTGTGGTCATAGAAGCGATCAGCGTACCAGGTCTGTCAATCTGATCTCGTCGCGACCGGTGTCCTCGGGGGACGCGTTGAAACAAGCCGAGGCATCAGCGCACGCGCCGCGCTCAAACGCGCTCATGCGCAATCTGGGACGAGGGGTTGGGGCCGGTTCGTTGGTCGGGCTAGACTGGCCCCACGGTGGACACGCGGCAAGCTCGCCGGACTCGTCTCACGAGCCGGCCGCTGAAGGGGGAGTCTGGTGAACGATGATCGTACGATTCGTCCCGGGGCGCGGCTGAACCATTCGAGCGGGGCCGCAGCCCATTCATCCACGCCGACAGTGGCGTTGCCCGCCGATCCGCATGACATCGTCACGGCGGTCGGCACTGTGCTGAAAGGCCACACGGCGGCCATCGAGTTGGCGGTGATCGCGCTGCTGGCGGAAGGTCACATCCTGTTGGAGGACATTCCTGGGGTCGGAAAGACGACCTTGGCTAGGGCGCTGGCGAAAGCGATCGACACCGACGTGTCTCGAATCCAGTTCACCCCCGACCTGCTGCCGTCCGACATCGTTGGCGTCAGCGTCTATCGACCCCAAACCGGGGTTTTCGAGTTCAATCCGGGCCCGGTCTTCGCATCGATCGTCATCGCCGACGAGATCAACCGCGCCTCGCCGAAGACCCAGTCGGCGCTGTTGGAGTCGATGCAGGAGGCACAGGTCAGTGTGGACGGCACGACCTACCTGCTGCCGAAACCATTCGTCGTCATCGCGACCCAGAATCCGTACGAGATGGAAGGGACCTACCCGCTGCCAGAGGCGCAACGCGATCGGTTCATGATCCGCATGACGTTGGGATATCCGCAGTACGAAGACGAGGTCCACATGCTCGACTCGTCTGAACTGGCCGACCCGCTGGACGACCTCGCGCCGGTGGTGACCGCCGACCAGGTGCAGCAGATGATCGCCATCGTGAGGGGTTTGCACGCCTCGGAGGCGATCAAACGCTACATCGTCGATCTGGCCCGGGCCACGCGCGAGATGGCCGGGGTCACGTTGGGTGTCTCGCCGCGGGCGGGGATCCAGTTGTTGCGCGCCGCGAAGGCCGCCGCGGCTCTGGGCGCGCGCCGCTACGTGCTTCCTGACGACGTGCAGCGCATGGTCTGGCCGGTGTGGGGTCATCGTCTGACCCATCCCAGATCGGTGTCTGACCAGGCCATCGCCGACGGGTTGCGCCAGATTCTGGAGCGAGTGAAGGTGCGGTGATGGCTCGCCCGCACCCGGTGGCCGCCGTCGTGGTCCTCGCGGTGGTGGCCGTGGCCTGCCTGCTCACCGGTTTCGCCATCGGCTCAGGCCCGGCGATCGGTGTCGGCGCGACGGTGCTCGTCGCCCTGGTCGTCGACGGCTTGCGTTTCACGTTGGTCGATTTGCGGTCGGGCGCGCCACACTTTGCTCGGACGATCACCCCGAGTCCTTGTCCGGCGGGGCGCATGGCCACTGTGCGTCTGAGCCTGGATGGCGGGCGGAAGAAGTCCGACATCGACGAGTTCACCTCGCTGGCCGAGACGGTGCCCGTTGGGCTCAGCGGGGCGATGACGGTGAGGCCAGCGACCAGTTCCGCCCACCAGCCGCCGTCGATTCTGACCTATGATCTGGCCCCGGACAAGCGGGGATCCTATGTCTTGGGTCCGGCCACCGTGACCCGTGCCAGCGCGCTGGGTCTGTGGCGGGGTGTGGTGCCTGACACGGTGACATCGTCGTTCGTCGTCTGGCCAGCCATGGTGCAGATGGGCGACGATCGATTGGCGCGTGATCGCACCGGTGAGACCCAAGGCCTGGGCTTGGCCCGTCCGCATCCAGACAACGCCACCGTACGGGCGTACAACCCCGGCGACGACTTGAAGCGCGTCCATTGGCGCTCATCGGCTCGTCGCGGCGACCTCATGACTCGGGCCGAGGAGCCGGTCGACACCCGCCACGCCTGGCTCGGGTTGTACGTTCCAGTCGAAGCGGTCCCGGCTCGCCGAGAGATGGCGATCAGCTTGGGCGCGTCGTGGCTGTTCGCGATGGCGCAGTCCGGTCACGTCGTGGAGCTGGCCTGCGCGGGGCAGTACCGCGTCGCCAGCGTGGAAGAGCATCTGCTGGATTTGGCCGAAGTGACCAACGCTCAACTGGCGGCCGGGCCTGGCGAGGTCGCGCCCCAAGGGACCAGCCTGCTCATCATGGTTGGCGGTGCGGCCCGATCGCTGTCGGCTCAAGTCGTGGCTCGTCCGCCCCATGACGGGACCAGCCGGGTCCGACATGGCGGACTGGCGGTGGTGGTGTCCGATTCCAACGCGGACGCCGACGTGGTGGCCCAGGCGGGCTGGGAGGTGCTGCGACTTCCCGGCGACACGGGTTTGGATCAGGCGGCCCGGCGGGTGATCGACGCCAGTCAGGATCCGTTGGTGATCGGGGTCAGACGATGAGTCGAGTGTCCACCGCGTTGGCCGTGTTCGCCATGATGGCCTGCACGATGATGGGCGCCACCAATCTGATCGTCGAGGGTGATTGGCAGATGCAGTTGGTCGTCTTGACCGCAGTGATTCTGACGATCATGACCCTCGCCATGGCGATCGGCGGCTCGTCGCATCGGGGTGTGGCCGGTGTGGTGGCCGTGGTCGTGTCTATTCTGGTGTGGATCGGCCACCTGGTCGGCGTCACCACCCACTGGACATCGGTCCTGCCGAATGCCCGGGGGTGGTCGACCCTGGTCGAGCACCTGCGCGAAGCCGTGGTGACGTTGCCCGATTACGGGCGTCCGGCCAACAACCCGGACCTGTTCTTCCCTCTGGCGTTGCTCGGGCTCGGCCCGATGGTTGTCCTGGCTGGGTTGGTCGCGATCATCTGGTCTCGTCCGAGATGGGTCGGTGTGATCGGGTTGGCCTGCTGGTCGATCTTTCTCACCGGGTCACCGAGTTCTGGGTTGGGCTGGGCGCTGGCCTCGACTGTGTTCTACCTGATGGCCGTGGCGACATCGCGTCGGCCGGACCGAGTGTCTCAACCGAAGCCGACGGCGCTGGTGGTGGCGGTGCTGGCCGGAGCCGTCGGTCTGATGGCTTCGACCGTGGCCCCGACCCTGCCCGGATGGGGACGATCATCGACCTGGGTGAGCTTCTGGAACCGCGGTTACACCGATCTGACCGGTGTCGACATCCACGGCGCGCTCAACGTCGGTGACGCTTTGCGAACCCAGTCCGATCAGGTGCTGTTCCGTACCCAAGGAACCTACGCCTCAGCGCTCAAAGTTGGCTCCTACACCCGGTTCGACGGTGGCGCCTGGCAGCCTGACGATGGCGACTTGGCGCCGTACCCGCTCGGTCTGCTCATCGGAGACATGGTCACACAGTCGACCACCCAGTCCATCGACGCGGAATCTGGCCACGTCAACGTGAGCGTCGACGCCAGCCCGGCCGAGCAGTGGTGGGCTGGCGGGTCGACCGAGGTGGTCGTCGATCATTTGTCAGGCGACGCGCTGCCGACGGCGATCGGGCCGCGGGCGGTGTCGAACATCGATCCGCTCCAAGCTTTGGCGTACGACACGTCGCAAGGTGCGATCGTCACGGAGCGGGAGCTGAGCCCGGGGGTGTCCTACGTGGTCCAAACCTACGACCTGGATCGTACGGGCTTGAGCGAGCGTGAGGTCAGTTACCCGTTGCCGCAGGAAAGTTGGGGGCCGCTCAGCCAGTGGGGTGTGAAGAATGTGCCGGGCATCTTCGATCTGGTCTCGCAGATCGTCGCCGGCGCGACCACGCAGGATCAGATGCTCATGGCCATTCAAAACTATCTGCGCGGCCCCGGTTTCAGCTACACCTTGAGCCCGGCCTGGGTCAGCCAAGGCGATCCGGTGTGGGATTTCTTGACCAACAAGCAGGGATACTGCGTCCATTACGCCACGGCGATGGCCGTGTTGGCTCGTGCGGTGGGGATCCCGATGCGAGTGTCAGCTGGCTACCTGCCTGGGCGTCCCGACGCCGACAATCAGCGGGTCGTGACCGGCGGGGACGCGCATCTGTGGCCGGAGGCGTTCTTCCCCGGGCTGGGATGGGTGCCGTACGAGCCGACGCCAGGGATCGGCGCCAGTGATGGGGCGGCCACGACGCCGACGGATGCCCCCAGTGCTGTGCGGCCATCGGCGACCGGCGCTGAGCCGGTGCCCGCGCCATCGCCGTCCGCCGTGCCATCGACCAATCCCGCCTTGGCGGGCCCGCCAGGTTCGTGGTGGTCGCAGCACTGGGCCACGGTGGCTGTTGTCGTCGCAGTGGCGGTGGGCTTGGCCGGGTTGGGAGGGCTGGCGTGGTTGGTGTGGATCGGTTCGTACACCCCCGAGCGGGCCTGGCGACGAATCCGTGCCGTGGGGATCTCCACCCAGGTGTTGAGTCCGGGCACGACTATCCGAGCAGGTGTGGCCACCTTGGCCGGTTCGGTGGCTCCCAGCCGGGCGGAGGATTTGTCGCGTTTGCGTGACCAGTTGGAAGCGCGTCGCTACGACTTGCCCGGCGGCGGGATCCCAGCGACCTCGCCGCGCTGGACCTGGCGCTTGACCCGTGATGTCATCCGCGCCGCGAAAGCCTCTGCGGCGCCTTGACCTGGTCGAACCTCGCCCCGACGCGAATGACCTCACGTCGTCGGGTCAGCGCGGTGGATGGACGGCAGGTCAGCACGGTGGATCGAGGGCGGGGTTCAACGTCGCGACGCGTACGACCTCAGCTTGACGGGCTAAACCGACCACTCAGGCCGCGAACCGGCAACACGCTATGACATCACCCTGGTCTTCCGTGGGAGCGCGGGCCCGGTGAGCTAGGCTATGTCACGATCGGTTCCGCCAGGAATCGTCGACCAACGACGGAGGACGCCATGAGCGCATTGACATGGAATGAATTGGACATCGCGGCTGTGGATGCGGCACGGGTTTTGGCTGCTGACGCAGTGGAGAAAGTCGGCAACGGACATCCGGGAACCGCCATCTCCTTGGCTCCTGTGGCGTACCTGCTGTATCAAAAGGTGATGACTCTGGATCCGAGCCAGCCGGACTGGTTGGGGCGCGACCGGTTCGTCCTGTCGATCGGGCACTCGTCGTTGACCCAATACACCCAGTTGTACCTGGCTGGATTCGGTGTCGAACTGTCGGATCTGGCCCAATTCCGAACCTGGGGCTCGCTGACACCGGGCCATCCCGAGCTGGGGCACACCCCAGGGGTGGAATGCACCACCGGACCGTTGGGCGCGGGAGTGTCCAACGCGGTCGGGTTCGCGATGGCGGCTCGCAAGGAGCGTCAGCTCTACGACCCCGACGCCGTGCCTGGCCAATCGGTGTTCGACCATTTTGTCTACTGCCTGTGCGGCGACGGCGACATGGAGGAGGGGATCTCTTCGGAGGCCTCGTCGCTGGCCGCGACCCAGGAATTGGGCAACCTGATCATGATCTACGACGACAATCGGATCTCGATCGAGGGTGACACCGTCATCGCCTTGTCGGAGGACGTCGCCGCGCGCTACGAGGCGTACGGCTGGCATGTCCAGGCGGTGGATTTCACCAACGGAGGGACCGCCTACGAGGAGAAGGTCGCCCAATTGTATGCCGCCATCGAGGCTGCCAAGGCCGTCACCGACCGGCCGAGCTTCATCAAAGTGACCACGGTGATCGGGTGGCCGCTGCCGACCATGGCCGGGTCGGAGAAGGTGCATGGCGCCAAGCTTGGAGCCACCGAGATCGCCGGGTTGAAGCAGCGGCTCGGACTGGATCCGACCAAGTCCTTCGATGTCGCTGACGAGGTGATCAACCACACCAGGGACAACGCCGCCGCCCGGGCGAAGGCCGCTCGGCAGGTGTGGGACGCCAAGTTCGAGGCCTGGTCTGCTGCTCATCCGACCCAGCGCGCCCTGCTGGAACGGGTTCAGGCCCATCAGTGCCCGGCGGGTTTGGACGCGGCGTTGCCCCAGTTCCCGGCTGGGAAGAAGTCGACGCGGGCGGCGTCGGGTGAAGTGTTGACTGCCTTGGCCGATGTCGTGCCCGAATTGTGGGGAGGTTCGGCTGACCTGGCCGGGTCGAACAACACCACGATGAAAGGCCAGCCGTCTTTCCTGCCGCCAGATCGGGCCAGCGGCGAATGGCCGGCCGGTTCCAACGGTCGTGTGCTGCACTTCGGCATCCGTGAGCACGCCATGGGTGGCATCCTCAACGCCATCAACACCGGTTTGAGTCGGGCGTACGGCGGAACCTTCCTGGTGTTCTCCGACTACATGCGCACCCCGCCGAGGATCGCCGCCTTGAGTCACATCCCGTCAGTGTTCGTGTGGACCCACGATTCGGTCGGGGTTGGCGAGGACGGTCCGACCCATCAGCCGGTCGAGCACATCGCCTCGCTTCGATTGGTCCCCGGACTGGACGTGATTCGTCCGGCCGACGCCAACGAGGTGGCGCAGACCTGGAAGCTGATCCTTCAGATTCATGACCACCCGACGGCGCTGATTCTGACCCGTCAGGATGTGGCCACCTACGACCGTGGCGAGTCCACCGGATTCGCTCCCGCGTCCGAGATGGTCCGTGGAGCTTACACGTTGGTCGGCGCTTCAGGCGGCGAGGCCAAGGTGGTGATTGTGGCCACGGGCTCCGAAGTCGAGGTGGCGGTCCAAGCTCGTGAGCTGTTGCAGGCCGAGGGCATTGCCACCGCTGTGGTGTCCGCCCCGTGCCTGGAGTGGTTCGCCGCTCAACCAGATCAGTACAAACGCTCGGTCCTGCCGGAAGGCGCGGTCAAGGTCTCGATCGAGGCGGGGGTGACTTACGGCTGGGCAGAAATTGTTGGCGACAAGGGTCGTCGTATTGGCATTGACCATTTCGGCGCTTCCGCGTCGGCGGCTAAGCTGTTCGATGAGTACGGCATCACGCCCGCCCACGTCGTGGCTGAGGCGAAAGACGCGCTGAGCCAGTAAGCTTGCGGAAGAGCGGCCCTCGTCAGGTCGGTCGGTTCTGGCAGCCCAGCGGGATGTGGTGCGGCTGCCCTTCACTAACGGAAAGAAGGCTCACATGAGGATTGGCATCCCCATGGAATCCGCCCCGGCGGAGACCCGAGTCGCGGCGACGCCGAAGACAGTCGCCCAACTCGTCAAACTGGGCTATGACGTCCTTGTCGAAGAGGGGGCGGGGGCCAAGGCCGCCTACCCTGATTCGGAGTACGTCCAACAAGGAGCTCAGATCGTCGGACGGGCCGTGGTGTGGTCCGCCGACGTGGTGTGCAAGATCAACCCACCGATCGACGCGGAAGTCGACGCGATGAGCGAAGGGGCCACGTTGATCGGCCTGATCGACGCGCCTCGCGCCAACGACTTGCTGCACAAACTGGCTCAGCGTCGCCTGACCGTGTTGGCGATGGACTCGGTGCCGCGCATTTCCAGGGCACAGTCGATGGACGTTTTGAGCTCGATGGCGAACATCGGCGGCTACCGGGCGGTCATCGAAGCGGCTCACGAGTTCGGCTCCTTCTTCACCGGCCAGGTCACCGCTGCGGGCAAGGTGCCTCCGGCCAGAGTTTTCGTCTCCGGGGCCGGCGTGGCCGGCCTGGCGGCGATCGGCACGGCGCACGCCTTGGGCGCGGTGGTCCATGCCACCGACATTCGCCCGGAGGTGGCCGAGCAGGTCGAATCGATGGGCGCGGACTTCGTCGGGGTGAAAGTCGAAGAGCAGCAGGCCTCGTCTGACGGCTACGCCAAAGAAGCCTCAGCGGCGTACGCTCAAGCGGCCGAGGCGATGTACGCCGAACAGGCCAAGGTCTCTGACATCATCATCACGACCGCGTTGATTCCGGGTCGACCGGCTCCCAGGCTGATCACAGAAGAGATGGTCGCCTCGATGAAACCAGGCTCGGTGATCGTGGACATGGCCGCCGGAGCTGGTGGCAATGTGGCCGGCTCGGTTGCTGACAAGATGGTCGTCACGGCCAACGGGGTGAAGATCCTTGGTTACACCGATCTTCCCGCCCGTCTGCCAACCCAGGCCTCGCAGTTGTACGGCACGAACGTCGTCAACCTGATGAAGCTGATCACCCCAGGCAAAGACGGGGTGATGGTGCTCGACATGAACGACGTCGTCCAGCGGGGCATGACGGTGGTCAGCCAGGGCGAGATCACCTGGCCGCCTCCGCCGATCCAAGTCTCGGCCGCTCCGTCGGCTCCTGGAGCCAAGGTCGAGGCTCCAGTGAAGGAAGCCAAGCCGCGGAACCCGATGGTGAACTGGATCGCGATGGGGGTGTGCGCGCTGATCTTGCTGGCCCTGTTCTGGGTCTCTCCTGGCGGGCTGCTCGGCCACTTCATGGTCTTCATGCTCTCGGTCGTGATCGGCTACTACGTGATCGGCAACGTCAATCACGCTTTGCACACACCGTTGATGAGTGTGACCAACGCCATCTCGGGCATCATCATCGTCGGAGCGCTGGTCGGACTCCATTCAGTGTCCGTGTCAGCCTTGGTCGCGGTCTTGTCGGTCATCGGCATCCTGCTGGCCAGCATCAACATTTTCGGCGGGTTCACGGTGACCCAGCGCATGCTCGCGATGTTCAGGAAGGCCTGAGATGTCCATCACTTTGATTTCCGGATCGTACATCCTGGCGGGGTTGTGTTTCATCCTCGCTTTGGCAGGCCTGAGCAAGCATGAGACGGCCAAGCGGGGCAACCTGTTCGGCATGATCGGCATGGGTTTGGCGCTGATCTTCACCATCTTGGGCACCGTGTTGGCGACCCAATCCGGCTCGACCACGATCCCCGCTGGGCCATCGTGGGCCATCGCCGCCATCCTGATCGCGATGGTGGTCGGCGCGGGCATCGGCATTTTCATGGCCGTCCGCGTGGAGATGACCGGGATGCCTCAGCTGATCGCGCTGCTGCACTCCTTCGTCGGTCTGACAGCGGTCTTGGTGGGATGGAACGCATACTTCGAGCCGGTCTCGGCCGGTGACTCATTAGCGTTGCACCACGGTGAACTGTTCGTCGGAGTCTTCATCGGCGCGGTCACCTTCACCGGGTCGATCATCGCGTACCTCAAGCTGTCGGGCAAGATGAAGTCCAAGCCGCTGATGCTGCCGCATCACAACCTGATCAACTTGGCCGCACTGGTCGTGATCATCGGTCTGACGGTGTGGTTCGTGCTCGACCCGCATCTGTGGCAGTTGATCGTCATGACGATCGTGTCGCTGGCATTGGGTCTGCATCTGGTGGCGAGCATCGGCGGCGGTGACATGCCGGTGGTCGTGTCGATGCTGAACTCCTACTCTGGCTGGGCGGCGGCCGCAGCTGGCTTCACACTCAACAACGACCTGCTCATCATCACCGGCGCTCTGGTCGGGTCCTCTGGCGCGTACCTGTCGTTCATCATGTGCCGGGCGATGAACCGCTCCTTCATCTCGGTCATCGCCGGTGGCTTCGGCTCCGATGGCGCGGTCACCGGGGAAGAGAAGGATTACGGCGAGTTCCATGAGACCTCCGCCCCGGATGTCGCCTCGATGTTGAAGAACGCGGGCTCGGTGGTGATCACGCCGGGCTACGGCATGGCGGTGGCGCAAGCGCAGAACGCGGTCGCGGATCTGACCAGCAAGTTGCGAGCGATGGGCGTGGAGGTACGCTTCGGCATCCATCCAGTGGCGGGCCGACTGCCTGGGCATATGAACGTGTTGCTGGCCGAGGCCAAGGTGCCGTACGACATTGTCTTAGAGATGGATGAGATCAACGACGACTTCGTGAACACTGACGTCGTGTTGGTCATCGGCGCCAATGACACGGTAAACCCGGCGGCGATGGAGGATCCCTCCAGCCCGATCGCTGGGATGCCGGTGTTGGAGGTGTGGAACGCCAACACGGTGGTGGTGTTCAAGCGTTCGATGAACACCGGCTACGCCGGGGTGCAGAACCCGCTGTTCTTCAAGGACAACACGCTGATGCTGTTCGGCGACGCCAAGGAACGCGTCGAGGACATCATCAAGGCTTTGTGAGTCCCCTGATCAACTGCGATTTCGCCCGTCCGTGCCTGATGCGCGGGCGGGCGAAATCTTTGTCCTGCTCGGTTGGCCGGTGATCGTGAGACCTGGTCAGCCCCGATTTGGGATCGTCGGCGCACAGTGGTAGAGATGGGCATATGAGAATTGCCTTTTTGGGGTTGGGCCGCATGGGGCGCGAACTGGTGCGTCATCTGCTTGACCCAGTCAATCATGAGATCATTGTGTGGAATCGGACGGGCTCGGTGGCGCAGCCGTTCGCTGAGCTGGGGGCTCAGGTGGCCGCCTCGGCTGAGCAGGCCGTGAGCAGCGCAGACGTGGTCATGACGTGTCTGTTCGGGCCTCAGGCGGTCCGTGAAGTCGTCGTGGAGCCGTCGCTGGTCAAGGCGGGCCAACTGTGGGTCGACATCTCTACGGTCGGGCCGGTCATGGCCGACCACTGCGCCGACTGGGCGCGTACGGCCGGGGTGGATTACGTTCATGCTCCGGTGCTCGGTTCGTTGGGGCCAGCCAAAGCGCGCGACCTCGGCGTCCTGATCGGTGGAACATCGCCCAGCGCCCGCCAGCGGACATCCGAGTTGGTCGCGGCCTGGGCCGATCCGACCCGGGTGCGTCAGTTCGACACCGCTGCCAAGGCCGCCACCGGCAAGCTGGTGGTCAACTATGGCCTGGCGGTGGGCATGCAGGCGCTGATCGAGGCGGTACGGATCGGGCAGGCTGGCGGATTGACCCGCGACGAAGCAGTCGGGTTGGCGCAGTTGCCGAAGACTCCGCTGTCGATCATCGCCGCGATGAAAGGGGCCGCGTTGTTGAGTGGGGACTACTCGGACACCCAGTTCTCCACCGATCTGTTGGCCAAAGACGCCGATCTGATGCTCCGTCTGGCCGAAGGTGAAGCGACACCGGCGCTGACAGCGGCCTTCGCCAGCTTGGAGCATGCTCGTCGTCTGGGCCATGGCGAAGACGACTTCTCGTCGATGGCTGGCTGAGGCTTCTGGGCTGCTGGGTTCTGGCCGTCCAATGTAGCTAGAATGGGTTGGAAGTTGTCTGACAAGGAGAATCCCATGGACTTGTTCGCTCATCGCATTATTCCTGTCGTCGTGATCAATGACGCCGACGACGCTGAAGCCTTGGGGTTGGCCCTGCGCGACGGTGGGCTGCCGATCGCTGAGATCACGTTTCGGACAGAAGCCGCCGCTGAGTCGATCGCGATCATGAGCGAGATCGAAGGTTTGACGGTCGGAGCTGGAACGGTGGTCTCGCCTGACCAGGTGGAGTTGGCCGCCGAAGCCGGGGCCGAGTTCATCGTCTCCCCGGGGTTGCGCGCCGATGTGGTCCGCGAAGCCCGGCTGGATGGTAAACCGATCCTGCCTGGCGCGGTCACCCCAGGAGAGATCATGGAGGCTCAGGCTTTGGGTGTGGAAGCGGTGAAGTTCTTCCCAGCCAACGTCTACGGTGGAGCTGCCGCGATTCGGACGTTGTCGGCCCCGTTCACCACGATGCAGTTCGTCCCCACCGGCGGGGTCTCGGCCTCGAACATGGCCGACTATCTGGCGCTGCCCTGCGTTCCTGCGGTCGGGGGCTCATGGATGGTGCCCACCGGGCTGATTCAGGCCAAAGACTTCGCGGCGATCTCCACCTTGTGTCGTACGGCCGTCCAACTCGTCGCCGCCTTGTGAGGCGCGCGCGAGCTGGGGGAGACGGACTGGCCCAGGTCAGACTTTGACGCGTAGCGTGTCGTACCATTCGGTGGCGACGACCACTCCGTGGTGATCGAGATGAGCCACCAGGCAGGACGCGGTCGACATCGGGCGATAGGACTGGCCGAGCCCAGCCAACATGGCAGGCAGAACCGGGCGGTGCCCGCAGACGACGGTCGGTGTGCCGCTGGCGCCCACGGCTTTCGCCAACCGTCGCATGTAGCCTGCGACCTCGCCATCATCGGCGGCGTTCTCGCTCAGCAGGTCGGCAGTCGTGATGTCGGATTTGATCGTTTTGGCGTACGGAGCCAGGGTTTGCAGGCAGCGTGTGGCCGGTGATGAGATCAGATGACTGACGCCGAAAGGTCTCAATACTTGAGCGACGTACGGCAACTGGTCGCGCCCGCGGCTGCCCAGGGGTCGCGCGGCGTCGGGCTTGTTCCACCCGTCGCGGCGCAACGCCTTGGCGTGGCGCAGGATCACCAGCGGTGTGGTCGTCGGAACGGTCATAGCTTCGGCTAAAACGCCGCGCTCGTCGGCGTAGGTCATGACGCCGAGCGCCGCGTCGGCTGGGATCCAGGCCACGGCGTCGACTTCGGCGTTGGGAACGTGATCGGTGGCGGTGTGGACGACTCCGACCCACCACGAGACGATCTTCAGTGCTTGGCTCAGCGGGTAGCGCGTCGGTGTGAGCGGGGCGGCCAGTCGGATACGCGCCGAGGACTCTTCGGCGACTTCGCGCACGGCGGCGGTGGGCAACAATTCGGTGGAATGCGGCTTGCCCTTGGGCAAAGACCAGTCGTCGTACACCGGTCGATGGACGAGAAGGACCTCGCGCTCGCCGCCCATGCCGCGCAGAGTCACCGCTCCGGCGGCCCACACGGGGATCTGTGACCCGATACTCATTTTCCCAACCTTAGCCAAATCGACTCTGCTTCGCCACGATCGCGGTCCAGGGGTCGGACCGGGTGTGTCGAACTGCTGCCGGTCCACGCCGACTCGATGATCACGGGTTGGCCCGGCGGGTCGAGGTGGCTTGGATCAGGTGCTCCTGCAAATCGGTCAAGGCCGCACCGTTCTGGTCGACCGTCTTTTGCTGCCAGCCGTCTTCGGTCAGCCACCACGAGGCGATGGTCGGGTCGAAAGCCAAGGTGAACAGCTCGTCGATCTTGGCGATATGGGCCTCGTTGTTGAGTTGGACCACGACTTCGACCCGACGGTCCAGGTTGCGGTGCATCAGGTCGGCCGAGCCGATGCCCACTTGGGGATGTCCGCCATTGTCGAACCAGAACAGTCGTGAATGCTCCAAGAACCGCCCCAAGATCGACCGTACGCGAATGTTCTCACTCAGACCGGGAACTCCGGCGCGCAAGGCGCAGATGCCACGGACCCACAGGTCGACTCTCACCCCGGCCTGACTGGCGCGGTACAACGCGTCCATTGTGGCCTCGTCGACGATCGAGTTGACTTTGATTCGGATGCGCCCGGGGATGCCGGAACGTTGAAGCTCGATCTCATGATCGATGTGTTCGAGCAGACCGTTGCGGATGCCGAACGGCGAGACCAACAGTCGGCGGTAATGGGATTCGGCGGTCATTCCCGACAAGTGGTTGAACAGTCGGGCGACATCGTCGGTGATGATCGGGTTGGCGGTCAGCAACCCCATGTCTTCATACATCCGCGCTGTCTTGGGATTGTAGTTGCCCGTGCCGATGTGGCAGTAGCGCCGCAGACTGTCGCCCTCGTCGCGGATCACCATCGACAGCTTGCAATGGGTTTTCAGCCCGACCAAGCCGTAGACGACGTGGACCCCGGCTTGCTCGAGCTTGCGCGCCCAGGCGATGTTGGCCTGCTCGTCGAAGCGGGCTTTGATCTCAACCAGCGCCAGAACCTGTTTTCCGGCTCGGGCGGCCTCGATCAGCGCGTCGACGATGGGGGAGTCGCCGCTGGTGCGGTACAAGGTCTGTTTGATGGCCAGGACATGGGGGTCGTCGGCGGCTTGCTCGATGAAACGTTGAACGGAGGTGGCGAACGAGTCGTACGGATGATGCAGCAGCACGTCGCGCTTGCGCACGGCCGCGAACAGGTCGGCCGGTGACGAGGTCTCGACCGCCGCCAGCTGGGGGTTGGTCCGCGGCAGGAAGCCGGGGTATTTCAAGTCCTCACGATCAGCGTCAGCGATCGAGAACAGACCAGTCAGATCCAGCGGTCCACGCACGAAAAAGGTCTCCGGGCCGGTCACATCCAGTTCGTTCACCAAGATGTCGAGCAGCTCTGGGTCGATGCCTTCCTCGACTTCGAGTCGTACGGGCGGGCGTCCGACCTTGCGGCGCAGCAGTTCTTTCTCCAAAGCGAACAGGATGTTCTCGGCGTCGTCCTCTTCGACTTCGACATCCTCGTTGCGGGTCACGCGGAAGACGCCCGACTTCAACACGTCCATGCCGGGGAAAATCGTGTCCAGGTGATGGGCGATGACGTCCTCCAACGGAACGAAACGACCGTCGGTGACTTCGAGGAATCGGGGCAAGACGTTGGGCACTTTGATTCGGGCGAACAGTCTGGCCGAGGTCACCGGGTTGCGCAGTTGCACCGCCAAGTTGAGGCTGAGTCCTGAGATATACGGGAATGGATGCGACGGGTCGACGGCCAGTGGGGTGAGGATTGGGAAGACTCGGTCGCGGAACAATTCGGTCAGGCGCTCCTTCTCGGAGGCCATCAGGTTGGGCCAGCGCAGCAGCAGGATGCCCTTCTCCGCCAGTTCCGGGATGACCTCGTCCATGAAAACCCGGCTTTGTTCGGCCGTACAGTCACGCGCCGTCGACAAGATCGCCTCATGCAGTTCGCGCGGCAAGAGTCCAGACGTGCCGCGTTGGGCCAAACCGGCGTCGATCCTCCGCTTCAAACCGGCCACCCGGACCATAAAGAACTCGTCCAGATTGGAGGAGAAGATGGCTAAGAACTTGGTCCTCTCCAACAACGGGATGCGCTGGCGATCCTTCGCCAGATCCAACACCCGGGTGTTGAAGGCCAGCCAGCTCAGCTCGCGGTCGAGGTAGCGGTTGTCGGGCAGGCCGGTCGCGTCCCCGGCGGTTGGGGTGGGTACGGTGGCCTCGACCAGGGGGGGAATGTCCAGGTCGATCGGGAAGTCAGCCGCTGAAGTGGTTTCGGGGGTCGACACCTCGTCGAGGACGACCTCACCCAATTCGGGCATGTCTTGACCGGGAAGGCTCACTGCGAGCGTCGTTGCTGAGGTTGACTCATCGGCCTGGGTGGTCGCGGGGGATTCGGTCGAGGCCACGGCCGGGTTTGGGACGGTCGTGCGCGGGGTCTTCATCGCTGCGGAGACGTCAGTCGGTGTGTTCGGCGTCGGAACAGCGGATGTCGCGACCAAGGTGTCGAGCTTCGGTGCGACCGCGGCGGGCGCCTGGTCCACTCGTGTCGTGGGCTCACCAGCATCGGGCGTACGGTGGTCAAGGCGAGTTCTAGTGTGGGGGGTCAGCGTCGGAATCGACGTGGCTGGGAACAGCGACTCGACCGGGGCGGGTTCAGACGACTGAATCGGTGTGGTCGTTGAGCGATGGGTCGTGTGGCCGGTGAGGCTCGGGCGGCGTGCCGAATGGTCGGCCTCGCCCGCCGCGCTCGGGAGACGACTGGTGTGGTCGGATGTGCTCGGGATGCGACCGGCGCGGTCGGCGGCGCTCGTCGGACGAGCGAGGTGATCCTCAGCCAGGGTGCTGGCATGCCGGGTGGTGTGATCGCTGGCGGCGACGTCGATAAGCGGGTCGGTCGACATGGCGACAGGCTCGATCGCCCCGGGGGCACCGGCGTCGATCTTGGGCTCGTCCAGGTCGTCGTCGGGGTCGATGTCGACCGCGTACGCCGGATCAGACAGCATCGCCAGGACTTTGTCGATCTGGTCTTGGGTGGGCAATCCATCCCCGCCCAATCCGGTCGATCTCAGGCTCAAGAACTCGTCCAGGGCGGAGCGATGGGGTGCGGCCGGTGTCGAATGACTGTCTGATCGACGGTGTTGACGTGGCTGATCGGTGCTCGACATCCATCCTCCTTGCTCTGAAAGACCTGGTGCGACTCCACCACATCATCGCGTTTGTGATCTTCGATCGAACCGGTCACTGCGACGGTGTCTTGTCCCTTCGCGTTCCATTATGGTACCGAAGACGGCCCGCGACAATCACGACCCGAGGGGTTCAGGAAGTTCAGCGGACAGTGAAACGATAACCAACATTGCGTACTGTTCCAATCAGTGCCTCGTGCTCTGGGCCCAGCTTGGCTCGCAGACGCCGCACATGCACGTCGACCGTACGCGTTCCGCCGTAATAGTCGTAACCCCACACCTCGTCGAGCAGCTGCTCGCGGGAGAAGACCCGGCCTGGATGGGCGGCCAAAAACTTCAGCAACTCGAACTCGGTGTAGGTCAGATCCAGCGGGTTGTCGTCGAGCCACACCGAGTACGCCGCCTCGTCGATCACCACCCCGCCGGCCGTCACCCGGGTGGTCGCGCCTTCCTGCGGAGAAGTCGCCAAGCGCAGCCGGGTCTCGATCTCGGCCGGGCTGGCCGACTCAGCCAGGAAGTCATCACACTCCCATGCGCCGGAGTACGTCGCCAGCCCGCCTTCAGACAAGATGATCAGTCGCGGGATCCCGACACCGGCGGTGGCGAACATGTGGCAGAGGTTTTTGGCTGCGCCGAGGTCACGGCGGGCGTCGATCAGGATGACGTCGGCTCCAGCCGATTCGGTCAAGACCTGGTCGCGTGGGGATTTGATGGCGATGGTGTGGGGCAGCAGCGTCAGGGGAGGGAAGGGGTCAGCCGCGGTGCTGGGTGTGATCAGTAAAACTGTAGCCATTTTCCTCCTCCTGGTGGGAAGACTACCGGAAAGCCGAACCTCATGGCGCGATCACCGCCCGTCGGCCCGATCGGCGGCCACCGCGCGGCTATGCTGGAGCCATGGCGGTGTTCAGCTTGTGGATGATGGTCGCGCTGACCAGCTTGGTCGGCGTCAGCGTGCTGATCTGGGTGGTGCAGTTGTTCCGGACCCTGGATCACTGATCCCACCGCGACTGCCACAATCATCCTCCGCACCAACCCATCGGCGCGTGCCCGCGCCCCAAGAAAGGAACTCCATCATGGCGTTTGAGATCGACTCGAGAATGCGGCCCGAGCTGCTCGGCTTGGCTTGGATGATCGGGCATTGGGAGGGTACCGGCAACGGGCATCACCTCGGCGGGGACGAGTTCGAGTTCACCGCGACCGTGGATGTCGCCGAGAACGGCGGGGCCTACCTGTCGTACGTCATGCAGATCTTCGTCACCGACGATGAGGGTCGTCCGATTCAGGCGTTGGGGATGGAGACCGGGTTTTGGCGTCCGAAAGCCAACGGCGAGGTCGAAGTGGTCATCGCCCATCCGGAGGGGGTCGCCGAGATCTATCTCGGCAAGATCGAGGGAGCCAAGATCGAGCTCACGACCGATGTCGTGGCGCGTACCGTCACCGCTGACATCCCGCTCAGTGGCGGGCATCGGTTGTACGGCAATGTCGAATCCGACCTGATGTTCGCCTACGACGCTGGGACGACCGAATATCCGATTCAGCCCTATCTGTGGGCCAGACTGCGCCGCGTCGGCTGATCGGGGCCGGTGGCCACGGTTCACACCATGGTCGACAGTCCGGCGAGGTCAGCCGCGTCGGTTGATTGGGCCACGGCCATCGTCCGCCTGATGGTCGACAATCTGCCGATCGCGCCGCTCCGACTGGCCTCAGCCCTGGCGCTCCGTCGCATGATGGTCGGCTGGCCGTCGCCTAGACTGGAGTCATGACGACAGTGGTGATCGAACAAGGCGTCGATCGGGGTTTGATCTGGCATTGTGGCTCTCCGCTGACCGAACAGCGTAGTCTGGTGGCGTCGCTGTCCCCGAACGCCCGCGACGATCGACCGGTGATGGTGGATCTGTCGAATCGCGAGGTCGTACGTTTGACTGGGGCGGATCGGGTGAACTACCTGAATCTGATCGGAACGGCCAAGTTGGACAGTCTGGCGCCAGGTTCCTCAGCCACCACCTACTTCTTGGACCCACACGGCCACATCATCGACCACCTGGGGCTGGTGGCCGATGATGACGCGCCGGTGTTGTGGGGGTCGACCGAGCCTGGACGCGGCGCTGAGCTGGTCGCCCGACTGAATCAGTGGCGTTTTCGTCTGGACGTCGAGGCCACGGTCGTCCCCGATGTGGCAGTGGTGTGGAGTTCTGCCCCGATGATCTCGATCGCGGTTCGTCACGGCGTCGACGACACTCTAGGCGGTCACGAGATATTCGTCCCCCGCCATCAGGTGGGCACGATTCTGGCCGAGGGGAACCCCGTCGGGGTGTGGGCGTTGAGTGCCGTACGCGTGGCCGCTGGTGTGCCTCGGATCGGAGTCGACACCGATCATCGGACGATCCCGAACGAGCTGGGTGTGCCCTCGCAGGCCGTGTCACTGGACAAGGGGTGTTATCCCGGCCAGGAGACGGTTGCGAAGGTTCACAACGTGGGTCGGATCCCGCGTCGGCTGGTACGAGTGCATTTGGACGGTAGTGCGGAGCCCTTCATCGACCCGGGTGCGATCCTGCGAGACCGCGACGGCGACCCGATCGGGCGGTTGGGCCAAATGGCCTACCACTACGAAATGGGTCCGATCGGATTGGGGTTGGTCAACCGTGGTGTCGACGATTCAGCCCCGGCTCAGGTCGATGGGGTCGCGGCCACGATCGAGTCGTTGGTGTCGCCTGACGCCGGACTGCATGTCGGCAGCGGGGTTGGGCAGCACCAACGACTGAAGTGAGGACTGTCGGTCGAGTCGGCTCTTCTGTCGACTGAACCGGTCGACTCAGATGGCGAACGATCGTCGGCCGTGAACCACAGACGACGCGGGCGACAAGGTCAGCCCGACGAATCAGTCGACTTGGGTGAACTCGTTGGCGTACGAGGTCGACTCGGCCCGCTTCCAGGACTGGTGGATCTCTCGTTCGGCCTGAGCTCGTCCCACCCACACCGCGCCCTCGACAGATTTGCCTGGCTCCAGATCCTTGTAGACGCTGAAGAAGTGCTCGATCTCCAGCAGAGTCAGATCGGGCAGATCGGTCAGTTCCCGGATGGTGGCTTGGCGCTGGTCGGCGGTGGCGATGCATAAGACCTTGTCGTCTCCGCCTTTCTCATCGGTCATCCGGAACATCCCGATGGCGCGGCACTCGATCAGCGCTCCAGGAAACGTCGGCTCTTGGAGGATCACCATGGCGTCCAAAGGATCGCCGTCTTGACCCAAGGTGCCTTCGATGAAGCCATAGTCGTTCGGATACTGCGTCGAGGTGAACAACGTACGATCTAGTCGGATACGACCCGTGTCGTGATCCATCTCGTACTTGTTCTTCGTCCCTTTGGGGATTTCGATCGTCACATCGAAATGCAGGGCTGGTTCCATATGGGGGTGTTGAAAACTACTGGCCACACTGCCTCCTCGCGATTACTGTACGTGATGACATCAGCCAGTCTATCCGTTGGCCGGTGTCGCCACGAAGTCGGCTGGCCGGTTGTCGGTTCAGACAGCGGCCATCGCTTTGCCAACGGCCTCGACCACCTCAGCCCATGACGCGATGAACTTGTCGACGCCTTCGGTCTCCAAGGTCGAGGTGACATCGTCATAGTCGATGCCGATCCCGCGCAACTGCGCCCAGGTCGCGGTGGCCGGAGCGATCCAGCAGCGCACAGTGTCTCCGGCGATGTTGGCATGGTCGGCGGCGGCCCGCAGTGTCGCCTCGGGCATCGTGTTGACGCAGTGACGTCCGACCAATTCATCGACGTACATCGTGTCAGGGTAGGCCGGGTTCTTCACTCCGGTGGAGGCCCACAGTGGGCGCTGGTAATTCGCGCCGGCGGCCTTCAACTGCGCGAAACGGTCGGATTCGAAGACTTTGAGGTAGACGTCATAGGCCATGCGAGCGTTGGCCAGAGCAGCCTTGCCTTTCAAATCGGTGGCGGCTTTGGTCCCGATGGCGTCGAGACGTCGATCGACCTCGGTGTCGACCCGCGAGATGAAGAAGGAGGCCACCGAGTGGATGTTCGAGATGTCCTGGCCCAGATCCAGCGCGTCTTCCAAGCCGCCCAAGTACGCCTCCATGACTTCGCGGTAGCGGTCCAGCGAGAAGATCAGGGTCGCGTTGACGCTGATTCCGGCTCCGACTGCGGCGCGAATCGCGGGCAAGCCCTGGCTGGTCGCAGGGATCTTCACCATCACGTTGGGGCGGTCGACCAAGCTTTGGAGGGTTTGCGCCGCTTCGACGGTCTGGGCGGTGTCATGGGCCAAAGTCGGATCGACTTCGATCGAGACCCGTCCGTCGTAGCCGCGGCTGGACTGGTAGACGTCCGCGAACAGGTCGCAGGCCTGGGCGACGTCGGCGGCCATCAGGGAGCGGATGGCTTCGGTCACGGTGGCCGATTGGGCTTTCAGCTCAGCCAAATCGGCGCCGTACTGGCTCATGTCGGCGAAGGCTTGGGCGAAGATGGTCGGATTGGTGGTGACCCCGGCGACACCGTCAGACGTGATCAGAGCCTTGAGGCTGCCGCTGGTCAGACGGTCACGGGACAGGTCGTCGAGCCAAATGGACACGCCCGCGTCACGCAGGGCTTGGAGTCGTTCATTCATGGGATCACTCTAGCTGGGGATTCCGGTCACGGCGGCCCGACACCCCATTCATGGAATCTCATTGATGACCGCGGTGATGTGGCGCGCTGCGAGCGCGAGACCGAGCACGTGTCTGGGTGGCCAGTGTCTTCCCGCGCCATGGACGGGTGATGGTGTGGCGCCGCACTTCCTCGCGAGGTGAGCGGCTGGGCCGCCGTGCGCTGCCGTCTCACCAGATCGCGGAGACCACCACGGCGACAATCGCTCCGAAGGCCATTCCGGCGACAACCTCAGCGGGGGTGTGACCACGGGTGAGGTACGGGGTGGCGATCGACGTGTGCGATGAGTCGTCGTACGTCGGATGCTGACGAAGGATCTGTTCGATGGCGATCGATTGCTCGCCAGCGGCTCGCCTGACGTGGGTCGAGTCGTAGATGACGACCCCGGCGCCCACCCCGGCCAGGACGGCGACCGGGTTGGTGACGCCGAGCTTGATCACTGTTGTGACGGCCAGTGCTGTCACCAAGGAGCTGTGCGAACTAGGCATCCCGCCCGAGGCGAAGAGTTCTCGCCAGGCGACTTGTCGGCGTCGTACGCTCCAATAGACCGCTTTGAGGAGCTGGGGCAGGCCGAAACCGAGGAGGACGGCGATGAGATAGGCGGCGGAGTTCTGCATGTGGGTTCCTGACGAGCTGGGGCTATCCCATGATGTCACGGACATGCCGCGATGCAAACCCTTGTGGGGTTTGGTGAGCGCGCGGTGGTGGAACAGCACGCTGGCGCGGTTCGCGTCGTTCAGACGGGTGCGCGCGAGCTCGGGGAACACCGGCGCGCATCGACGAAACAGGGCCGACCGATCCAGTGTGGGGGTTTGGTGACCGGTTGACAATTACTCAAAAGATCGTAAACTGAATAATGAGACGAGGGCGAGCCGTCGCCCCGAACCCCGAAGGATCAAGGAGGAACCTGTGAACTATGCACCAACATTGACGATGACCGGCAAAGTCGGCATCGTCAGCGGCGCGGGAACCGGCATCGGTGCCGGTGTCGCGCTGGCGGTGGCCGAATTGGGCGCCGCCGTGGCGCTGATCGGACGTCGAGCCGACAAACTGGCCGAAGTCGCCGCCACTATTCGCGACATGGGCGGAGTGGCGCTCGAGTGCCCCTGCGACGCGACCCACATGAACTCGATCGCGCCGACGGTGGCGAGCGTGCGCGACCAACTCGGTGAGATCGACTTTTTCGTCAACTCCGCCGGAGTCAACATTCAGCAGACCACCTTGGATGTCACTGAGGAGGCGTGGGACACCGTGGTCGACCTGAACCTCAAGGCTGCCTTCTTCTGGTCACAAGCGGTGGCGAAGGCCATGATCGGCGCGGGACACGGTGGTCGTATCGTCCACATCTCGTCGCAGATGGGCGCAGTTGGATTCGCTAAGCGTGCAGTGTACGCCGCCAGCAAAGGCGGTCTGGTGAACATGACGCGGGTTCTCGCCCTCGAACTGGCTGACGCCGGGATCCGGGTCAACTGTGTGGGACCGACTTTCGTCGACACGCCTTTGGCTCGAAAAATGTTGGAGGATCCCCAGATCGCCGCCCAAGTCATGCCGAGGATTCCGATCGGTCGGATGGGTTCGGTCGATGAAGTGGCCGCGGCTGTGGTCTACCTGTTGTCGCCTGGCGCCGATCTGGTGACCGGGCATCATTTGTTGGTCGACGGTGGCTGGACAGCGCAGTAGGAGGATGTCATGACGATTGGTGTGATTGGTGTTGGACGAATGGGCTGGCCGATGGCCGCCCGAGTCGTCGAGGCTGGCATGGAGGTGGTGGGCACGGACGCGAGAGCCGAGGTGGTGGCGAAACTGCCACAGATCGGCGTACGAACGGCTGAGAGTCCGAAACAGGTGAGCGAACAGGCTTCGACGACGATTCTGATGGTGATGAACGCCGCGCAGGCCGACGAGGCCATTTGGGGTCCGGACGGTTTCGCCGAAGGCGCAACGCCCGACAGCGTGCTCGTCACGATGGCGAGCCTGCCGGCGACGTACGTCCAGCAACTAGCGGTCAAAGCCGCTGGCCTGTTCTCGGTCGTGGACTGCCCGGTGTCCGGCGGAGTCGAAGGCGCTGAGGCGGGGACTTTGACGCTGATGGTGGCCGGGGATCCCGCCACCGTGGATCGGATCGAACCGGTGTTGGCCGCTGTCGGCTCGCGGGTGTTCAGGATCGGCAAGACTCCAGGTCTGGGCTGTGTCATGAAGTCGATCAATCAGGCGATGTTCCTGTCCAGCCTGGTCACGTGCGCCGAAATGGTTCTGACCGGGGTCAAAGCCGGGTTGGATCCTGACGTCGTGGTCGAAGTGGTCTCGAAGAGCAGCGGCGACAGTTGGGCGTTGCGCAACCGGTTGCCGCTGGTGTGGCGCAACGACTATGTCTCGGGCGGCGCGTTGGACCTGATGGTGAAAGACATCGGCGGCGCGCTGACGTTGGCTGACGAGTTGGGCGTGGACTCCACGGTGACCAAGGCGGCCGCCCGGATCGTTCAGGAAGGGTACGACGCCCATCATGGCCTCGGCGACGATCCGCTGATCATTCAAACGATGGAGGAACGTAACGGGGTACTCCTACGACCGGCCAGTTGACGGCGGGAATCGCAGGTTCCAAGCTGGGGGGGTCGGCTGTGGGTCTAGGTTTCGTCGCGCGGTGAGCTCCCCCGAACTGTGACTCGAAACCTAGACCCGCAGAGATCGTACGGCGATCCGCGCGGGTCGAACCGCGCTGTCCTGGGTCGCGATTTGGTCGCGCCTTGGTGTTGGGACCTCATCGGCTGAGGCTGAGTTTCGGGGGTAGTGGGCGTCACGTGGGGCCTGGGGGCTAATTCACAGTGAACTGTTGATTGGTAGAGGGTCCGGGGTTAGGATGCGGTCATGGATTCAAGTCAAGCCGTGGCCGCATCCTTGGACGCCACCTTCGTACGTCTGCAGCGCGCGACCACCTCGACGCTGAAAGCGATCACGATCGATGTGCTCGGGTTGGACAAAGGCGACACGCTGCCGAAAGGTGATGTGTATCGCGAGCGTCTGGGCGTCGGCTCGGGCACCGTGCAGCAAGCCTTTTCGATCCTGTCCGACGCCGGCGCTTTGAAGACGAAGTCGCGCGGCCATTTGGGCCGGGTCATCACCACACTGCGACCGAGTCGGTTGTGGCAATTGGCCGGATTGGATCCGGTCCGCTTCATTCTGCCGCCGCGCGGCCCGGGCGAAGTCAGAGCGATGGCGGAGTTCATCACCGAGGCGATGAGCGGGGTGGGCATTCCCTGCGTCATCGATCATGTCGGCGGGGCACGGCGTCGATTCGCGGCCATCGAATCCGGCAAGGCCGACGTGGTGTGCGTCTCCTCGGGTTTCGCTGACCTGGAGTTGAGCCAGGCGCGCTCTGACATCGGGCTGATCCGTCATCCGCGCGGAACCTACTATGCGCCAGGACGGCTGGTGGTGCTGCGTCATCCAGCTCGCCCAACAGGTCGCCGGGTGGCGATCGATCCGACATCGGCCGATCAGGCTGGTCTCACGCGGGCAGAGTTCCCAGCCGATCAAGGGTACGAGTATGTCGAGACGGACTTTCCGTCGATCCCGGTCAAGCTGTTGGCCGGTGTGGTCGACGCCAGCATCTGGCACGAGATGCGGACTTTGATTCCGCCGAGGTTGGCGGGGCTAGAGGTCGATCAACCGACCAGACCGGCCACTCGTGAGCTGCTCGACCGCTCTTCGGCTGCGGTGTTCGTCTATTCGACTCGACGCAGCGAGTTGCACGCCATCGTGGGCGCGCTGGGTTCGAGCAAGTTCGCCGCCGCCGTCGCCGCCTGCACTGATCCGCAAGCCGATGCCGCCGACCGGGTGGATTTGGCCTGGGTTGTGTGACTGAACAACCCGGTTCGTCCTCTCGATGTCTGACCGGGATCGTGACGATATCAGCCTAGCCTGTCGCTGCGCGGCCACTCGGATGATTCGGTGGACGCCATTTGACAGGGGGAGGGGAAGTTCGCCAGAATCAATTCACCGTATTCCGTATTTTGAAAGAAGACATCGCATGTCAGGCAGCCAATCCATGGGCGATCTGGTGGCGGAACTGACCGCGATCTTCCCCGCGACCAGCGTCTGGCGAATTATCGTCCAGGAGCGAGCGCCACATCCGGCTCGCGTTCCGGCGATCTCGCTCGACCTGGCCGACTGCCTTTACATCTCCAATCCCGGTCGGGTCCACACCCTGTAGCCCGACCGACTCATCCCCCCCCAAACAACCGAAAGGATCCCCTTCATGACAACGTTGTCTGTCTCTGAGGCCACACCTCAAGAGCAGCCGCCGGATCGCAGCGCGCGTCGTCGCGTGCTCGCCTCATCCATCATCGGCTCGGCCCTGGAGTGGTACGACTACTATCTTTACGCTCAAGCCGCCGCGCTGGTGTTCAACAGCTTGTTCTTCACCAGTTTGGATCCGCTCACCGGAACCTTGGCGGCCTTCGGCTCGTACGCCATCGGCTTCCTCGTCCGACCCATCGGTGGCATCATCTTCGGACGTCTGGGTGACCGGATCGGACGCCGTCAGGTTCTGATCATCACCTTGATCATCATGGGACTGGGCACCGCGGCGATCGGAGCGCTGCCGACCTACGTCGCTGTGGGCGCTCTGGCGCCGGTGCTGTTGACGCTGTGCCGGGTCGCCCAAGGGCTGGCCGCCGGCGCTGAATTCGGCGGAGCCGTCGTGTTGTCGGCCGAGTACGCCCGCAAGGGACGTCGTGGCATCATGGCGGCCGCCCCCGCGCTCGGTGTGTGCCTGGGCATCCTGTTGGCATCGGGCGTGTTCTCGATCTTCGCCGCGCTGCCCGAGGATCAGTTCGCCAGCTGGGGTTGGCGAGTGCCGTTCCTGCTCAGCGTGGTCATCATCGGCATCGCGTTGTTCATTCGGGCGCGCGTCCAAGAAAGCCCGGTCTTCCGCAAGCTGGAGGCCACTGGCACCGTGTCCAAGTCCCCGATCAAAGAGGTCTTCACCTTCGCTCGCAAGCCTTTCCTGATCGCTTTCGGCGCTCGCATGGCCGAGAACTCCACGGCGTACATCTTCCAGACCTGGATTCTGACCTACATTGTCACCACTGGCATGGATCGCGGAGTCGGGCTGCGGGCAGTCATCATCGCCACCGCCGCTGGTATGGTGACCATCCTGTTTTGGGGCTGGCTGTCGGACAAGATCGGACGCAAGTACATCTACATGTTCGGCGCGGCCGCGATGGCGGTGTTCACTTTCCCGTTCTTTGGCATCGTGCAAACGATGAATCCGATTCTGGTGACGCTGGCGCTGACCTTCATGCTGGCCGTGCTCTACCAGGCCATGTTCGCCACCCAAGGGGCTCTGCTGTCGGATCTGTTCCCGCCGCAATACCGTTTCACCGGCATCGCATTGGCTCGCGAGAGCTCGTCGGTGGTGTCCGGTGGCGTGGCCCCCTTCATCGCCACGGCGCTGCTCGCAGCCTCGGGTGGAGCGTACTGGCCGATCGCGATCTACATCATCGCGATGTGCGCCATCACGTTCTTCTCCCTGTTCGCTTACCGTGAGGCGTCTGAGTCTCACGTGGAGACCGATCGATGACGAGACTGTCAGCTTGTGAGGTCGTCGTGTTGAGCGACGACCTCACTGGCGCGGTGGCCGCGGCTGGGGAGGCCCAGCGGGTCGGAGTCAGTGCCCACGTGGTCGGGTGGGAATCGATTGACTCAGTCGCGGGCGGGACGGTCTTGGTCGTCGACACCAACTCGCGCATGCTGAGCGAGTCGGCGGCGAAGGCACGGGTCGGCCACGTCCAAACGGTCATGGGCCAAAGGTTCGGTGCGGCGCTAGCCTACAAACGGGTCGACTCGCAGCTGCGAGGCTCGACGATGGACGAGGTGCGAGCCTGGCGGGCGGCCATCGGCGTGCCGATGATCGTGGCCAGCTCAGCCCCGGCCTACGATTTCACGACGATCGACGGGCGTCAGTGCCACCACGGAGAGGCCCTGGCTTTGGGAGCCCGCAGCGACGATCATGCCTGCGAGCATCCGCGCGATCTGACTGATTTGCCGCCCCTCGGTCTGGCGACAGTACGCTCCGCTGGTCTGCCGAGCCTGCTCAACGGCTATCTCAGAGCCGAGCGCGATGTGGTGGTCGATTCAGCCACGGCAGAGGATCTTTTGGCTATCGCCCAAGCGGCCCGCGTCCTGGTCGACAAGGGAGCACGCCTCGGCCTGGTCGGTTCGTACGGTTTCTTGTCAGCCTGGCTGACCACCAGGGCTCGCGGCGAGGAATCGCCGACACCCGGGGTGCTGACCTTGGCCACGAGTCGGCGTCCGGCGACTCGTGGCCAAGTGGCGGCGCTGGCGCGCGACGCGCGCACCGTCACCGTTCCTGTGGCAGGAACTCCATCGCAGGTGTCGAGCGATGACGCGGTCGGTTCGGCTAGCGTGCCCGGCGGCGCTGACGCGGCGATCGATCCGGTGTGGAATGACCCGCCCGACGGGTCCGAGGTGGTCGCTCGCGCTGTCGACGCGCTGCGCAGCGGACTGAATGTGACCTTGACCACTAGCGGGGCCGACGGTTCGGCCCCGACCACCTCGAGCCCCGAGGTCGCCCTGCGTGCGGCTGGGCTGGCGGCGCGAGTGCTGCGGCAGATCCGCCCGACCGGTCTGATCCTGATGGGCGGAGAGGGCGCGTCGGCCCTCATCGGTCAGGTGAAGATGTCCCGTCTCGATGTCGTGTGCGAACCCTGGCCGGCCACCCCGGTGTTGCGCCTGCGCGGTGGAGACCATGACGGCCTGCTCGCCGTCATCCAGTCGGGCTCCCAAGGCGATCCGACTCGCCCGCTACACGCCATCAACCTGTTGTCCGCGCTGAGCTCCGGCTCAGCGTCGATGTCTGACCATCCCCTCACAGAAAGTCCAACATGAATCAGCTTCCTCTTCTCGGTGTGACCATCGGCGACCCAGCGGGCATCGGGCCCGAGATCGTGCTCGCGGCCGCGGCGCGCGCGGACGTGCGTGCGGTGTGTCGTCCGATTCTGATTGGTGACCTGGCCCATCTTCGTCGTACCGTCGAAGCCATCGGCTTGGACGCGACCGTGGTCGCCTATCATGGTGACAACGCCGCCCCCGACGCGATCGAAGTCATCCAATCCGGCGCCGTCGACTCCGACCTGGCCTGGGGTGAAGAATCCGCCCAAGGCGGGCAGGCGGCGTACGAGGCGATCGTCACTGGTGTGGAGCTGGCCCAAGCCGGTCAGATCGCCAGCTTGGTGACGGCTCCGATCAGCAAGACCGCTCTGAAAATGGCCGGCCATGGTTCTCAGGGGCACACCGAGTTGTTGGCCGAACTGACCGACTCTCCCTGGTCGCTGACCTACTTCACTGTCGCGCAGCTGCGGGTGTTGTTCTTGACTCGCCATCTGTCGCTGCGCGGCGCGATCGATTCGATCGATCAGGCGATGGTGGTTCGCACGATCGAGCGCTTCTGCGAGGTGTCGGATCGAGTGGGACTGCCCCAGCCGAGGATCGCGCTGCAGGCGCTCAACCCCCATGCGGGCGAGGGCGGGCTGTTCGGCCACGAAGAGATCGAGATTCTCGCCCCGGCGGTGGCACAGGCTCGTCAGCGGGGCTACGACGTCTACGGGCCGGTGCCCGCCGACTCGGTGTTCGCGCTGGCGCTTCAGGGCCGCTACGACGTGGTGCTGTCGCTCTACCACGACATGGCCGCCGGAATCTGCAAGAGCATCGACTTCCACGGAACAGTCTCCACCACCTTGGGCTTGCCTTTCCTGCGCTTCTCGGTCGATCACGGCACGGCCTTCGACATTGCCGGCAAGGGCGTGGCCGACTCGCGCAACATGGCCGAGACTTTGAAGGTGGCCGCGTCGTACGCCGCATAGGCCCTGGTTGGTTGAGTGCTGGTTTGTAGCATCCGTCGAGTTTGACCCTCCGGCTGCCGGAGTTTCTAGAGTCGTTCCGACGGCAAGGAGGACAAGTGCTTCGGATCGGTGAGTTCTCGAAATTGGGCAAAGTCACGGTCAAGACGCTTCATCACTGGGATGACGTCGATCTGCTCATCCCGGAAGAGGTCGACCCTGTCAACGGGTATCGCTATTACGGCGTCAACCAGTTGGTCAAGGTCGCCGAGATCCTCAGACTGCAAAGTCTGGGGTTCTCGTTGGCGGACATCGCCGACCTCATCGCGGGTCGTGACGGCGCTGAGTTGCTGGAACGACGCCGACTCGAACTGCTGGCTGAGCAGTCTTTGGCGGCTCAGCGCCTTCTGTCGCTCGACCACTATGTCCACGATATGAAGGAACAACTTATGACATACGACATCACGACCACGACTATCCCGGCCTGTACCGTGTTCGCCTACGACACCGTGATCCCGAACTATGACGCGCTCCACCAGATCATGCCGAAGATCGGGGCTTTGGTCGCGAAAGCCAACCCTGGTCTGGAATACGCTCCCGACGACTACCGTTTCAACGTCTACCTGGATGAGGAGTATCGCGACCACGACGTTCACGTCGAGATCTGCCAGACGGTCGTACGGCCCGGGGTCGACGCCGATGGGATCGTGTTCAGAAAGCTCCCCGAGATCACGGCCGCCTGTGTCACTCACAGCGGAGCGTACGAAGGAATAGGCAAGGCATTCGCTGCGGTCATCGGTTGGGTGAACGATCACGGGTACGAGATCGTCGGTCCGATCCGCGAGTCGTACCTGGACGGCGACTGGAACCAGCCCGATCCGGCCAACTGGCGAACCCAGATCCAGGTTCCGATCAA
This sequence comes from Propionibacteriaceae bacterium, assembly GCA_031285845.1. GTDB lineage: Bacteria > Actinomycetota > Actinomycetes > Propionibacteriales > Propionibacteriaceae > WQYJ01. Next base: position 137,127 of record JAITVK010000018.1, read on the forward strand.
GGCGGCCTGAGATCAGTCGCGGTCGGGCGCGTTCGCTTCAGTCGGACCGCGACTTAGATCCAGGGCGAGGGGGCAAACGCGGTGGGGTGGTCGAGCGATCGGCCACCCCACTGGCGTTTTGGCGGTTCGGCTGACCGCGGGCGATTAGGATGACGGTCATGTCATCGTACGCTGATCATTCGCCCCACGACCGTGACAACGAGGCCAACTCAACGGCTCGCTCGGATGCGGTCGCGGCCGCGGTCATCGCCGCGCTGCCGGACATGAGCGAGCTCACGGTTCTGGATTACGGCTGCGGCGCGAAAGGTTCGGTGGGCTTGCGTCTGGCCGACCGTGTCCACCAGGTCGTCCTGGCTGATGCGGATCCCGAGGCGGTCAGCGCAGTCGAGGTGGTGGCTAAGGGCCGCGCCAACGTGGTCGTACGCCTGCTGGATTTGACCGAGGACGTGCCCTCCGATCTCGCAGCCGATGTGGTGGTGTCGACCCTGTCCTGGCATCACATCGCCGATCTCGGGCCGTTGTTGGAGGCGCTGCCGTCGGTGGCCGGGGGTGGACGGTTGTTCGTCGCCGACATGGATGACGACGGTGGCGCTTATCACGCGGATGATCCGCGGTTCACCTGGATTCACGGCTTCGATCGCGACGAGTTGGCCGGGTTGGTTGGCGAGCATGGGTACGCCGATGTCCAGGTCGCCGACTTGTGGCGGGGCAGCAAATGGGTCGCCGGGCAGCTGGTCGAGATGAGTGTGTTCTGTTTGACGGCCAGGATTCCAACCCTGGAGGGTGCCCGTTGAGCGCGCGTGGGCATCGGGGCGGTCGCGGCGTTCGCGACGCCTTTCGGGCGGGTCGGGTGAGAGGATTCGACCACGAATCAGGATGCCTGATGGCCCGCGCATCGTCGCGACACGGATTCTAGTAACCGTCTGGTAGCAGTCCGCCCATGCTGACCTCACCAGCATGGAGAAGAACCATGACGCCGATTGTGACTGCCAGGCAGAGCTGTTGGTCTACCAGGTCGCTGGTGGTCACCCGGTAGATGCGGGTGAAAAGGTTGGTTTGACCGGTGGTTGTATGAGCTCCTCGCTGATCACATCCGTGCGCCACAAGCCGGGCCGCTGTTGGGCGATCATGACCACCCGCTGGCTGGTGTCGGTGACGGTGATGCGGTCACGCGCCCGGATCACAGTGTCGTGAAACGACATCGTGTAATCTGCCATGGAGCGATCATAATGGATGCTGACGGTGGTGCTTTCCAGGCGAGTCGGTTCCGCGGCGCGGGCTCAGTGGGATGTCAAGTTTTGCGTAACAGCCCGGTGACACCGGCCAAGAGCAGGGCAGTCAACGCCCAAGACAACCTACGCAACCCGCCCATGACGTAGTACGCCCATCCGACCGGTTGCCACGCGGCGCTTCTGGTGAGGTCGGCCACCGGCAGAGCGACACCCACGGCGTATTGCATCGGCGAGAAGCAGGGATAGCCTGGTTCGAGTTCGGAACACGCCGTCGCCGCGGTCGGCAGGTCCGTGAAACCGGGCGAATGCAGGACGGCGGCGGGCACAGCGCTCTGAATGTCGGTCGGGGCGAACATCTGTGGGCATAGCCACGCCACCAGACTGGCCAACACCAGCACCCCGACCATCCAAGCCGCTGCGAGCAGCGGATAGTACCCGTAGCCGACGGCCAGACCGTAGAGTCGCTGCAGAAGCCTCGATGGCCATGGCGACTGTTTCGCGGTACGGCGCGCTGCCTCTCTCAACAGTGACCGAGCGACGCTCGGTTGGCCAAATCCGACCGAAGAAATCGGCCAACTCCCGCCAAGGCTGAGGCGAGAAAGTCGGGGCGGTTCTTAGCCAATCACGGCCAACCGCCCAATCCTCCCGAATGCCCCCCGTGAATGTCCTTCACACTCCAGCCATTGGCGATGAGACCAACTGGCATGGGGCCTATAGTAAACAGGGTCTCGATGGTGGTGTGGGTGAAGTCCAGACCGCCTGGCCAGTCTGACTGCGGCGGGTTCGCCATGATAAGTGTGGCGATTCGCGCGTCTTGGAGATGAGGGCGACACCGTCGGGGTTGTTGAGCGTGAGTTGTCCGCTGAAGTGGGTGCCCCATTCAAACCAACCTTGCCGGCGGAAACCAAGGCATTGAGCGAGAGAGCGGATTCGGTGCGCGTCGCGTCAAGCAGGAGATTGCGACACTGAGACCCGGCAAGTGTGAGGGTCACGAAACGAGCGTACTTTGCAGAAACCCGCCCGTCGAATACGCACTGGCAAAACCCCACGGGGAAACCAATGTCACAATAGTTGAGGTCGAGGTCACCGACGATCTTCAGTTGAGCGAGCCGCATCCCGCGCGGATCGACTTTCTGTCCAGCGAGTTTGAGGATCGCAGCACCCAACTCTTCAGCCGAGACGGTGCGATCCTCGCTCCAGGAGTCGATCATCGCCTCGGTGACAGTTTCTTGCCCAGCCGCGACATAGTCGCCGATAGACAGTCCATGGTCGGTTGCCTCAACGATGCGGTCCACCTAAGATGAAGTTTCGTTCACCAGAATATAATATCATGATTGATGTACAATCATTTCATGATGTTGTAGAACCGAATCCGTAAGCGCTGATGCGATTGGTTTGGTACCCCCACTGGGACTCGAACCCAGGACACGCGGATTAAGAGTCCGCTGCTCTAACCAACTGAGCTATGGAGGCTTGCCCCGGTTACTTTACCTCATGGAGTCAGCCGAGGAAAATCGGATCTGAGCGCCGTCGATCACGTGGACCTTCGGCGCTCAGATCCGTCGACGTCATCCTTTCGCGGCCTGGGCGCTGGCGGCCTTCATCTGATCGGCGATCATCGGCGGCAGGATCTCATACCCGTGGAATTGCCGGGTGAACGAGCCGGAGCCGCGTGCCAAACCGCGCAGGTCGATGGCGTACTTGCTGAGCTCGGATTGGGGGACCAGCGCGTGGATGATGGCGTGATGGTTGTCATCAGCGTCCGTTCCGACCAACTGGCCGCGCCTGCCCGACAGGTCAGTCATGATCGCGCCCATGTACTGTTCATCCACGGTCACCGTCACCTTGTCGATCGGTTCGAGCAGCGCGGTCGCCCCCGGTTTGGCCGCCGCTTCGCGCAACGCCTGAGCCCCGGCCATCTGGAAGGCCATGTCAGAGGAGTCGACCGGGTGGTATTTGCCGAAGACCAGCGAGACTCGGATGTCGACCATCGGGAAACCTGCGACCACGCCTTTCTCGAGTTGGGCGCGCAAGCCCTTTTCGACCGACGGGATGAACTGGCGAGGGATGACACCGCCGACGATCTTGTCGACGAATTCGAATCCCGCGCCGCGTTCTAGCGGCTCAACTTCGATCGTGCACTTGGCGTACTGTCCATGTCCACCGGATTGTTTGACGTGAGCGCCGTCGGCTGACGCCGGGGCGATGAACGTCTCGCGCAGAGCCACTTTGATCGGCTCCGACACCACGTTGACGCCGTAGCGATCCTTCAGCCGAGCCAGCAGCAAGTCGATGTGGGCTTGACCCATCGTCCACAAGATGGTCTGTTTGGTCTCAGGATCGGTCTCGACTCGAACCGTGGTGTCTTCGACAGCCAGCCGGTTCAGTGCGACCGGCAGCTTGTCCTCATCGTTGCGTGATGCCGCCCGGATGGCGACCGGCAACAGCGGCTCGGGCAGGTTCCAGGGGTTGACCAGGACGGGGGAGTCCTTCGACGACAACGTGTCGGAGGTCTCAGCTTTGGTCATCTTGGTGATGAAGACGATCTGGCCGGCGCCAGCCTGCGGAACTGAGGTGTTCTCGCCGACACCCGGAATCGACATCGGTCCGACCTTGTCGGTGTCGTCGTGGTCGGGATGCGCCGGGTCTTCCTTGCCGGTGAACAGCGAGCGATGACCGCTGACTGCGACGGTGTCGTCCAGGTGGATGGTGCCGTTGAATACTCGAACCAGCGATCCGCGTCCGGCGAATTGGTCCGAAGTCGTACGGATGACTTGCGCGATCAAAGATCCGTCCGGATCGCCGACATTCGCTTGCGTCGATGTGATCGCGCCGCCGACCACGGCCGAGACGGCCAAGTGATGGCGCGTGGGGTTGGGGAAGGCGTTCTTGATCACTGTCAGCAACTCTTCGGTGCCGACCTCGTTCAGCGAGTTCACCGGAATCACTGGGAAGAATCGTCCGGTGTAGATCGCCTTGGTCAGATCCTCGACCAACTCGTCCTCTTTCAAGGTGTCGCCCTCAAGGTAGCGGTCCATCAGCGAGTCGTCTTCCGATTCTTGGATGATGCCTTCGATCAGCGCGGACCGGTAGTCCTCGATCGTGGCCAGCTCGTCGCTGGTCGCGTCGCGGCGCACGCGTTTGCCGCTCGAATAGTCATGAACCGACTGCGACACCAGTGACAGGTTGCCGCAGATCGTGTCGCCCTGTTTGACTGGGACGTACGCCGGCTGCACAGCGGTTCCCCACAGGTCTTGGACCTGGGCGAGCACGGTGTCGAAATCGGAGCGGCCGTCGTCGAGCTTGGTGATCGCGATGCCACGCGGCATGCCCACCGCGGCGCATTCATGCCACAGAGCCTCGGTGGCGGCGTCGACCCCGTCGGAGGCGGAGATGACGAAGATCGCGCCATCGGCTCCGCGCAGACCGGCCCGAAGTTCGCCGACGAAGTCAGGATGACCTGGCGCGTCGAGCAGGGTGATCGTGCTGGACCCGACGGGTATGGACGCCACGGCCAGCGCTGCTGACCGTTCAGGATCCATCTTTTCGCCGCGGTAGCCTGACACCCGTGACTTCAGGAGGTGCTCGTACAACGTGGTCTTGCCCGAGCCAGAGGATCCGACGAGCACGACATTACGGATCGATGAGACTGACTGCGGTATGTTCGCCTGTGAACTCATGAAACGAACTCTGCCCTATCTGACCTCGTCGCGCAACACCTCAATGGTGGTTTTGGCGGAAATTTGCCCATTTTTCCGGCGGCGATAGAATAGACGTTGGTCCAGATTGTGTCTCACAAACTGTGCTGATGGATATCCATCAATTCGCACACCGGAAGTCCACCTGGATCCTCGTGGTCCGTCCATGAATGATCAGCGTGCTTGTCGCCCCGGTCATCGTGAACGGTGGGGATCCGGCCGGTGTCAGGGATGGCGAACCTCGTCATCGATCAACTCAAATCGAGGCCTAGGCCTCATCAGGAAAGGACTGCTATGGCTGTCATCACCGCACGCCAGATGCTCGACGCCGGAGTGCACTTCGGGCATCAAACCCGCCGTTGGAATCCGAAGATGAAGCGATTCATTTTCACTGAGCGCAACGGCATCTACATCATCGATCTTCACAAGTCGATCAAAGAGATCGGCTCAGCCTATGAGTTCGTCAAGAACCTGGTGGCCGGTGGCGGTCAGATCCTGTTCGTCGGAACGAAGAAGCAGGCTCAGGAGACCATCGCCGAGCAGGCCACTCGGGTCGGCATGCCGTACGTCAACCAGCGTTGGCTTGGAGGAATGCTGACCAACTTCCCGACCATGACCAAGCGTATCCAGCGCCTGAAGGAACTGGAAGCGATGGATCTGGGCAACGTGGCGGCCTCGGGGCTGACCAAGAAGGAGTTGCTCGGACTCAGCCGCGAGCGCGACAAGCTGTCGAAGTCGCTCGGCGGCATCCGTGACATGGTCAAGGTGCCCGCCGCGGTGTGGATCGTCGACACGAACAAGGAGCACTTGGCTGTCGACGAGGCCCACAAGCTGGGTATTCCGGTGGTCGCCATTTTGGACACCAACTGTGATCCCGACGATGTCGACTACCCGATTCCGGGCAACGACGACGCCATTCGTGCGGTCGCGCTGCTGACCCGGGTGATCGCTGACGCGGTCGCCGACGGTCTGATGTCACGTTCGCGTGCGCCGCAGACCGGCGAGGAAGAGGCGGTCGTCGAGCCGATGCCCGAGTGGGAGCGCGATTTGCTGGCCGGTGGCGCGGCTGAGTCCGCTCCTGAGGTCGCCACCGACGAGGTGGCCGCCAGTGCAGAGCCGATGACCTCGGATGACGCCGCGCCGACCGAGGTTGTGACCGAGGCCGCCGCTGCGGAGTCGACCCCGGAAGAAAACGCCTGAACTCAGCGTTATTGAGTACGACCAACCAACCACACGAACGAAAGAGATGACATGGCAATCACTGCCGCTGATGTGAAGAAGCTGCGCGACATGACTGGCGCGGGCATGATGGACGCGAAGAAGGCGTTGACCGAGGCGGATGGAGACTTCGACAAGGCCACCGAACTTCTGCGCATCACTGGTGCGACCAAGGTCGCCAAGCGCTCGGAGCGCGAAGCCAGCAACGGTCTGGTGGCTGCGACCGGCAAGTCGATGATCCAGTTGGGCGCCGAGACTGACTTCGTGGCCAAGAACGAAGAGTTCATGGATCTGGCCACTCAGATCGCCGCCGCAGTCGAGGCCGCTGGCGCCGATGGTGTGGACGCCGCCAACCAGCTCACGCTGGCCGACGGGCGCACCGTGGCCGAGGCTGTCGCTCAACTGTCGGCCAAGATCGGTGAGAAGATCGAGCTGGTCAACGTGGCGCACTTCACGGGAGCCACCCACACCTACTTGCATCGTCGTTCCCCTGATCTGCCTCCGCAGGTCGGTGTTCTGGTCGAGTTCGAAGGCACCACCGACGAGGGCCTGATCCATTCAGTGGCACTGCAGATCGCCTCGATGAACCCGTCGTACGTCCACAAGGGCGAGATCGACGAGGCCACGATCGAGAATGAGAAGCGGATCGCCGAGGCCGCGGCTCGTGAAGAAGGCAAGCCTGAGCACATCATCGGTCGTATCGTCGAAGGTCGGATCCAGGACTTCTTCAAAGATGTCTGCCTGCACGACCAAGCGGCGATCTCCGATGACAAGGCGACCGTGGGCAAGCTGCTGGACGACGCTGGCGTGGTGATCACCCGCTTCGCTCGTTTCTCCGCTGGAGCCTGATCGGTCGGGCAGTGACATCCTGACCGGTGTCACTGCGACGTGAGCCGTCAAGTAGACTGTGCGCCGGGGTTGATCAACCCCGGCGCACAGTTGTCTGCGGGCTCGGAAACCGATCGTCCCCATGAGGGGACGAACACCCCGACGAGACGAAGGAGATGCCGGTGGCAACGCACTATGGGCGGGTTTTGTTGAAGTTGTCGGGGGAAGCCTTCGGCGGCGGCGCATTGGGAGTGGATCCTGACGTCGTGGCCGGTGTGGCCGCGCAGATCGCAGAGGTGGTCCGTGGTGGTGTCCAGATCGCCATCGTCGTGGGCGGCGGCAACTTCTTCCGTGGCGCCGAACTTCAGAACCGGGGCATGGATCGGGCTCGCGCTGACTACATCGGCATGCTGGGAACGGTCATGAACTGCCTGGCGCTGCAGGACTTCTGCGAGAAACTCGGCATCGACACCCGAGTCCAAACGGCGATCACGATGGGGCAGGTCGCCGAGCCGTACATCCCCCGTCGAGCGATCCGACATTTGGAGAAAGGCCGAGTCGTCATTTTCGGCGCTGGTTCTGGGATGCCTTTCTTCTCCACCGACACCGTCGCCGCGCAGCGGGCGCTCGAAGTTGGCTGCGAAGTCATTCTGATGGGCAAGCAGGGCACCGATGGGGTCTACAACGCTGATCCTCGGACCCATCCCGACGCTGTGATGTACGAAGAGCTGACGTACGACGACTTCCTGGCTCAGAACCTGAAAGTCGCTGACGCGACGGCGATCTCGATGGCCCGTGAGCACGACATGCCGATGGTGTTCTTCAACTTGGACGTGCCCGGTAACATCGTGCGAGCGGTGTCGGGGCAGCGTCTGGGAACTTTGGTCCACGCCTGACCCGTCGAACGCGCTCGCGCGGCTGATGGGCATGGGATAACGTTGGGGTCGAGGGCGTCGGTTCGCGCCTGAGCCTCTATGATGTGAGTTGGACGAAGGAGAAACCCGTGATTTCCGACATTATTGCCAGTGCTGAGCACAAAATGACTCAAGCGGTGGAGTTTTCCAAAGAGGAGTTCGCCGCGATCCGCACCGGCCGGGCCCATCCGGCGATGTTCGCCAAGCTCACCGCTGAGTACTACGGCACACCCACCCCGCTGCAACAACTGGCCAGCTTCCAGGTTCCTGAGGCTCGAACCGTCATCATCGCGCCGTACGACCAGTCGGCCTTGGCGGCGATCGAGCGGTCCATTCGTGACTCCGACCTGGGGGTGAACCCGAGCAACGATGGTCATTCTGTCCGGGTGGTTCTGCCGATGTTGACCGAAGAGCGTCGCAAGGAATACACCAAGCTGGCCCGGGCGAAAGCCGAGGAGGGCCGGATCGCGATTCGCAACGCCCGTCGTCACGCCGTCGACGCCTGCAAGAAGCTGGAGAAGGCCAAGGAGGTCAGCGAGGACGATGTCGCGCGGGCCGAGAAGAAACTGGACGAAGTGACCAAGAAGTACGTCGAGTCGATCGACGAGTTGCTCAAGCGCAAGGAAGCTGAGCTGCTCGAAGTCTGATGGATGGTCATGTGTCCGGCTCCGATTCCGACACCGACGCCCAAAGTTCTGCTGGTGTCGGTGAGTCGTCGCGCGCGCCGCTGACTGGCTCCGGCGATCAGGACGCCGCAGCGCAAGCCCCGTCGTCGACCCATGACCGTCATGGTCATCGGCACGTGCCCAGCGGCGCGGAGGCCACTGTGGAGCACGCGTTGACCGAGTTCGCCGACGCCACCCAACATGCCGTGGCCGAGGTCAATCGTCGCGCGGGCCGCGACATCATCGCCGCCGTTGGTGTGGCCATCGTGATTTTGGCCGCGCTCGGGTCGACTCTGGTGTGGTTCCCGTGGGGCTTCGTCGTCATCGTGGCGCTGGGGGTGGCAGCAGCACAGATCGAGCTGAGCGGTGTCCTGGCGGCCAAACGTCAGGTTCGGGTCCAGAAGGTCCCTTTGATCGCAGGCTCGGTGGTGTTGGCCCTGGGGTCGTACGCCGTCGACGCCTTCGGACTGATGAGTCCCGCGCTGCTCGCGGTTTGGGTCGTGGGTCTGACCAGTGTCGTCATTCTGGTCGTCCGATTGGCTGGCCCCACCTCGGGCTATCTGCGCGACGTCGGCGCCAGTGTGTTCCTGCTGATCTACCCGGGCCTGCTGGCCAGCGGTGTGGTGTCGCTGCTCAGCCACGATCAGGGACCGTGGTGGGTGGCCACGCTGGTGGTGGGTGTGGCCGCGACCGACACTGGCGGTTACTTGGTCGGCGTCGTGATCGGCAAGCATCAGTTCGCGCCCAGGATTTCGCCGAAGAAATCGTGGGAGGGTGTGGCTGGTTCGGTGGTTCTCGCCGGATGCTTGGTGACTCTGATGGTGACTGTGCTGCTGCATCAAACCTGGTGGAAAGGTGTCATCCTCGCCATGGTGATCGTCGTCACCGCGATCGCGGGCGATTTGGTCGAGTCGGTCATCAAGCGCGACCTCGGCGTCAAAGACATGGGCGATCTGTTGCCCGGTCATGGCGGAGTCATGGATCGGGTCGACGGCTACATTCTGGCGGCCTTCCCCACCTGGTTGACCATGGTGTTCCTGTTCGGAGGTGTCTGAGTGGTGGCGATGGTTGGGCCTGACGAGGTGATCGACGAGCTGGGCGCGCCGGTGGAGACCGGCTCGACCGGTCGTCGGGTCCAACGTCCACCAACCCATTGGGCCGACCTGGACGAGACTGGTCGACGCCGTGGTGTTGAAGAATTGGGTTTGGCCGGCTTTCGGGCCAACCAGGTCTCGCGCCACTATTTCGAACGGCTGGAGGCCGATCCTGAGCAGTGGACGGACTTGTCAGCGGCCGATCGGTCTGGCTTGCGCCAGTTCTTCCCACCGCTACTGACGGAACTGGTTCGTCGTCAGGCCGACCGTGGCACGACGGTGAAGACGTTGTACCGTCTGTTCGACTCGGTTCTGGTGGAGTCGGTCACGATGAGGTACCTGCGTTCGGGGCGAGGCCAGGGGCTTGGGGGCTCCAGTGACGAGGAACCGGTGGGCACGTCGCGCTCGACGCTGTGCGTGTCGAGTCAAGCTGGATGTGGCATCGGCTGCCCGTTCTGCGCCACCGGTCAGGCCGGGTTGACGCGCAATCTCACCGCCGCCGAGATCGTCGAGCAGGTACGACTGGCGATGGTGACGCTGGCCAGCGGCGACCTGAATCCCGGGCCCGGCCCGCTCAACAATGTGGTGTTCATGGGCATGGGTGAACCACTGGCCAACTACCGCGCGGTCATGACGGCGGTCAGGGCGATCTGTGGGCCAACCCCGTCCGGTTTCGGACTGAGCGCTCGTGGGATCACCGTCTCGACTTCGGGCTTGGTCCCGAGGATCAACGATCTGGCCAATGAGAAGCTGCCTTTGACGTTGGCCGTGTCTTTGCATGCCCCTGACGACAAGCTGCGCGACGAGTTGGTGCCCTTGAATCGCCGCTGGAATCTGGCTCAACTGCTCGACGCGGCCAGGTCGTACTTCGATGTCACCGGTCGACGTGTGTCGATCGAGTACGCGATGATGCGCGACATCAATGATCAAGGCTTCAGAGCCGACCTGTTGGCAAAACAACTGTTGACCCGTGGCCGCGGGTGGGTCCATGTCAATCTGATCCCGCTCAATCCGACTCCGGGGTCGAAATGGACGGCGTCGAGACGAGCCGACGAGGCCGAGTTCATCGCCCGTCTGGAGGCTCACCGCATCCCGGTGACTGTTCGCGACACGCGCGGGCAAGACATCGACGGGGCGTGCGGGCAGTTGGCCGCCGCGGTCGGCCAGTCCGCTCAGGGAGGCCTTGATGACGCCAGGCTGAGCGTGGCTGTCGCCAAGACCCGCCCGGCAGATGAGACACTGGTCTCGTGCGTAGCGTCATCATTCTCGGATCGACAGGCTCGATCGGAACCCAAGCCCTCGACGTGATCTCCCGTCACCACGATCAGTTCACCGTGTTGGGATTGTCCGCCGGAGGCTCTCAGATCGAGCGCTTGGCTCACCAAATCGCCGCGATTCGCCCCCCGCGGGTCGCTTTGCCGACCCAGGAGGCGGCGGACGCTCTGAAGAAAGAGCTGGCGCAGATGGGCGTGGCCGCCCCGTCGATTCTGGCCGGACCTCTGGCCTCGTCCGACCTGGCCAGGACTGGCGCTGACATCGTGGTCAACGCCATCACAGGGTACGCCGGGCTGGAGTCGACGCTGACTGTGTTGAGCGCCGGATCGACGTTGGCGCTGGCGAACAAGGAGTCCCTGGTGGTCGGCGGACCACTGGTCTTGGCTAGTGCCCGTCCCGGCCAGATCGTTCCGGTCGACTCCGAACACTCCGCTTTCGCTCAAGTTTTGCGGGCGGGCCGTCGCGAAGAAGTGTCGCGGTTGATCCTGACTGCTTCGGGCGGTCCGTTCCGTGGACACACCCGCCATCAGCTGAGCCAAGTCAGTGTCGAACAGGCTCTGGCCCATCCGACCTGGCAGATGGGTCGAGTGGTGACGATCAACTCGGCCACCTTGGTGAACAAAGGCCTAGAGCTGATTGAAGCGGTCCTGCTGTTCTCGGTTGGATGGGATCAGGTCCAGGTCGTCGTCCATCCGCAGTCGATGGTCCACTCGATGGTCGAATTCCGTGACGGGTCGACGATCGCCCAATGCTCCCCGCCCGACATGCGTCTGCCGATCGCGCTCGGGCTGAGCTGGCCAGCTCGTCTGGGCGATGTCGTGCCCGGTTGTGACTGGAGTCAATCCAGCCAGTGGACTTTTGAACCGCTGGACGACGTGACCTTCCCCGCCGTCGAGTTGGCTCGTCGGGTCGGGCGGGCCGGGGGCACGACACCGGCGGTGTTCAACGCCGCCAACGAGGTCTGCGTCGACGCCTTCTGCGACAAGCGCATCGGGTTTCTGGACATCGTCGACACGATCACCGCTGTCGTCGGTGACTACGAGACCCACCAGCGCGAGGTCTCCGATCAGACCGAGCAGCCCGAGACCGGTTTGACGCTGACAGCGATTCGTACGGCTGATGCCTGGGCCAGGGCCCGAACTGAGGCCCGCCTGGAAGCGTTGGCCGGATGAGCACAGTGGTCACCATCATCGGGGCGCTGGTGTTCTTCGCCCTGATCATGGTCAGCGTCGGGTTGCACGAGGTCGGTCATTTCATTCCCGGCAAGCTGTTCGGTGTCAAAGTCACCCAGTTCTTCATCGGTTTCGGGAAGAACCTGTGGTCGCGTCAGGTCGGCGAGACCGAATATGGTGTCAAACTGTTCCCGCTCGGTGGCTACGTTCGACTGTTGGGGATGTACCCTCCGCGACGTGAGGGCAAAGACACCTGGTTGAAGCGTCTGGCCGATTCGGCCCGTGAGGCCGAATGGGAGGAGATCACCGACACGGATGTCGCAGACCATCGACTGTTCTACCAGCAACCCCTGTGGCGGCGATTGATCATCATGTTTAGCGGGGTTGGAATGAACCTGCTGTTGGCGTTCGCGCTGTTCGCAGGCGTCAACCTCGGCTATGGCCAGGGCCAACTCAGTCTGACGATCGCAGCGGTCCAACAATGCGTCGATCCGGCGGCTGCGACGTGTCAGCCGACTCCAGCGGCCGCGATGGGGCTTCAACCTCAAGACCGAGTCGTGGCGATGAACGGCCAGTCGTACGCCACTTGGGCCGAGTTGACCAGCGCCATCCGGGCCAATGGGGCCTCCCCGATCCAGGTGGATGTCGTACGAGCCGGTCAGCCGGTGAGCCTGCCGAGTGTGCCCGGGGGAGTCACCACCGTGGCTGACTCATCCGATCCGACTGCGACCATCGATGTCGGGTATCTCGGAGTCACGAGCCAGGTCGAGCGGGTCAAAATCGGATTGGGCGGAACGGCGGCCCAGATGTGGCAGATGACCACTCAGGCGTTCTCAGCCATCGTGGCGCTGCCGGTGACCACGGTTCGTACGGTGGGCGATCTGGTGACCGGTCAACCGCGCGACGTCAACAGTCCGATCTCGATCGTTGGAGCCTCGGTGATCGCCGGTGATGTCGCCAGCGCCGACGCGCCGTGGGGAGCGAGAATCGCGTCGTACGTCTCATTGCTGGGGTCGATCAACCTGTTCGTCGGCTTGATGAATCTGGTCCCTCTGCCACCATTCGACGGTGGGCAGATCGCGGCCGGATTGTGGGAGGGGTTGCGTCGAGTCTGGGCCAAACTGACCGGGAAAGCCCCACCGCCACCGGTCGACACGGCCCGACTGTTGCCGGTGACCTATCTGGTCGGTGGTTTGCTGCTCCTGATCGGTGTGGTGTTGATCCTGGCCGATATTATTAGTCCTGTCCCGGTTTTCTAGGCGAAACGTCGCCCGGGATCAGATCTGGCCCAGCCGGGGCCGCAATGTGGGTGACGCCACAGGTGCCTTGCGCGACACCATGAAAGGGAAATGATGAGTGTCAATCTGGGAATGCCGCAACCGCCGTCGCCGCTGCTCGCGCCACGTCGTCTGACTCGCAAGGTGGCTTTAGGTCCGATCGCGATCGGGGGTGACGCGCCGATCACCGTCCAGACGATGACCACGACGCCGACCCATGACGTCGACGCGACCCTGCGTCAGATCGCCGAGGTCGCGACCGCCGGATGCGACATCGTGCGGGTGGCCTGTCCGCGTCAGGAAGACGCCGACGCGTTGGCGGCGATCGCCGCAGCCTCCCCGATTCCAGTGATCGCCGACATTCATTTCCAGCCGAAGTACGTCTTCGCGGCGATTGAGGCCGGATGCGCTGGGGTACGGGTCAACCCGGGCAATATTCGGGCGTTCGACGATCAGATCGCCGCCATCGCAGCGGCCGCCACGCAGCATCACGTGGCGTTGAGGATTGGGATCAACGCCGGGTCTTTGGATGACCGGGTGCTGGCCAAGTACGGCCGGGCCACTCCGCAGGCCCTGGTCGAGTCGGCTCTGAACGAGGCTCGGCTGTTCGAAGAGGTCGGCTTCTTCGACTTCGGGATCTCCGTCAAACATCATGACGTCGTCACCACCGTCGAGGCGTACCGTCTGCTGTCTCAGGCCTGCGACTACCCGCTGCACTTGGGAGTGACCGAGGCTGGTCCGATGATGCAGGGCACGGTCAAATCGGCCGCCGCCTTCGCCATCCTGCTCGCTGAGGGCATCGGTGACACGATTCGAGTGTCATTGTCGGCTCCGCCGGTCGAAGAGGTCAAGGTGGGCACGCAACTGCTGGAGAGTCTGCATCTGCGCCCGCGAACTTTGGAGATCATCTCCTGCCCGACCTGCGGGCGCTGTCAGGTCGACGTGTTCACGTTGGCTGACCAGGTGACTGAGGGGTTGAAGGACATCAAAGCGCCGCTGCGCGTGGCTGTCATGGGCTGTGTGGTCAACGGACCAGGCGAGGCTCGCGAGGCTGATCTGGGAGTGGCCGCAGGCAACGGCAAGGGACAGATCTTCGTCCACGGCCAAGTGGTGGCCACCGTCTCAGAGGATCTCATCGTCCCCACGCTGTTGGAGCAGGCCCATCAGATGGCGCAGTCGATGCCCGGCGACGGCGAGGTCTCCGTCCTCGTCTAAGATCCGATCCGGCCTGCTCACGCAGGCCTGGTCGAACCGGCGCTCCCCGAGCCGGTCGAACCGCATCGGCCGGGCCAGATTCCCTCACAATGGGCAATCCCGCTAAAATACCCTTGTGCCCGGGACAATCACACGGTGGGATCGTGTTCAGGGGGTGACGACATGGGTGAAGTCAGGCTGCTGACCAACGGGGATCTTCCGGCGTTGGGTCGACTGCTCGCGCCGTGGCCGGTGGAGACCGTTCAAGTGGCCGCGCAAGTGCGTTCCCATGGGCTCAGCGAACGAGCCGGGGGGACGGACATCCTCGGATATTGGGAGTCGAACAGGTTGATGTCGATTCTGTGGCGCGGCTACAGCCTGCATCCGGTGGGGGCGTCTTCTGACGGCCTCGACGCCTTCTGCGACAACCTCGGGCCGCGCCGCGTCGGATCCATCGTCGGAGTGCGCGAAGCCGCCATGGGGCTGTGGCATCGGCTGTGTCAGCGCGCGCCGCGCCACTGGGCCCATCCGCGCGAAGTGCGCGAGCATCAGCCCGTCCTGATGATCACCACCGCCCCCAATATCACTCCAGACCCTCACGTCGACGTCGTGGCCACACGGCACCTGGCCTCGTACCACAAGGCTTCGGTGGCGATGTACACCGAGGAGGTCGGTGTGCCTCCGATCGACTCCGGCGGGTCCTACCGTGACCACGTCGCCTCGCTGATGACACGCGGGCTGACGCTCGGTGTTCTGGTGGAGGGCAGCGTCATTTTCAAAGCCGATGTCGTGGCCACCGCGGGGTCGGTGTGTCAGATCGGCGGTGTGTGGCTGGCGCCCCAACTGCGCGGTCATGGTCTGTCGGAACCGCTGATGGCCGGGGTTGTGGCCCGATGCCGCGCCGAGTACGACACGGTGAGTTTGTACGCCAACGCCTACAACACCGTCGCCTTGCGCTGCTACGCGGCGGTCGGGTTCCATCAGGTGAACGAGTTTTCGACCATCCTGTATTGACTAGTCACGCCCCGAGCGTTGCGGAAGCGATCTGCGCCATCGTCTAAACTGGAGCCTCATGTTTTCTTCAGGAGTGCCCGTGTCATACGCGAAGATGTCGAAGCTGTTCGTCCGTACGTTGAGGCAGGATCCGGCCGACGCCGAAGTTCCGAGCCATCGCTGGTTGGTCAGAGCCGGATACATCCGTCGGGCCGCCCCGGGTGTCTACACCTGGCTGCCTTTGGGCTTGCGGGTTCTGGCGCGCGTCGAGGCGATCATCCGTGAAGAGATGGAGGCCATCGGGGCCCAAGAGGTTCATTTCCCAGCGCTGTTGCCCCGGGAGCCGTACGAGCAGACCAACCGGTGGACCGAGTACGGTCCCAATCTGTTTCGCCTGAAAGACCGCAAGGGCCAGGACATGCTGTTGGGGCCGACCCATGAGGAGATGTTCACCCTGCTGGTGAAGGACCTGTACTCGTCCTACAAAGATCTGCCGGTGATTCTGTATCAGATCCAGACCAAGTATCGCGACGAGGCCCGGCCCCGAGCCGGAGTGCTGCGTGGTCGTGAGTTCATCATGAAGGATTCCTACAGTTTCGACATCGACGACGAGGGGCTTGAGGTCAATTACGTCAAACATCGTCAGGCCTATCAGCGGATCATGGATCGGCTCGGGCTGGATTACGTCATCGTCAAAGCGATGTCGGGCGCGATGGGCGGATCGCGGTCGGAGGAGTTCCTCGCGCTGAGCGACAACGGTGAAGACACGTTCGTGCGTTCGCCCGGCGGGTACGCGGCCAACGTCGAAGCGGTCAGCGTCGGTGCGGTCGCTCCCGGCGATCCGACGAGTTTCCCGCCCGCCCGGACGGTCTCCACCCCTGGCGCTGGCACGATCGCGACCTTGGTCGAGGCAGTCAACCAGTCCGCGCCGAGGACTGATCGCGCCTGGGAAGCCTCAGACACGCTGAAGAACGTCGTGTTCATGCGCGTCGCCGCCGATGGCAAGCGGTCCCCTCTCATCATCGGTTTGCCGGGGGATCGCGACGTCGACGAGAAGCGCCTAGAGGCCGCGCTCAGTCCCGATCAGGCCGAGCCGTTCACCGACGAGGACTTCGTCTCATTCCCTGATCTGGTCAAAGGCTACATCGGGCCGGTCAGTTTCTCCGGTGAGCCGACCGCGTTGCTCGGCGCCGACCGGCCGGCGGGCGTCACGTACCTGACCGATCCTCGGGTGGTGACGGGGACTAGTTGGGTCAGTGGCGCCAACGTGGTCGACACCCACGTCGTCAACCTGGTGATGGGTCGTGATTTCACCTCCGACGGTGTGATCGACGTGGCCGAGATTCGCCCGGGCGATCCGGCTCCCGACGGTTCTGGTCCGCTGTCGCTGGCTCGCGGAGTGGAGATGGGCCACATCTTCCAACTGGGACGAAAGTACGCCGAGGCGCTGGGGCTGAAGGTCCTCGACGCCCAGGGCAAACTGGTCACCGTGACGATGGGGTCGTACGGCATCGGTGTGACCCGGGCAGTGGCGATGGTCGCGGAGGCGACCTGCGACGAGAAGGGGTTGGCTTGGCCGCGCAACCTGGCGCCGTACGACGTCATCATCGTCATCGCGGGCAAGGATCCGGCGATGGTCGACGCGGCTGACCGTCTGGCCACCGACTTGGAGCTCGAAGGCCTTGAGGTGGTGGTCGACGATCGTGCGGTGTCACCGGGAGTGAAGTTCGCCGACGCGGAGATCATCGGTTTCCCGACCTCGGTCATCGTTGGACGTGGTCTGAAAGATGGTGTGGTGGAGGTGCGAGACCGCCTGAGCGGCGAGAGCTCGTCGGTGCCGTTGGCTGAAGCCGTGGGCGCGGTTCTGAGGTTGGGTCAGTCAGATCCGGTTGAAGACTTGGCCTGACGCGGTCTGGGCCCACAGCCCTGGTGTGGGCGACCAATCGAACCCGCTTCTGATCCGAGGTCTTCGCGCAGTCGTGACGCGGGACCGGGGGCCCTACGCACAGCTTTGACGCCGCGCAGGTCGAATCGATCAGGAATCACTCAGCGTCGGGCCAACCAGGCCACACCGCGACCCCGATGCCCCAGGGTGATCCGAGCGTGGCGGTCGAGACCAGAATCGCACTGGCTGGCTTCGGGTCGGCCGCTGAGGCGACCCACACACCGGCGGCCTGCGTCAAGCCGCGCTGAGCCTGGGCCAGCAGTTCTAGACTGGCCTGCTTGTCGCGTCCGGCCGGGACTTCGTAGATGCCTTCGGTCACTGGTTCAGTCGCCGCGGCGCCTGGCGCTGATCGGAGCAGTTCGGCTTGTTGGACGGCCAATTGGTCCCCGATGGCGACAAAGCGGGCATGGTCGGGGTCGTCGGGTGCGATGAAACCCACGGCCGTACGAATCGAGGACATCGCCTGATCGTAGCGAGTCAGCAGTTGGGCCACCGCGCTCGCCTCATCGGTGGTCTGGACGGTGATCGCCGGGTCGGCCGCAGTGGGGTCGGGGTAGACGGTTGACTCCAGGCAGACCCGCATTTGTTCGGCGGAGGCGGCCAGGCTGGCCCAGAACAGCGCCGTGGTCGAGGTGGACCGACCGGCGCGTTCCAAGTCGGCGTCACGTAAGGCGGCGAGCTTGGTGTCGACGTCGCCGATCGGCACGCCAGTGGTGTCGGTCCCAGGCGTGGCGGTGATTCCCGCAGGCACCCGGCTTAGCGGGTTCGGGCCGGTCAGGACTTGCCACTGGAGTTTCAGTGTCGTCGCGCGGTGGGACCACGGACTCACTTCGGGGGAGACCCCGCCGGTGTTGGCAGCGGTCATCGCGGTGTTCCATAGCGCCTGGGTGTCTTGGGCGGCTTGGTCGAGGTCACGCTTCAACGAGTCGTCAATGGCGGCGGGTGGCGGCGCGGCGTCGATGCGCGGATCAGAGAAGGCGCATCCGGCCAACCCGGTCGTCGACAACACCACACCGAGGATCACCACAGCCGTCATTTTGGTCACACCACGAACACCCACGTCCTCGATCGTACAGCCTGGATTCGGCTTCGTGCTCGCCCGCCGTGCGGGGTTGGCCACCGAACCTGGGCCGCGAGGTTCTCCGCTCAGGGGGCGAATTGAGCGCATCTGAGCTAAAGTGGACTCATCCCGCCGGGTCTTCGCCTCGTCGAGGACAAGTGAATCGGACAATCGTAAAGGAGACCACAATGGCATCGTTGACAGAAGTGGTCGAGAAAGCCCTGGCTGGTTCGGGTGTCGAGGTGGAGAAGGTCACCCAGGTCAAAGCCGGGTCGAGAGTGATCGTACGCATCGTGGTCGACGGCGACGGTCAATCGGGCACGGGTCTGAATCTGGACGAGGTGGCCCGCGCGTCGGCAGCCGTCTCAGCGCGGCTGGACGACACGAATGTGATGGGTGACAAGCCGTACGTTCTCGAAGTCGGAACCCCAGGAGTGGAACGACCGCTGACCAAGCCCGCCCACTGGCGGCGCAACATCGCGCGCCTGGTTCGGATCGCGCGACCAGATCAGCCGCCGCTGACCGGGAGGATCATCGCCGCCGACGAGCAGGCGGTTCAGCTGGAGGGCGGTGTCACGATCCGTTTCGACGACGTGAAATCGGCCCAGATCCAGGTGGAGATGCGACACGACGAAGAGAATCAGGAATGACGATGGATATTGATGTCAGTGCCTTGCGGCAGTTGGAGCAGGATCGAGGGATCAGAGTCGGAGCGATGGTGGCGACCCTGGAGGAGGCGTTGCTGCACGCCTACGAGAAGGTCCCCGGCTTCGTTCCCGGCGCTCGGGTTCAGGTCGATCAGCGGACTGGGAAAGTCGTGGTGTGGGTCCCTGAACTTGATGAGGAGGGCGTCCGAGTCGGCGAGTCAGATGGAACCCCGCATGACTTTGGCCGTGTGGCCGCGGCCACGGCTCGTCAGATCATGATGAGCCGGATCCGTGAAGCCGAGGACGAGCAGAAGTACGGTCAGTTCTTGGCCAAGGAGGGCGACATCGTCTTGGGCACGATCGCTCAAGACAAGGACTCGCGAACCGTCAGGGTGGACTTGGGGTCAGTCGAGGCGATCATGCCCTTGGCCGAGCAGGTTCCCGGTGAGCACTACGTCCATGGGCTTCGCCTGCGCGTCTACGTCGTCGAAGTGCGCAAAGAGTTGCGCGGTCCCCAGGTGGTGGTGTCCAGAACCCATCCTGGCCTGGTGGAGAAACTCTTCCGTTCCGAGGTGCCCGAAATCGCCTCAGGTGTGGTGGAGATCAAATCGATCGCGCGTGAGGCTGGGCATCGGACCAAGATCGCAGTCCGGTCGAAATCCGACGAGGTGTCGGCCAAAGGCGCGCTCATCGGTCCGATGGGTCAGCGCGTACGGGCAGTGATGAACGAGCTGAACGGGGAGAAGATCGACATCATCGATTGGTCGGAGGATCCGGTCGAATTCGTCGCCCAAGCCTTGTCCCCGGCTCGGGTCGCCTCGGTCACCGTGGTCGATCCGGCCGTACGGGCGGTCCGCGCCATCGTTCCGGATTATCAGTTGAGCCTTGCGATCGGTCGCGACGGCCAGAACGTCCGTCTGGCGGCGCGCCTGACCGGGTGGCGCATCGACATTCGTCCAGACACCGAACCGGCCCAGTGAGCCTGCCGCAGGCTTCGGGTGGGCCGCCGATCCCACCGCGGGCCGATTCGAGTCAGCGCTCAAGCACGAGCGAACGCAAGAACACGTCTAGCCACGAGCCGACGCGCACTTGCGTTGGTTGTCGTTCGACCGCCCCGGCGGCCCAGTTGGTCCGGGTGGTTTGGGACGGCGCGGCGCTCCACGTCAGTCGAGTGGCCCCTGGTCGTGGCGCGTGGTTGCATCCGACGCCCGCTTGCGTGACTGCGGCGGCCCGCAAATCAGCGCTGTCGCGCGCCTTTCGAACGGCCGTGCCGTCGCAGGCGATCCTCAATCTCGCCGACGCCATCGTGGCCTGAACCGACGAGAGGTCGTCGAACCCGGTCGTACGGCCTATCGAACGACCGCGCCCCGACGGGACGCGTCACAAACTCAGACCGACCAGCACCGGTTCGGGCTCGAGTCGTACCTGATAGGTGTCGAGGACTCGGTCGCGGATGAGGCGGGCCAAGTCGAGCACGTCGCTGGCAGTCGCTGCGCCACGGTTGGTCAGCGCCAGCACGTGGGCGCTCGACACCTGTGCGGGCCCGTCGCCGAAGCCCTTGTGGATTCCGGCGTGGTCGATCAGCCAGGCGGCGGAGGTCTTCACCTGGCCAGCGCCTTGATCGTAGCGTGGGGCTTCGGGCGGCAAGTGTGCGGCTTGATCAGCGGTCAGAATCGGGTTGGTGAAAAAACTGCCCGCGCTCCACGTGTCATGGTCGGCCGCGTCGAGCACCATGCCTTTACTGCGGCGGATGGTGATCACGGCCTGGCGCACCCGGTCGATCGGGGCTGACTCACCGGGGTCGACTCCCAAATGGCGCGCCAATTCGGCGTACTTCACCGGTTGGCTGTTCGGGCTGGAGTGAAGGAGGAACTCGACGCTGAGGATGACGTGGCGATCAGGCTCTTGCTTGAATCGGCTGGTGCGGTAGCCGAAGGCGCAGTCGCTGGCTTCGAAGCTGACCAGTTCGCGCCGACGACGATCAAAGGTGTGGACTCGTGTCACCGATTGGCGAACCTCAGCCCCGTACGCTCCGATGTTCTGCATCGGAGCCGCGCCGACCAAACCAGGGATGCCCGACAGCGTCTCCAATCCGGAGAAGCAGTGATCCACGGTGTGGGCGACCAGGTCGTCCCACCCTTGGCCGGCTGCCACCTGCAGGCGTACGCCACCGTCGTGATCCACCTGCGTGGTGAGGCCCCGGGTGGCCACGACCACGACCGTTCCGGGGAAACCCTCGTCGCTGACCAGCATGTTCGATCCGCCGGAGATGATCAGAACGGGCTCGCCGCGATCATCGGCCGAGGTGACCGCGTCGATCAGCTCAGTGGGATCATGAGCGACGACCAGGTGGTCGGCCTCGCCCCCGATCCGGAACGTCGTGTGGTCAGCCAACCGCCGTGAGACGGCGTCGTGGCCAGGGTCAAGCGTGATGGCGTCGGGTCGTGGCGCGGCGGTCGCCTGATCGGTGACGCCAGCAGGCGGCGCATCGGTCGAGGCCGGATCGAAGATGGACATGGCTCAAGCTTAAGGGGCTCGCTGGTCGGCGGGTGGCTGTGGTCGCCGCGAGGCCATCGTGTCAGAAGATCGTCGGCACGAGGCCGCCGTCGGCGCGGATCGCCGCGCCGGAGAACGCTGTCGTGGTCGGGCTGGCGACGAAAGCCACCAGGCGTCCGATCTCCTCAGGGCGGATCAGGCGCTGGATCTGCGACAAGGGCCGGTGATTCTTCATGAAGTCGGCCTCCCATTGATCGGCGGGCAACCCGCTGGTGGCGTACATCTGTTCCAGCATCTCGCGTACGCCCTCGGTCAGCGTGGAGCCGGGCATGACGGTGTTGACGGTGACGCTGGTGCCCCGGGTCAGTTTCGACAGGCTCTTGGCCAACGACAGGTTCATGGTCTTCGTCATCGAGTACTGCGGCATCTGGCCGGACGGCATCACGGCTTCTTCGCTAGCGATGAATACGATCCGGCCGAAATCGCGCTCCAACATCGCGGGCAGGTAGTGGCGGGCCAGTGCGTCGCCGGCCAAAACGTTGACCCGGAAGAACCGCTCCCAGATCTCGTCGGTGATGTCCCAATAGTCCATCGGTTCGAAGATCCCCATGTTGTTGACCAGGATGTCGACCTTGGGACACGCCGAGAAGATCGCCGCTCGATCCTGCTCGATCGCCACGTCGCCGACCGCGCCGGCTGGATGGGTTCCAGGGGCTCGTCGAGCGATCCGCGCCACCATCTCGGCCACGGCGTCGCTGTGACGGCCGTTGACGATGACGTCGGCGCCTTCGTCGGCCAGCGCAGCCGCGATGGCGGCTCCGATGCCTTTGGTCGAGCCTGTGATGAGCGCCCGCTTGCCCGTCAATTCAAGATCCATGGTCATTCCTTCTTCGGGGGTACGCGAGCCCGCGGGCTCGACGGTGGATGATTCCATCGTAGAGGCTCGATGCCGCCTGGTGGGCGTGCCACCCAGTAGAGTGGGCCAGGTGAGCGCCACCCCAGTCTTGGATCTGAGCTTGGATCCGCAGCTTCCGATCGCGGCTCACGAGGCCGAGATCGCCGCGCTGCTGACCCAGCATCAGGTGGTGGTCATCGCCGGTGAGACCGGATCCGGCAAGACGACTCAGTTGCCGAAGATCTGCCTCAAACTGGGACGCCGACACATCGGCCACACCCAGCCGCGCCGGATCGCGGCCCACTCGGTGGCTCAACGGATCGCTGACGAGATCGGGACTGAGCTCGGCGACACTGTGGGCTATCAGGTGCGATTCAGCGCCACCACCTCTGAGCAAACCCAACTCAAACTGATGACCGACGGCATCCTTCTGGCTGAGATCGGTCATGATCGGCTGCTGCGACGCTACGACACCATCATCATCGACGAGGCGCACGAGCGCAGCCTCAACATCGACTTCCTGCTGGGGTACCTGAAACACATCCTGCCCCAGCGTCCGGATCTGAAAGTCATCATCACGTCGGCCACGATCGACACCGCCTCATTCTCGGCGCATTTCGACTCGGCGCCGATCGTGGAAGTGTCGGGTCGGACCTACCCGGTCGAGATCCGTTACATGCCGACCGATGAAGATCAAGACCCGATTCGCGCGATCGTCGCGGCCGTGGCGTCGCTGCCGCGACAAGGCGACATCCTGGTGTTCTGTTCGGGCCAGCGGGAGATCAAGGACACCGACAAAGCGATCCACGAGGCGAAGCTCGCCGGGGTGGAAGTCCTGCCGTTGTACGCCCGACTGAGCATGTCCGAGCAGGCCAGAGTTTTTGCGCCTCATCCCGGCCAGCGGGTGGTTCTGGCGACCAACGTGGCCGAGACTTCGCTGACCGTGCCCCAGATCCGCTACGTGGTCGATCCTGGTTTCGCCCGCGTCTCGCGCTATTCAGCGAGAACCAAAGTTCAGTTGCTGCCGATCGAGCCGATCTCCCAAGCCAGCGCCAACCAGCGCGCCGGACGCTGCGGTCGAGTCGCTCCCGGCATCTGTTTGCGGTTGTACGACGAGGAGGATTTCCTGGCTCGGCCGGCGTACACCGAACCGGAGATCTTGCGAACGAACTTGGCGTCGGTGATCTTGTCGATGGCGAACGCCCGTTTGGGGCCGATCGAGGATTTTCCGTTCGTCCAACCCCCTGATCGCAGCCACATCGCCGACGGGATGAGGCTGCTGAGCGAGTTGGGGGCGATCAAAGACGATCCCGTCACCCCCCGGCTGACCTCGATCGGTCGCAAGCTCGCCAATCTGCCGATCGATCCACGATTGGGCCGAATGCTGATCGAAGGGGGCCGTCAGGGCTGTTTGAAGCAGACCATGATCTTGGTGGCCGCGCTCAGCATCCCCGACGTGCGCGAGCGTCCCCAAGACCATCGCGAGGAAGCCGATCGACTCCACGCGCGCTTCACCCATGATCTGCCCGACGACGGTGACGTCGAAGGTCAGGTGGCCGATACTGGGGGATCGGGCACGGTCGGCCCATCGGGTGAGGTTGGCCACTCTGAGGCGAGGCCCCGCCAGAACCGTACGACCGGGTCCGGGTCGCGGGGGCGGTCCGGACGGCGAGGCCACATTGGGCCTCAGGGAGGATCCGCGTCGCCGGGTTCGACCGCCTCGCCCGGAGCGACGTCCTCCCCAGCCCGCATCACGCCGCACACTGGCTGGACCGCCCGCCCGTCGGGCGGGTCCGAGGCGAAGTCGCGCGTCGATCCCGGCGGTGATTTCGCCGCTTGGCTGCGGCTATGGGAATACCTGAAGCGTCGACGACATGAGTTGTCGTCGAATCAGTTCCGCCGACTGTGTCGAGCCGAATACCTCAACTACCTGCGGGTGCGCGAATGGCAGGACCTGGTGACCCAGTTGCGCGAGGTCTGTCGCCAGATGAAACTGCCGCTGAACTCCGCCGACCCGGGGATCCAGCCGGTGTTGACCGCGTGTTTGGCTGGCCTGTTGTCGAACATCGGGGCGCTTGAGGCCGGATCGCGGCGCGAATCTGGTCGAGACAAGCGCGGGCCGCGACAGTATCTGGGAACCCGATCAGCGCGGTTCTCGATCTCACCGGGATCCAGTCTGGCTCGTCAGACCCCAGAACTGGTCATGGCTGTCGAGTTGGTCCACACCACTCGCCTGTGGGCGCACACGGTGGCGGCGATCACCCCGGCTCAGGTCGAGCAGGTCGGTTCCCACATGGTCAAACACACCTACTCACAGCCGTTCTTCTCCGCCTCCAGTGGCACCGTCATGGCTCACGAGGCGGTCTCACTGTTGGGTGTGCCCTTGGTCGCCGATCGGCGAGTCGGATACGCCGGGGTCGATCCGGTGGCCGCCCGTCAGATCTTCGTCCAATCCGGTCTGGTCGAAGACGGTTTCACTCCTCGCCCGGGAACGCCGTACGCCGCTGTGGCCGCGCACAACACTACCTTGCGTCGCCAGATCGAAGACCTGGAAGACAAAGTCCGTCGTCGTGGCGGTGTGGCCGACGACGCTGAGATCTTCGCCTTCTTCGACGCCCGCCTCCCCGCGGACATCCTCAGTGTGGCGGGGCTGAACCATTGGCTTGGCGAAAACCCGTCTCACGTGGACCGCTTGCGGATGAGGCTGGACGATCTGGTGGGGCGTGATCTGGCGGTCACCGGCGAGGACTATCCCGACTCTTGGAGTTTCGGGGCGAACTCGCTGGGGCTGGATTACCGGTTCGCGCCCGGTGAAGATCATGACGGTGTGACTGTGACCGTGCCGTTGGCCACACTCAGCTCCCTGGATCCGGCCCCTTTCACCTGGGGCGTGCCGGGCAATCGGGCCGAGCTGGCGGCCGAATTGATCCGTGCGCTGCCGAAATCGGTGCGCACCAATTTCGTCCCGGCTCCGAACTGGGCCGATAGGGCTTTGGCCTGGTTGGATGAGCATGGCGCGGATCAGACTCAGCCGTTCACCAGCCAGTTGGGACGGGCGTTGACGGCATTGACCGGTGTCACCCCGACCGGCTGGGATCCCACCCGGCTGCCCGACCATCTGCGCATGGGGTTCGCTGTCAAGCAGCGCGGGAAAACCGAGTTCAGTCGTGACCTCGAAACCCTTCAAGCGAACTTGTCGGCCCAAGCCCGGGCCAGTTTGGCCACGGCTAGCCGTCGGGCGCGGGCGGCAGGCACGACGTGGGTCTTCGGTCAGATCCCTGCCCAACTCACGGTTGACGCGCACGGGGCATCAGCCACGGGTTATCCCTGCCTGGTCGACCAGACCACCCAGGTGGCCGAGACGCTGGCCACGAACCTGGATCAGGCCAAAGCGAGCCATCGTCGTGGCCTGGCCCGCCTGGCGGGATTCGGTCTGCCCGAGCCCTACAAATGGGTGGTCGCCCATATGACCAACCCCGACAAGATCGCGTTGGCCGCCTCGCCGTACCCGTCGGTGCCGCAATTGATGGCCGACGCTCGTCTGGCCGGGCTGATCGACCTGATCGGTTCGGCCGACGACGCTTGGCAGGTGAGGGATCAGGTCGGTTTCGACGCGTTGGTGACTCGTCTTCGGCCCGATCAGGTCACGCGTACCCATGATCTGGTGGTGGTGGCCGCCCAGGGGTTGCGCGCACTGGGTCGCGTACGTCAAGGGTTGGATCGACTGGACGCGGAGGGGGACACCGCCATCGACGTGCGTTCTCAGATCGAGAATCTGATCTTCCCCGGCTTCTTGCACGTCATCGCCGCCAGTTGGCTGCCACGGCTGCCGGTGTGGCTGACCGGGGCTGCGATGCGCGTCGAGGCGGCCTGGTCAGATCCCAGCCGGGATCTGGATCGTCTCAGTCAGCTTGATCCGGTGCTGGACGCGTACGCCGATCTGACCCGGACCCACCGACCGTCGTTCGAGATCGAGCAGATCGGCTACCTGATCGAGGAGCTGCGTCTGCAGATCTTCGCCCAAACGTTGCGGACCATCCAAACGGTGTCCGTCAAGCGTCTGTTGAAACAGATCGAGCGCCAGCGGTGATCGTCACCGCCGACCGGCCAGACTCACAGTTCGAGGCCGGGGTACAACGGGTTGGCGTCCAGCAACTCCTGAGCGCGAGCGTTGACGCGGGCGGCCACGCCATCGGCGATGACGTACTTCGCTTTGCTCGCGCCCTTGGGGCCCACCGCCGGCGTGGTGCTCTTCAGCACCTCGGCGATCAGGTCGGCCACCTGGTCGAACTCCGCCGCGGTGAAACCGCGAGTGGTCAGCGCTGGGGTGCCGATGCGAACCCCTGAGGTGTACCAAGCGCCGTTCGGATCGCGCGGAACGGAATTGCGGTTGGTGACCACCCCGGATTCGAGCAGCGCCGACTCAGCCTGACGTCCAGTCAAACCGAAGTTCGAGACGTCCATCAGGACCAGATGGTTGTCGGTGCCACCGGTGACCAGGTGGACCCCGCGCTTCATCAAACCTTCAGCCAGGGCCTTCGCGTTGGTGGCCACTTGGGCGGCGTACGTCTGGAAGGCCGGGGTACGAGCCTCGGCGAAAGCCAAAGCCTTGGCGGCCATGACGTGGCCCAAAGGCCCGCCCAACACCATCGGGCAACCCTTGTCGACTGCGGAGGCGTACTCCTGAGTCGCCAGCACGAAGCCTCCGCGCGGGCCGCGCAACGACTTATGGGTGGTCGAGGCGACGATGTGAGCGTAGGGGATCGGGTTCTCTTCGCCGGTGAAGACCTTGCCCGCCACCAATCCGGCGAAATGTGCCATGTCGACGAACAAGGTCGCGCCGACCTCATCGGCGATCTCGCGCATCCGAGCGAAATTCACTCGACGCGGGTAGGCCGAATATCCAGCGACGATGATCAGCGGCTTGAACTCACGCGCGGCGGAGCGCAAACCGTCGTAGTCGATCAACCCAGTCTCAGGATCGGTGCCGTAGGAATGCTGGGAGAACATCTTGCCCGAGATGTTGTGACGGAAACCATGAGTCAGATGCCCGCCAGCGTCTAGCGACATTCCCATGACCTTCTGGGAGTTGAACTCCCGGCGCAGGTCCTCCCAGTCCGACTCGCTCAGATCGTTGACAGTGGCCGCGCCGAGCCGCTTCAATGTCGGGGACTCGACTCGGTGGGACAAGATCGCCCAGTACGCCACCAGGTTGGCGTCGATGCCCGAATGCGGCTGGACATAGGCGTGGTCGGCGCCGAACAGCGCCTCGGCATGCTCGGCCGCGACCGCTTCGACGGTGTCAATGTTGCGGCAACCGGCGTAGAACCGATGACCGATCGTGCCTTCGGCGTACTTGTCCGACAGCCAAGTCCCCATCACCATCAGGGTGGGCAAACTGGCGTAGTTCTCGGAAGCGATGAGCTTCAGACTGGCGCGCTGGTCGCTCAATTCCTGGGCGGTGGCGTCGGCGATCCGGGGCTCGACCGTGGCGACGACGTCGAGGATCGAGCGGTAGATCTGACTGGACTGGGCGGGAACTGTGGTCATGGGCGTACTCCTGATGCTGTGGGCCGATGGACGCTCACACTTTACCGTGTCCGTTCGCTCTGGTGGCCGGTCGGCCCGCGTCGTGACCGGGCCGCGCGGTTTTGGCCGCGCGGCCCGGTTTCGTCTCGGTTCCACGCAGTCGTACGTGCGGTGGGCGTGCTCGGCTGGGTGAGGGGGCGTCGCGCTCCACGTCGTCGACGGCCCAGCGTCACCGTCACCGGTTGTGCGTCGCCGCCTGAGGTCAGGTAGACTTCCAGATTGCCCGGCGAGGGGACAGGTCGCAAGATCCGCCCGTGATCGACGTGAACTCCCTTGGTCGTGGCCCATGCGCAGTCAAACTGAGGTTGAGGAGAACAAATGGCTGAGATCGTCTTATCGGCGAAGATTCGTGATGAGTTCGGCAAAGGAGCGGCGCGCCGGTTGCGTCGCGACAACATGATTCCTGCGGTGTTGTACGGACACGGGACCGACCCGGTCCATGTGGCATTGCCCGCCCACGCCACCATGTTGGCGCTGCGTACGGCCAATGCGCTGCTCGACATAGAACTCGAAGGCAGCAAGCCCCAACTGGCGCTGCCGAAACAAATTCAGCGCGATCCGATCCGTGACACCGTCGAGCATGTCGACCTGATCGTGGTCAAGCGCGGTGAGAAGGTTCACGTCGAGGTGCCGCTGATCGTGACCGGCGAGCCTCGCGGCGAAGCCGTGGTCATCTTGGATCAGAACACGATTCTGTTGCAGGTCGAAGCCACCCGCATCCCGCCGCACATCGAGATCGCTGTCGAAGGTCAAGAGATCGGCTACACGGTCACCGCCGCCGACCTGGTGTTGCCCGAAGGCGCGAGCTTCGACGTGGAGCCCGACGCGCTGATCTTGTCGATCCAGGCCCCGCAGGCCAAGGACATGGGCGAGTCCGCCGCCGAAGAGGCTCAGGACGAGGCTGGCGTCGAGGAAGCCAGCGAGGAGTAGGCCTTGGCCGAATGGCTGGTGGTCGGGCTCGGGAATCCGGGCCCGACCTACGCCCGCAATCGTCACAACGTTGGCGCGATGGTCGTCCAGGAGCTGGCCCGGCGAGGCTCGGCCACCTGGAAGTCGCATCGGATGCTGAAAGCCGATGTGGCACAGTTGCGGGTCAGTTCCGCCGGGATCGGGGTCGCCTCGGTCCAGGCGGAGAGCGTCGTGCTCGCGACCACGCGGGTGTTCATGAACCAATCCGGGGTGGCCGTGCGCAACCTGTTGGCCGACCACAAGCTGCGTGCGTCCAACCTGATCGTGGTCCACGACGAGTTGGATCTGGATTTGGATCGGCTGCGCGTCAAATTCGGTGGCGGTGACAACGGGCACAACGGTCTGAAATCCATCCGAGCGATGGTCGGCACAGGCGACTACTATCGCGTACGAGTCGGAATCGGTCGTCCAAGCGGCGGCGAGGTCACCGACTGGGTGTTGAACAACTTCTCCTTCTCCGAGCAGCACAACCTGGCCGAAGTGGTGCTGCAAGCCGGCGAAGCGGTCGCGTCGTTGATCCTCGCCGGTTTGGCATCCACGCAGGCGGCCTACAACAGTTGAGCCCGTCGTCGGCCACGCTGATCGCCTCGATCCATCGTTCCCAGGCTCAGTCCCAGGTCGGGCTTGCCTACGTCAAGGCTGATGAAACGGTGAGGTAATCTGGTCGGATGCATGGCCTGACCCGACTTCTGCTTCGCGACGACACCATTCGTGAGGCGGTCGAAGCGGTCGACCCCGGATCGAGTGGTGACCTGATCTGTCTGGAACAGATCCGCCCATTCCTGATCGCGGCCATCTGCCAACAGACTCCGACAGTGGCAGTCACCTCGACCTATCGTCAAGCTGAGGCACTGACAGCCATGGTGGCGGGCCTGATCGGCGAAGATCAGGTGGCGTACTATCCTGCCTGGGAGACCCTGCCTCACGAGCGGCTCAGCCCCCGCTCAGACACCGTCGGTCGTCGGTTGGAGGTGCTGCGTCGCCTGAGCGGGAACGGCGAGGCGCCCCCGCCGCGGGTGGTGGTCGCTCCCGTACGATCGCTGCTGCAGCCTCAAGTCAAAGGTTTGGGCTCGATGTCACCGGTGAGGATCCGCACCGGGGCGACCTATCAGATCCAGGATTTGCCGACTGCGCTGGTTCAGGCGGGGTACGTGCGCACCGACCTGGTCGAGCGGCGCGGGCAGTTCGCGATTCGTGGCGGCATTCTCGACTTGTTCTCGCCCACCACCGACTCACCGGTCAGGATTGATTTCTTCGGTGACGTGGTCGAAGAGATCCGCAGTTTTTCGGTAGCCGATCAGCGGTCGACTTCGGTCGTGTTCGACGAAGTGGTGGCCACACCGTGTCGGGAGATGCTGCTGACTGAGCAGGTCCAAGCCCGGGCCAGGCAGTTGTTGCCGCACCACCCGGAACTGGCCGACATGTTGGAGCGGATCGGCCAAGGCCATGGTGTCGAAGGCATGGAGGCACTGGCTCCAGCCCTGACCGATGGCATGGAGATGCTGACTGACACTCTTCCAGCCGACACCGTCATCGTGGTCTGCGACCCCGAACTGGTGCGTGCCCGAGCGGTGGATCTGACCGCCACCAGTGACGAGTTCTTGCGCGCTTCCTGGGCGGCTGCGGCCGAAGGCGGATCGGCTCCGATCGACTTGGGAGCGGCCGCCTACAAGTCCTTGTCCGACGTGCGCCAGGCCAGCCGGGCTCGTGGCCTGGGGTGGTGGTCCTTATCGCCGTACGGATCTGATCCCGATCAGGGCTCGTTCATCGTCACAGCTCAGCGGCGCGCCACCCAGACTCGTGACATCCAGCAGGGAGTGGACGAGGTCGGTCAGGCCACGTCGACTGGTGCGACGGTGGTCGTGATGACTCCTGGTCGCGGCTTGGCCCAGCGCTTCCACGATCTGCTGACCGAGTCGGGCGCGTCGGCCCACCTGGTCCAGTTGGCCGACGCCGAGCCGAAGCCCGGGATGGTGTCGATCTACCAGGGCAGCCTCAGTCACGGCTTCAGCGTGCCGTCGCTGAATCTGGAGGTCTTCACCGACACCGAGTTGTCAGGAACTCAGGCCGCCGACAAATCGACGCGGCGTCTGCCGACAAGGCGAAAGAAGGAGATCGATCCTCTGACCCTGGCCAGTGGTGACCTGGTCGTCCACGACAGTCACGGCGTCGGACGCTACGTCGAGATGTCGACCCGTACGATGTCTGGAGTCCAGCGGGAGTATCTGGTCATCGAGTACGCCGCCTCGAAGCGGGGCCAGCCCGGTGATCGGTTGTACGTTCCGATGGATCAGCTGAACCTGGTGTCGCGCTACGTCGGCGGTGAGGAACCGAGTTTGGATCGGCTCGGCGGCGCGGATTGGAACAAGCGCAAGGCTCGGGCTCGCAAAGCGGTGCGCGAGATCGCTCGGGAATTAGTGCAGTTGTACGCCGCCCGTCAGTCGGTGACTGGCTTCGCTTTCTCGCCTGACACGCAATGGCAGAAAGAGATGGAGGACTCCTTCTCCTTCGTCGAGACTCCTGATCAGTTGGCCTGCATCGACGAGGTCAAGCATGACATGGAAGCCATCACGCCGATGGATCGCCTGATCTGTGGCGACGTCGGCTACGGTAAGACGGAGATCGCAGTCCGTGCCGCGTTCAAAGCGGTCATGGATGGAAAACAGGTCGCGGTGTTGGTGCCCACCACCTTGCTCGTGCAGCAGCACTTCGCGACCTTCGCCGCCCGCTGCGCCGGTTTCCCGCTGACATTGGCTCCGCTGTCGCGGTTCCAGACGGCTGCGGAGGAGAAGAAGACCTTGGCCGGTTTGGCCTCCGGCGGGGTCGACATCGTCATTGGAACCCATCGATTGCTCAGTCAGGACGTGGCTTTCCGCGATCTGGGCCTGGTCATCATCGACGAGGAGCAGCGCTTCGGTGTGGAGCACAAGGAAGCCCTGAAACGACTGCGGCTCGACGCGGACGTGCTGGCGATGTCAGCCACCCCGATCCCACGAACCCTGGAGATGGCGGTGACCGGAATTCGCGAACTGTCGGTCATCCAGACTCCGCCCGAGGAACGCCATCCGGTGTTGACCTTCGCCGGGGTGTGGGATCCAGGCCAGGTGACGGCGGCGATCCGGCGCGAGCTGGCTCGTGAAGGTCAGGTCTTCTACGTCCACAACCGGGTGGAGTCGATCAACCAGGCGGCGGCGAAGGTCGCCGACCTGGTGCCCGACGCTCGGGTGGGGGTGGCGCACGGCAAGATGGGCGAGCGCGAGTTGGAGCAGGTCATGACCGACTTCATTGATCGGCGCTTCGACGTCTTGGTGTGCACCACGATCATCGAATCGGGTTTGGATATCTCCACAGCCAACACCTTGATCATCGAGCGCGCCGACACGATGGGGTTGAGTCAGTTGCATCAGATCCGTGGCCGGGTGGGGCGTGGTCGCGACCGAGGCTACGCGTACTTCTTCTATCCGCCGGACAAGGTCTTGACCGCGACCGCCCATGACCGCCTGGCCACGATGGCCGCGAACACAGATTTGGGCGCGGGGATGCGCATCGCGATGCGGGATCTAGAGATTCGTGGAGCGGGCAACCTGTTGGGCGCCGACCAGTCGGGCCACATCGGCGACGTCGGGTTCGACCTCTACTTGAGACTGGTGGGGGAGGCGGTCGCGGAATATAAGAGTGGTTCGGTGGCCGAAGTCGAGCCGGACATGCGCATCGAGTTGCCAGTCGAGGCTCATCTGCCCGGGGACTACATCGACTCGGAGCGACTGCGTTTGGAGATGTACCGGCGGATCGCCGCAGCGGTCAACGACGAGCAATTGGGTGAGGTGGTGGCCGAGCTGACCGACCGCTACGGCGAGCCGCCCACGACCGTACGTGCGCTGATCGACATCGCGGCGTTTCGGATTCGCGCCCGCGAGGCGGGGGTGGTCGAGGTGGTCGCCCAGGGCAAGCACATCCGTTTCACGCCCAAGCAGCCGCTGCCGGAGTCGCGACGGGCGCGGTTGGCGAGAATGTATCCCGGCTCGATCGTCAAACCGGAAGGCCACGTGTTGGTCGTCTCGCCGACCAGCGACGGTTTTCCGATCGTTACGCTCAAGAACGCGGAGCTTCTGGCCTGGGTCAGCCAGGTCGTGGCGTCGATCTTTGCCACCGACTGAAAACAGGTACAAAGCGATGCCAAATATGTTAGGATCAAGGCGCACGCGTCATAGTGGTGTGTCATGTAAGATAGCTCCCGCTGTAGTCGGTTTATGTGGCATAATCCTTGCTACGGGGTAGGTCTGTTTCAGGCTGCGCCTGTCTGGGCTGATGGTTGCCACTTTGTCGTGCGCCATCTGTGAAAGGAGTTCGAGTTCGTATGAGTGACGACGCGTACTCGCCTCCGCTCGAGGACGACGCCGAAGGGGCTTTCGACGTCCTGACTCACGCCCAAAACTTGGCTGAACGCTTGAAGAAAGAAACTGAAGTTGAGCTGCTGAGCGCGCAGGAACGCTGGGAGTTCCTGATGCGCCAGAATCAATCGGCCGCCGCGTTGGTCGAGCAGCGTCGTCACGAGTCCGAGGCGGTGGTCTTGGCCGCGATGGATCTGGCCCAGTCGGCCGGAGAATCGATCGTACGAGACTCGGCCACCAGTGCTCACGGCATCGCCCAAGAGGCTGAGGCCTTCGTCCAAGAGGTGTTGGACCGTGCCCGTCAAGAAGTCGCGTCAGCGCAGACTCGGGCTCAGGATCGCGAGAAGGCCATCTTCTCGGTCGTGTCCGACTTCGAGTCCGACGCCTACACGCGCATCAGCCAGTATCGCGCCGCAGCTGAAGCGGAGATCGCGTCGATGAAGCAGGCGATCGAAGCCGAGGCGGTCGAACGTCGTGGTCAGTTGGATCGCGAGGTCTCCGAAGTCTGGAGCGGAGTCGAAGAAGAACTCCAGCGGGTGTGGGACGCGATGCAGGCCGAGATGGAGGCCACCGGCACCGCCATCGACCAGGCTAAAGCTGAGGCTGAACAAGAGGTCGCCACCCTGCGCAAGGAAGCTCAAGCTGAATTCGACGCTCTTATCGCCGATGGCCGTCGTCAAGCCAAAGAACAACTGGATCAGGTCTCGCGCCAGGTGGCAGCGACACAGGAGTCGATTCAGGCGCTGGTCTCAGGCGCCCAGACCGAGGCCAACCTGATCAAGAAGGAAGCCGATCGCGACATCGCGACCAAGCGGGCCGAACTCAATGAGACCTTCCAGGCCATCATGAGCCGGGCCAAGACGGAGTCTGAGGCCCTGCGCGCCGACGCCAAGCTTGAGTCGGAGACCGTCTTGGCGCAGGCGAGGAGCAACGCCATCGCGTTGAAGACCCAGACCGAGGAGCGTGTGGCTCGTCAGGAAAGCGCGGCCGCCGAGGCGAGAGCCCGGGCGATGGCGGAGATGGAAGAGTTGCAGCGTAGCGTTGCCGACCGGGCCGGACGTTCCCGCCAAGAGGCGATCGACGTCGTGGCGCAAGCCAGGCAAGACGCCGAGGCGATTCGAGGCGAAGTGCGAGAGTACATGGAGCGCGCTCGGATGGAAGCGGCCACGCTGGCGCGTCGCCGCGATAACATAGCTGCACAACTGGGTCAGTTGTCAGGAGTCATTGAGGCTCTCGCTGTACCGGAGAATCCGGTCGTAAACTAACTACTACG
This sequence comes from Propionibacteriaceae bacterium, assembly GCA_031285845.1. Classification (GTDB taxonomy): domain Bacteria; phylum Actinomycetota; class Actinomycetes; order Propionibacteriales; family Propionibacteriaceae; genus WQYJ01. The sequence continues at coordinate 171,952 of JAITVK010000018.1, forward strand.
AGAAAGAGATTGAGGACTAATGCCCACATTTCGGATGATCCTTCGGGGGTATGATCCCGAGGAAGTCAACGCCGCATTCGAGGATTTGACCAAAGAATTGGAGGCTGCGCGCACGACATCGAACGGTCAGGACGCCGATGTGAGCGAGCTGCAGGCCACCGTCGACCAGTTGCAGCAGGAGCTGGACGAGATGTCGCTCTACACAGCCGATCTGGAGGAGCGTGCCGCCCAGGCCCCCAAGCCTCCGACCTTCGACGATCTAGGTTCGAGGATCTCGCAGATGCTGTCCTTGGCTCAGGCCGAGAGCCAGGATGTGCGCTCGACCGCCAAGAGCGAGGCTGAGAAGCTGACCTTGGACACGCAGTCCGCTGTTGAACAGTCCCGCGCCGACGCCGAGGCCTACGCCTCAGAGGTGCGTACGAAGGCTGACTCTGAGGCCACGCGCATCATCACCCAGGCTCAGCGCGAAGCCGAGGGCATCCTCGATCAGGCTGATCGCGAGGCCCTGGCCCGTCGTGAAGAGGCCGAGGCCATCTACGAGAACCAGCGTGCGCGCGCTGCCGTCGCCGCCGCCGACTTCGAGAAGACGCTGGCTGAGCGTCGCGACGAGGCCGCCAAGGACTTCGCCAGCCAGATGAAGGCTCAGGACGAGGCGATGCAGCGGGCTGAGGAGTCGTTGTATGCCATCCAGGAGGAGGCCGAACGCTACAAGGCCGAGGCTCAGGAGCAGGCTGACGCGACGATCAAGGACGCCAACAACCAAGGCAACGAGATCCTGAAGCAGGCCAAGGCCGCCGCCGAGCGGATTCGTCGTGAGTCTGAGCGTGAGGTTCAGGCCGCTAGCGCTCGCCGCGACGCCATCACCTTGCAGTTGAGCAACGTGCGTCAGATGCTGGCGACCATGGGTGTGGCCCCGCAGTTGAGCGACGAGGACATGGTCGAGTCCTCGGTTGCCGCCGCTGGCGTCGAGGTTTCCGAAGACGACGATTGGCAGTGATCCACTGACCTGAGCCGGAGCACCGCGCTTCGCGGCCTATCCCGGATCGACACGAGACAACTGACTCAAGCGACGTGTGTTTGGCCCTGAACGGGGCCAGGCACACGTCGTTTTTCGTCACTGTGGGGCTGTTCGGGCCACGTCTGTTCTGCGGAGGCGACGACGAACCGTAGACTGGCGCTCATGAACTACGCGGTCATCATGGCTGGAGGATCGGGCACCCGTCTGTGGCCCCTGTCACGTCGGGGTATGCCGAAGCAGTTGTTGCCTCTGATCGAGGGTCGCTCCCTGCTGCAGTTGGCGTACGAGCGCGCCGCGCTGGTGGTCGATCCTGATCGGATCCTGGTGTGCGCCTCAGCCTCGTACGCCGATGTCATCGGCGATCAACTGCCCCAACTGCCACGGTCGAACATGCTGTGCGAACCGGTCGGGCGCGATTCGTTGGCCGCCATCGCTTGGTCGGTGGCCACGATCGCCCGACGTGATCCGAGCGCGGTCGTGGCGATCCTCAGCGCCGATCAGACGATCACCCCGCTCAGCGCGTTCGCGGACACCATGGCTCGCGCCTTCCAGGCCGCCAGCGACGACGACCAGGGGTTGGTGACCCTCGGAGTGGTCCCCACCAGCGCGCACACCGGCTTTGGGTACGTCCACGTGGCAGACGCCGTCAGTGCCGACGGGTTGGTCCATCGTGTGGGGCGGTTCGCGGAGAAGCCGAGCCTTGAGGTGGCGCAGCGTTATCTGAGTGAAGGGGATTGGTGGTGGAACTCGGGGATCTTCGTGTGGCAGGCGAAGACCTTCATGGCTCAGGTGGAGCTGTTCCAACCTGAGATGGCAGCCCAGATCGGTCGTCTGGTGTCTGAACCGGAGTTGATCGACCAGGTGTATCCGACTTTGAACCGCGTCTCGGTCGATTACGCGATCATGGAGCCGGTGTCTCAGGGGCGGGGCACGGCCCACGTCCTCAGTGTCGCCCTGAATGCCCGGTGGACCGATGTCGGTGGCTTCGCCGCCTTGGCCGGTCAGCTTCCCGCAGATGAGGACAACAACGTCCTTCGGGGAACCGTGGTGGCTTTGGAGTGCTCGGACACGTTGGTGCTCAGCGATGATCCGGAGCATCTGGTGGCGGTGGCCGGGTTGAAAGACATGATCGTCGTCCAGGAGGGCAACGTCACCTTGGTGTGCGCGATCCAGGCGGCCCAATCGATCAAGCAGTTGGTCGAGCTGGCTCGTGAGGCCGGTGAGCAGTATGTCTAAGTCTGGTCGGTCCGTTTGGCCGCGTGTCGTGGCTTTCGGGATCGCGTTCGTGGTGATCGTGATCGCCGCCATGGCTTTGTGGTTCTCACCTTCCGCTTCGGCTGGACCGGCGGTTTGGCTGGGGCTGAGCGCGGCCAGGATGGTCCTGCTGGGTGCGGTCGTCGTCGGTTTCGCCCTCGCCAGCGTGGTGATTCTGCGCTCGCCGAGGTTGAAGCCGACCGCGGCCAGCCGACCGCCGTCGCTCGCCCAGGTCGTCGCGCCGCAGGCCCCGACGGTCGCCGAGGAACAGCCGGGGAACGCCGAGCGGCCGGCAGTGGTTCACCACAGTCCGGTCGTCCCGCGGCAGGAGGCCCAAGGTCGCGGTTGGCTGCGGGCGGCGGACCTGGCTGCTCGCAAATCGCAGGAGTGATCGGTCGCCGTCGATGGTCGAGCCAACCGCCGGGGCAGCAGTCGCCAACCAGCGAAGGCGGCGGCGTGGTAGATGAGGCGCCACCAGCGCCATCGACGGTCAAGTCAGCCGCACAGGAGCAGTCGCAGCGGCGCACAAGCGGGCGGACACGACAATTCGTGGCGATTCTTGGCCCATCTGGTGAAATATAGATGTCAGAGTTGACGGAACCGGAGTCACACTGGTGTAATTTCTGTGGAAGGTCTCACAATTGGGTGCAGCGGACAGGCGACGGTTCACCGCTCAGGAGGTCATCGCGCGACCAGGGAGGCGGACGAAAGTCTGTGAATGAGCGTGGTGGTCAAACCGGTGTGTCGTCACCCCAGATGTTTGGCCGGCACGACACGTGATGGGAAGGCTGAGATGTCGAGTATGTTGACGTTGGTCACACAGACCGAGGAAGACGCGAGTGCGTGGCAAGCGCGAGCTCTGTGTGCCCAGACCGACCCTGAGGCTTTTTTCCCTGAGAAGGGTGGTTCGACCCGAGAGGCGAAGAGCGTGTGCCGAGGCTGCGAAGTCCGGCAGGAGTGTCTCGAATACGCCTTGGCCCACGATGAACGGTACGGGATCTGGGGTGGCCTGAGCGAGCGCGAACGGCGTAAGCTAAGGCACCGAGCATGACAGAGTGCTTGTGCTGATCGTTAGGGCCTTATGACTCACACCGACGGCTGGAGCTGGTTCGATGCACCCGAACTCAGTGATGTCGATCTCAGCGGTCACACGGTGACCGCCGTTCTTGTTTGCCGCAACGCTGGTTCGTGGTTGAATGCCACCTTGGCCGGTCTGGGTCAATCTGACCGCCGCCCCGATGTCATCGTCGCGGTCGACAATGAGTCGTCAGACAACACTGCCGAACTGCTTGATCAGGCGTACGACGCCGGTTTGATCGACCACATCGTCCAAGGCAAAGCCAGCGCCACTTTCGGTCAGGCTGTGGAGCGGGCGATGAGCGTGGTCGACGTTCCCACGCAATGGATTTGGCTGCTGCACGACGACGCGGTGCCCGACCACGCGGCCTTGACTGAACTGGTCACACTGGCCGCGCGAACCCCCCGACTGGCGATCGCGGTGCCCCTGCTGGTGCGCCCGTCACGACGCAGCCACGCCGCTCGTACCTTGGAGGTCGGAGCGACCATCTCAGGTTCGGGACGTCGAGCGTTGTCGGTCGAACCGGACGAGGTCGCCCAAGGACAGTACGAGTCGAAGTCGGTCTTGGGCGGATCGACCTGCGGCATGCTGGTGCGATGGAGTTCGCTGGAGCAGATCGGTGGCTTCGATCCCTGTATCGCCGGTTATCGTGACGGGGTCGACATCGGGTGGCGGGTCCAACTGATCGACCAATGGGTGTTGACCTGTCCGACGGCCGTCATCGTCCACCGTCAAGCCGGGCGGTCCGAGATTCGCCCAGGGACGATGGCCAGCCGCGCCGGTCGTAGCGAGGCCGCCTGGGATCGTCTGATGGGGCTTCGGCTGGTCGGCGCGCACGCCCACGGCGTGGGGAAGTTCCTGCTGTTGGCTCGAGTGACGGTGGTGTGTCTGGTCTCAGCGCTGGTCTATCTGTTGGGGCGGGTTCCCGACCATGCTAAGGACGAGGTCGAGGCCTGGTCGGACTTCGTCTTCCATTCACGCAAACCGGTCGCCAAGTTGCGCAAGAAGGTCATGAAACTGGCCCGCGGCAACAAGAACGCTTATCGGGTACGCTCACTGCGCCCCACCTTGGGCTCCGTGGTCGAAGAGGGGTTCCAGTCGCTGGCCCGCTGGTTCCATGAGCAGTTCAGTCCGAACAGCGACGCCGAGATGACGCTCGACGACCTGCTTGGCGACGAGTTCACTCGTCGGATTGGGGATGGTAAGAAGCGGGTCCCTGCCATCGTGTGGCTGCTGGTGGTGGTCGGCGGCGTGGCCGCGATGGTCCGCCATCTGTACGCTTCTGGCGCGGTGACTGCGTCAGGTCTGCTCGGCCCACCGGCGTCACTGTCCCAAGCCTTCGATTTGGCCATGTCAACGCCGGGCAAATCTCAGCCGTGGCTGTTGGTCAGTGCCGCGTTGTCCGCGTTGTCGATCAAACCGGAGTGGCTGCCCGTGGTCACGTTGGTGGCCGCGTTCCCGATCACGATGCTGATCGCGGTGTGGTTCTGCCGTCATCGGATCCACCACGGGACTCTGCGGTGGCTGACCTGCGCCGGTTATGCCTGTTTGCCGTTGCTGATGGGCGCGGGCAATCGGGGTTCGCTGTGGCTGATCGGCTTCGCCATGGTGCTGCCGTTCGCCGCTGAGTGGGTGTCCCGGCTCAGTCAGCCCTGGATGGGCGCCCGCTCGTTGCAGGGTTTGGCCGGTTTGGCGCTGAGCGCGGTGGTCATGATGGCCATCATTCCGGTCTTGTGGCTGCCGTTGGCCGCCATCGCTTTGATCATCGCCGCTTACGCCGGTGGTTCCGCTCGAATCGCTCGGGTCGGGGTGGCTGTGATCGTGCCGTTGGTCTTCTGGGCTCAAGCGGTCCCCGAGTGGGTACGTACCCCGGCGCGCCTGTTCCTGCCGCCTGAGCCGATGCTGAATCCCGCTCCGGGGACTTGGCAACTGTTGCTGGCTCGTCCCACAGAGGTTGGGGTTCCACCGCTGTGGTTGTCGATCGCTGTGATGGCGGTGGTGTGGATCGGTCTGATCGTGGTGTTGGTCCAGCGCTCGTGGCGTCGTTGGGCCGCAGTCGCCGGTCTGGCGTCGATCGCCGTGGCGGTGGCCTGGACCCATCTGTCGTACACCGTCGACCAGGTCAGCGTCTTCACCGATGTCAGCCCCTGGTTGCTGGTCGGCTTCGCCACGATCGTGTTCACCTTCGTCTCCTGGGTCGATCAGACCTTGGGTTCGCTCGAAGGCCGTGATTTCGGCGGCAAGCAGGCCCTGGTGGGGTTGTTGTCGCTGCTGCTGATCCTCAGCTTCGTGATGGGAGCGGGCTGGGTCGTCGTGGCGGGAATGGAGGGGATCCAGCGTGGCTCTGGTTCCCAGATCCCCGAATACTTGGCCCAGAACGAGATCGATCTGGACACCGCCACGTTGGTGATCGACGCCGCGCAGGGCGGATGGACGATCAGGTCCGGTGGACAAACGCTGTGGGGGCAGGGGTCTTTCCGCTCTGGGCTGTTGGGATCCGACACTGCCACCAGCGAGGTCGAGCAGATCGTCGCCAAGGCGTTGGCCGGCCGATCCGATGACGCGGTCGCCGAACAGTTGGCCACCTTCGGGGTCAGCACAGTCGTGGTGTTCAACCCCAGTCACGGCATCGTCGAAGCCCTCGACGCCACCGCCGGCTTCCAGTCGTCGAGCGCCTCGGAGACCACCGCGGTGTGGAATGTGACACTGAACTCCGCTTTGTCGGTGGCGACCGCCCCGACCAGGCGATCACTGGTCACGGTCGGATCGCCTCCGACGTACCTGAACGCTTCGGATCAGATCAAACCCGATTCGCCTAGAACCTTGGTGTTGGCCACGGTTCCGGACAAATCCTTGAAGGTGTACGTCGGCGATGTCGAGGCCACCCCGGTCGAATCGGGCGACTGGCGGGCGGCGTACGCGCTGGGCAGCGCCTCCGGGCCGATTCGGCTGGTCCACGCCACGGAGTACAGCTGGATCGGTTGGGTCCAGCTAGCCGTGGTCGTCCTGCTGATGATCTTCGTCTTCCCGCCGCTGTCCGAAGAGTCCTCGGACGCTCCGAGGTACCAGTTGAGGAGTGCCCGATGAGGAAGACCCTGGGACTGATCGGCGCGGTGGTCGGCCTGGCGGCCGTCATCGCCGTGATGTGCGTCTGGCCGACGCCGGGACTCACCACCGAGCAGATCACCTTGCCGGTGACCCGAATGTTGGCTTGTCCGGTAGGAGATCCGCAGGTCGGGAAGACGGTGGTGAGGGTCGCCGACACGGAGCCTTTCACCGCCTCGGTCGTCGGTGAGTTGCCGTCGGATCCCCAAACCAGCGCGACTTTCGAGAATCCAGCCAAGCCGGTGATCGTGCGCGGTGGGGCCACAGTCGGAGCGGTGTCGGTCTACAGTGAGGGCGCGACCCAGTTGGTGGCGCCCTGCACCAGCCCGATCACCTGGGGGATGTGGAACGGGGTGGTGACTCAATCGGAGACGGCCACAGTGTTGTTGACCAACGTCGATTCGGCCCCCGCAGTGGTCGACGTGTTCTTGTACGGCCCGAACGGCGCGATCCCTGTGCCCGGTATCTCAGACATCAACCTCGCGCCGGGCACGACCCGGATGCTGGCGGTCGATCAACTGGTCACGGTCGACACCCCGATCTCGGTTCAGGTCAGAGCGTCCAAAGGCAGGGTGGCCGCGCTGCTGCGTTCCTTGGGCTCGGTGGGCTACGACTGGCAGTTGCCACAGACCGCCCCGGACACTGATCTGACGATCAACGGCATTCCGGCGGGCGACGGTGCTCGAACCCTGTCAGTGACGAACACCGATCCGACCAACAAAGCCGAGGTCTCGTTGCAGATCCTTGGCGAGGCTGGGGCTTTCGCGCCGCTGGGCTTGGAGAAGGTGGAGATTCCGCCGGCTCGGTCGCTGACGATCGACGTCACCTCGGCGTTGGGCAGTCAGGCTTCGGCGATCCATCTGACATCGACGACGGCAATCTCTGCCGGGGTGATGGTGGCCAGTGGCGGCGAGTTTTCAGCGATCCCGGCTCAACGCGCGGTCGGGGGGTCAGTCGTGTTCCCCGCCATCGGCGGCAGCTTGTGGCTGGCGAACCCGGATCAGGCGCAGGCCTCGGTCACGTTGCGTTTCGACGACGGCGCCGGGTCGAGGACCTCAAGCACTGTGACTGTGGCCCCCCAGGGCTTCACGCGGGTGGATTTTCCGGCTACGGGTGTGGCAGTGGAGCTGACGACCGCCTCGCAGGCAGTGCGCGCCTCGGTGGGCCTGAGCGACGTCGGATTGTCGATCGTGCCCCTGTGGGGCGGTGGCGCACAAACGACAGTCGACGTGCCGCGGCTAGCGCCAGGTCTGGGCAACTAGGACCGGCCTGGGCCAGCGAGACTGGCCTGCACGACGAAGACTGGTCTGCGCGACTAAGACGGCTCCGGGCAACTGAGACGTCAGCGTCACAAGTTGAGGCTCCAGCCCGATGGCCCCTAGTCCGGGCATCCGTGCCCAAAACCCCCGGAGGCCTCACTCGTCGCGCAGGTTGGTCGGGTCGAGGGTGGACACCGGGATCCCCGTCGCGGATGAGACCTGTTCGACCAGCGAGACGAAAACCAGTTGACGCACATGGTCGCGGTCGCCGGCTCGAAATTCGATCGGTCGTCTGAAAAGAACAATCTGGGCCACGTGGTTCTCGTCCGCGGCCACGCAGGCCGCTAGTGGCATGTGGCTGCTCCAGAGTTGATCCACATCAGGGACGTCTTCGACACCGATGTCGAGGTGGGTCAAAGCGTCGGGCACCGCCTCTTCGATGGCGTCGATCGCTTCGGCCACGCAGCGGAAGAAATAGGCCCCGGCCAGTGTCGGACGGGCGCGGCGCAACATGTGCCCGGCTACGCAGTTCGGCGGGGCGAGCATCCCCCTCATGCCTCGGCGATGGCGGTCACGCATGGGCCCAGTGTACTCGGATGCCGATGTCGTCACGGATCGGCCGAGATCGACCTGGTGTCGGCCTGGTTGCCCGACCTGGCCGATCGATCACGGTAGGGTGGTCACCCGTGGTGAAGTATTGTTCCCGCCCCGGATGTCAGGAGCAGGCTGTGGCGCAGTTGAGTTATTCGTACGCCGCCTCCCAGGTCGAGATCCGTCCCGCTGATCGACAACCCAGCCCGGGCAGCTATGTGCTGTGCCAGGTGCATCTGGATCGGTTGAGCGTGCCGAAGGGTTGGAGTTTGCATTGGGTGCGCGAACCTGGGGTCGCCGGGTCGAGAACCCAAGCGCTGGACGAGTTGGCCGACGAGATTCGTCGAGTCGGTTTCGGTGCCGAGCCGGGTGAGCCCGCCGGAACCGAGCACTCCTTGTCGCAGCGGACCAATTTGGTGACCTTGGCCAGCCGGGCCCATCTGCGGGTGGTGGCCGACGCCGCGCTTTACGCCAGCGCGAAGACGAGCGACCACGAAGTAGGATAGGGCCGTGCTTCAACCACAGATCTTCAAAGCGAACGACATTCGCGGCATAGTCGGGCCGCAGTGGGACGCGGCCGGGGCGTACGCTCTGGGTCTGGCGTACGCCGAACTGGTCGACTGGCCGCGGATCGTGGTCGGTCGTGACATGCGGGTGACCAGCCCGATGATTCATGACACGGTGATTCAGGCTTTGCGTGATCGCGGCAAGACGGTCGTCGACATCGGTTTGGCCTCGACCGACGAGGTCTGGTTCGCTGCCGGCTGGTTGGATCTGCCCGCGATTCAGGTCACGTCGAGCCACAATCCGAGCCAGTACAACGGCCTGAAGTTCTGCTCACCGGCGGCCAAACCGGTCACCTCGGATTTCTTGACTCGCTTGGCTGGTCGAGCCACTGAACTCGACACCGGCCAGGTTCCCCAACCGACCGCTCGTGGGGCGCGCGAACAGCTGGACGTCTTGGGAACGTACACTGACTATCTGCTGAGCTTGGTGGATCTGTCCAGGATGCGTCCGCTGAAAGTGGTGGTCGACGCCGGCAATGGGATGGGCGGTCACACCGCCCCCCAAGTGTTGTCCCATCTCGACGTCGAGGTGATCGGGCTCTACCTGGATTTGGATGGCACGTTCCCGCATCACCAACCCAACCCGTTGGAACCGAAGAACGTGGAGGACGCGTGCGCGGCTGTCCGTGAGCATGGCGCCGACCTGGGCATCGTGTTCGACGGTGACGCCGACCGGGTCTTCATGGTCGACGAGCGCGGCGAGATCATCCCGCCGTCCGCCATCGCTGCCATGATCGCCGTCCACGAGTTGGCCCGCGAGCCGGGCGCGACGATCGTGGTCAACACCATCACCTCCTCGGCTGTGAAAGAGATTGTGGAAGAGGCTGGCGGCACTGTCGTGCAGTCGAAGGTCGGTCACACCTACATGAAGGCGCTGATGGCGTCGGAAGGCGCCATCTTCGGCGGTGAGCACTCGGCTCACTACTACTTCCGTGACTTCTACGGCGCGGACACTGGGATGCTGGCTGCTTTGCATGTCTTGGCCGGTTTGAGCGCTTGTGACCTTCCGGTGTCACAGCTGGTCGCCGGGTACACGCGCTACGCCGCCTCGGGCGAGATCAATTCGGTGGTGACCGATCCGACGGCGACCATGAACCGGGTGTCGATCGCGCTGGGCGGGGTCGATGTCGGCGGCGGCGATGGCGTCAAACTGTTGGGGGACCAGTGGTGGGTGTCGTTGAGACCGTCCAACACTGAACCCTTGCTGCGGCTGAATGTCGAGGCCCGCGATCCGGCCGACATGGCTCGGCTTCGCGACACCGTGTTGGATTTGGTGAAGGAGGACTGATGGCTTTGGAATTGGATCCGGCCCTGTTGGAACTGCTGGCCTGCCCGGCCTGCCATGCCAACCTGAGTGTGGATTATGAGGCCAAGGAGTTGGTGTGCACATCCGCGTCGTGCGGTCTGGCGTACCCGATCCGGGACAACATCCCGATCATGCTGATCGACCAGGCGCGCGACACGACCGCGATCGCGCCACGGCTTTAAGCCTGCCATGTTCGACGATTCGGCGCTGGACGATCCGCGCGTGCTCGCCAGTCGCGGCGCCTTCGTGGAGTGGCTGGCTCTGTCCGGCGCGCGGTTGCGCCGTGAGTCCGACACGACGATCCGTTGGGCGGCCGACCGCATTCTCGCGGTGAACACCGCGGTGTCGTCGATCATGGTGGTGGGCCGCGACGCGGGGGTTGTGCGAGCAGTGGTCGAGCCCACAGCCAAAGCCAAGGTGATCGACTGGTCTGGTCCGGATTTGCCCACCTGGGCCGGACCGCTGGACGTCCTGGTGGTGTTGGGTCCCAGTTCACACTGGGGCGACTTGTGCGCTCAGGCCCGTCGACGCGGTCTGGTGGTGATTGTTCTCACCTGGAGGGCAGACGATGATCATGTGATCGCTGACGCCGTGATTCGGCTCGGGGACGCCGATCGGTTGGTCGGCCTGGTCGCCGCCTGGGAGTTGTTGGGTTTGGCTCAGGTGAGTTCCCCGACCAGTCGGGAAGTCTTGGCCGCGCGGGCTGACGCCGTGGCGTGTGGTTGCGGGCCGGCCCACCATCTGGGGGCCAATCCGGCCAAAAACCTGGCCTGTGCGATGGCGGACGCGGCGGTGCTGATCTGGTCGGACACCGTGGTGGCCGCCCGGGCGGCCCAGCGTATGGCTGAGGGTTTGCGCGAGGTGTCCAGGCCTTGGGCCTTGGCGGTGGATGACACCCAGGCGTTGGCGATTCTGCGTGGATGTCCTCGTCGTGACCCGTTCGCCGATCCGGTCGACGACCAAACCTTGGGGTCGAAAGTCGTCTTGGTGATGATGCGTGAGTTTAGCGCGTCCGGTGGGTCCCACGACTCCAGTCAGGTGGCCCGCGTCGCGCTCAGTCGTGGTGTGCGTGTCGAGACGATCACCACCGATGAGTCCGACCCAGTGTCGAGGTACGTCGACCTGTGTCAGCAGGGACTGTTCGCGGTCGCCTATGTGGGCATGGCGTCAATGGAGGAGCGATGAGTCAGCATCAAGGCACGAAGGCTGTTTTGGCGGCGATGGCCGCCAACATCGCCATCGCCTGCATGAAGTTTCTGGCCTGGTTGGTCACCGGGGCGGCGTCGATGCTGGCCGAGGCGATCCATTCGGTGGCCGATTCGGCCAACCAGATCCTGATTTTGTTGGGAGGCAGAGCGTCCAAGAAAGGGCCGACCGAGTTGCATCCGTTCGGTTTCGGACGTGAGCGTTACTTGTCGGCTTTCCTGGTGGCCATCATCTTGTTCTCGATGGGCGGGTTGTTCGCCTGCTACGAGGCGTACCACAAATTCATCGAGGTACGATCGGGCCATCCGAACGAACTGTTGGCTTCGCGCTGGTGGTGGGTGCCGGTGGTGGTGTTGGTGGCCGCTATCGTGGCCGAGTCCTTCAGTCTGCGAACCGCCATACGTGAGGCTCGCCCGGCCAAAGGCGACTTGAGCTGGCCTCGGTTCATCCACAAAGCCAAGGCTCCAGAGCTGCCGGTCATCCTATTGGAGGACACCGCAGCGCTGACAGGCCTGGGGTTGGCGCTGCTCGGAGTGGGTATGACGTTGTTGACCGGCAGCGGCTATTGGGACGCGGCTGGCACCGCCGGGATCGGGGTGCTGTTAGTCGTGGTGGCGGTTTTGTTGGCTGTGGAAACCCAGTCGCTGTTGATTGGGGAGTCGGCCACACCAGAGCAGGTTCAGGCCGTCACCGCGGCGGTGGAGTCGACCGCCGGCGTTCAGGGGATCATCCACATGAAGACAGTCCATTTGGGGCCTGATGAGGTGTTGGTGGCGGCCAAGATCGCCATCGACCCGACAGTGAGTGGGGTGCGACTGGCTCAGATCATCGATGCGGCGGAGGCGAACGTGCGCCGAGCCAGCGACCTGGTCGGTCCGGTGTACCTGGAGCCTGATGTGCGCCACGATGAGACCGTGGCGGATCCGACGAGCCTGAAGGAGGCGTGATGAGAGTTCTGGTGTTGAACGGGGTCAATCTGGGGCGTCTGGGTTCGCGCGAGCCCGCCGTCTACGGGGCGACGACTCACGCCGAGTTGGCTGAGCATCTGGTCGGGACCGGTCGTGGTCTGGGCTTGGAGGTCGAGGTACGTCAAACCGACGTCGAATCCGAGTTGATCGGATGGCTTCACGAGGCGGGGGACCACTCGATCCCGGTGGTGATGAACCCGGGGGCGTGGTCGCATTACTCGTACGCCATCGCTGACGCCGCCCGTGAGGTCGATCAGCTGATCGAAGTCCACATCTCCAATATCCATGCCCGGGAGCCGTTTCGGCGTCATTCGGTCATCTCACCGGTCGCGCGTGGCGTGATCGCGGGTCTGGGTCTGGCGGGGTACGACTTCGCGCTGGCGGCGATCGCCGCCGACACCGATGTGAAGGGCCTGTGACTGGTGGCCAGCGCGGGTGACGCCCAGCGGATCGGCACGGAGTTGGTCGCCCGTCATCTGCCTCGCCCCTGGTCATTCGGGCTGGACCACGCCCGTACGCGTCTGGGATGCTGTCATCACGACCAGTCGCGCATCACGTGTTCGACCTACTTGGTGGCGTACCTGGCCGATGACGAGGTCGAGCAGGTCGTGCTGCACGAGATCGCTCATGCCCTGGCCGGCCGTGCCGCGGGTCACGGCGTCGCCTGGCGAAACAAAGCGACCCACCTGGGCTACACCGGAGGCCGAACCTTCGACGTGCCTGAGGCGAGGTTGTCAGCCCGCTGGCTCGGTGTCTGCGCCGACGGGCACCAGGTCTATCGACATCGTCGTCCCCGCTCGCCCGTGTGGTGTGGGACCTGCGCTCGGGCGGGGTTCCGGCATAAGATCAGCTGGGAAGACCGCGGTCTAGGGTTATTGGCGCGGGGTTGAGCCGGGCCTGGCGAATCCACGCCGGGGCCACGATCAGGCCGCGACGGTGGGCATGGACCAGCAGGAGGACGCCCAGCGCGGCTCCGATGATCACCGGGACGACGGAGGCCTCCAGGCCGAATCGTCCGCCAGTGAGAAGTTCAGGCCCACTCCATTGGGCCTGCAACCAACTGGAGTTGGCTCCCGTCCCGGAGACGATCGACCCGAACAGTGGGCCTTCAGCCATGTTCCAGGCGAAATGCAGCCCGATGCACCACCACAGGTTGCGCGTGAGAACGTACACCCCAGCGAACAGCACCCCGGCTTCGACAGCGATGGCGATGGCTCCCCACCAGGTGGCGTCGGGATTGGTCAGGTGCACCGCGCCGAACCCGAGGGCTGACACCGCGACGGCTCCCCAACTGCCCAATCCTTCTTCGACCAGGCGGAACAGCACACCGCGAAACAGGATTTCTTCGGCGATCCCCGCAGTCACCCCGATGGTCAACAGCGCCGCCCAGGGGTTGTACGCCGCGTTGACGCCGACGACACGGTAACTGCCGATCAGGGCCAGCACCCCGACGGCCAGTCCGACCAAGACCACTCCGAGCGCCATGCCCTTGAGAAGATTTCCGCTGGTCTTCGGCGACAGCTCGCTTGGCCAGATCCGATCCTCCATGGCCAGTGTCAACACCAGGTAGGCGACGATGGCGGGGATGAGTTCGGTCACGAGCATGGACTGGGTCTGGTTCATCGCGGTGGACAGTGTCACCGCCATGAACACCGACATCGACAAGATCGCGGTGACGAAGAAGACCGCCGCGAACACCAGCAGGCGCATCCACGCCGAGGCGCGCAATCGATGGATCGCAGGGTACGGCCGCGCTGGATGGTCAGGTGTCAAGCCATCGCTGCCCCGCGGAATTTGGGCCGACCCGGCGATGGCGTCGATGATGGACATGGTGAGCCTCCACTTCATGTTCGTGGTGGTTGGCCGACCGGCATGGTCGATGGCGGTGGCGCGAGTTCAGCGGGGGCGAACACGGTCATGACCAGGGCAGTCGGCGGTCCAGCGACCGACATGAACTCTACCAAACCACCATGTCATCACCCAATTCGAGCCGGTGGTCGGAGATTGTCGCCGCCAGGTGCGGTGGTGGAGACCGATTCGGGATGACCGTCGTCAGCCCCGCATGAGAATGGCCGATTCGACCGCGCCTGGGTGAAGGGCCGCAAGAGACCTCTAGACCGGTGGGGATGGACCGGTCTGACCGTGCCTGGGTGAAGGTCATGGGAAGCGACTCCGGGATGACCCAGGCCGGGTCGGCTTGGGTCACAACCGTCGAGCGGCTACGCTGTGTGCGGATGCTTGGGCACGATCAGGAGGTGCGTGTGGCTCGACGTGGGCTGATCTGGGTGATGATGGCCCTGACGCTGGCCGGATGCGGCGCAGCGCCCCAACAAGCCGTGCCGAGTCCGACCCCGTCTATCGCCACGCCGAGCCAAGGTCAATCCTTGGCTGACCTGGGGTGGACCAATTCTGTGGCCGAGTTGATTTGGCTGCCGCCGGGAATTCAGTTCATCCGTCAAGCCGACCAGCCTAACGCCTTGATCGTCACCGGATCGGTCAGTCAAGGGTCTACAGTCCAGGCGTACCTGCGCCAGACACTGGAGCCTTTGGGCTGGACCATCACCGCCGACGCCCCGGGAGCTTTGATGTTCGAGCAGGGCCGATGGCAGGGGGCGTACGCCGAAGGCCTGACAACCTGGGGCCTGACCGTGCGCGATGACTGAGTCGGTCCAATGGCGGCGCGGCGAGATCAGGGGGTCGGCTCTGGACCGGGGTATCCCAGCCCGGGATACTCCACCCCGAAGTGGAAGCCGCGGGTGTGGTGGACGCGCAGTTGACGCTTGCCGAACAGGTACCAGGCGACGGCCACGAATGTGACCGTGATCGCGATCGCTCCGACCCAGACGGTGGCGCGCGCGCCCAGATAGTCCCCGACCCAGCCCAGCGCCGGTGACACCACCGGGGTCAACCCCATTGAGGCGATGCCCCACAAGGCCATGACCCGTCCACGCACGTCTTGAGGGATGCTGATTTGGATCATCGAGTTGGCTCCGACCATGACCGACACCGAACACAAGCCGATCGGGATCATCGTCAGGGCGAAGAAGATGAAGTTCGGGCTCAGCGCCGACAAGATCAGCGACACCGAGAACCCGGCGAGGAAGACGAAGACGAACCGGATGCGGGGCAGGTCGCGGCGGGCCGACCACAACGCGCCAGTCAGCGACCCAATGCCCATGATCGAGCCGAGCAGGCCGTACTCTCCAGCGCCGCGATGGAAGACCGCCGTGGCCATCAACGTGTTGGTGATCGAATAGTTGAAACCGAAGGTTCCCAACATGAAGGCGATGAAGAAGAGCAAGGTCAACTGCGGACGGGCCAAGACGTAGCGCAGGCCGTCGAGCAGGCCGGAGCGCTTCTTGGGCGCGGGTGGACCGTCGGGGGCTTTGGCGTTGTAGAACAGCTTCGGCTTCATTCGGGTCAGCATGAAGATCAGCAGCAGGAAGCTGGCGGCGTTGATGGCGAAAGCGTGTCCGGTGCCGAAGGCGGCGATCAGGACTCCGGCGATCGCGGGGCCGAACATGCGCGCCGCGTTCCAGGAAGAGGAGTTCAGCCCGATGGCGTTGGGAAGCAAGGAAGCCGGAACCAATTCAGACACGAACGACTGTCGAGCCGGTCCGTCGAAAGCTCCGACCGTTCCGTCGAACAGGGCGAGGGCGAACACGATCCACAACTGGATGTGACCGGTCAGAACCAGCAATGACAAGGTGGTGGCCGACAGGCACAGCAGACACTGGGTGACGATCGCGATGTTTCGTTTCGGGAATCGATCGGCCATAACTCCGCCGATCGGTTGAAGTACGAATTGGGGGAGGAACATCACGGTGGTCAGCCATCCCAACGTGATGGCAGACCCACCGGTCAACTCGACCAGAACCAGCCAGGATTTCGCGGTGACCGACATCCAGTTGCCGATGTTGCCCGACAAACAGCCGATGAAATACCGGCGGTAATTCGGCACGGTCAGCGAGATGAAGGTCGAGTTCATGACACCAGCCCCTGCGGTCTGGTCTGTGATCGGCCCGGTGTTCGTGTCGGCCGGAACCGTCTTGCCCTCATGGTGAACTCAACCACTGATCTATTCAGCCTTCTTCAATCTCGTCGCGTCGGCGAGGTCGCGCGAGCAAGCGTTGGTCACGGCCCAGGCCCCCCTGGCGGAACTGGGCTCCTCCAAGCTGACGATCATTGTGGACTGCCCGATCGGGCTTTGACAACATGTCGGTCTTGACGTGAGCGCTATCCGCGCACCTCGTCGTCTCAGTTTAGTCGGGTATGACTGTGATGGGCATAGCCTGCGCGGTGTTGCCGCGAATCAGTGGTGGTCGCCCAGGGCGCCGCGGTCGGTCACAGGCTGCGCAGAAAATCGGGATCGTCGTCGGGGGCGGTGGGCGGGGGCGAACCGGCCGAGGGGCGTACGGGCCGCCCGAAGATCCACCAGGCGACCATCCCGGCCAAGGGCAGAATGATCACCAAGACCAGCCACAGCGCCTTCGGTAGACGCCGTACTTGCTCGGAGTCGGACTGGACGATGTAGACCACGGTGTAGATCGTGGCGGCGACCAGGAGGACAACGGGGAGCGCACGCATGGCTCCTAGTCTACGTGGCCAGGCGAAAAGGTCCAGTCTGGATGATGTCACGATGGCGAGACGGGATCGGCCTTCGGCGCTGTCACGATAGCCAGACCGCCTGGGTGTCTGGCGCTGTCGCCATGGCTGGACCGACGCGGCATCTGGCCCTGGCATCAGGTTCGCCGGTGGGGCGTCGCCGGTGGGCGCGGTGTTCACTGTGGACGGACTTCGGTTGGCGGCGGCCTGATCCAGCCTGAGTTCATCACATCGGGTGGGTGCGGCCATAATGGTGGGGTGACTTTGACCACCGGGCGTACGATCCGTGATGCGATGCTGACCAGGCTTCGAGCAATGCTGGACGGATCAGGCGACGTGCTGGATTGGGACGGATCGCCCTCTGGTCGACTTGTGGACCGGCGGGCCACCGTCGAACTGGGATTCAGCGGGGTGATCGTGACCACCTCGGGCAGTTCGGGGCATCCGAAAGCGGTCATGCTGAGCCGGGACGCCCTGGTCGAGGCCGCCACTGCCAGTCAGGAACGACTCGGCGGGTCAGGGATCTGGGTGAACCCGCTGCCCCTGCGCTACGTCGCGGGTCTGATGACAGCAGTGCGTGCGATCGTGGCCGGTCGTGGCTATGTGGATGCCGATCCGCATCTGAGCGATCTGCCAGGGGTGGATCAGCGGGCGTACGTGTCGGTGGTGCCGGCCCAACTTCATGCCGGGCTGGCCGACCGTGAGATCACGGCCAAGTTGAGGCAGTACGCCGCGGTGTTGGTCGGCGGGGCCGCCCTCAGCGCCGAAGAGTGTGATCGAGCCCGCGACGCTGGCGTGGCGGTGGTCACCACGTACGGCATGAGTGAGACCTGCGGCGGTGTGGTGTACGACGGTGTCCCGCTGAACCGGGTGACGGTCGATGTCGCGCCCGCGCCCGACCGCCAGGCGGGGCGGATCTCGATCACCACGGCGACGGCGTTCAGCGGTTATGTCGGTGATCCTCAACTGACAGGCGAGGTTCTCGCTGGGCGTACGGTGTTGACTCAGGATCTGGGGACGTGGGCTGATGGTCGATTGGTGGTGACGGGGCGAGTCGACGACGTGATCCAGTCTGGCGGGGTCAATGTGGACTTGTCCGAGGTTCAGTCGGTGTTGGATCGGGCGTACCCCCAGGCCACGGCCTGCTTCGGCGTTCCGGATCCGGTGTGGGGGTCGACCGTCGTGGTCGCCTCGACCGGTCCGGGACTGGATGAGTTGGCCGAGGTGGTCGTCGATCAGCTCGGGTCGCCGGCCAAGCCGCGCGCTGTGATGACCGTGGCGGCCCTGCCGAGAACGGCGTCAGGCAAAATCGATCGGATCGGTTTGGTCGACCAATGGCGGGAGCGGCATGGCGAGTCTGCGTGAGTGGGTCGAAGGCGCGCGGTTGCGCACGCTGGCGGCTTGTGTGTCTCCCGTGATCGCCGGTTCCGGCTTGGTGTGGTTCGCCAGTCCAACCTCCGCGCCACGAGCCACCTGGTCAGTCACGGTCGACACCCTGATCAGCGCGGTGTTGTGTCTGATCGTGGCGCTTGGTTTCCAGGTCGGCTCCAACTTCGCCAACGACTATTCGGATGGCATCCGTGGAACCGATGATGATCGGGTCGGTCCGATGCGGCTGGTGGGCTCCGGGGCGGCCAAGCCGGGGCAAGTCAAAGCCGCCGCCTGGGTGTGTTTCGCGATCGCCTGCGCGGCTGGGATGGTCGCCGTGGCGCGACTCATCTTGGCCTGGTGGCGTTCCAGCGCCGACCATGCGATCGGCGGTTCGATGGTGGCGTGGATCCTGGTGGTGCTCGTCGGTCTCGCCTGTGTGGCCGCGGCGTGGTTCTACACCGGCGGGCGGCATCCGTACGGTTATCGGGGCGCGGGCGAGATCGCGGTGTTCGTGTTTTTCGGTCTGGTCGCGACGTTGGGCACGACGTACTTCGTCTCCGGCGGCGCTGTGTCGAACTGCGATCGCCCTTCAGGATGTGAGGTGTCGGTGGCCTGGCCGGCGGCGATCGTCACTGCGGTGGTGATGGGGCTGATGGCGATGGCGATCTTGGTGGCGAACAATCTACGTGACGTCGACACCGACGCGAAGTCGGGCAAGATCACCTTGGCCGTACGACTGGGTGAGTCTCGCACACGTGGGTTGTATCTCGCCTTGGTGGTTGTGGCCGGGCTCGGTGTGGTCGTCGTGGGGTTGATGACGACCCTGTTCGCCTGGATCGGGTTGGCGGGGCTGCTGGTGGCTGTGCCGAGTGTGCGTCGAGTGGTGACTGGGGAGCGCGGTCGGCAGTTGGTCGCGGTGCTGAAGCGGACCGGGTTGGCTGAATTGGCTTGTGCGCTCGGTTTGAGCGCGGGCTGGATGATGGGATGGCTGTATGGCTGAGGTGTCGGTGTATTCGATCCCGATGGCCCACCGGTTTCGAGGTGTCACCCGACGCGAGGGGATGCTGCTCAAAGGGGCGGCCGGCTGGGGCGAGTGGTGCCCTTTCACCGAGTACGACGTCGCTGAGGCGTCGAAGTGGCTTCAAGCGGCCATCGAGGCCGCTGACCAGGGGTTTCCTCGGCCTGTGCGCTCGCGGGTCCCGGTCAACGCCACGATTCCAGCGACCGACCCGGTCACGGCTCGAGACCTCACAGTCGCGTCGCGATGTCGTACGGTCAAAGTCAAGGTCGCGGAGCCCGGACAGGCCTGGCAAGAGGACGTGGCCAGAGTCGAGGCGGTGCGTGACGGGTTGGGCCCGACTGGACGGGTTCGAGTCGACGCCAATGGAGCTTGGTCCCCGGACCAGGCGGTGACGATGCTGCGTGAGTTGTCCCGCTTCGATTTGGAGTACGCCGAGCAGCCGTGCGCGCAGGTGGAGGATTTGGCGCAGGTGCGTCGACGGGTTAGTGGTTTCGGTGTGCGGATCGCGGCCGACGAGTCGATTCGCCGCGCGGCCGATCCGTACCGTGTGGCTAGCCTCGACGCCGCCGACGTGGTGGTGCTCAAAGTTCAACCCTTGGGCGGAGCACGCGCCTGCATGGAGCTGGCCGACGACCTCGGGATGGACGTGGTGGTGTCCTCGGCCTTGGAGACCTCGGTCGGGCTGCGGGCGGGGATCGGCCTGGCCGCCGCGCTGCCTGAGCTGCCGTACGCCTGTGGGCTGAACACGTTACCGCTGCTCGCAGCGGACTTGGCGACGCCAGGACTGGTCGCCCAGGACGGATGGATCAGCGTGGACGATGTCGAACCCGACCCACGGCTGATGTCGACTTGGGCGGCCGACGAGGCGACGACGGATCGATGGATGTCGAGGTTCGAGGCCTGCGTGGCCCGGATCGGAGGTTGGGATGGATGACTTGTTGGCCGGTTCGACGCCTGCGTCGGTGGCCTTGGCGACCGTGGTCATCGACGAGTTGGCCGCCCTGGGCGTGACCGACGTGGTGTGCTGCCCCGGCTCGCGTTCCGCGCCCTTGGCGTACGCCTGTGCTCGGGTCGAAGCAGAGGGCAGGATCCGTCTGCACATGCGTCTGGACGAACGTTCGGCTGGGTTTTTCGCGCTCGGTCTGGCCAAAGCGAGCGGTCGGGCGACCCCGGTGATCACCACCTCGGGAACGGCGGTGGCGAACCTGGCTCCGGCGATGGCGGAGGCCCGGTTCGCCCAGGTGCCGTTGGTCGCCGTGACCGCGGATCGACCATCGACGCTGGTCGGGATGCGAGCCAACCAAACCGCCGACCAGGTCGGCATCTTCGGCACGACCCCGCTGGCGGTGGTTCGTGTCAGCTCGGCCGACGGGTCGTACGACGGGTGGCGGGCTCAAGTGCGTCGGGTCGTGGTCACCGCCGACGGGCGTCTCAGTCGTCGTCCTGGGCCGGTTCACCTGAACGTGGAACTGACCGCTCCGCTGATCGGTGAGCCGGAAGCGATTCCGCGCGGTGTGCCGTTTAGGGTGGAGCCGATCCCGCCGGGGGGAGCCGTACGACTCGACGCCGGTCCGCGCACAGTGATCGTGGCCGGGGACATGCCGGTCGAACAGGGGCGGTGGTGGGCCCAGGCCGCCGATCAGGCGCGGATCCCGCTGTTGGCTGAGCCGTCGTCGAACGCGCGCTGGGGCTCGGCCGCCGTGTCAGGCTACCGCTACCTTCTGCCAGGATTCGCCTCCCAGATCGAACGGGTGGTGGTGACTGGCCATCCAACGTTGTCACGACCGGTGACCTCGCTGTTGAGTCGCACTGACATCGACATCGTGGCAGTCGACTCCAGTGGCGAATGGTCCAACCCAGGCTGGGCCACCTCCTGTGTGGCGCCCGCCGTCCGACTGGCCGCCGGCGACCCGGGGTGGTTGGATCGCTGGACCGCGGCGGATCAGTGGTGGCGTCAGATGGTGGACGCCGCCTCCTCGTGGTCTCCAGCTGCGGCGGTGACCGGGGTCTGGGGTCAGTTGGGAGCCCAGGATGTGCTCGTGCTCGGGGCGTCGAATCCGATCAGGGACGCTGACATCGCCCCGATCGGCTCGGTCTCACCTCAGGTGTACGCCAATCGTGGCTTGTCGGGCATCGATGGGACGATCGCCACGGCCTGCGGGATCGCCGCCCATCACGGTCAGCCCGTGGTGGCGTACCTGGGGGATCTGACCGCGCTGCATGACATCTCGTCGTTGGCTGTCCCGCGCCATGAGACGACCCCGGATGTGACGGTGGTCGTGGCCGACGACCAGGGCGGTTCGCTGTTCTCCACGTTGGAGTACGGCGCTGCGCGGTCTTCCATTGGGGAGATGGCTGATTGGTTCGAGCGGCTGTTCGCCCTGCCGATGGCCGTGGACGTGGCGGCGGTGGCTCGAGGCTTCGGCGTGCCTGTGACCACTGCGACCAGTTCGACTGCTCTGATCGCCGCGCTTCAGCGTCGCGGCCCCGGCTTGTCCGTGGTGGTGGCGAGCCTGGAGCGGGCGGATCGGGCGACCAGACACAAGCAGTTGAGCGCTTGGGGACGCCAAGCCGTACGCTCGGTCACGAGTTGATGAGCGGGCTTGCCCGGTGCGGTAATCTGAATGCCGGTCTCAGGAACCTCGCCTCGATTGGCAAAAAGCCTGAGTTTCCTTTAGTGTTTTCTCAGGGTTCATGCAGTTCCCGGGTGAAAGGTTGGTTATGACCGTTTGGTCTAAGCGGATCACGCTAGTCGTCGTCAGTGTCGTCGCAGGCTTGTCACTGTTCATGTCGGGACCCCAGGCGGTGGCGGAGACCACCAGCGGGATGACCGCCGAGCAGGTCCGCCAACAGCTTCAAGACCTCGAAGCCCAACAACAGGATCTCGCCGCCAAGCGGGTTGCCGCTCAAGAGAAACTGACCGCCGCGCAGAACCAATTGGCCACCACCCAAGAGCAGATCGTGTCGGAGAAGAACCGGATCTCGCAGTTGAGTTCCCAGGTCGCACAGATCGCGCTGCAGCAATATCAGGACCGTGGAATGAACACCACGACGATGCTCATCTCGAGCAGTTCCTCCTCCGACCTGTTGGGCTACATCACAGTGATGCAGCAGGTCACCTCGACCGCGAACACCTTGCTGACGGATCTTCAATTCGATCAGGCGACGTTGGCTGACCTGGAGCGTAGCGAGCAGGCCGCAGTGGAGTCGATCGCCGCTGAGCAAACAACATTGGCGGGTCTGGAGGCCGACAATCAGGTCAAGGTCAACGAAGCCGCCGCTTTGCTGCAGCGGATGACCGCGTTGGCGTCGGCCCAGAAGACCGGGTCCAGCGGCATCAACGCCGTCGGTTCGGGAGTGAGCGATCCGACCGCGGTGGTGCCCGCGCCGTCGGGCTCGATGATCTCCCCGCTGTCGTCGTACACCGTGACCTCGCCGTTCAGCATGAGGGTCCATCCGATCTGGGGAACGTACTCCTTCCATGACGGCCTCGATATGGGCGCGGGCTGCGGAACCCCAGTCCTGGCCCCGGCCAACGGCTTCGTCATCGACTACTACTGGGCCGGTGGGTACGGTAACCGCTTGGTGATCGACAACGGCATCGTCGATGGCCACCACATCGTCACCAGCTACAACCACTTGTCCGCTGGCGTGGCCCAATCCGGTGAGGCCGTCACGCAGGGGCAGACGGTCGCCAAGGTGGGTTCGACCGGCGATTCGACCGGCTGTCATCTGCACTACATGGTGTGGTCTGACGGGCAGTTGATGGATCCGGCGGGGTACGTGGGATGATCCAGTCGCGGGAACCGGCCTTCGCCCACCGTCGCCTTGTCGCGGCAGTTGGCGTATTGGCTGAGCATCCCTTAGGATTCTTTCAGGATTACCGGAGGTGAGGATGTCGCGTGTGAACCGGTCGGCGGCAGTGTTGGTGTCAGCCGTCATGGCGGCGAGTTTGGGATGGATCGGCCAAGGGTCGGCCCAAGCCGACACCTTGTCAGATGCCAAAGCCAAGCTGTCTCAGCTTCAGGGCGAGGCCAGTCAGGCTGACGAGCAATACAACCAGGTCCAGGCTCAGTTGGACGCCGCTCAGGTCAAGCTTGACCAAGACAAACAGTCGATCATCGATCAGCAGGCCAAGGTGGACGCCCTGCGCTCCCAGGTCGTCACCATCTCGTTGCAGCAGTTCCAAGACCGTGGCATTTTGTCGACCGCGATGCTGTTGACCAGTGAGAATCAGTCCGAGGCCCTCAGCAACTTCGTCGTCACCTCGATGGTGGCCGACACCACGACCTCCCTGCTGCAGAACTATCAGTTGAGCCAGGCCACTTTGGCTGATCTGGAGCGCGCTCAACAGACGACCGTTGATTCGATCGCGACTGACAAGGCCCGGCTGGAAGAGCTGAAGAACCAAGCCAGCTCGAAGGTCCAAGAGGCTCAGCGCGTCGTCGATCGTTTGACCGCCGAAGAGCAGGAGCGCATCCGCGCGGCCAACGCTGCGGCCCTGGCCGCTCGAACCGCCACCGGGACCGGTGAGGGCGCGTCGAATGGCCAGACTTCGTACACTCCGCCGCCACCGGTGCAGAACGGGCCTGCGGCGCAGGCGATCGTCGACTGGGCGATGGCTCGGGTCGGCTATCCGTACGTCTACGGTGGCTCGGGTCCGAACAGCTACGACTGCTCAGGTTTCACGATGGCGGCTTATGCTCAGGTGGGCATCCGTTTGCCGCACAGCGCGACCACTCAGTTCAACTATGGCTCACCGGTGGCGCAGGCTGATCTGCAGCCTGGCGACTTGGTGTTCTTCTACTCTGGCCCCGGTCATGTCGGGATCTACGTCGGCGGCGGCATGATCGTCGATGCCCGGAACGAGGCCATCGGCGTGGTGTATCGCTCGCTGGATGGCGCGATGCCGATCGTTGGCGCTCGTCGCCTTCTGTGACTCGACTGTGCCTTTCGCGACGCGATCAGCGTGATGTGCCAACCGCCCAGAGCGGAGGGGACTCTCAGACCACCGGGTCGTCGTCGCCGTCATCGTGTCGGTCGCTTGACCAGTGAACCAGATGGATCAGCGCCAGAACAGTCCCCGTGACGAAGCAGGCCACCGCGAACCATCCAAGCCAGCTCGGCGCGGTGGGAGCCAACATCTTGAGCACAGTGATGACCAGTCCCAATCCGATCGAGCCGACGGCTGCCACGGTCATCGGTGACACCGGCGTTCCCGATCGCGCGACCTTACGGTAGCTCTCATCGTCGTCGAACAGGTTGAGATGAAAATCGGGCGCCGCTGGTGGGGGTGGGTCTGATGGGGGAGGGGTTGGCTGCCAGTGCTCGTCGAATTCCTGCTGAACGATGTCGGCGAAGGCCTTGTCATCATCACGCATGCTACCGATCTTACCCGTTGATGTCGGCCTGGTGGATGGTCTGGTGGGGTCTTCATTGCGACGGTGTCGTAAAGTTGAGGCTGATTCGATGGCGCGAAAACGCAGGGCGTGACAGGGGAGGAGACCAGTGTTCTACGAGGTGATGAAGTTCTTGGCTCGTCCGTTGTGCTATTTGTTGTTTTGGCCGATCGTGAAGGGACGCCACAACATCCCGGCCACAGGTCCGGCGATTTTCGCCAGCAATCACATCGGAGTCGGGGAGACCTTCTTGTTGCCAGTGGTCGTCAAGCCTCAAGTCACCTTCCCGGCCAAGAAGGAGCTGTTTCGTACGGACACCCTGTTGCATCGGGCGGCCACGTGGTTCTTGACGATGATCCACCAAGTGCCGATGGATCGGACCGGGGGCAACGCTTCCAGTGGCGCGCTGGGGTCGATTCAGGAGGTGCTACGGGCCGGAGGTTTTGTCGCGGTTTTCCCTGAGGGTCATCGTTCCCCTGACGGTCGGCTCTACAAAGGCCACACTGGGGTGGCGCGACTGGCGCTGGCCGATGACGTGCCGATCATCCCGGTCGGCTGTTTTAGGACCCGTTTCGTGCGCAGATGGTTGCCTTTCCCCTGGCTGTATCGGCCTGAACTGTGTTTCGGTGAGCCATTCCATCTGTCCGCCGAGCAGCGTGAGGCCTTCCTTGGCGCGCCCGATTACAAGCAGGCCAGCACGGTGCTGCGCCAGGCGACCGCCGATGTCATGGTCAAGATCCAGGCCATCACCGGCCAAGAGATGGTCGACGAGTATTCGTACGTCCCACGCAAAGTCGGCGCGGCGACTACGTCGCGGCGTCGCCGACTCGGTCAACCCAAGCCCGAGGACAACCGATGAACGAGAATGTGGCTATGCCGTTGTCCCGCCTGGCTAACCTTGACCCCATGAGTGATGTGCCCAGTCTGGAAGCTCTGCATGCGTTGAATCCGCCCCAGCAGCCGACGTACGCTCAGGTGGAGCTGCTGGAGGCCACCTTGGCCCAGTTGCGATCGTTGCCGCCGCTGGTGTTCGCTGGGGAATGCGATAATCTGCGGCTGAAGCTGGCCCAGGCGGCCGCCGGGGAGGCGTTCATCCTGCAAGGCGGTGATTGCGCGGAGACGTTCGCCGCCGTGACCGCTTCGTCGATTCGCGGTCGGCTGCGGGTGCTGCTGTCGATGGCGGTGGTTCTGACGTACGCCGCTGAAGTTCCAGTGGTGAAGATCGGGCGGATGGCCGGTCAATTCGCCAAACCCCGCTCGGCGCTGACGGAGACTCGTGGCGACGTGACGCTGCCGGCCTATCGTGGTGACGCGGTCAATGGCTACGAGTTCACCAGCCAGTCGCGAACCGCGGATCCGAGGCGTCTGCTTCAGGTCTACAACGCGTCGGCGGCGACACTGAATCTGGTTCGAGCCTTCACTAAGGGAGGGTTCGCCGATTTGCGGTCGATGCATTCGTGGAACGCGGATTTCGTGCGTACGGCGCATGTGTCGACCCGTTATGAGCAGCTCACGGCGGAGATCGATCGGGCGTTGGCGTTCATGATCGCCTGCGGCGTCGATGACGCGTCCTTCCGCACTGTGGATTTCTACGCCAGTCATGAGGCGCTGCTGATCGACTATGAACATGCCATGACCCGGATCGATTCTCGGACCGCGCGTCCGTACAACGTCGGTGGCCACTTGTTGTGGATCGGGGATCGCACCCGGCAACTGGATGGCGCCCACGTCGAGTTGTTGCGCCGGCTGCGCAACCCGGTGGGGATCAAGGTCGGTCCGAGCGCCGATCCGGCCGAGGTTGTGCGCCTGGCGGACCGGATCGATCCGGATCACGAGCCGGGGCGGCTGACGATCATCTCACGTATGGGCTGCGGCAAGGTACGACAGGCGCTGCCACCGATCATCCAGCAGATGCAGGCCACCGGGCGCAAGGTCTGTTGGGTGTGCGATCCGATGCATGGCAACACGTTCTCCTCGGCCAATGGCTATAAGACGCGCTCGTTCGCCGATGTCACCGCTGAGGTCGATGGCTTCTTCGACGTCCACGCCGAGCTGGGCACGTGGCCCGGTGGAATCCATGTCGAGTTGACCGGCGACGATGTCACCGAGTGTGTCGGTGGCGTGGCCGAGTTGCGGGAAGAGGATCTGGCCTACCGGTACGAGACGGTGTGCGACCCACGCCTGAACCGGACCCAGTCGCTGGAATTGGCCTTCATGGTGGCCGATCGGTTGTCGACGATGGAGCGACGGGCGACGCCGGTTTTCACCGGTCCGGACTTCTGAGCTCGCTCGGAGCGGTCGACTGGCCCAGGAAACCTTCGCGGCACACGCCTTGACAAGAGCGTGGTCGGGTTCTGCGAAGGTCGGCCCCGCGCTAGGCTGTGGTTCGTGGATCTGAGAAGCGACACTGTGACCAAGCCCACGCAGGGCATGCGACAAGCGATGGCGAATGCCGACGTCGGCGATGACGTCTATGGCGAGGATCCGACGGTGATCGCCTTGGAGGCGACCGCTGCTCGTCTGCTCGGCCATGAGGCGGCGCTGTTTTGTGTGACCGGGTCGATGGCCAACCTGCTCGGGGTGTGGCTCAACACTCCCGTCGGCGGCGAAGTGCTTTGTGACGAGCGGGCTCACATCGTACGAGCCGAGTTGGGCGCTCACGCGGCGTATCATGGCGTGACCTCTCGAACCTGGTCGTCGCCTGACGGTGTGGCCCGACTGAGCCAGATCGCCGCCATGGTGTCTGAGGCCTCGCCGCATCTGGTGCCCACCCGGGCGATCGAGATCGAGAACACCATGAACTTCGCCTCGGGTGTGATTCAACCTCTGGACGAGGTGCGACTGATCTCAGGGTTTTGCCATGACCGTGGTCTTGGTCTGCATCTGGACGGAGCTCGCCTGGCGAACGCCTGCGTGGCCACCGGTGTGCCGCTGGCTGATTACGGCCGTTTGGCGACCACGGTGACCCTGTGCCTGTCGAAGGGCCTCGGCGCGCCAATGGGATCGATTCTGGCCTCATCGGGGGCCAACATCGCCCGTGCCCGGGTCGAGCGCAAGCGGTTGGGTGGCGGATGGCGTCAGGCCGGTGTGCTGGCGGCGGCGGGGCTGTACGCTTTGGATCATCACTACAACCGTCTGAGCCAGGATCACCGCGCGGCCAGCGCGATGGGCGAGGAGATTCGGGCCCGCGCCCCATGGGCGATCGCTGCGGGGGTGGCGACCAACATCGTGGTGGTGCGGACCGGGTCGTTGAGCGCGGCCGAGGTCGTGTCCCGGGCTGGCGGTCAAGGTTTGAAACTGTCGGCGGTCGGCTCCCATGAGGTCCGCGCGGTGGCTCACCTGGATGTGACGTACGACGATTGTGTCGAGGCCGGACGCATTCTGGGCGCGATCCTGTCTGGGGCGCGGCCATGATGACCTTGGCTCACCTGGGGCATTCGACTGTCCTGGTCTCGGCTGGCCATACCCGGATCCTGATCGATCCGGGCAACTACTCGTCGGACTGGCATCACCTGACTGGATTGGACGCCGTGCTCGTGACTCATGCCCACCCTGATCACATCGACCCGGACTGGGTCGGTCATCTGAGCGCGAACAACCCTGACGCGCGCTGGATCGTCGAGCCTGGGGTCGCCGATGTCGTGCCCCAGCTGACGGTTCAGTTGGCTCGACCGGCGGATCGGCTCAGTCTCGGCGAGGTGACCATCGATGTGGTGGGCGGGCGTCATGCGCTGATCCACCGCGACATTCCCCGGATCGGCAATGTCGGCTTCGTGTTGTCGATCGCCGATCAACGGCGATTCTTTCACCCTGGTGACGCGTTGGACACGGTGCCGTCCGACATCGCGGTGGCCGCGATCCCGGCCCACGCGCCATGGTGTTCCATGGGACAGATCGTCGATTTCGTGGCAGAACTGGGAGCCGCTTCGGGCTTTTTGATCCACGACGGCTTGGTCAACGAGCGCGGGTGGAGCCTGGCTTTTTCCCGGGTGAACGAGATGACCGACACCATGGTGGTCGACCGGCGCGATGGGCGTCCGTTCGAGGTGGGATGATCCGACGGTCGCGCACCGGTGTCAGCGCGGCAGCATCGTACGACCCGGTGTCAGCGCATCGTACGACGATTCCTCGGCGGGCCTCACACCCAGTACAAGATGATGGTCGAGCCTTGCGGCTGCATCGTCCCAGCGTTCGGCTCGGTTCCGGTCGCCTGATGAAGTTTGAACGGGCCGAAGTTCTTGTCCTGGTCGTCGACCAC
Source organism: Propionibacteriaceae bacterium (assembly GCA_031285845.1). GTDB lineage: Bacteria > Actinomycetota > Actinomycetes > Propionibacteriales > Propionibacteriaceae > WQYJ01. The sequence goes on from JAITVK010000018.1 coordinate 200,957, forward strand.
GAAACCTGCCCCCTGCAGCGCGGCTTTGGCGTCGGACAACGCCTTTCCCGCCACGGCAGGCACTTCGACCATCCGCGGTCCGATCGACACCACCAGACGTACGGTGGCTTGGCGGAAACCGGTCACCTGGCTGGTGGAGTCCACCGGTGTGCAACTGCCGTCGGCGATGACCAGGCATTGACTGATGACGTCGCCCGCGGCCACCGACGTCGAGTAGTTGTCCTGGTTGTCGCCGTCGGAACCGTCGTCGACGCTGACCTGAAAACCAGAGTCGGTCAGTCCGGTTCTCGCCTGGTCGGCCGATTGACCGACGTACGAGGTCACGAGAATGGGTTCGCGACCCTTGGACACGACCAGGTCGACCGGTGTGCCCGGGGCCAAGGGTGTGGTCGGGGCTTGCGATGAGGAGATCACGCCACCGGTGGGCACGGTCTCGTCGTAGGCTTCGGTGACGGTGCCCACCGTCAGATGGGCGCTGAGCAGCGCGGCTGTGGCGCCGTCTTGGGTCAACCCGGCGACGGTGGGCATGGCATAGCGCTCAGGCCCCAAGGACAGGTAGAGCGTGACGGTGGAGTTCTTTTGGACCCGTTGCTCGGCTTGGGGTTCGGTACGGGTGACCTGACCGGCGGGAACCGTCTCGGAGTACTCGCTCAGCACCGAGGCCTTCAGTGACTGGGTCGCCAGGGATTGACGGGCGACCTGCTCGGTGGATCCGGCCAGCGCGGGCACCGTGGTCCACCGTCCGACGGTGAACCAGTGAATGGCGAGCCCGGCCGCCACGAGCGCGATCGCTGCCACGATGACCGCGATCACCAGTGCGGCTCGGCGCTTCTTGCGCGGTCGGGTCTTGGTGGCCGCTGCGGTGCGTTTGGTGGTGTCGGCTTTGGTCAAGCGCGTGGCGATGGCCACCGGCGGGGTCGGCTCCCCATCTCGGACCGGCGTGTTCTCCGCTGTGCCGGTCTGCCAGGTCGGCACGGCGAGGTCGGTGGCGGGCACGACCATGGTGAGGTCGTGGTCGCCACCTTCGGCGAACTCCTCGGCCAACTCGGGGTCTTCGCTCAGTCCAGATACCAGGGCGCGACGGGCTTTGGCGATCTCCGCTTCGAGCACTCGACCGTTGGCCGGGCGACGAAGGGGGTCGCGCGAGGTGCAGGCGACCACGAGCGCGTCGACGTAGTCAGGAATGCGTGTCTTCGCTTGCCCGCTGAGCGCCTGCGATGGGGCGGGGATGTCTTCATGGACGTGTTTGTAGAGCACTTGGGTGAGGTCGGCCGCGACGTGGGGTTTCTTGCCGGTCAGCATCTCGTACATCGTCACGCCAGTGGAGTAGATGTCCGACGCCATCCCGGCTTCGCCAGATTGGGGGATCTCGGGGGCGATATAGCTCATCGTTCCCATGAGAACCCCGTGGGAGGCTGACGAGGACGGTGCGGCGACCGTCTTGGCCAGCCCGAAGTCGGTGACTTTGACTTGTCCTTCGTTGGTGATCAGGACGTTCTCGGGTTTGATGTCGCGGTGGATGATCCCGGCGGCGTGCGCGGCGGCCAGCGCTTTGGCGATCTCGTCGGCGTACCCCAAGGCCATCGACGGTGGCAGCGGCGCGGCCGATGCGATGATGGAACGCAGCGATTGGCCGCGGATGTATTCCATGACGATGTACGGCCGATCTCCGGCGTACCCCTGATCGAACACAGCCACGATGTTGGGATGGGACAGCAGTGCGGCGGCCCGTGCCTCCCGGTCGAACCGCTTGACGTAGTCAGGATCGCCGGTCAGTGAGGAGTGGATGACTTTGATGGCCACGGTGCGTCCCAGGCGGCGGTCGATTCCTCGATAGACCACGGCCGTGCCGCCGCGGCTGATGCGCGCGACGATCTCATAACGTCCCCCCAGGAGTGAACCAATGAGATTGTCGGTTGTGCTGGCAGACACGTGGGCTCCTGAACGTAGTGAAAACGATCCAGTGTTGAGTGTAAGGCCAGCGCTCGACCATGGGGTTGAGACTCACCGATGACACCGGTGTTCGACGCAGGGTAACCTGGTTCCATGACTGTGTTGTCTTCTCCCTCGGTTCGCTTGCGTCGGACTCGCCTGGCGGTCACAGTCGACCCGATCAGGGACGAGGCCCAGTGGCGCGCCAAGTGCTTGTCTGTGGTGCGTGACGGCGCTGGTCTGATCGCCGTCGGCTCGGTTGACACCGATGGTGTGGATCTGGCCCAACTGTTGACCAGCGCTCGTTCGGTCGCCGGGGCGAGCTTGGTCGCCGCAATCGATCCAGTCGATCCGACCACACGGGCCGATGTGATCCAGCTGTCTGACCCGAGCCAATGCTCGCGCTGGCCTGGTCGTCTGGTGGGCTGTGCGGTCCATGGCATGGCCGAGGTCGACCAGGCCTGGAACGCTGGCTGCGACTATGTCGTGGTCGACCGGCGTGACCGCGACGCCATCACCTGTCTGGCCGGTACGATGGGGCACACCCCAAGCCCGGTGTGGTTCGTCGCGGGGTGTGCCGCGGTGAGTGAGGTGCGCCAGGCGTTGAGTGAGGGAGCGCGTCGATTGTGGATCGATTCGCGAGTCGGCGACCAGGCCCGGGCCTGGTCGGGTGAGATTCGTCGGGTGTGGGCTGAAGATCCGGCGATGAACGGGATGCGTCGAATAGAGGAGTTGCTGTGAAACTGGATTGTCGTCAACCGCTCGGGCCTCGTTTTCTGGCCGCGGTGCAGTCGAGTGTCACCCGTTTTCTGGACACCCAGCGAGATCTGCTGGCGTTGACCGGGGATCGGTTGGATCCAGTGTGGGATCAGGCGGTCCATTTCACGGAAGGCGGCAAGCGGATACGTCCGGCGTTCTGCTATTGGGCGTACGTCGCCGCCGCCGGGGCTGACGCTGAACCGACGCGCGCGGTGATGGACATCGCCGCCAGTCTCGATCTGCTCCATGTCTCGGCTCTGATCCATGACGACCTGATCGATCTGTCGGACACTCGTCGTGGCGGGCCGAGCGCTCATCGCTTCTTTGAGGACCTTCATCGGGATAGTCAGTGGGGTGGCGACAGTGAGCACTTTGGTCGCAGCGCGGCGCTCCTGATTGGTGATCTGCTGCTCGCCTGGTCGGTGTCGATGGTGGAGCAGTCGTCGATGTCAGCCGAGAAGCTGAAGCGGGCGCGACCGTACCTTGACGCGATGCGAGTCGAGGTCTTGGCCGGTCAGTATCTGGATCTGATCCATCAGGCCAAGCCGGTCTCCCGACCCGATCTGCTGCGTGAGGCCGGTCTGGTCATGGGGTTCAAGACAGCGAAATACACCGTGGCCCGCCCGGTTCAAATCGGTGCGGCGTTGGGACTGGCCTCCGATGACGTGCAGCAGGGTTTGAGCCTGTTCGGCACCCACGTCGGCTACGCTTTCCAGATGCGTGACGACTTGTTGGGATTGTTCGGCGACCCGCAGGTGACCGGCAAGCCTTCCGGGGATGATGTTCGTGAGGGCAAGAAGACGGTGGTGATCGGGTACGCCATGCGGGAGGCCTCGCCGGCCGACGCCGAGCGGCTAACACAGATGTTGGGTGACCCGAGTCTGACTCAGACCGATATCGACGAAGTGCGCCGGATCCTCGTGGAGTCTGGGGCTGTGGAGTGCACTGAGAAGGCGATTGTCAACGAGGCGTCCTCGGGCATGAAATATCTCCATCAGCTCGATCTGGATCCCCAAGGGACGTACGCCTTGGCCACGTTGGTCCACGCGGCAGTGGAGCGTACGGCATGACGATCGCGCAGCGCTTGGCGTCAGGATGGGGCCCGACGTTCTCGTTCGAGTTCTTCCCGCCGAAAGACGATGCGGGCGAGGCTCAGCTTCGACGCACGGTCGATGAGTTGGCGCGGTTGGGCCCCGACTTCGTCTCGGTGACGTACGGCGCGAATGGTTCTCAGCGCGGGCGCACTTTGGCGGCCACCCGTGAGCTGGCCCAGCTGACTCAAGTCACCACGATGGGTCATCTGACCTGCGCCGACCAGTCGCGAGCCCAGTTGGTTGAGGTGATCGGGGACTACTCTGACATCGGCATTCAGCACATTTTCGCGGTGCGTGGTGACATGCCCGGTGGCCCGACTCAGCCTTGGCAGGCCCATCCTGAGGGCCTGGCGAACGCCACCGAGCTGGTGGAGTTGATTCGGTCCATCGGCGATTTCTGCGTCGGTGTGGCTGCGTTTCCTGACCCTCACCCGTCCACATCCGATCCACGACTGGACGCCCGGCTGTTGGTGGACAAGTGGCGCGCCGGAGCGTCCTTCGCCATCACGCAGCTGTTTTTCGAGCCCCGTTCGTACGTCGAACTGGTTGATCGGGTACGAGGGTTGGGTTGCCCGATTCCGATCATCGCTGGGATCATGCCGATCACGATGGTGTCGCAGGTGCGTCGGTTCGCCGAGCTGAGCGGCGCGCCCATCCCATCGTCGATCAGTTCTCAACTGGAGAAGGTGTCGAATGATCCTGTCGCGGTTCGCGCGCTCGGCACGGCGATCGCCACCGATTTGGCCGAGCAGTTGTTGGACGCCGGCGCGCCTGGCCTGCACTTTTTCACTCAAAACCGCTCGTTGGCGACAGTGGAGATCTGGCAGGCTCTGAAAATGGATCGTGGCTGACCGACTCGGCGAGCGAGTTCGCACCGGCGATGCCGATGCGACTCTGGTGAACGCCGCAGGCTCAGATCAATCCTTGGCGCCACTGTCCTTCGTGATCAAGATCGATGGTCACCAGCCGCTGAGTCGGTCGCGTCAAACCGACATAGAGCACGCGCGCCCCGCTGGGGGATTCGGCGACGATCTGATCGGGGTCGACCACGATCACCGCATCGAACTCTAGACCCTTGGCTGACCACGGGTCGAGGATCTGCAGCCGAGGATCGGGGGCGGAGGCAGACGCCAGCGCGGCGATTCGGCTCGGATCAGCGATGACGCCGACGGTCCCTTCGACGCTCTGCAGCAGGTCTGCGGCCCGGGCTGCGACGAACTGGTCGGCCGTGGCGCTCGGAGCGACGAGCAGCTCCGGCTGGATTCCGGTGGCGCGTACGGCCTGGGGAATGCTCGCGTCAGGTTCAGTACGGCGAATGTACTTCGCGGCCAAGTCATGGACTTCTTTGGGGGAGCGGTAGTTGGTCGACAGGTGGAAGGTGCGTTGCTGGCGTGACCCGATGAGGTGGCGCAGAGCGCGGGCCGGCTCGCTGCGATCGTGCCAGCTGGATTGGGCGGGGTCTCCCAGGATGGTCCAGGACGCGTTCGGCCCTCGCCGATGGATCATGCGCCACTGCATCGGTGTGAGATCTTGAGCTTCGTCCACCAGAATGTGGGCGTACGTGGAGTGAATCACCCCGGTGGCGAGCTCCCGGGTGTCGGTCAGCCGATCCGAGATGCTCACAATCTCCTTCATCGAGTTCGACCACACCTCGGGCTCTGCGTCCGCGGCGAGTGGAACCGGTCCGAGAATGACGGCCAACTCGTCAAGCAAGGCGATGTCGGCGATCGTCCAGTGTTGAGGATCGATGGTTCGACTGAGGACGTCCGCCTGTTCGGGGCTGAGTTGGCCGACGTCGCGGCCGAGTCGCGGGTCGCGCAGCCGCGCCAACACTTCGCCGGGCTCGAGCATCGGCCACCATTGGTCGATGAACGAGCGGTAGGCCCAGGAGTCTTGGATCTGCTCGGCCAGTTCTGGATCCTCGGTGTCGATCAGCCCCTCACCCTGCTCGCGCAAGTGTTCGACGATGCGTTTCTCCGCGCTGGCACGGGCTTGGTTGTACGCCTGCTGTGTCAAACAGGAATGCCGGATCCGGGCCAGCTGGTCGGCGGTGATGGTGAGCGGCTCGCCCTGGACCATCACTGTGACCGACCGATTGACCGCACTGTGTTCGACTAGACGCCGCAGAACTTGCGTCATCGCCTGCTCACCCTTGTAGGTCCAAGCGGGTTCCAGGTCGCGTGCGGTGGAGCCGAATCCCAGCACATCGTCGCCGACTTGTCCGACAGACTTCAGCTCGACGGCGTCCTCGCCCAGCGATGGAAGAACCGCCTTGATGTATTCCATGAAGATCGACGAGGGGCCGATGACCAGGATGCCGCCGTTGGAGAAACGGCGGCGGTAGGTGTAAAGCAGGAACGCGATTCTGTGCAGCCCGACCACGGTCTTGCCGGTGCCCGGTCCGCCACTGATGATGGTGAAACCTTGGTACGGTGCGCGGATCGCCTCGTCCTGTTCGGCCTGGATGGTCGCCACGATGTCATGCATCTGTCCGCCACGGGCCCGCTGCAGCGCGTGCATCAGCGCACCATCACCGATGACCACCATGTCCGATGGAATCGCCTGCGGCATGAGCACATCGTCTTCGATGCTGGTGACTTTGTCGTCCCGCGAGGAGATCACGCGACGGCGGACCACGTCCATCGGCTGGTTCGGGGTCGCTCGATAAAACGGCTCTGCGGCCTGGGCACGCCAGTCGATGACCAACGGCTCATAGTCGTCGGTACGAACGCCCAGCCGTCCGATGTAGCGCTTGTCTTGGTCGAGGAAATCGAGTCGACCAAACACCAGTCCTTCGTGTTCGCCATGAAGGCTGGCCATCCGTCGTGCCGCGAGGTAGGCGAACGCGTCGCGCTCGAACAGCGCCGTGAGGTCTTCCTCGCGCACCCAAGACTCTCGGTGCGAGCTGTACCGAGCCCGTGACTCGGCGACGAGGCTTTGAGCCGAAGACTCAGCCGATCTCAACTGAGACACCACCACATCGACGTACGCTTGCTCGGATTGAAGCTCACGCTCCAGGGAAGACTTACTGGCCAAAACACCATCCTGTTCCGTAGAAACTGCAGCCTTCAAGTCTAGCTCATAGCGCCTAACCCCCGAGGTGGCTCTGACTGGACCGTCTGACGGCGGTTTCGATCCGCCGATTGGGGTCCTGGGTGGTGGCGCCCGCACGTGCTGATCGGACTTCTACTTGGGGAGCACTCGTTCTTTCTCATACCCGGCGCGTGGGTTCGGTCGTGATCCTAGAAGTGGCTCACGACGCGTCTGACTTTCGCCCATCACGCGCGAGGGTCCGGTCCAAACCGCGCGCGGGTCCGAGCCGCTATGCTCATCAGGTGTCAGACCGGACTGTTCGGAGCAGGGGATTCACCGCCTGATTCGCTCGATTTGACACGCCCCTGGATCCGGGGTACCTTTATCTAGCCCGAGGGGGACAGCGCAGAAGCCAAAAGGCCGAAAGTGCTAGTCACTAAGGGTTTCCGAAGAGGATGATCGCGAGAAGCAGCAAGCTTTCACGAAGAATCCACCGAGGAAGGATCAAACCGGGATTTGACTCCGGTCAAAATCCTGGGTAAAGTTGATCGAGTTGCCCCAAGCGGAGGCTGAAAGCCAAAACGAGGGACGCACCTGAACCTTGAGAACTCAACAGCGTGCTTAAAGTCAATGACAAAGAATGCACTAAATACATTATGTAAACAAGTGCCCCGACTCTTGGCTGAATCCTTCGGGAGACAGGATGAGAGCGGTTCCTTTGATGATGATACATCCAGCAATGGAAGTGTCAGGACATCAAACCCTAAGTTGAACCATTGGTCGGCTTGTCCGGTCAGTGGGAGATTTTCAACGGAGAGTTTGATCCTGGCTCAGGACGAACGCTGGCGGCGTGCTTAACACATGCAAGTCGAACGGTAAGGCTCTTCGGAGTACACGAGTGGCGAACGGGTGAGTAACACGTGAGCAATCTGCCCTTGACACTGGGATAACAGTTGGAAACAGCTGCTAATACCGGATACGACCTTTGAGGACATCCTCGAAGGTGGAAAGCTCCGACGGTCAAGGATGAGCTCGCGGCCTATCAGCTTGTTGGTGAGGTAACGGCCCACCAAGGCGACGACGGGTAGCCGGCCTGAGAGGGCGACCGGCCACACTGGGACTGAGATACGGCCCAGACTCCTACGGGAGGCAGCAGTGGGGAATATTGCACAATGGGCGAAAGCCT
>JAITVK010000030.1 GCA_031285845.1 Propionibacteriaceae bacterium
ATGGATAGTCATGATTGCGTCGATGTCCTTCCCCAGACCGGACCGGCCTGGATAACCGAAGGCTCCCGTACGGTGCGGAAGCCACTTTGGTCAGAAGGTGCGCCCCGAGCACCTGACAGACATGACCGAACGGCTCGAACACATTGAGCGTGACATCGCCACAGCCCTCAACGCTGGCGACCTGGCGCGCGTACGCCGCCTATCGAAACAGTGGAGCCGCCTCTACTCCCAGCTCCACACGGCGACCGGCCCCATCTCCCCGGATGGCCAGTCGGGCACGGTCGTGTCTCAGTTCAACCGGATGCGCTTACTGAGGCGGGTGAAGCAGCGTGGCTGAAATCACCGCCGACCAAGTACACGACCTGCTCACCAGCACCCACGAGTTCATCGCCGCAGGAGAAGCCGCCACCAAAGCCCGCGACACCCTCGGCCACCTATTCCTCGACATCGCCCGCCAAGCCCAAGTCGGACTGCGCGAGTTGAGCGCCGTATCCGGTCTGCATCACTCCACCATCCGAGCCATGCTGCACCGCGCCATCGGCCCCGGCCTACCCGACGGCTGGGAACAACCCGAACTACCCATCCTGGCCGAGTTGGGTCAGTCAGGGTCTGTGGCTGAGCCGACGCGCATCAACCGACCCCTGCCACCGCCACCACCTCCTGCGACGCCGAAGCAAATATCGGCCATGTCCTTGTGATAGTTCCGTAATGATCAGGAGTCACAGCTAAGCTGATGCAGATGGATGTATTGGATAGAAACGGTCGCCTAGTCACACGGTTCGTGGTCGATGTTGATCCTGCCGAGGCTAAGGCTGCACTGGGCATGTTGTCTGCACTCAAACTCAGAGTTGATAAGTGGCAGCCCAAAACCCGCTACAACCGTGCCGAGTTAGCACTGAAATGGTCATCCATCGCTCGGCTAGGACAAGACATCAAGGACATCGAACTGGCTCGCAATATGAATCTGGAAAGCCGAGTCTTCGATTCGGATGGGTACACCCTGCGCCAGGGCAAAATGACCGATCCATACACCGGGAAACCATTAGTGTTCAACCAGGTGAACAACAAGAACGACCGGCAAATCGACCTTGACCATGTAGTCGCCTTGGCAGACGCTTTCGTCTCTGGTGGATACCGCTGGACACAAGGCGGCTACTCCTGGACCAACCTGTATAACGATCCGGGCAATCTACTCGCAGTCGCAACACAAACCAACCAGCAAAAAGGCAGCAAGCACGCAGGGTTGTGGCTACCCAGACCCGAGTTCTGTCGCCGATTCGTCATCATGCAAATCCAAATCAAGTCCCGTTACCATTTGTCGGTCACCGAATCGGAAGCCGCAACCATGGTACGCATCCTCAGCTAACCCCCGCGCCTCACGCCACGACCCCGAGTCTCTACGCCATGCCGCCGCAAAATGATCCCGACTGTCTGACGAGCGACACCAAAAACTGGAGCCAATTCGTAAACCGTTCGACCGCTCTCGTACTGTCCGATCAGATCAGCGATCTGGTCCTCGGAAAGCCTCCGAAACTGCCGCCGTCTCGGCTGCTGAGATTCCACCCACCTCTCAAGCTCCCCAGCCTCATACCGCTTACGGCACTTGACAAGGCATTTCAGAGCATAGGGAAGGGTTGGAACTTTGTCTCGTATGCTCCACAAACTGTTTCACCTAGTCAGAACTGGCTTTCCATCAGAGTGTTTCCGTGGCCGGTCTGTTCGGTTGAGAGGAGAATCATCGCTGATGTGCACCAGTGTCGTCTCCAACCGGAACAAGACCATCGTTGGCTGGAACCTTGACATTGTGGATATGGAGTACGCCGTTGTGCCCGAATTTGACAAGGTCTATATCGCGATCAATGATCAGACCGAAGGATGGCTGCCTCTGTTCGGCGCGAACGCCCGAGGTGATTTTGTCGCCATGCCGACCTGTTGGCCCTTTGACGACCGTAGCGACCCGACCCCGACGAGTCAGCGCAATCTCATCTCGTTGGATATCGACCTGCTCTTCGGCAAAAGGACGCTGGCCGAAACTCTGCAGCTTGTGGAGCGTGAGGCTGTCAGCAGTGTCCCCGGCGTGACTTTTCAGGCGCAACTGTCCGACCAACAGGGCGATGTTTTGCGAATCGTCCCTGGTCAGGGGCATCAGTTCCTGAAAAGGCCGCGGTGCGCGGTCATGACGAATTTCTCACCCCTGACCGACCAGGCGGGTAAACATCCATGGATGGGCCTTGATCGGTACGCCACAGCGGTGTCCATGCTTGACGCGGCGGCCGATGACTTCGATGTCGACGACTGCTTCGAGATCCTCAAGCGTACGGCGCAAAAGGTCTGTCCGACGGTTGTGTCGATGGTGTTCGATGTCGCCGAGAACAAGGTCTGCTGGTGCGAGGATCAATCCTGGAATGACAGGCACGAGAAGAGGATCACCAGCGGCGACGCCTGATGCCCCAGGTCTACCACTGGGCTTGAGACGAGGAACCTGCCTCAGGCGGAGGCCCAGAGCCTGCGCACGACCGGTGACAAGCGGCTCCTCGCAGCTCGAATTGAGGCCAAGCTCGATGGGCGGCCGTTCACCGAACCTGTGTCGCAGACATCCAACGGCTCGGCGCAATTGGCCGGGGTGCTCGTGGCGGACACCGTGATCCCGGAGGGTCAGCGATGTGGTCAAACCATTCGCGCGTGGATGATCGCCCACGTGGGGCCGAGTTTTCATGTCGACGCCCAGATGCGGGCTCTTTTCGCAGCCGCGATGGCACACAGACGATGCGAGACGCTCTCGATTATTGGCATGCGACCAGGGAACAGGGCGAGCGCAGCATCGGTGAACAGTTCGAGTACAACCGCTTCACTCGTGCTTGGAGCGTTGAACACCCGGATGGGACGCGCGCACAGTTGCTGTCCGCTTGGCGGGAATGTCGTCGCCTTCCCATCGACGCTAGAGGTCGTGCGTGAAGCTTCTCAGTCTGGCCTCATGAGAGCTATGTTCGGGCCTGTCCGCCTTTAGATTCCGACCGTCGGTATGCTAAGGTGATCCTCGTTCTCGCAGGCGTCCCCGACTCGCGCAGAAGCCCCTCGAGTCGAACTGGGTCACCGCCTGGCGTTCGATCGACGCAGAGCCCACTTGAGGAAGGAGCGAGGTGTCCCCCAAGACGTACCACCCGCAACAAACCCGTGAATCGATCATCCGAGTCGCGACCGAACTGTTCTCTCGCCAAGGTTTCGAGAAGACGACGATGCGCGACATCGTCGAAGGTCTGGGAATGTCGAAGGGGGCGATCTTCCACCACTTCGGATCAAAGGAACAGATCCTCCGGGCCGTGGTTCAGCGACTGTGCGACGGGCTGCTGGAGGCTGGGCGTCAAGCCGCCACCGATCGCAGCCAGCCGGTCCCAGATCGGTTGGTGAAGACAATCCTCGCTATGCAGATCAACAATGAGGCGGGGCAATCTATCATGGCCCATTTGCCTGGCGACCTGCTCGATTCGGTCCATCTTCAGGTCAACGAGGCTGTGCTGGATCAAGCCGGACCGATCCTGATCGAGATCGTCGACGATGGCGTCCGCCAGGGGCTGTTCGACACGGCGTACCCTCGCTGCGTCGTCGAAATGGTGGTGGGTTACGCTCAGCGGGCCTTCATGCCTGGTCGGTTCCTGCGACTGGATCCGGCTAGTCAGCAGGCGAGCGTCGATGGTTTTGTCGATTGCATGGAGCGGCTGACCGGTGCTGCCCACGGCAGTCTCGACGCTGTGAGAGCCGCCCTGCCGATCGTGCGGATCGCGTCTGAGGCGAGTGACATCGAGGTGCGGTCATGACTCAGGCCCCCCAGTCCACGTCTGATGTTGTGCCCAGCTCGCGGAGTTTCGGGTTGGTGTTGGTCGGCCAGATCGTCACCGTTCTCGGATCTTCTTTGCTGCGCTTCGCCTTGTCCTTGTATGTCCTGGATCTGACGAAGCGGGCCGATGTCTTCGCCGGGATCTTGGCGCTGTCGAGTCTGCCGATGCTGCTGTCGCCGATCGGGGGCGCGATCTCGGATCGAGCCAACCGACAACGGTTGATGGTTGCCTACGATGCGGTCTGTTGCGTGGTCGCGGCCGGATTGGTCGCGTTGTTGGCCACCGGCCGAGCCAGCGTGGTCGTGATCGCCGTGGCCATGGTGTTGTTCGGTGTGATCGGCGCGATGGAGACGCCCAACACGACCGCCTGCGTCCCGCTGCTCGTCAGTCAGGAGCGACTGACCTGGGCCAACGGATTGGTCCAGGCGGTGCAGTCGTTATCCGGTGTGCTCGCCCCGGTTTTGGGTGGCATCCTGTACGCCGTGATGGGCATCGCCGAACTGGTCGGCGTCGGCGCGGTGGCCTTCGGCCTGGCCGCCCTGACAGAGACCTTCATTCGACTGCCGTACAAACGCCGTCCACGAAGCGCGAGCTTGGCGCGGACGATCGTCCATGATCTGGGTGAAGGCTTCCGCTTCACTTGGAGCGATCACCTGGTCCGAAAGCTCATGTTCGCTGGCGCGCTGCTCAACCTGATCGTCACACCGCTGATCATCATCGCCACGCCGCTGGTGCTGCGTACTGTGGTTCATGCCTCGGACGCGATGTACGGCGTCGGCATGGGTGTGCTCGAAGCGTCGAGCATCCTCGGCGCGCTGGCGGTCGGGCTCGTCTCGAAGCGGATGCGCATGAACACCTTGTGGCGCTGGATTTTGGTGGTGGGAGTGGTCTTCGTCCCAGCCGGGTTCGTCGTCACTCCGATGATAGTCAAGCTCGGCATCTGGCCGAGCTTCCTCGGTTTCATCGCGTGTGTGGCGGTCGTGGCGATCATCGCCACCATCGTGTCGATTTTCGTGGTCGTGAGAGTCCAGACGCAGACCGCTCCGGGGAATCTCGGCAAAGTGATGGCGATCCTGATGGCAGTCGCGCAGTGCGCTGCTCCGCTCGGACAGGTCGTCTACGGGCTTGGTTTTCAGGCGTTCACTGGGCGGGAGTACGTCCCGATCCTGTTCGCCGCCGCTGCGACCATCGTCTTGGCGGTCGGTTTCCGAGGCGCGCTGCGCGGGGAGCACTAAATCGACACGCGCTAGGTCGGGGAACAGAATAGGTGAAGCCCCAAATCACCCCGTGAATCTTAAGGGAAGTCCGAGTTCTGGCGGACAGTCATGACGGCGGTAATACACTCGATAGTGATGAGGGTACGGACATCTATCCACCTCATCTTTGGAGAAATGGCGGCGAAACGGAGGGTGTGGCAGTGAAGTTCTTGATCTATGGAGCGGGCACGATTGGTCTGAGTTATGGGTGGTTGCTCTCCGCAAAACATGATGTCAGCGTTTTAGTGAAGCCGGACAAGCTCAGTGCCGCCACCACCGGTTACAGCTTCACTGTGCATGATCTGCGCGAAAAACCTCGCAGAGATCTGCAATTCGAGTATCGACCCACGGTTGTCACCCAGATCAGCGAAAAGTACGACGCCATACTCGTCACAGTGAACCGGCGCCAACTGAAATCTGTGCTCCCGGCGTTGCAGAACAGCGGTGCGGACATCATTTTCATGCTGAATCACTGGGATCTGCGCAGTGAGGTCGCGCCGTACCTACGTCCGCAAGAGTATCTGGTCGGCTTTCCCTCTCAAGTCGGTGGTGGACGCGAGGGTGACCATGTCGAGGTCAACGTCTACGGCGCGGAAACCGTTTTAGGTGAGGTGGACGGCGAAGTGACGCCACGGCTCACCACGTACAAAGAAGCGTTTGATCAAGCCGGTTTGACCGTCGAGGTGAAGACGAATGTTTTGGACTGGCTGAAAGTCCACTATCTTCAACAATCGATCACCGCGGGGGCGGTCTTGAAAGCCGGCGATTTCCGTTCTTTCGCCCACAGTCGTCAGGCGGTGAAGGCCATGGTCCAGGCTTTGCGGGAGGGGGTGGCTGTGTGCGCCGCCTACGGCGTGGACACAAAGCACACCTTCCCTGCGAACCTGCTCAGCAAGCCGACGTTCCTCGTTGTGCAATTCTTGACGAGCATGTTCACTGATCCAGACACCGTGCTGATGGTGGAGGGGCATATGAAGCACGGGCTTGACGAGTGGATCGCCGGCTACTACGAGGTGTTGAACAGCGGCGAGGAAAAGGGGATCGCCATGCCCGCTTGGAAGGCGTACAAGCCCTATGTCGATGACTACATGGACAAGAGCTCCCACTGATAGGTCATCCTGAGGTTGGGCTCGCCGTGACCTGACCTGCCCATCCGGCCTAGCCCCGGCAGGACCTGACACGAATTCGGCGGTTCAGTCGCTCAACCAACGCCGCCCGGTCTGGCCGCGCCCGACCCGGCTTCACTTTCGCTCCACCTGGAGTGCTTAACCTCGTGTGACATAGACGATGATCGACCCGAGGAGAACTCCTGTATGTCAGTCCTGGCGCGCGCGGGGATGTATGTCACCCGCAAGTGGAAGAAGACCACGATCCTGTTCTTGTTGTTGACGACCATGTCCACCCTGGTGATGTCCGGTTTGGCGATCATCGACGCGAAAGATCAGCAGGCCACGCAAGTGCGCGGATCGACCGGGGGCAGCTTCACCGTTCTCGTCCCAGTGGAGCAACAGCAGAAGTATCTGACCAAGGACAACGTCAAACGCATCGCCGACACGGAAGGCGTCAAGGCTTACAACGCCGCCATGCCGTACGGAATCGATGTCTTGGAAAAAACCAAGCCCAACTCCACCGGAATGCCGATGCTCGACTCGATGATGTTCGGCTATGGCTGCTTCAATTCGGAGTACCACCAGCTGTTCCAGTCGCACGAGTATCAACTCGTGGAGGGGCGTCACGTCAAAGAGCAGGGCCACGAGGCGATCATCGCCAAACGGTTCGCACAGAAGAACAATCTTCACGTCGGCGACAAATTCCAGTTCCATCTCCAAACGGCGGCGTACAACAACCCGAACTATCACGAAGCCGCTGACAAGCAGGAACTCACGGTCGTCGGCATCTATGACGTCGATGACAAGCGGGCCAGGAAATTCGACCGGGAGAATCAGACGGACATGTCGAGCTTCATTGACAAAGAGGACTGGATTTTCACCAGCATGGATGTGGCCGACCAGATGGTGGCCGCCGACCCTGGAGTCTATGGGCTCGACCAGGCGACGTTCTTCGTCGACGACGCGGCCGAGTTGGGCAGTGTCATCGAGGCCGTGAAGTCGATTCCGGGCATCGATTGGACCTACTACACCATCCACACCAACGACCAGACGTACCGTGACGTCGCCGGATCGGTGGCCTCGATGAGTTCGCTGGTGTCGACGCTGGTGGTCGTCACGACGGTCGTGTCCGGCGTGGTTCTCGCGCTGGTCTTGACGATGTGGATGCGCTCGCGTCGCTCGGAGATAGGGGTCTTCCTCGCTCTGGGCATCGGAAAGCCGACGATCATCGCTCAATGCGTCGCGGAGTCGCTGATGGTGGCTGCTCTCGGCTTCCCGGCCGGATTCGCCCTGGCTCGGGGCCTGGCGGGTTGGCTCGGATCGCTGTTCGGTAAGACGGCGGCCGACATCCATGTCAGCTGGGGACATTTGATCAGCGTCGCCTGGGTCGGCTCCGCGCTGCTGATCGCGGCGGTGTTGGCCTCGTGTTGGTCGGTCATGCGATTCAAGCCGAAGACCATTCTCGCTCAGATGAGTTGAGTGGAGGCCGATGATGTCGTTGACACACCGAACCTGGGCCTATTTGACCCGCAAGTGGCCGCAGACTGTGACTCTGCTCGGCTTGATGGTGGCGATATTCACCTTGATGGCGACCTGCTGGGCCTTGCACCAGACCACCACCACGGTCGGCGCGAACATCAAAACCGCGCTGAAACCGAGCCTCACGGTCAGTGCCAAGCAAGCGCCCGATGGGTTGACTGCCGACATGGTGGCCAGATTGGCCGGTTTTCCCGGGATGACCGGAGCGTACGAACTCGACACTCAGTCCCTGGTGCGTTACGCCGGTCGCGATGGTCAGGATTTGAGCCTCAAACCGGGGGAGAAACTGGATCCGGCGACCCTGAACGGCGCTGAGGACCTTGAGAACGGCTGGGAAGAGTCCGGGCGTTTGTATGCCGCGACGAACACTGCGCAGGACGGGTCGTTCTCCCGTGGTGATCTGGAGTTGACCAGCGGTCGGATGATCGACGGCGAACATCAGGTGTTGATCCACGAGGACCTCGCCCGCCGTAACGGACTGGCCGTGGGTGACACCATCACTCTACGCAGTGTCGAATCGGATCAGCCCAGCGTCGAGGCGAGGATCGTCGGGCTCGTCACCCACCACAAGAAGCAGTCCGATCAGACGCCGACGATGGAGCTATACGAGAATCGGGTGTTCAGCGACGCTGTCACCGGATCGGAACTGATCTTCGGCCAAACCGCTGGGCGGTCGCTGGCTCAGTCGGGCACGTTCTTCGTGACCGACCCCGACCAGATCGACGACCTCATGGAACAGGTCAACGCGGTGGCTGACTCGCAGGCACAGCCGCTGCGTGTCACCAAAGACGACTCCGACTACGTGAACGCTCGCGACGCGCTAACTGGCATGAGTCAGATCGTGCTCATCGCGCAGGTGGTCGTGGTCGGAGTCTGTTTCGCCGTCTTGGCGCTGTTCCTCGTCTTCCGCCAACAGCATCGCCTGCGTGAGACCGGTGTTCTGCTGGCGATGGGCCAAACCAAGCGGTCGATCCTTGCTCAGCGGGTGGCCGAAGTGTCGCTCGTCGCCGTCGTCGGATGGCTTCTGGCTTGGCCGATCAGTTCGCTGATCGCCGCTGGGGTGGGTCAGCGACTGCTCACCTCCAATGCCCCGAGCACAGTGATCGGCTTGGCTGATGTGACGGTGGTGGTCACCGCGAGCACGTGGGGGATGGTAGCCATCATCGGTCTTCCGCTGTGCGTGGCCGCCACGATCGCCGCCATGGTCCCCACTGTGCGGCTGAAACCCAAACACATTTTGTCCCATATGAGTTAGGAGAACACACATGATCGAAGTCAAGAACGTCGTTTACGCGTACGACAAGGGACGCGCTGTGCTCAGAGGGGTCAGTGCCCGGTTTGAGCCAGGCAAGATGTACGCCATCTTGGGTCCGTCGGGCTGTGGGAAGACGACCCTGCTGTCGCTGCTGGGTGGGCTGGACAGTCCCAGGTCTGGGCAGATCCTCTGCGACGGCGACGACATCGAACAGACCGGTCTGGCGCGCCATCGGCGACACAATGTCGCCTTCATCTTTCAGTCCTACAATTTGATCGACTATCTGACGCCGAAAGAGAATGTCGCGCTGACCGCCACCGGCGATCCGAGGGCAGTGTTGGAGCGGGTCGGTCTGACCGGGGCTGAAGCCGGACGCAACGTGCTCAAGCTGTCCGGCGGCCAGCAACAGCGAGTGGCGATCGCCAGAGCGTTGGCCTCGTCGGCGCAAATCATCCTGGCCGACGAGCCGACGGGCAACCTCGACGAAGACACCGCCGAGGAGATCATCGCGGCGCTGAAGAACTGCGCCCACGACCTCGGCAAGTGTGTCATCATCGTGACCCATTCGAACCAGTTGGCCCGAGCCGCCGATGTGGTGATCCGTCTCAGCAAAGGTAAGACCCAGATCGTGGAGCGTACCGGCGTGATGAAGCATGCCGGGCCAGAGGCAGGGCTGTGATCCTCGAGCGGGGTGGTCGGGGACAACCCGGGGCGCGGTCATAGTTCCGGCACGTCCGGATCCCCGCATAGGGCGGTCGGCCTTCCCTGTATGTGTCGCCTGACCACGCCCTGATCCTCCATTTCCGCCCGGTCCACGGTGAGGTCGTCCAGCTAGGGAATTGTGCAGCCTGAATGTCTAAACGATGACTGCGGTTTGTTGTGAAATCGTTACGAAATGATCTGCTTGAAGCGGTGAATCAGCTTGCCATCGTACGTTTTTGGCGCGTAGCATGAAAGTACTTCAAAGCACATTCCTCCGAGGCTGAGGGATCACCGTCAGTAGGTGTTCGTGTTCGGTGGTGTCCTCGATTCGGGTGATGATACGGGCCACGTGGCCGTGGCCAAGAGAGGATCCCCTGAATGAAGAAAAGACTCATCACTGCTGCGTTGGCCGGCCTGTTGGCTGTGTCGATGGCCGGATGCGGCGGACAAGGCGCGAGCGATAAAGGCGCGTCAGGCGAGGCCCAAAACGGTGGCGACACCATCGGGGTGGCCATGCCCACCCAGACGTCGACCCGGTGGATCGCTGACGGCAAAGCGGTCAAAGAGGGTTTGGAGAAGGCCGGATATCAGGTCGATCTGCAGTACGCGGGCGACGACATTCCGACTCAGACTCAGCAGATCGACCAGATGATCACCAAGGGCGTCAAGCTGCTGATCATCGCCTCGATCGACGGAACGGCTCTGACCAGTCAGTTGCAGGCGGCGGCTGACAAGGGCATCAAGGTCATCGCGTACGACCGACTGATCCGTGATTCGCCGAACGTCGACTTCTATGTCTCGTTCGACAACTACAAGGTGGGGGTGGCTCAAGCGACGTCCCTGCTCTACGGTCTGGGGCTGACTGACAAGACGGGAAACCCGGTGGACGACGCGCCCAAGGGGACGCTGAATGTCGAGTTGTTCGGCGGCTCCTCAGACGACAACAACGCCCCGATCAACTTCGAGGGCTCCTGGGACACGCTCAAGCCGTTCATCGACAAAGGTAGTCTGGCAGTGAAATCTGGTCAAACGGCTTTCGCTCAGGCGGCGACCTTGCGCTGGGATCAGGCGACCGCGCAGACTCGGATGGAGAACTTGCTGACCTCGACCTATGGCGGCACCGGTGAGGGTCTCAGCGGGGTTCTGAGCCCATTCGACGGTATCTCGCGCGGCATCATCACCGCCCTGCAAGGAGTTGGCATGGGTCCGACGATCGAGAAAGGGCTACCGATCGTGACCGGTCAAGACGCTGAGATCGCGTCGGTCAAACTGATCAATGATGGTGTCCAATTCTCCACGATTTTCAAGGACACCCGTACGTTGGCTGAGCAGGCTGTGACCAGCGCGGTGGCGTTCATGAAAGGCGAGCAGCCGAAGGCGAACGACACCAAGACTTACAACAACGGGGTCAAGATCGTTCCGTCGTACCTGCTGGAGATCAACACGATCAACAAGGATGATATCAAGTCGCAGTTGATTGACTCTGGCTACTGGACTCAGGCCCAGGTGGACGCTGGTCAGTGAGACGGCGCTCACCGGCGCGATCGACCGGTGAGCCGACACTTGGTGGGGGGAAGGGTGCGTCGCGAAGTCGACACCCCTTCCCGCCACGCCCCTCAACACCCCACGAACGAAGGACCCCACATGCCTGACGTCATTCTTCAGATGAAGTCCATCACTAAGCGCTTCCCCGGCGTCATCGCGCTGCACGACGTCAGTTTGACGGTCAGCCGTGGCGAGATTCACGCCATTTGCGGCGAGAACGGCGCTGGGAAGTCCACCCTGATGAAGATCCTGTCTGGAGTGCATCCGTTCGGCAGCTACACCGGTCAGATCGTCTTTGACGGACGTGAAGCCCAGTTCAAGTCGGTCAACGACTCCGAGCGTGAAGGCATCGTCATCATCCACCAAGAGCTGGCGCTCAGCCCGTACCTGTCGATCGCAGAGAACATCTTTCTCGGCAATGAACGTCACAACTCGGCTCACCTGATCGACTGGAATCGGACCAATTCTGAAGCGGCCGAGCTGATGCGCCGAGTCGGATTGGATGAGAATCCCACCACGCCTGTCGGTGTGATCGGGGTGGGCAAACAGCAACTGGTCGAAATCGCCAAGGCGCTGTCGAAGTCAGTACGCCTGCTGATCTTGGACGAGCCGACCGCCGCGCTGAACGACACCGACTCCGAGCATCTGCTCGGTCTGCTGCGTACCTTGCAGTCCGAAGGGGTGACCTGCATCATGATCTCCCACAAGTTGGGAGAGTTGATCGAGATCGCCGATTCGATCACGGTCATTCGTGACGGGGCGACCATCGAGACGATGGATGACGCCGACGCCACCCAGGAGCGTCTGATTCGTGACATGGTCGGCCGCGACCTGTCGCATCGCTTCCCGCCGCGTGAGCGCGACATCGGACCGGAAGTCTTCCGGGTTGAAGACTGGACGGTCTACCATCCGACTCAGCCTGGTCGGATCATGATCGACCATGCCAGCCTGAACGTCCATGCCGGCGAGGTCGTCGGCATCGCGGGTTTGATGGGCTCGGGGCGAACCGAGTTGGCGATGAGCCTGTTCGGCCATTCGTACGGCGCGAACATCAGCGGGCGAACCTACATTCGCGGCCAAGAAGTGCATCTGCGGACGGTGTCGGAGGCGATCTCCCAGAAGCTCGCCTACGTCTCGGAGGATCGCAAACGTTATGGCCTGAACCTGTTGGCCGATGTGAAGACGAATGTCGTCGCCGCCGGGTTGGCGCAATTGGAGAGTCCAGTCATCGGCTGGGTGAACCAACACGAGGAACTGCGCGTGGCCGAAGAGTATCGCACCGCGCTCAACATCAAAGCCCCGTCGGTGTTGATGGGGGTCTCGAAACTGTCGGGTGGCAATCAGCAGAAGGTGGTGTTGGGCAAGTGGCTTTACACCGAGCCGGAGATTCTGATTTTGGATGAGCCGACCCGGGGGATCGACGTCGGCGCGAAATACGAG
>JAITVK010000037.1 GCA_031285845.1 Propionibacteriaceae bacterium
GGGTCGTGTACGACGGTTGATGATGGGACGTGTTCGGTTCCGATTACTGACGACAAGGCGGAGTCGGTGACGGTGCATGCGACGTTGGGTGGTTTGGATGTGTCGGGTTCGCCGAAGGACGTGAGCTTCACCCCAGGTGCGATTGGTTTTGGTCCGGGTGCGACGTCGTATGCGGTGGCTCCGACCGGTTCGTCGCCGGTGTTGGCTGATGGTGTTCAGTCGTGGACTGGGACGGTGACGGCGAGGGATGCCAAGGGCAATGTGTTGTCTGGGTTGACGGCGTCGGACTTTGGGTTTGTGGCGGATTCTGGTGTGACGGTGTCGGCGGTGAGTTCGGATGGCGCGGGTCACTATTCGGTGACGTTCACCTCGACGAGTGTGGGTTCTTTCCAGACCAGTGCGTCGTACCAGGCCGGTGACAAGATCACTCCTGGTGATCTGCCGGTGGTGTTCTCTGCTGGTGAGGTGTGTGTGATTGAGGATGGGTGCACGCCGACTGATCCGGATCCGGCGCATCACACCGGTGTTGTGGTGTCGCGTGATGGGGCCGATGCTGATGGTGTCGCCACCGATGAGGTGACGGCGCGGGCGTTCGACGCTCAGGGGCATCCGGTCGATGGTGTCGAGTTCACGTTGGCGACGACCGACGCCGGGTTGACCTTGGCCGCCGGAACCGTGAAGACCAAGGCTGACGGTGTCGGCACGGTCACCGCGACGTCGCTGGTCGCTGGTGGTCATCAGGTCAAGGCGTCGATTGGCGCGAAGGAGCTGGTGAACTCGGGTTCGCCGATGACGCTCAGCTTCCACGCGACGCAGGCCTCGGCGGCCACCTCGACTTTGACCGTGGACAAGTCGACGACCTCGGTCACCGACCCGATCACGGCCACCGTGGCCGGTCGTGATGCGCAGGGCAATCTGCTGGGCGCGGGTGTGACGTTCGGATTCGCCGTGACCGGTTCGGCCGCTGTGGCCGCCTCATGCACGACGACTGAGTCTGGCACATGCGCAGTGACCATCACCGACCACATGGCTGAGACGGTCACGGCACATGCGACGCTGAGTGGTGTCGACATCGTCGACTCGCCGACGGATCTGAGTTTCACTCCAGGCTCGATCAGCTTCGGTCCGGGCGCGACACAGTATTCAGTGGCGGCGACCGATCCGACGGCCAGCTCGGTTTTGGCTGATGGTGTTCAGTCGTGGACAGGCACGGTCACGGCGAAGGATGCCAAAGGCAACCTGTTGACGCAATTGTCGGCTGGGGACTTCGGGTTCTGGGCCGAGTCTGGTGTGAAGGTGTCGGCTGTGACTAGCGACCATGCCGGGCATTACTCTGTGGCGTACACCTCGAAGCTGGTCGGGGACCGTTTGACTCGGGTCTCCTACCATGGGGACGCGATTCTTCCCGGAGACCTGCCGATCGTGTTCTCCGCCGGTGGTGTGTGTGTGATCGAGGACGGCTGCACGCCAGTCGATCCTGATCCGAGCCATCGTACGGGTGTGTTCGTCTCGGTCGATGGCGCCGATGCCGATGGTGTCGCCACCGATGAGGTGACGGTGAGGGCGTTCGACGCTCAAGGCCATCCGCTCGCGGGTGTCGAGTTCACGCTGTCGACGACCGACGCCACCTTGGCGCTGGCCGGGACGACCCTCAAGACCGGCGCCAACGGGCTGGCCACAATCACCGCGACCTCGACCGTGGCCGGAGGCCATCAGGTCACGGCTTCGGTGGGCGCGACCGAGCTGGTGAACACCGGTTCACCGTTGATGCTGACCTACAACTCAACTGCGGTGTCTGCGACGGCTTCGACCTTGACGGTGGACAAAGACACCGCCAGCGTCGAGGACGTCATCACAGCCACGGTGACCGCGCGTGACGCCCAGGGCAATCAGTTGGGCGAAGGCATCACCTTCAACTTCACGACCAGTGGCAAGGCGGTCCAGGATCGTTCCTGCAAGACGGGCCCGGACGGGGTCTGCGCTGTGCGGATCACCGATGACAAAGCGGAGACGGTCACGCTGATCGTACGCTTGGGTGACGCCGACATCAATGGTTCCCCCAAAGATCTGACCTTCGTCGCTGGCGAGCCTGGGCAGTGTGTCAAAGACCCGTCCGGCAGCGGACGTCCGGGCAGCCACTTGGTGGTCGATCCGACGGTTTTGACGATCGACCAAACTGCCGGAGTCTCGGTCTTCGTGACTGATCGCAAGTGCAATCCGGTCGGACCGGGCCATGACGTCACAGTCAAGGTCGACGGCCAGGCTGGATTGACCGACAAGGATAAGAACGGCCAGGCGTTGGTCGTCACCACCGGCGAGGATTCGACGGCCAGGGCCACGTTGACGGACAGTCTGGCTGAGACGGTGTCGGTATCCGCTCTGATCGGCGCCGACCAGGTGACCGATTCGCCGACGTCGGTGACCTTCACCGCCTGCGCGGTCGATGGACATCAATCCTCGTTGACGGTGGCGCCGGCCACTCAGCAAGCCGGATCAGACGTGCAAGTCACGATCAACGTCCGTGACCGCAAGGGCAACCCGGTGACCGGGCTGAATCAGTCGGACTTCCAGTTGACTGGAACCTCGGCTGATCGTCCGGATCTGAGCTTCGGACGGTTCGCCGCCATCGGCGATGGGACGTACACCTTCTTGACGACCTCGGTGTTCGCCGGGCGTTTCGAGATCGGGGCGACCGTGACCGGGGTGAAACTGGACGCCAAGGCGTCGGTGGAATTCGTCGCTGGCGATGTCTGCGTGTCCAACTGCCATCCGCAGAACAATCCGGACACCCCCGTTGATGAGTCGAAGAACCTGACGCGGATCGTCATGGACGTCAATGACGCGTTGGCTGATGGTCATGAGTCTGACATCGCCAAGGCCTACGCCTATGACACTCATGGCAATCCGATCACCGGGGCGGTGTTCACCGCCGCTGATCTGAGCGGTGCTGACCTGTCGAGGAGCTTGAACCCTGCCAAACAGGATTCGGAGCCGACCGATGCCCAGGGCGTGGCGACGCTGTCTTGGACCTCGATCAGGTCCGGGGTGTTCTCCGCGACCGCCATGGTCCGATCCGGTTCGATGCCGATCGGTGTCGAGGTGCCGGTCAGTCCGACCAACGGCATCAACGCGATTCGCTTCACCGTCGGAACGGTGTCGCCTGGACAGTCGCAACTGTTGGTGTCGCCGAAAGAAGCGCAAGAAGTCGCCTCGCTGTTCGACGCCACTGCTGTTGCTCGCGACCCGCAGGGCAACCCAGTGGCCGGTGTGGTCGTCAACTTCACTGTCGACGATCCGAACTTCACTGACGACGGTCCGATCAGTCTGGACGCTCCATCGTGTACGACGGTCGACGACGGGACCTGCACAGTACGGATGACCAGCGAGGTGGCGGGCACTTTCGCCATCCATGCCACCACCATGGTGGGCAGGGTCGCCGCTGAGCTGGGTGGCGGTGGCGATCCGGCTCAAGCCAGTCCACAGTCGGTGACCTTCATCGCGGGCATGCCTTGTCGGTCGAGCGCTCGCAGCTGCGAGCCCGTCGACGACATTCGCACCCCGGACGAGGACGAGTCCAAGACTCACTTCTCGCGGGTCGAAGTGGTCCGTGACAACGCCCAGGCCGATGATGACGATGTCGATCAGATGATGATCTACGCCTACGACTTCTATGGCAACCCGGTACCGGGACTGAGCGTGGGCGCGTTCTCCCCGTTCGATCCGGCGCTGAACTTATATCCGCCGAAGCCGCGTGCGGCCAGGCCCGGTAGTGACCGGTCCTACGCTTTGCCGGTCACTGATTCGCAAGGCAAGGCCGAGATGGACGGTTCGACCAAGGTCGCCGGGGAGTACGACGCCGTCATCGTCGTCAATGATCAGTCGTTGGCGGGATCGAACACGAAGCTGCATTTCTTGGCTGGTCCGCTGGCCAAGATCGAATTGGATATCGACCCGACCACGGCCCAGCCGGCGGGGAGTCGCTTCCGGATCACCGCCAACGCTCGAGACGATGAGGACAACCGAGTGCAGGGCGCGTCGGTGACCTTCAATCTACCCAAGGGACTGACGACAGTCCCGGCCTCGAGCCCGGCCAACTGTGTGACCCACGAGACTGGGCAGTGCTGGATCGATGTGACGTCGGTCACGGCCGGTGACTACACCGTGAGCGCTCAAGCCGCTTCCCGGGTGTCGAATCAGGTTCAAGCTAGATTCGTCGCCTCGGGCGCGGACGCCGCTCATAGTACGGCCGAAGTGGTTGTGAACGGCTCACCGTTCGATGGAGCCACTCCGGATGTGGTCGAGGTCACGGTGCGCGACATTCATGGCAATCCGATCCAGGGCGCGAAGGTGACTTCCACTGCGGTGGACGGTCAGGCCGACGGACTGGCTGTGATTCCCGTCATCGCCGCGACTGACACCCAAGGCAAGACCATCGTGTCGTACACCTCGACTCAGCCGGGTGCGAAGCGGGCTGACATTCTGATCGACGGTCGCGTGGTTCCGCAAGGCTCGCCTGTGGAGCTCCAGTTCGGCAATGGGCAAGGCGATCCGGCGCACTCCGATTGGGATATCGCTCCAACGAGGGCGCTGCCGGTCGGAAACGATGACGCCTCCACCTTCACTGCCACGGCCACCGTTCGCGATGTCTTCAACCGGCCGGTCGAAGGCTCGGTGGTGAGTTTCCGCATCGACAAGTCGACGACCTCGTGGGGCGCCAGCTCTCATAGCTGCACCACCGACACCGCCGGCGAATGCTCGGTCACGGTCACCTCGACCAAGGCCGGAACTTATCAAGCCTCGGCCTCGATCAGGCGCGGGGGCATCGGTCAAGCCAAGTCGATGATGTGGGAAGCGGCCGCAGTCAGCGCCGAGAAGTCGCGCGTGTGGGTGAGAGAAGACTTCGCCAAGGCTGATGGGGTGGCTCATAACCTGGTGGTCGTCGAAGCTCACGACAAGTACGGCAACCCTGTGTCAGGCCAGGTCGTGACGACGACCCCGGCGACCAACGGTTTGAGGACTCAGACCGGGGTCAAGCCGACCAACGCCGAGGGCATCACGACCGTGTGGTACGCCTCGCCGGTCGCGGGAAGCCATCGGGCCAGCGTGGCTGTGGGTTCCGGGCTGGTGAGTCCGACCGGATCCCCGCTGGACATGACCTTCGTCGCTGGTGAGCCTGATCTGACCAAGTCGTGGTTGGATGTCGACTTCAGTCGGGTCAGCGTCGGCCAGCCGGTGACCGCCACGGCCACCGTACGAGACTCCGCGGGCAACGCGGTGCCGAACGCGACGGTGAGTCTGAGTCTGCCAGCGGACAGTTCGGCGGGCTTCGCTGATCCGGTCCGCGGCGCCGACCATCATGTCATAACCTGTGACACCGCTGCCGCTGGATCGTGTTCACGCACGTTCACCGACCTGACCGCCGAGTCAGTCGACGTACGGGCCACGGTGAAGGTGGCCGGTGAGTCGAAGGCCTTGCTCGGGTCGCCGTGGCCGGTGACGTTCGTCGCTGGCTGTGTGCCGCTGGTCGATCCGGGTTGTCCTGATCCGGGCCCCGACGTCGACAATGACCACCGCAGTCGCGTGCAGGTCAAGGTCGATCATCAGCTAGCCGGCGGTCCGGTGGCGGATGTGGCTGAGGTGCTGATCTTCGACCAGTACGGCAACCCTGTCGATCGCAAGGTCACCTCGCGTTCGGACAATCCACTGTTGAAGATCGGCAAGCTGACCTCGGTTGGTTCGGGCGCGACTCGGATCCCGTACACCACGGCGACGACGGCTGCGGCCGACCACACCGCTCGAGTGTTAGTCGACGGACGAGAGCTGAGATTCCTCCCGCAGCCGGGTTCGGCGCTGGACAATCCGGCCGGGATCGCGGCCAACTCCTCGCCGGTCAGTCTGCACTTCGTTGGCGAGCTGGTTCTGGCTCCACCGACGATCACCTCGCCCGATGATGGCACGATCACTAACCACCGACCGTTGCCGATCGTCGGCGATGGCCGCCCAGGCGCGACCGTGGTCGTGGTGGATCAGTCGGATCGTGAGGTCTGCTACGCCCTAGTCAACCCTGACGGGCATTGGACGTGTGCGGCCGACTTGGCCGACGGCGCTCATTCGTTGACCGCCACCCAGCACGATCCGTCGGGTGTGACCTCGGATCGGTGTGAGCCGGTTCGTGTGGTCATCGACACGGTGGGGCCGAAGGCTCCAGTGGTCGACGAGGCCAACGGTGAGCACGTGACTGGGCATGTTCCTGGTGATGTCAGTGATCATCCGCAGGTGGAGATCACCTGGCCCGACGGCTCGACCAGTCATGGTCGTGTCGGCGACGACGGCAGTTTCAGTGTGGTGACCCCACCCAACATGCCGTCTGGTCCAATCACGATCGTGGCCAAGGATCCGGCGGGCAACGTCTCGCCTGAGACCAAGGTCGATCTCGACACTGATCGTCCGGGCACTCCGGTGATTGATGTGGGCAATGGTGATGAGATCACGGGTCGGGTTCCTGGGCCGGTTGATGATGGCACGAAGGTGGTTGTGACCTATCCGAAGGATGATGGCAGTACGGGCACGATCACGGTTCCGGTGGGTCCGGATGGTCGTTGGAGTGTGTCGACTCCTGATGATGCGGTTGATGGTCCTTTGGATGTGGTGGCGACGGATCCGGCGGGCAATGTGTCCGATCCGGGCCATGGCCGCCTGGACGTGACACCGCCGAAGACCCCGGTGATCGACGTCGGCAACGGTGATGAGATCACCGGTCGGGTTCCTGGCCCGAATGACGATGGCACCCAGGTCATCGTGACGTACCCGAAGGGCGACGGCAGCACAGGGACGATCACGGTTCCGGTGGGTCCGGATGGTCGTTGGAGTGTTCCGACTCCTGATGATGCGGTTGATGGTCCTCTGGATGTGGTGGCGACCGATCCGGCGGGCAATGTGTCCGAACCGGGTCATGGCGACCTGAACGTGTCGGGGCCGACCACGCCGATCGTCTATCCGCCCAACGGGTCTGAGATCGGTGGCGAGGCGGATCCGGGCGATCGGATCGTGATCCGTGACGGTGACTCCAAGCCGATTCCGGGCTGTGAGAACGTGGTGGCCGGACCGGATGGGCATTTCTCTTGCACGCCGACCACTCCGCTTCACCCCGGTGACACGATCACGGTGGTGGCGAAGGATCCGGCGGGCAATTCGTCCCAGCCGGTGACGGTCACGGTGGTGGCCTTGGACATGCAGGTGACTCATCCGCGTCGGTACCGTCTGCAGACTCAGGAAGTGACTGGGTTGAACTTCAACCCGTCGGAGAGTGTCTGTCTGACGGTGTCGCATTCGACGGTGTTGGACGGCGGTTGTCAGATCGCCGGTGTCGATGGGAAGGTGAAGTTCACCTTCACAGTGCCTCAGACCTTCGATGTCGGAACCCCGACGGCGAGCCTGACGGGGAAGAAGTCGGGCACGGTCGCGAAGACCTTCATCGTCGATGAGGATGTCAAGATCACTGCCCCCACCGGTGGGACGGTGTCGTCAGAACCACAACTCACGCTCACACAGCGATGGGCCCGACCGATGGTGGATCTGGCGGTGTGGGCCGTCAGAGCCACCCAGGCTTAGGAGGCAACCCCACACACCTCCTAAAGAAGCCTCTCGTGCGAGGGGGTCAACACTTCGACCGGCGGCGACATCCAGTTGTCGCTCGGAAGCGATAATCCTCGTACGAGAGGCGCACCAGTGGTGGTCATTCCTCACCAGGATGGCCACCACCGGCGTTGTGGAGGTTTGAGCCCCGCCCGGGACCAACTCGAGGAGCGGGCGCTTAGAGAGAACTGATGATGACTCATGCGGCGTCCATCCGGCGCCACAGCGTTAGGCGTCGCCGCTCTGGTCGTCGGTCGCGCCCAGAGCGGCGATGACCGTTTCACAGGCCGGTCGGATCAGGTCGAAAACATCGCGATAGACCGCGTCGGTGCCGCCCCACGGATCGGGCAGGTCGAGGGCGGAGCCCATGACGCCCATGAGCGGGCGGGCCTGGTGGGCGGCCATGATCAGGTCGGCTAGGCGTTGCGCGCTGAAAGGTTCCCCGATCAGATGGCCGGTGTTCCATTCCAGGGCGTGGGCGAATTCGAGCAGCGTGAAGGTTCGACTCATCGCGGCGGGGGCGGTTTCGACCACAGCGTTGCGATGGGTAGCTGTCGCCGTCAGGATCAGATCGGCTTGGATGATGAGGTCGGCGCACAGTTGACGGGCGGCGAAGCCCGACACGTCCACTCCGTCGGCCCGCAGCAGCGCGGCCATCGGCTGGGCGATCGGGGCTGCGACGACGGCGTGGGTTCCGGCGCTGCTCACCGCCAGTTGATGTGGCAGGTCGTTGGCGAGGATCCGTTCGATCGCCGGTGAGCGGCAGATGTTGCCGGTGCAGACGGCTAGAAATCGAATCGATGATATGATCATCATATTAGTACACTATCAACGAGATATAGGCGATGTGTTTTCCATGACATCACAACAACTCGGTCCGACTTCACGACAAGAGACCATACCAAACTCTGATACTATGAGCGCCAACTGGGGCGGTTTCAGTAGGGGAGGACCGGTGGAGTTTCGAGACTATCTCGGGATCCTGCGCAAGTATTGGATCAGTGTGCTGGTCATCACCGTGCTCGGTGCGGCCGCTGGGGCCGGGTATTTCCTGCTGGCGCCATCGGTCTACACCGCACAGGTCACAGTGTTCTTGTCCGCTAGCGGTGACTCGACACCCAATGGTTTGATCCAAGGCAGCAACTACGCGACCGCCCAAGCGCGATCCTTCGCCCAGATGGTCACCTTGCCGATCGTGATGGATCCCGTGATCAAAGACGTCGGATCCTCGCTCAGCTCGGATCAGATGGCCGCCAAGGTGACCACGTCCATCCCCACCAACACTTCGCTCATCAATATCTCCGTCACCGATGGCGACGCTGGCCAGTCGGCCAAGATCGCTCAAGCGACGGCCGAGGCGTTGGTCGACGCGATCAAACGGTTGTCCCAAATCGACTCCACGTCCAAACCCGTGATGTCGGGATCCATCGTCCGATCGGCCGCCACGCCGAGCGCTCCGACCAGTCCAAAGCTGATTCAGTCGCTGGCTCTTGGACTTCTCGCCGGGCTGGTGTTGGCGGTGGGCCAAGCGGTTCTACGCAAAGCGCTCGACGTCAAACTGCATTCGGAGTCCGATGTGGCCGCTGCGACCGGCTATCCGCTGATCGGCACTGTTCCTCAAGATCCGAAGCTGGCCAGACACCCGGTGTCCCTGGCCGGGCACGCGATGACACCGACCGCCGAACGATATCGGCAGTTGAGAACCAATCTGCGCTTCTTCAACGTCGACTCCGATCAGGCGCGCAACTTCGTGGTGACCAGTTCGATCGAGTCGGAGGGCAAGACAGTCACAGCGATCAACTTAGCGTGGGCGTTGGCCGAGGAAGGTGATCGGGTCCTGCTGGTCGACGCCGATCTGCGTCAACCGAAGGTCGCCACCTATCTGGGGCTGCCTGATGGGGCCGGTTTGACCACGGTCTTGACGGAGCGGGCCGGGTTGGCTGACGTCATCCAGCGCTTGGGGCCGAGCGCGCCCGACGTTTTGGCGGCCGGGACCACGCCCCCCAATCCAGCCGGGTTGCTCGGGTCGGTCAAGATGAAGCAGCTGATGGAGCAGTTGTCCAGGGAGTATCGCGTGGTCGTCCTCGACGCCGCGCCGCTGCTGCCAGTGGCCGACACTTTGTCAATGCTGCCGTACGTCAGCGGCACCGTCGTGGTGGCTGCGGCCGAGCGGGTCACTGTGCCTCAATTGCGGGCCGCGTTGGAGTCCATCAAACGAGCCGGGGCGCCGATCGTGGGCATCGTGCTCAATCGGTCCCAACGCCGACATCGCTCGAACAACTACTACTACACGCGCCCTGAGGTCGACCATGGGGACTCCTCGCCCACGCCCGCCCGGTCGCTCGCCTGATCGCCAGATCCTTCTCGACTCGTTTTTTCCTGAACGGATCACTAGAATGTTGGCGATATGTCAATAAATCCAGGAGGATGTCGTGGCCGCGAATTCCGACACGCTGTTTGATGTTTCTGGAGCACGACCGCGCGATCCGAACCAGACTCAAGCCTTCGTCATCGCGATGTGCAACCAAAAGGGTGGGGTTGGCAAGACGACCACAGCGATCAATCTCGGCGCGGCGTTGGCCGAAGTCAACCGGCGAGTTTTGCTGATCGATTTCGATCCACAGGGCTCGCTGTCGGTCGGGTTGGGTATCAACCCTCATGGCCTGGAAGCCTCGATCTACGACTTGTTGATGGTTCGGGGGACCGATCCACACGACATCATCCAACACACCTCGGTTCCGAGGCTGGATATTCTTCCGGCCAACATCGACCTGTCGGCCGCTGAAGTCCAGTTGGTCTCCGAAGTCGCCCGGGAGCACACTCTCAGTCGAGTCATCCAGCCCCTGAAATCGCAGTACGACATCATCATCATCGATTGCGCGCCGTCGCTGGGGTTGTTAACCGTCAACGCTTTGACCAGCGCGGACGGGGTCCTGATCCCCTTGGAGGCTGAGTTCTTCGCTCTGAGGGGGGTCGCGATGTTGACCGACACCATCGCCAAAGTCAAGGAGCGCCTGAACAGTCGCTTGGAGTTGATCGGCATCTTGGGGACGATGTACGACCCTCGTACTCTTCACAACCGCGAGGTGGTCGACCGGGTTGAAGAAGCCTTCGGTGACAAGGTGTTCACCACCAAGATTCGGCGTACGGTGAAGTTCCCCGAGACCACCGTGGCCGGTGAGCCGATCACGACCTACGCCTCAGGGTCACCGGCGGCCGCGCAGTATCGCGCCTTGGCCAAGGAGGTGCTCGACCGATGCCCGGCCGCGTGAACCTGCCTGGCGCGGAGGAACTGTTCCGCGCCACCGGAGCCAAGCCGGTCGAGTCGGCTGAAGGCGCCGCCTCGGGACGAATCCGCCATGATGAGAAAATCAC
This sequence comes from Propionibacteriaceae bacterium, assembly GCA_031285845.1. Classification (GTDB taxonomy): domain Bacteria; phylum Actinomycetota; class Actinomycetes; order Propionibacteriales; family Propionibacteriaceae; genus WQYJ01. The sequence goes on from JAITVK010000037.1 coordinate 11,011, forward strand.
GGTCTACGTCTCGTCGGACGAGCTGATCGCTTTGGAAGACGCTCGGCTGACTTTGCGCCGTGCTGGCATCGCGGTGGATCGCGGTCGGTTGGTCCGCGCGGCCATCGCTGCTGGGTTGGCTGAGTTGGAGGCCAAAGGTCCCCAGGCCGACCTCGTGGCCCGATTGGGTTCTTTGTGACCCACGCGCCCGCGACGCCGATCGAGCAGGACGGCGACGGCGTCCCGCTGGCTTTCTCCGTCACACTCGACAATTTCACCGGCCCGTTCGACGTCTTGTTGTCCCTGATCTCGAAACACAAGCTCGACATCACCGAGGTCGCCCTGTCTCAGGTCACCGACGAGTTCGTCACCTACATCGCCGACCAAGGCCAGAACTGGGATTTGGATCAGGCCAGCAGTTTCCTCGTGGTGGCGGCCACCCTGCTCGACTTGAAGGCCGCTCGGCTCCTGCCGCAAGGCGAGGTCGACGACGAGGAAGACCTCGTCCTGCTGGAGGCGCGTGACCTGTTGTTCGCCCGGTTGCTGCAATACAGGGCGTTCAAGCAAGTGGCGCAATGGATGGCCACCGAGCTGGATGAGCAGGGGCGAAGACGCCCGCGCCCAGGTGGCTTGGACGAACGGTTCTCCACGTTGCTGCCCGATGTGGAGTTCACCTGCTCGGTTGAGCAATTCGCCCAGATCGCCCTGGAAGCGATGACGCCGACCGCCCAAGCGGAGGTTTTTGTCGAACACATCTACATGCCGACAGTGTCAGTGTCCGACCAGGCAGGGATTCTGTCGCATCGTCTGCGCCGTGGCCACACTATGACTTTTCGGGCCTTGGTGGCCGACGCTGCTTCCCGGCTGGTGGTCGTGGCTCGGTTCTTGGCCGTGTTGGAACTGTTTCGAGCCGATCTGGTCGCCTTCGATCAATTGGATCCGTTCTCCGACTTGGTCATTCGTTGGGTCGGAACCAGTGACGGCGACGTTCAGATCGTCGATGAGTACGATGAGGTCGGCGCACCTGACTCATCGCCGACCACCAGTGAGGAGTCCTGATGAGCGAACCTGTGGTGTCCGATGACCTGGGGCCGGGCCAGCCGTCCGAAACCCTAGGCGACGAGAGAACGATGGAACAGTCGGCCTGCGAGCCGACGACCGAGCAGTCGGCGTGCGAGGCGGATTCATCGGGCTGGCTTGACCCACGCCTCGAAGCCCTGCTGATTGTGGCCACCGAGCCGGTGTCGGCCACGGAACTGGCTCAAGTGTTGGAGCTTCCTCTGCCCGAGGTCGAGGCCGGTCTGATCCGACTGGCCAGCTTCTATGACGCCACTGGGCGCGGCTTCGAGTTGCGTCGCATCGGCGTCGGATGGCGCTACTACACCAGGACACAGTACGACGGTGTCATCGCCCGATCAGTCGTGGAAGGCCAATCGGGCAAGCTCACCCGCGCCGGATTGGAGACACTGGCCGTCATCGCGTATCTTCAACCCGTGTCGCGCTCAAGGATCGCCTCGGTGCGCGGGGTCAACGTCGACTCGGTGGTTCGTACGCTTGTCGCCCGCGGTTTGGTCCATGAGGTCGACAAGGACCACGACAGCGGAGCCGGACTGCTGGCCACCACGACCTACTTTCTGGAGCGGATGGGGTTGGCCAGCTTGGACGAGCTGCCCCCGTTGGCTCCGAATCTGCCCGACGCGCGAGCGTTGGACGAGGAATTGGCCCGACTGGCGAGCGCCGGGGTTGACGGGCACGACACACTGACTGATGGTGACGAAGGAGACTCATGACTGACACACACACCGCAGATGAACCGGTACGCCTGCAGAAAGTGATCGCGGCGGCCGGATTGGCTTCACGGCGTGGAGCCGAGGAGATGATCGTCGACGGTCGCGTCGAAGTCAATGGACGGCTGGTGACCGAGTTGGGGACCAGGGTTGACCCGATCAACGATGTCGTCCGGGTGGACGGCTCTCGCATCCCCCCGGCACGCCATCACATCTACCTGGCGTTGAACAAGCCGCGTGGAGTGGTCTCCACGATGGACGATCCTCAAAGCCGTCCCACGGTGGAGGAGTACATTCCGCGCAAAGCGGGGCGACTGTTCCATGTCGGTCGGCTCGACGCCGACACCGAGGGCTTGCTCATTTTGACCAACGACGGTGACTTCGCCCAGCGGCTGTCGCACCCGTCGTTCGAAATCGACAAGCTGTATTTGGTCGAGGTCGACCAGCCGATGGAGCCCGCCGCTGTCAAGCGCTTGGCGAAAGGTGTGATGCTGGAAGACGGTCTGGTCAAACCCGACAAGGTCAAGGTCGTTTCGCGCGGAGCGAGTAAGACCTTGGTGGAGTTGACCCTGCATTCCGGGCGCAACCGGGTGGTGCGGCGGATGATGGAGTCGCTGGGCTACTCTGTGCGACGGTTGGCCCGACTGCGGGTCGGCCCGATCCGGCTGGGCAACCTGCCCAGCGGCCAGACTCGGGAATTGACGGTCAAAGAGATCGGGGCGTTGTACGACAGCGCGGGGTTGTGATCATCGGCGGGGTCTGACCAGCGCGAGTATGGAAGCTTCGTCCGACGGCGCAGGGCTCTGATCTGATTTGATCGAGGCGATGGGTTTCGTGTCAGCCGAAGTTCACGACTAGACTTGGTGAGTTCGCAGACAGGTTGTTTGGGCCGTGCTGCGGTTCACACGACAGCTGCCCGCAGGGCAGGATCGAAGAAAGGCGGTCAGCCGCATGATGCGAATGGGATGGTTCCGACTGGTTGGTGGAACCGTGATTCTGGGCCTCGGCCTCAGTTTGGCCGCCTGCACTTCTCCGGGGGCGCAAGACTCACCCTCGCCGTCGACGAGCCCGTCTGCGCCGACCTCGCCTGATTCCAGTGTCGCGCCGTCGGCGAGCGCGTTGCCGACGGTCAGCCAGCCTGCTCCGTCATCGAATTTGAACGGTGTGGAGGCGACCGGAGCCTTCGGTGAGGCGCCGACGGTGACTGTTCCGTTCCCGTGGGCGATCGACACCACTCAGACGAAGGTGCTGGTGGCTGGTGATGGCCCCACGGTTCAAGACGCCGGGATGGTCCAGGTCAACTACTATGGCGTCGATGGACGCACCGGTGTGACCTTCGACCAGTCGTACGCCAACGGCAAACCGGTGGATTTTTCCTTGTCGGGCGTGGTCCCTGGTTTTCAAAAGGGTTTGGCTGGTCAGAAGGTCGGTAGCCGTGTGTTGATCGCGATGCCTGGAGCTGACGGCTATGACGCCTCTGGCGGCAAATCCGAAGCCGGCATCGAAATCGGTGACACCTTGGTGTTCGTGGTCGACATCCTGCGTACCAGCGTGACCGAGCCCAGTGGGACGGCGACGACGCAGGCCGATCCGAATCTGCCGAGCGTGTCGAATGATCTAGCCGCTCCGACGGTGACGATCCCCACCGACAAGCCCGCGCCGACCGACGTGGTCGTCGTTCCGCTCATCACCGGCACGGGTCCGGTGGTCGGAGCCAGTGACACGTTGGTCGTCAACTACGCCGAGTACATCTGGGGCACCGGGGCGATGGTTCGCCAGACCTATGGTTTCAGTCCGTTGAAGGGTGCTCTGACATCGACGTTGCCCGGGTGGCAGAAGGCGCTGACGGGTCAACCGATGGGGTCGCGACTGTTGGTGGTCGTGCCGCCGGATCAGGCCTATCCCGAGGGCAACCCGAAGGTCTCGATCCCGAAGGGGTCGACCATGGTGTACGTCATCGACATTCTGTACACCTCGCCGAACACGTTCTGAGCGATCAGCGACCCGCCCAACAGACGGGATCGGTCAGCCACGGCTGACGTGGCAGCGCTCCCGGATCGAAGCGGGCGGCCAAGGTGGCCGCGGTCACGGATTCGCCTGGCGCGGCCAGCCCCAGGGAGTGGCCCAGGCGACCCAGAATCTGACCGACTGTCAGTCCTGCGGCCAACAGTTCATTCAGCCCGATCGCGCCGTCGCGCTTGGCCAGACGCGTGCCGTCCGGGGCGAGAACCAGCGGCACATGCAGGTACGTCGGTGGCGGATAGCCCAAGGTCTTCGCGAGCCAGGCTTGACGGGGGGCCGATTCCAGCAGGTCGTCGCCTCGGACGATCTGGTCGACACCTTGGTCTGCGTCATCGACCACGACGACGAAGTTGTACGCCCACACGCCGTCGGCCCGGCGTACCACGAAGTCATCGACGGGCGCTGTTCTCGAACCATGGATCGCGTCGGTGATGGTCATGTGAGCCGACCGGGCGTCGATGCGCCACGACGGCTGGCGTCTGGCGCGCCGCTCAGCCTTCTCGGGCTCGCTGAGCCCACGACAGGTCCCCGGATAGATCGCAGTGCTCCCGTGGGGCGCGCGCGTCGCCTCAGCGATGTCTTTGCGCGAACAGAAGCATTCGTAGAGATGCGGGCGAAGCTTGGCCATCGCTTGGTCGTAGATCGCGGCGCGTCGACTCTGCCAGACGATCGGCCCGTCATGGTTCAGGCCCAGCCGCGCCAGATCGTCCAGTTGTCGAGCGGCCACTGCTTCGGCGTGGGGCAGTCTCGGTTGGTCGATGTCTTCGACCCGGATCAGGAATCCTCGACCGCTGGCGCGGGCCGCGAGCCAGGCGACCAACCCGGTGCGCAGGTTGCCCACATGCAACTCGCCGCTCGGAGTGGGCGCGAATCGACCGAACATGGCCTGAGGTTCCACCCTTTCTGGGCGATGAGATGATGTACTAGGACTCACCAACGGCTTGTCAGCCTCAAGCTGATGAGTTCGACGAGCGTCGGTCGACAGTCGACGCGCGCCCGACCGGATCTACTTTACCTTTCGAGGGGACATGGCAGCACAGAGCTCTGAGCGTCTGCTCAATCTGGTGATCGCCCTGCTGGCCACCAGACGTTACCTCAGTCGAGACGAGCTGCGTTCCATGGTCGCCGGATATTCGCGTGCCACCACCGAGCAGGGATTCTTGCGGATGTTCGAGCGGGACAAGCAGGATCTGCGAGCCATGGGGGTCACGATCCAGACCGGCGGGATCGATCCGGTCACCGAGGAGGTCGACGGGTATCGGATCGAGGCGCGAGACTTCTACCTGCCTGAGCTGTCTCTGACTCCGGCTGAGTCGACGCTGGTCGGTCTGGCAAGTTCGGTTTGGGCTGAGCCTGGGGTGGCCGAGGATGTCAAGACCGCTTTGGCGAAGTTGAGAGCCTCGGGCCAAAGCGTCGACGGCGACGCTGTGTCGTACCTCACACCGCGGCTGACGGCCCGGGACCCGGGGTTCGCCGTCTTGTGGGAAGCGCTGCTGACTCGTACGCCGGTGAAGTTCACCTATCATGACAAACCTCGACTGGTTCATCCGTGGCGTCTGATCTTGCGCTCTGGCGCATGGTATCTGCTCGGTCAGGACACGACTGCTGGGGTCAGACTGTTCAAGGTGACCCGCGTCCAGGATCTGCCCCAACTGTCGGGTGAGCCGGGCGCCTACGAGCTGCCGTCACCCGATCAGATCGCTGATCATGCCTCCCAGCTGGATCCGCCCGCGCCGACCGCGGCGGTGACAGTGGCGTTGCGTGAAGGCGCTGGTGTGGCTCTCCGACGACGGGCCCACCCTGTTCAGTGGCCGTCCCAGGTGTTGGAGGGCTACGAGGTGGTTCAGGTGCCGTACGCCCGCGAGGACGAGATCGTCTCGGCGATCTGCGCCTGCGGACCGGATGCTGTGGTGCTGAGCGACGGCGACATCAAGCGCCGGGTCATCGAGCAGTTGACGGTGATGTCGACCTGGGGACGGGAGCAGTCATGAGCACGTCGATGGAACAGGTGGCACGCCTGCTGTCAGAGATTCCGTACATCCAAGCCCGGCCAGGGATCACGCTGCATGAGATCGCCGAGGTCTTCTCGATCCCGGTGGCTCAGGTGAAGCGCGATTTGGCGGTGGCGATCTTTTGCGGACTGCCCGGGGGCTACCCATCGGATCTGATCGACGTGGATCTGGACGTGATGGACGACGAGGGGGTGGTCTATCTGTCGAATCCGACGGCGCTGGACCGTCCGACCCGGTTCACGGTGACCGAAGCGGCGTCGTTGCAGTTGGCGCTGACGGCGCTGCGCAGTCTTGTCGCCCCCGACACCGCCGCCCAGATCGACGACTTGGTGGCGCGTATCGCGGTGGCGCCGAGTGTGGACATGCGGCTGGCGACGGCTGCCCCCGGCGTCCGTGACGTGATCAGTTCGGCGATCAGTTCGGCCGAGCGGATCGAGTTGACCTACGAGGGTCAGGCTCGAGGTCAAGTCACTCGCCCGGTGGTCGATCCGGCGGCGATCTTCTTGGGCGATGGCGTGGCCTATCTGACGGCCTACTCGCTCACCTCAGATGGTTGGCGCACCTATCGATTGGATCGAGTGGTGGCGGCCTCGCCGACGGGTGAGGCGGCCAGCGACCACGGAGCCCGACCGTCGCTTGAGGAATGGCCGGCTTCCTTGACACAGTCCGATTCGGTCACGGTCCTGGTGACGCCGTCGGCCGGCTGGATCGCGGAGTATTATCCGACGCGGTCAGTCGTGAAGGTGGCTGACGGGTTTCAGATCGAACTGCCCGTGGTGAGCCCGAGTTGGCTGATCCGGCTGTTGTTGAGCTTGGGAGATCACGTGCGGTCGATCGCCCCGATTCAGTACGCGCGAGCGGTTTCGGAACGCGCTCGGCAAGCGCTATCGACGTACAACCACCTCGATTCCCTGTGATTAGGCGGGGATAATCCGCTCCGACAAGGTATTTTTCTCATTGGACTAGGAGCATTGCCTAGCTGGCAGCTATAAACAATGACTTGACTTCTGTCTCAGTTGGGGGCAGAGTAGGCAACAACTAGTTGTGTTGGGGGTTTCACGACTAGGGGGAGAATGAGCACTGTGAACGCGCAGTGCTGTCTTTTATTCAATGAGGGGTATTGAATCGTATGCGTACACATCGTCGCGCCGTCATTCACGACGCGCTCTTCAAACCGGGTCAGGACTCGTCTCGTCAGTCCTCTTCGGTGACCGCGTCCCAAACGCGGACTCATGGGCGGCATTCACTCCGCTCTGCCACCGCCTTGATGGCGGGGTTCGTTCTGACAATCGGGGGAGTCTTCCTCGGGCAGGGCTTCCAAGCCGATCAGGCCCAAGCAGCGCCCGGGGCTGGCGAACTGGCCAACCAGGGGTGGGATCCGCACTGGACTGAGGTTCCAGGGGTCGAAGCCCGATGGCTGCAACCGCTCAGCCAGGAGTCGGTCTACTGGACCTCAGACCGCTCCGTCGGCAATCCTGGTCCGACCGTGGGCAACACCAACACCATGCTCGGTGAGTCCTATGACTTCTCGGATGATGTGATGAGCTACAAGACTCGTCCGGTCCTCCAATTCGAACGTACGGCCACCGGGATCGATCCGTTCATCGACCCCACCGGTCTTCAGTTCTCCACTCAAGCGATGGCGCCGATCGGCGGAACCGCTAGTGGAAACGACACTTTGTCCATGTACTTCTGGGCTCACGATGGCACAGACCACGTCGCGCCCTCGATCCTCGACTGCGGGGTGGCCACCGGTCGACCCGCCAACGAGTGGATCTCGGTGGTGCGTGTGACCGATGACAGCCCCACCATTGAGGTCGGCTGCATGCCGGCTCCTGGTGGTCCCGTCGACTTCACCAACGTCACACCCGGAGCCAACATTCCGTTCGCCACTGGCGGTGAGGCCAACCAGATCAACGGCTTGGTCTACATCCAAGCCGACTATGGTTATCTCGACTCCGTCCCAGCCGATCTCCCGGCCGGTGGTCCCAACCAGAACTGGGTTCAGTTCGCCGTTTGGGATCCCCAAAGCGGTGAGTTCTCCCTGTCGGGTCCGGTTCAGCCAGCTGACACCCTTGGCGCGATGAATCAGATCTCCGGAGAGCGCAAGCGTCTGCAAGCCGTCACCAACGGCACCACATGTGTGACCGGGCTGGAAAACGCCTGCACCTATGGTGGAGCCGGTATGGCGAACCCGGACGCCGGCCCTCAAACCACGGCCGACTTCGGCTTGGACGCCCAGGGGAGCATGTACATGATCGTCGCCAGCCCGTTCGCGGCAGGAGAGAACAACAACGGCACAGCCGCGCTGGTCAGGATCCGCCCGGCTCGTGACGAGGATGGCAACATTGTCGACGGGACCAGCGCAAACCCGTGGCGCTACAACGTCGTCAAGAAACTGAAGAAGGCCGATCCCTCGGTGACGTACCCCAATTCGGGCATCTACACTCCGGGCACCGGCATCCATGACGGCATCTTCCTTGGTGGTGGCTATACCTCCATCACATCCGATGATTATCCGCTCAATGAGGGCGTGGCCCCGGGGTCGACTGCTTCGATCAACTGGACCGCGTCACGTATGGTGCGGGTCAACCCGCTCTCCGGTTCGATGGAGCCGATCGGTCCGACCAGCATCGAAGACAATGCGACCACGACAGACACACTGAATCCGGCTGGGTACGTCATGTCCCAGTTGACCGGCCGCGGTATCACCTATCGTGACAATGCCTCTCCCCAGATGCTGACTGTCATCGAAGGCCACGTCTACAACGACACCAACGGCGACGGCGCGATCGAAGACCCGAAGGGCGTGGCTGGCGTTCGCGTCGCCATCTACTCCGGTGACGGGACCCTGTTGGGCTCGCAGGCGACCGCGCAAGACGGGTCGTACTCTCTGGTGGTCTCCGGCGACGGGACCTACCACGTCCGGGTCGTCCAACCACAGATCGACGGCGTCAACGCCGTGCAGACTTGGGGTTCGACCATCAACCCGGAGTATCCGAACGCCGTTCTGAACTCTACCCAGATCCACTGTGTCAACGGTGAGATCGGACCGGGTCAGAGCCAGGAATGCCACAACGCGCTGCCTGTTCCCTTCGTCGATCCGGCGCTGGGTGAAGAAGAGCAGACCTATGATCCGAGCACCTGGCCGACCTATGCCACGGTGACAATGACGTCCAATGAGGAGGTCGGTTACGCCGACTTCGGCATCTCGACCATGGGCTCCTATGGTGACGCCGACGTCGATCCGACTGAGGTCGCAGACGGCGCGCCCGCGCACGTCGCCAACAACGAGGCGACAGTGTGGCTGGGCAGTGAACTCGGCCGTTATGCCGGCCCGGCCACCGATGACAGCCACGCCAGTGACGATGGCCTGCATCTGTCGACCAGCAACGGCGACATTCCGCTGAAAGGTTCGACGCTGTCGGCCACCAAGGTCTACCAGTTGTCGGGAACCGTGTCCGGCGACGAGACGGCTTCCGCTGCCGCGTCGGCTCAAGCCTGGACGACGACCCCTGGGGATTCGAGTCCGAACTTCAACTCCGACCCGGTGTGGACCTCCGGCGTCGTCGACGGTGTCGCCACCGGCGACTTCCAGGTCGCCAAGAGCGGCAGTTATCGTACGGCTTCGCAGACATGGGTACGCGCCCAGGTCTCGGGCCAGGCGATCACGTTGCCGACCAACGCCGACGGCGAGTATCAAGCCCCGGCCAGTATGACCGAGACGTCTGAGAGATACTGGGCCACGAACGGCGAGATCGAAGACTATTCGATCAAAGCGATCGACTCCGTGGTCCGTCCGATGGTGAACACCACCGCTGGTTCGGGTCAGTTCAAGGTCAACACCACCACGTTGACCGCTGACAACACCAAAGTCACGCTCTATCCTGAAATCGGTGGGGCTGCTGGCATCAAGCAGAGCCTCCTGTTCTACAACCCGGACACCACCAAGTGGTCGGTGTCCAAGACCGATGTGACAGACACCGCGACCGGCCAAGAGATCGACGCCTCGAAGTACGTTGTGACACCGGCGACAGATGGCAAATCCACCACTGTGGAGGTGACTCCGGCGGTTGGCGATGACATCTCTGTCTTGGTGACTTACACCCTCGCACCCAGCGCGGCCGACTCGACGCTGACCTTGGACAAGCCGTCCACAACCGTCAACTCTCCGATCACGGCCACGGTCACAGTGCGCGCTGCTGACGGTGTGACGTTGCTGCCCGGTCAGACGGTCACCTTCGACAACGCGTCCGATCCGACGACCACCTTGTCGGCCACCACATGTGTGACTTCAGACAAGGCGGACGCCAGTTTCGGCACCTGCTCGGTGACGATCACCTCGGCCAAGGCTGGGACCTACACCGATGAGCTCACCGCTTCGATCTCCACTGGCGAGGTCGATGGTTCTCCTGCGACGGTGACGTACACCTTCGATCAGGGCTCGGTTGGCAACGGCGAATTGACGGTGACCCCGAAGGCCACTGGATCGGCCACTCCGCTGACGGTGGGGACTGCCGACGCCAACAAATACACTGCGACGGCCAAAGTCACCGACGCCGCCGGCAACCTCGCTGGCGGCCAGACGGTCACTTTCGCTGTTGTCCACGCTGAAGACGACTCGGCCGTCGATTCCACCAAGACGACGCTGACCAGCGCCACCTGCGTCACCTCAGACAAGGCTGATGACAGCTATGGCACCTGCTCGGTGGATCTGTCGAGCACCGATGACGGGTCTTACAAGGTGTCGGCCACAGTGGCCGATCCGAAGGATTCCACCGCCACAGTCGCGCTGACCAACTCTCCGGTCACCGTGTCGTACGTCGGCGGCTCGGCCACTGCGGACACGGTGAAACTCGCGGTCTCTCCGACCGCTTCGCCGATCAAGGACGACGTGACGGCCACGGCGACTGCGACTGATCAGTACGGCAACGTGCCCGGCACAGCCACAAACGTCGGTTTCACCGTCGACGGCTCGGCGTACTTCATCGAAGGGGTCGACTCATCCGACAACGGCAAGGCGACCTGCACCATTCCGGCTGGCTCGTCGACCTGTGAGGTCACGTTGAGTGACGACGTGGCCGAGGGCGTCTCGGTGGCCGGTTTCCTCGGCTCCGACGAGGTGGTGGACTCGCCGATCACGGTGAACTTCGCCAACACGGCGTTCTCGTGCACCAATTCGACCTATACCGTGGTCAAAGATCCGGCCAATCCGGATTCGACCAAGGTCGCCGCTGATGGGACGCAGGCATGGATTGGAACTTTGGAGGCGCGCGACGCCAGTGACGCCGCGATGACCAACCTGACGTTGGCGGACCTGGACTTCACCGCCGCCGCGCCAGTGGTCGTGTCTGATCCGCCGGTGAAGAACGCCGACGGGACCTATTCTGTGCGTTACACCAGCACGAAGACTGGAACCTACGGCACCAATGTCAGCTACCAGGGCGGCTGCGCTGTCAGCGCCAACCCTGATGGCTCGCCGAAGGATCTGCCGGTCACGTTCGTGGCTGGTCCGGCCTCCGGGGCGACGTCGACCATCGAAGCGACCTCACCGGTGACCGCTGGTGATCCGACAGGTTCGACGATCACCGTGACACTGTTCGACGCGCACGGCAACCAGCTGACCGAAGGTGGGGACACGGTCGCAATTCAGGCCGTCGTGCCGAACTCGAATCCGGCCCAGTCCTTCGGCACTGTGTCGGCGGTCACAGACAATGGCGATGGGACTTACACCGCCACGCTGACCTCGGCCGCGCCAGGCAACGCCACGGTTGGCTTCACCGTCAACGGCGCCGCAGCCACAGACACCGCTTCAGTGGTGTTCACTCAAGGCGGGGTCTCAGCCCAGTATTCGAGCCTGTGGGTGGTGAAGTCGGGTCAGCAGACCGCGACTCAGACCGCCGGGTCGAATGTCGTGGTCGGGGTGACCGCTCACGATGTCAACGATCTGCCGATCACCACGCTGACCTCGGATCAGTTTGATCTGAGCGGGGTGGCCGATGGTGTTCCGGATCTGGAGTTCACCTACGCCGGCCCGGGAACCAACCCGGGGGAGTATCTGTTCAACACGACCTCGGAACTGAAGGGGACGTTCACCTTGTCGGCGACCGTCGATTCGGTCGCGCTGACCCAGCATCCGTCGGTGGAGTTCACCTCAGGCGCGGTCTGTGTGGCCAACTGCACTCCGGTGGACAACCCGAAGACTCCTGAAGATGAGTCCAAGGAGAATAAGACTCATTTCTGGGTGAGCGCGGATGGCGCGATCGCCAACGGTCAAGCCACCGATGAGATCTCAGCCTCGGCGTATGACACCTACGGCAACCCGGTGTCTGAGGCTGAAGTGGTCCTCACCGACCAGACGTCAGGAGCGCTGCAAGGCAAACTCAATCCGGCCACTGGTCGGGGAACCACCAATGACGACGGCCTGGCCAAGATCACGTTCACGTCGACAGCAGTGGGGACCTACACCGTCTCCGGCGAGGTCGACGACCTGACCCCGGCCGATGGTTCGGGGGTTTTGAACCCGTCGTTCGTCTCCGACCAAGTGTCGGCCAAAGACTCGACGCTGACCGTGCTTCCGGCGACCAACGAAGTTGGAACATCGGCCACCGCCAAGGTGACGACGGTGGACCGTAACAAGAACAAGGTCGGTGGTGTCTTGGTCACTCTGACGGGAAGCTCACCCAACCTGACGATCGACGGCAAGCCCACCACAGCCAGCTGCACAACCTCCGACGTTGAAGACGATCCGGATTTCGGCACCTGCTCGGTTCCGGTCAGCTCGAAGATCGCCGACACCTATACGGTGACCGGAACGATCGGCTCTGAGACGGTCGGTTCGGGTGCTGTGTCAGTGACTTTCACCCCAGGAGACGTCTGTTTCACCGACTGCACGCCAGTCGATGATCCGACCACGCCGATTGATGAGTCGGAAGAGCACTTCACCGGTGTGAAAGTCACCAAGGACGGCGCGGCGGCCAATGGCGTCGACGACGATCAGGCGACGGCTTACGCCTACGACGAGTACGGCAACCCAGTCGTCGATGTGATCGTGAACACCACGGCTGTGACGTCGACCTTGACTGCGCCGTCAGCGCCGGCCAAGACCAATGACGAAGGTGAGGTTGTGCTGAGCTACACCTCAACCGTGGCGGGGGAGGCCCAGGCCAGGGTCTTCATCGACTCGGTCGAGCCGAAGGATTCGGCCAAGGGTGACTCGCCGGTGACGATGCACTTCGGTACAGGCAAAGGTGATCCGACCCAGTCGGATCTGACTATCGCGCCGACCACGCCCCAGCCGGTGGACTCCATCTTCCAGGTGACAGCGACTGTGCGCGACGCCACCCGTAACCTGGTCACTGGCGCTGTGGTGAGTTTCGATCTCGAACCAGGTTCGAAGATTGTCTTGACAGATCCCGTCACTGGCGCGGCAGCCACGACCTGCACCACGGGCGACTCGGGGACTTGCGTGTTGAACGCGACGTCCACGATCGCTGGGTCCTACCAGATCGGAGCCACGATCCCGAACGCGTCGGGCATCCCGATCGGACTGAACGGCTCGCCGGTGAAGGCGCAGTTCACTGCCGGTGATCTGTGTCTGGAATCCGAGGGTTGCGTGTCTGATCCTGGTGTGGCGAAGAGTTCAGTGTCGATGACGAAGAACGGCGCGCTCAACGATGGCCAGGATTCGAACACAGCCACGGTTGAGGCGTACGACAAGCATGGCAACCCGATCCAGGGCGCTGAGGTCACCTCGGCCCAGGTCGCTGGCGAGACCGGTTTGACGGTCGTCACTCCGATCAAAGCGACCGACGCTGACGGACGTACGACCATCTCGTACACCTCGTTGGTCGGGGGCGAACCGCTGAAAGCGGACGTGACTGTGACGAAGGACGATGTCACTGGCGCGCCCGAGGGCTCTCCTGTGACCATGCGGTTCTCGGCTGTCCCAGCCGATGCTGACCAATCCGAGTTCACGGTGATCCCGAAGATCGCCGGCACGCCGACCCCGCTGACGGTGGGTGAGGCCGACCTCAACACTTACGAGGTCAAGGCGACGATCCGTGACGAGAACCGTACGCCAGTGGTTGGCGCGGTTGTGAGCTTCGACATCACACCCGACGGCACGACCTGGGTGAACGATGACGCTAGCTGCACCTCGGGCGCCGGTGGTGTGTGCTCGGCCTTCGTCACGTCGACCAAGGCTGGCACCTTCGCGGTGACTGCTTCGCTCGGCTCTGATTCGATTCAGCAGGCCAAACCGGCCGTGTGGGTGGCGGACGATGTCTGCGCTGTCGGCTGTGACCCAGTCGATCCCACGCTGCCGACGGAACTGCGCACTCGCGTCGAAGTGACCCACGACAACGAGGTGGCCGATGGTGTCGCGCGCGACATCGCCACGGTCTACACCTTCGATCAGTACGGCAACCCGGTGTCTTCGGTGGTCGCGAAGGCGGCCGCCAAGGCGCCTGACACTGCTGAGACTCTTGGTGTCCAGCCGGGCATCGCAGGAACAGACGAGGATGGCGTGACCACGATCTGGTTCAGGTCGACCAAATCTGGCGCTCATCAGGCCGACATCACAGTCGACACCGATGACAAGATTCCGGCCGGTTCGCCAGTGACGCTCAACTTCAAGGCCGGTCCGGCCAACGCGAAGAACTCGACACTGGTCCTCGACGCGACGTCCGCTCCGGTGGGCGGGACGATCACGGGCACGGTGACGACCAAGGACGCCAAGGGCAACCTGGTCGGTGGCGCGCAGGTCACGCTGGGCACGGATGGTTCGGCCAGTGTGAATCCGTCCAGCTGCCGCACCAGTGAGGCTGATGACGCGACCTTCGGCACTTGCACGCTCAGTGTGACCGATGAGGTGGCCGAGACTGTGCCGGTGACGGCGATGATCGATGTGTTGGGCTCGCCGACCCCGATCACGGGTTCGGGCGAGGAAGTGACCTTCGTGGCTGACGCCGTGGTGGTCGATCCGTCCAAGTCGACGTTCGTGGTCGACCCGGTGACCGATCCGGCTGATCGCGACAAGGTCGGCTGGCCTGCCGGTGACGGGAGCGGGATCTACACCGCCACGGTGACGCTGCGCGACGCCGACGAGGTCGCGGTGGATCCGCAGAACGTGGACGATCTCGTCTTCGACTCCTCTGAGACCGCCGTGGTGATCTCCAGCGTCGAGCGGGTCGATGTGGGGCAGTACAAGGTGACCTACACGTACGCCGGTGGGGACAACGCCACCGCGACTGCTGACGCGTCGTTCGCTGGCGCACAGATTGGGACGGATCTGCCGATCCCGTTCCATGGCGTCCCGAGCAACGACTGCCCGACACCGGGCATGAAGTCTGGTCTGAGTGTCGACAAGGCCACCGCTGTGGTGCCTGGTCCGATCACGGCGACCGCTTTGATCACCGACAAGGACTGCCGGCCGGTTCCGAATGCCAAGGTGAGCTTCGCTTTGAGCACGCCGGGTTCGGCCACGCTTGATCCCGACACCGAGGTGGTCTACACCGACGGCGACGGTCGCGCGGTGGTCAAGGTTAGCGACACTGTTCCTGAGACGGTGACCTTGACGGCGTCGAACGACGCCTTGGGCGAACTGTTGGGTTCACCCAAGGATCTGAAGTTCACTAACGAGATCTCCGACGTTCCGCCGGTCATCACTGAACCCACTGACGGCAGCGTGACCAATGACCTGCCTCTGACCGTGGCCGGAACTGGCCACGACGGGTCCACGGTGACGGTGACCGATGAGACTGGCAAGACACAGTGCACGGCACTGGTCGTCGATGGCCAGTGGTCGTGTGACGATGTCGAGTTGCGTGACGGTGAGCACACCTTGACCGCGACCCAGGAGGATCCGACCAACGGTCATGTCTCCGATCCGTCGGAGCCGGTCAATGTCACGATTGACACGGTCGCTCCGGACGCCCCAGTGATCGACACCGCCAACGATGAGACCATCGGTGGCACGGTTCCGGCTCCGGTGGATCCGGGCACGACCGTGACGGTGACGTACCCGACGGCTGACGGTGTGAAGACTGTCGAGGACGTTCCGGTGAATCAGGACGGCTCATGGTCGACACCGACTCCGAGTGACGCAGTCGATGGTGAGGTCGCCGCTGTGGCGACCGATCCGGCCGGCAATGTCTCGCCTGAGGCGACTCATCCGTTGGATGTGACTCCTCCTGACGCTCCGGTGATCGACACCGCGAATCAGGATCAGGTCGCCGGCACGGTTCCTGGACCGGTCGATGAGGGCACCACAGTGGACGTCACGTGGCCTGACGGCACAGTGACCAAGGACGTCCCGGTGGACGACGAAGGCAGATTCCAGGTCGACACCCCCCAGGGCATGCCGTCTGGCGAGGTCTCGGCAGTGGCGACTGATCCGGCGGGCAACCAGTCCGATCCGGGCACAGCCGCTCTGGACACGGTTGATCCGGGTAATCCGGTGATCGACACCGCCAACGATGACACCATCGGTGGCACGGTCCCGGCTCCGATCGATAAGGACACCACTATCACGGTGACGTACCCGACGGCCGACGGTGCGAAGACGATCGAGGATGTTCCGGTGGATCCGGACGGATCCTGGTCGACACCGACGCCGGACGACGCGATCGACGGTGACGTCTCCGCTGTGGCGACTGATCCGGCGGGCAATGAGTCCGAGCCTGGCGAAGGTGTGCTGGATGTGACTCCTCCTGAGGCTCCAGTGGTCGACAAGGCCAACGATGATGTCATCTCGGGCACGGTTCCTGGTGACATCGATCCGGGCACTGAGGTTGAGGTGACCTACCCGAAGGCTGACGGCAGCCAGGGTAGTGCGACGGTTCCGGTGGATCCGGATGGCTCGTGGACGATGCCGACACCGGATGACGCGGTCGACGGTTCGATTCAGGCTGTGGCCACGGATCCGGCGGGCAACGATTCTGAGCCTGGTGAAGGCGTCTTGGATCGTACGGCGCCGGGCAAGCCCGACATCACGCAGGCCAATGACGAAGTCATCGAAGGCACCGTGCCGACACCGGTCGAGGACGGCACGATGGTCGAGGTGACCTATCCGAAGGCTGACGGCAGCCAGGGTAGTGCGACGGTTCCGGTGGATCCGGATGGCTCGTGGACGATTCCGACACCGGATGACGCGGTCGACGGCCCGATTCAGGCTGTGGCCACGGATCCGGCGGGCAACGACTCCGAGCCGGACGACGGGCTGTTGGACCGTACCGGTCCTGCGACTCCGGTGGTTGACAACGGCAACGCCGATGAGGTGACCGGACACGTTCCCGAGCCGGTCGAACCCGGCACGACGGTGGATGTGACCTGGCCTGACGGCTCGGTGACGGAAGACGTGCCGGTGGGCGAGGATGGCAACTTCACCGCCAAGACGCCTGATGGCATGGAGTCTGGCACGGTCGAGGTCGTGGCCACGGATCCGGCGGGCAACCCGTCGGGCGTGGGCCGAGGCGACCTGGACACCGAAGCTCCGGGCAAACCGCAGATCGACACTGCCAACGATGAGATCATTGAGGGCAGTGTGCCGATGCCGGTCGAGGACGGCACGATGGTCGAGGTGACTTATCCGACTGCTGGCGGCGGTCAGGGCAGTGCGACGGTTCCGGTGGATCCGGATGGCTCCTGGTCCTTGCCGACACCGG
Source organism: Propionibacteriaceae bacterium (assembly GCA_031285845.1). Classification (GTDB taxonomy): domain Bacteria; phylum Actinomycetota; class Actinomycetes; order Propionibacteriales; family Propionibacteriaceae; genus WQYJ01. The sequence continues at coordinate 28,477 of JAITVK010000037.1, forward strand.
ATGACGCGGTCGACGGTCCGGTCGAGGCTGTGGCCACGGATCCGGCGGGCAACGAGTCCGAGCCTGGCGAAGGCGTGCTGGATCGTACGCCGCCTGAGACCCCAGTGATCGAGGAAGCCAATGGCGACCACGTCACCGGTCAGGTGCCTGGGGAAAACAATCCGGGCACGACGGTCGACATCACCTGGCCTGACGGTTCGGTGACCGAAGACGTCCCGGTGGACGACGACGGCGCCTTCGAGGTCGACACGCCTGAAGGTATGCCGTCCGGTCCGATCGAGGTCGTGGCCACCGATCCTGCGGGCAACGACTCCGATCCTGGCCAGGGTCAGATCAACACTGACGCCAATGGCGCTCCGGTGATCGACACCGCCAATGGTGACAACGTCGCCGGTTCGGTTCCTGGTCCGGTTGAGGATGGAACGACGGTCGACGTCACCTATCCGACTGCTGATGGGACGCGCACGGTGACCGATGTCCCGGTCGATCCTGAGGGCAACTGGTCGATCGAGACACCAGATGACGCGGTCAACGGTACGGTCAAGGCCGTGGCGGTCGATCCGGCCGGAAACTCCTCACCCGAGGGCACTGCCCATCTGGATGTGGTGGATCCGGATAAGCCGGTGGTCGACGACGCCAACAAGGATCATGTCACCGGCCATGTGCCGGGCGACAATGACCCGGGCACGACGGTCGACATCACCTGGCCTGATGGCTCGGTGGCCGAGGATGTTCCGGTGGACGATGACGGCAACTTCGAAATCGACACCCCCGAGGGTATGGGCTCTGGCCCGATCACCGTGGTGGCGACTGATCCGGCGGGCAACCAGTCCGAGCCTGGCAAGGGCGATCTGGACACCACACCGCCGGCTGATCCGACGATCGACACCGCCAATAACGATGTCATCTCGGGCACGGTTCCTGGTGAGGTCGATCCTGGCACGACGGTCGAGGTGAAGGATGATGACGGGAACACCGTCTGCACGGCGACAGTCGGTGAAGACGGCAAGTGGAGTTGCTTGACTCCCGATGGAGTCAAGGACGGTCCGATCACGGCCGTGGCGACTGATCCGGCGGGCAATCCGTCGAATCCGACGCCGGGCTACCTCGATGCGACCGCTCCGGACGCGCCAGTGATCGATCATGCCAATGACTCGGTCATCGACGGCCAGGCTGAACCGGGTTCGACGGTGACGGTGACGTACCCGAAGAACGACGGCAGCACCGGCACGGTGGGTCCGATCACGGTCTCGCCTGAGGGTGATTGGTCGATCCCGACACCGGATGACGCGAAGGACGGTGGACAGATCTCCGCCGTGGCCACTGATGAGGCCGGCAACGTCTCCGAGCCGGACACGGCGATCCTGGATCGTACGCCTCCGACGAAGCCTGACGCCTCGTCGCCGAACGGAACTGAGGTGATCGGCAAGGGTGATCCGGGTGACACGGCCACAGTGACTGATCCGGATGGCAAGCCGCTGCCGGGCTGTGAGGCCACGGTCATCGGCGTCGACGGGACCTGGTCCTGCACCCCGACCGACCCGCTGCAACCGGGCGACAAGGTCACCGTCGTGGTGACTGATCCGGCTGGCAATCAGTCGGAGCCGACGGTGGTGACTGTGGGATCGCTGCAGATCGAGGTGGCGTATCCGACGAGGAATCCGGGTCAGACCGAGGTCGTGACTGGTTCCAACTTCAACCCGGGCGAGCGGGTCTGCCTGGTGGTTCATTCCACCGGAGTGGATCTGGGATGCCAGACAGCGGACAAGGATGGCAAGGTGACATTCTCGTTCACTGTCGGTTCAGAGTTGGCAGTGGGCACGCACACGGTCACGCTGACAGGGGAGAAGTCGGGTTCGGTCTCGGCGGTCTTCTCCGTCACCACGGCGATTTCAGTCGCCACCGGTGGTACTATGGATTATGACAGCAGTTTCCCATATGCTCTGCTGGTGGGTGGCTCTGTCATGGTCTTCACCGGCCTGTGGCTGACTTCGAAGAAGGTCGCCCGCGGGCGTCGGTGAGGTAAGGAGAGGCTTCACTACCCTCTTCTGAGAACGCAGGCTGAACAAAGACCGGAAACAACCCCCTTCTAGCCTTGATCAGTCTGAGGGGGAGGTCTGGACCAGGTCCAGACCTCCCCCAATCACTCTTTGTGGACCGCGATGCCTCAGATCGAACCATGGGGGCGTCACTCACGTGACGGCGACGTCACGTCGAGGTGAGTGGATGCGGTTCGCGTCACGGACGGCGATGTTCGTGGGGGTTCAGTGGCGGCATGCGCCTGTGGCGATCGTGGTGAGTTGGTTGATCCCTATGGCGGTGATCGGTCGCGAGAATCCGCTGGTGGGTGAGCCCAGCTGGTCACTACTCCAGTGAGCTCACCACGCGGTGTTGGGGCAGACGAAGCAGTTCTCCCATCGCGCGATTGACCACATGTGGACGGGATGAGACTCGCGCAGCCTTCAATGAATCCCTGTTTGCCGGAAACAACCCTCTATCTGAGGAGAGTGCAGCCTGCCTGCTATCTCCCAACCAGGTCATCATACATCTTTCAGTCGGGGTGAAAAACCCACGGAGCAATCATGGAACGAGCATGATTGTATGATGGTCGACTTCGCGCGTCAGGGCGATTTTCGGGGCTCGGCTGGCGGTCTCACGCAGGTGTCACGACCTGCGCATGTAGTACGATCAGGGGCGTGAACTGGATCATCGTGTTCGTCGCGATCGCCGTGCTCGGCGCGGTGGTGACCTGGTTGTCAGGACGACGTTTGTGGTCCAGTTGGCGTGGTCTGACCGACGAGGTCGCAGCCTCGTTGACAACGTTGGGTCAGGCAGGCCAGTTCATGAATGATCTGGGCACGCCGTCCGACGCGTACGCCCAAGCGCGCCGCGAGCAGGTGCCGATGGCGCAGATCGTGGAACGTCGAGCTGAGTCGGGGGCGGTGTCATCGTCGCGACGTCAGCGCGGTCTGACCGCTCAACCCGCGCAGTCCGACCTGGCGACGACGGGCGCGCCGCCGACCGGCGCAGGATCGCGCAGATCGTGGTCCGTCACAGTCAGGAGGGGTCCAGATGAGCGCTGACAATGCCACGACCACATTGGTCGTCAATCCGACTGCCGGACGCGGTCGCGCATTGAAGATCCTGCCGCGCGTGCTCAACGAGTTGTTGCGCGGGCTGCCGGAAGGCTCCCTCAAGGTGCTTCAGGCCAACTCCTTCCAAGATGCTCAAGACTTTTGCCGCGAAGCCGTCCAGAACGCTCGTGTGACCGCTGACACCAGGGACTGTCTGGTGGTGATGGGTGGCGACGGCATCATGCATCTGGGGCTCAACGCCGCCGCGAAAACCGGGGTTCCGTTAGGCATGATCCCGGCCGGAACGGGCAATGACCTGTGCCGGAGCCTGGGCATCCCGTTGGACCCGATCAAGGCCGCCCATATCATCACCGCCGGCCACATCATCGACATCGATCTGACCAGCGTGGTCGGACAGTTGGCGTACGGCGAGACCCAGCGCTACGTCGGATCGGTGGTCGCCACCGGCTACGACGCCAGGGTGGGGATCCGTGGAGCTTCGATGGCAAAAGGCTGGGGCAGTCTGGCCTACGCTGCGGCAGCTTTGGTCGAACTGCGCACCTTCGAGCCGGTCTACTACCGGCTGCGGATCGACGGCAAGGATCGCGACCTTCCTGCGATGTTCGTGGCGGTGGCCAATGGGGGTTTCTATGGCGGCGGGATGCATGTGGCCCCGACGGCGTCGGTGACCGACGGCAAACTGGATCTGACCATCGTCCATCCCGTGTCGAAAGCCACCCTGTTGCGACTGTTGCCGTCGATGTTCTCCGGGGCGTTCGTGTCCGATCCGGCGATCGAGCGCTGCACGGCGACTGAGGTGATCGTCGACGGTGACGGACTGGTCGGGTTGGCCGATGGGGAAGCCCTGGGCCAGCCCCCGTTCGGGATCGTCTGCGAGCCTGGTGCGCTGTCCGTGTTCGTGCCGTCGTCCGATCCGCTGACTAGACGTCGAGCGAAGTAGTGGGTCAAGGTGGGCTCGGGCCGGATTCCACCTGGTCGACGCTCACCGGTTGGAGAAAGGTGTGGCCGATGTCTTTGACGCAGTTCGCCGCCGGCGTGGGGTTCGCGCTGGATTCGTACCAAATTGAAGCCTGTGAGGCGCTGGACGCCGGTCGCGGGGTGTTGGTGGCCGCCCCGACTGGCGCGGGCAAGACGATCGTCGGTGAGTACGGCGTGCACTTGGCGGTCGAGCATGGAACGAAGTGCTTCTACACCACCCCGATCAAGGCTTTGTCGAACCAGAAGTTCCATGACTTGGTTCAGGTCTATGGTCCTGACAAGGTCGGATTGTTGACCGGTGATCAGGTGGTCAACTCGGAGGCCGACATTGCGGTCATGACCACCGAGGTGCTGCGCAACATGATCTACGCCGGATCTTCCACGCTGGACGGCCTGGAGTTCGTCGTCATGGATGAGGTCCACTACTTGTCGGATCCGTTCCGCGGGCCAGTGTGGGAGGAGGTCATCCTCGGGTTGTCCTCGGCAGTCAAGATCGTCGCTTTGTCGGCGACGGTGTCCAACGTCGAAGAGTTCGGCGCCTGGTTGTCCAGCGTGCGAGGCGGCATGACTACGGTGGTGTCTGAGTCGCGCCCGGTGCCGCTGTATCAGCATGTCTTCGCCGGTCGTCGTCTGCTCGATTTGTACGATTCGACTGGCGTCGTCGGCAGCGGAATGAAGGTCAACCCGGAGTTGCTGCGTCTGGCCAGCCAGGAGTCGCGCTCGATGCGCGATGATTCCAGGGCGATGCGGTCTCGATCCGGACGCGGCAAGCGCGGCACCCAACCAGGGGTTGGGGGTCGGCCTCACGGTCGGTGGGCCGAGCGTTCGCGGCTGGCTCCGCGTCGAGTGGTGGTGGTCGCCGATTTGGAGAAACTGGATTTGTTGCCCGCCATCTGGTTCATCTTCTCGCGCCAAGGCTGCGATCAGGCGGTGGCGCGGTTGGTTGACGACGGAGCCTGGTTGACGAAAGCCAGTGAACGCGACGCCCTGCGTGAGATCGCGGAGCGTCACACCTCAGGGCTCACGATCGATGATTTGGAGGCCTTGGGCTATCGGGGGTGGCTGGAGGCCTTCGAGCGCGGCATCGCCGCCCACCATGCCGGGTTGTTGCCGACGATCAAACAGGCGGTCGAGGAGGGTTTCAGTCGCGGACTGGTGAAAGTGGTGTTCGCCACTGAGACGTTGGCCTTGGGCATCAACATGCCAGCGCGTACGGTGGTGCTGGATAAGTTGGTGAAATACAACGGATCGGTCCACGCCGACATCACAGCGGGGGAATACACTCAGCTGACGGGTCGGGCAGGTCGCCGTGGCATCGATGTCGAAGGTCACGCGGTCGTCACCTGGCAGGCGGGGATGGATCCGCGGGCACTGGCCGGGTTGGCCTCACGACGCACCTATCCACTGCGCTCCGCCTTCACACCGACGTACAACATGGCGGTCAACCTGATCATGGCGATGGGGCAGGATCGGGCCAAGCGCATGCTGCAAGAAAGCTTCGCCCAATTCCATTCCGACTATGCTCGTCGAGCGGGCGCGAAGCCCTCGCGTACTCTGGTGGCCAAGTTCGAGGCCATCGAGTTGGTGTTGGAGTCGCTCGGCTACGTCACCTCGGATCCGGTGACGGTCACTGACACGGGCCGGATTCTGACTCGGCTCTACGGCACACACGACCTGCTGGTGGCCGAAGGGATTCGGGAAGGGGTGTTCGACCACTTGTCAGTGCCGTCGTTGGCCGCAGTGCTGTCCAGCGTGGTCTATGAGTCTCGAGTGGTGGATCGCCGGGCAGATGTGCGGCTGCCTGATCGTGACTCTGCCCAAGCGGTGTCTCAATTGCGCGGACTATGGCGCAGGTTGCGCTTGGTCGAGTCCGATCATCGTCTGGAGTCCGCTCCGCCCTTGGATGTCGGCTTCGCTCGGTCGGCCTACGCTTGGGCCAGCGGCGCCAACTTGGGCGAGGTGGTCGACGCCACGGGTATCGCGGCCGGCGATTTCGTCCGCTGGGTGCGTCAATGCGTCGATTGCGCCGGCCAGATCATGGACGCCACGCGCGGCACAGCCTTGGCCGACACCTGCCACGATCTGGTTCGAGCGATGCGTCGCGGTGTGGTCGACATCGATATGACTCAAGAGTGAAGGTGGTGAGACGGGCGTGGCCAGGGGTTGTGCCGTCGTCTAGAGTGGCCGTATGGCAGTCGCGATTCGGGTCATTCCCTGTTTGGATGTGGATGGTGGTCGTGTCGTCAAGGGTGTCAATTTCCGCGATCTGCGCGACGCGGGCGACCCGGTGGAGTTGGCTCGTCTCTACGCTGATGAGGGCGGAGACGAGATCACTTTTCTCGACATCTCGGCGTCGGTCGAGCAGCGGGCCACGATCGCCCAGGTGGTGACCAGCGCCGCTCGCAACGTGTTTGTGCCGCTGACGGTTGGCGGAGGGGTTCGTAGCGTCGACGACGTCGACGTCTTGTTGCGGTGTGGGGCAGACAAGGTGGGGATCAACACCGCCGCGATCGCCGATCCGTCGTTGTTGGGCCGAGTGGCTGGCCGTTTTGGCGACCAGGTCGTGGTGCTGAGCGTTGACGCTCGGCGAGAGATCGGTCGCCCGTCAGGCTTCGGGGTGACCACTCATGGTGGTCGCCGCAGTGCCGGGTTGGACGCGTTGGAGTGGGTCCGTCAAGCGGTCGAGTTGGGCGTGGGAGAGATCCTGTTGAATTCGATGGACGCCGATGGGACGAAGACGGGCTTCGATCTGGAGATGATCCAGGCCGTACGCGACGTGGTCGGTGTGCCCTTGATCGCTTCGGGTGGAGCGGGCAAACCTGCGGATTTCGTGGCCGCGGTGGCGGCCGGGGCTGACGCCGTGTTGGCGGCCAGCGTGTTCCATTTTGGCCAGGTCACGATCGACCAAGTCAAGTCGGCGTTGCGCGACGCGGGTTACCCTGTGCGCGAGAAGGCGTGACCTGGGGCGATTGGGTGCGCCTGCCACCGAATGCGGCTATCTCCGACGCGAGAAGTTGTGAGACGACCGGCTCGTACGGCTGGCGTAGCGTCTAGGCTGGTGTTGAAATGAACAACCGTCAGCGAGGAGTCATCATGGACGACTGTGTGTTCTGTTCGATCGTGGCCGGTCGTATCGGTTCCCGGCGGGTGTGGGAGGATGAAGACGCTATCGCATTTCTCGACATCGCCCCTTATCACCGCGGTCATACACTGGTGATTCCGCGCCGTCACGTGGTGGATGGGACGGCGGATCCGGCTGTGTGGGGTGAGGTCGCCCCGGCGATCGTGGCCGTGTCTAACCTGGTGAAGACCAAGCTTGGGGCGCAGGGGGTGAACATCTTGTCCAACGCCGGTTCTGTCGCTGGTCAGGAGGTGTTCCACTTCCATGTGCATGTTCTGCCGCGCTACGCCGATCGGCCGGGCATGCAGGCGTTGGCTCAGCGTGATCCGGGGGCCGGTGACGACCTGGACGCTTTACAAGCTCAGTTGCTCGGCTGAGGCCGCGGAGTTCTTCCGCCTGCCGTGGTAGCAGCATTTGTCCATGATGCGAACGGAGTTGACACCACGATGTGGTTACGGAAAGGTAATCGTCATGTTCAGCACGGTTCTCGTACTCTAACAGCGCGTTTCAGTGAACGCGCACCCTCGTATGCCACCACGGCAGCGGGGGTTTTTTGTTGGGGTGAACGACGAGACCATAGTGGAAGGAGTCGCGTGTGACGACGATGACAGGAGCCCAGTCCCTGGTGAAGGCGTTGGAATCAGTGGGAGTGGAGGTCGCGTTCGGGATTCCGGGCGGTCAAGTGCTGCCGCTGTTCGATCCGCTGTTCGACTCGTCGATTCGCCACATCCTGGTCCGCCATGAGCAAGGTGCCGCCCACGCGGCCGAAGGGTACGCGATGGCGACCGGCCGAGTCGGGGTCTGCATCGCGACCTCGGGTCCTGGTGCGACCAACCTGGTCACCGGTCTGGCTGACGCCTACATGGATTCCGTGCCGATCGTGGCCGTGACCGGACAGGTGCCGTCGACCGCCATCGGCACCGACGCCTTCCAAGAGGCCGACATTCGCGGGATCACCTTCCCGATCACGAAACACAGCTTTTTGGTGACCCGCGCCGAGGACATTCCGCAGGCCATCGCCGAGGCGTTCCACATCGCTTCCACCGGCAGGCCAGGACCGGTTCTGGTCGATGTGACCAAGGACGCGCTCAACGGCACGACCCAGTGGCATTGGCCGATTCCGATCGAGCTGCCCGGCTACAAACCGACCATCACCCCGCACTCGCGCCAGGTCGCTCAGGCGGCCAGGATGATCGCCGAGGCCTCCCGACCGGTGTTGTACGTCGGCGGTGGTCTGGTGAAGGCCCAGGCGGCGCAGGCGTTGGCCGCCGTCGTGGACCGCGCGCCCATGCCGGTGGTCACCACGTTGATGGGACGCGGCATCTTCCCGGATTCTCATGATCTCAACTTCGGCATGCCAGGCATGCACGGCACAGTGGCCGCCGTCGGGGCGTTGCAGAAGGCCGACCTGCTGATCGCGGTCGGTGTTCGATTCGACGACCGGGTCACCGGCGACAAGGCGACCTTCGCGCCGGGGGCGAAAGTCATCCATTGCGACATCGATCCGGCCGAGATCGGCAAGAACCGTGTGGCAGATCTGCCCATCGTCGGGGACGCCAAGCTGATGCTGACTGACTTGGAGCGGCATCTGGCCGACCTGGAGTTGCCGGATCGCAGCGAGTGGATCGAGTATCTGGCCAACCTGCGTCGGCGCTATCCGACGTGGGCTGGTGACAAGGGTGACGGGGCGCTCCAACCTCAAGAGGTCATCCGACGTATCGGGCAACTCGCTCCCGAGGACACCATCTTTGTCACCGGGGTCGGACAGCATCAGATGTGGTCGGCTCACTTCTTGCCCCATGACCAGCCGTACCGCTGGTTGACCTCCGGCGGGGCGGGCACGATGGGGTACTGTGTTCCGGCGGCGATGGGGGCTAAGGTCGGTTGTCCCGACACGATGGTGTGGGGCATCGACGGCGACGGCTGTTTCCAGATGACCAACCAAGAGCTGACGACTTGCGCTCTGAATCAGATCCCGATCAAGATCGCGGTGATCAATAACCAGGTGCTCGGCATGGTGCGCCAGTGGCAGACGCTGTTCTACAACGAGCGATACTCCAATTCGGAACTCCACACCGATCGTTACCCTGACTTCGTCAAACTCGCGGAGGCGATGGGATGCGTCGGACTGCGGGCCACCACTGAGGAGGAAGTCGACGCGGTCCTCGCCCAGGCGATGATGATCAACGACCGCCCGGTGGTGGTCGAGTTCGTCGTCCAGAAGAACGCGATGGTGTGGCCGATGGTGCCCGCTGGGACGAGCAATGAAGAGATCAACTACGCGCGGGACATGGCTCCCACGTGGGAGGAGGAAGACCTATGAGCACGGTGATCACCCTGTCGGTGTTGGTGCAGAACAATCCTGGGGTGTTGGCCAGGATCGCCGGGTTGTTCGCCAGACGAGGGTTCAACATCGAGTCGTTGTCGGTCGGCCCGACCGAGCGGGAAGGCTATTCCCGGATCACCTTGGTGGTCGACAGTCGTGACGCCAACACGGCTGAGCAGATCACCAAACAGTTGAACAAGCTGGTCGAGGTCGTCAAGATCACCGAGATGGAGAAGGGCCAGACCGTACGCCGGGAACTCATCCTCGTCAAGGTCAAAGCGACGGCGTCCGAGCGCGGTGACATCCTGGCGTTGGTGGACACCTTCCGTGGCAAGGTCGTCGATGTCGCAGCCGACGCGCTGATGATCGAAGTGACGGGCAAGTTCGGCAAAATCCAGGCATTCTTGGAGATGATCGCGCCGTACGGGATCAAGGAGCTCGTCCAATCGGGTTCGGTCGCCCTGGCTCGCGGGTCGAAAGCGATCACGGATCGTAGTCGCGATAAGACGATCCGTGTCAATCGGTGAGACGGGAATAGACTGTGGCGGGGTTGAGGCTGGGGATCGCCGAGCGTGGCCGATCTCGCTCCTGTGGTCGCTTCCCGCAACTGAACTCAGTTCGCCTGTGAACTGATGGAGTCAGACAAACAAGTAAAGGATAATCATGGCGAAAATGTTCTATGACGATGACGCGGATCTCTCGGTCATCCAGAACCGGAAAGTGGCTGTCATCGGCTATGGCTCGCAAGGTCATGCTCATGCTTTGTCGCTGAGAGACTCCGGGGTCGATGTGCGGGTGGGACTGCGTCCAGACTCGGCGTCGCGCGATAAGGCCGAAGCCGAAGGTTTGCGCGTCGTGCCCGTCGCGACCGCTGCTGAGGAAGCCGATCTGATCATGATCTTGGCTCCCGACCAGGTTCAGCGTGGGTTGTACGCGGCCGAGATCGCTCCGCATCTCAAGGCTGGCGACGCGGTGTTCTTCGCGCACGGCTTCAACATCCGCTACGGCTACATTCAGCCGCCGGCTGGGGTTGACGTCTGCATGGTCGCTCCGAAGGGCCCAGGTCACCTGGTGCGTCGGGAGTACGCCGCCGGGCGCGGGGTTCCGGTGGTCGTCGCCGTCGAGAAGGACGAGACGGGGCAGGCTTGGCCGTTGACGCTGGCTTACGCTCGTGCGATCGGCGGGCTGCGCGCTGGCGGCATCGCCACCACGTTCACCGAAGAGACCGAGACGGATCTGTTCGGCGAGCAGGCCGTGCTTTGTGGCGGCATGTCCCATCTGATCCAGGCCGGGTGGGAGACCCTGGTCGCCGCAGGTTACCAGCCCGAGGTGGCCTACTTCGAGTGCCTGCATGAGATGAAACTGATCGTCGACCTGATGTATGAGGGTGGCATCGCCAAGCAGCGCTGGAGCGTGTCGGACACTGCGGAGTACGGCGACTACGTCTCCGGGCCCAGGATCATCGACGACCACGTTCGCGAGTCGATGCGGGCGGTGTTGGCCGACATTCAGTCGGGCGCCTTTGCGGCGCGCTTCATCGCCGATCAGGACGCCGGCGCTCCGGAGTTCAAAGCCTTGCGCGCCAAAGAGGAAGCTCATCCGATCGAGGCCACCGGCCGGGAACTGCGCAAGCTCATGAGCTGGGTCAAAACCCAAGACAGCGATTATGTCGAGGGAACAGCAGCGCGCTGACCCTCAGTGATGTGGATGAACGGTCGGGCCCGTGACGGGCTCGGCCGTTCGTCATTGCGGGGCTGTCGTGTCTGGGTGTCTCGCGTCAGGGCGCTCAGCCTCAATTGATCGACGGGCTCCACGGTTCGACGGGTGCGAGGGACGCGACAATGCGACGGGGTCGACGGTTCGACACCCGGAAGCTCTGCGGATCTGGCCCGCGGCCGGCATTCGTTTAGGTCAGCCACCACGCGATCAGGTCGACCGGTGCGGTGGCCGTACTGACGTGGGCGTCCCCAAGCGGGTCAGGCGGATCGGATGGGGCCTGGTCGACTTGGTCGGGTCTGGCTTGGTTAGACCGAGCGTCTCGGTCGGGCAAAGCGGAGATGAAGGCGAGGACGGTGGAGGTGAACGCCTTCGTCTGCTCGGTCAGCACGGGTTCGGCCGCCGACCAGGCCTGACTCAGATGGTCGATTTTGGCGTGTGGCAGGAAGCCGACAGACAAGGTGGGCGTGGCACGCAAGGGGATGTCGAGCCGAACCTGCCACAGGTGGCGGATCGACAGCTCGGTGGGAACGTTCTGTCGGACAAGATCGAATTCCATCTCATCGACCCGGTCGACCGGCAACGCGATGGTGGTGTGCGCCGTAGCCAACCAATCGAGCCAAATGCCCGCCAGAACCCAGCAGGCGCTCAGCCGATCCGACGCGATGAATCGGCTGGTCATCATCGCTTCGGCGTCTTGGCGGTTGGGTACCCCGGGAACGATGACTCTCCCTTGCGGTGGGTGACGGGTCAGTGGTCCGAGCATTCCGAGCAAGCCTTTGGGGCGATGTGGTGGCGTCGAGATCGCCTGGTCAGTCAAGGCCAGCAGTTGGCTGGCGAGTTCAGGTGGCGCGGCAAAGCACTGGCGGAATGAATCCACACTGACCGCCCACAGTCGTACTTCTGCTTCCATGACCTAACGCTAGCCCATGGTCGGGCCCGAGGGAACGGTTCTGTCCTGACTGCGGTCGATTCGATGCGGGCTGTGTAGAAAAGTGTCGCGCTTCGCGACGCATCCGGGCTCGACACCGGGCCGCGGTCGATTCGGTTCGGGCCGGCTAGACATGGGATAGCGCCGGCTGGGGGTGGGGTCTCAACCGACACTGCCATGGTGGGGTGGCACCTCGGCGAGGAGACGTCGCTCCGCGTCAGTCAGCGTCGTGCGATGGCTGGGCCCACGATGCTCCACCGCCAGATCCAGCCGGTCCCTGGCCTGAATCAACCAGGCGTACCATCGCGCGGCGCTCAGTGTCGCGAACTGATCGGTGTCGATCGGGTACGGCCAGGTCTGTCCCGTCGACCATGCCTGACGGGCTTGATCCGCGATGGCGGCCTGCGACCAACCGCGGTCTTCAAGCTCGGCGAGCACGCAGTCCACGTCCGGGCAACTCTCCAGAGCGAACTCCTGCCCGGTGAGGGCGTAGGCCAGAAGAGAACTGATGGTGGCGGTCATGTTTCCTACCCTAAGGGTTTGTTCGGTATCGTAGGTAGCCGATGCGCATGGCCCCGTAGCTCAGGGGATAGAGCGAAGGTTTCCTAAACCTTGCGTCGTAGGTTCGAATCCTATCGGGGCCGCCTGTTGATCTTGAGTTTTACCTAGTCAGAGTGTGTTTTGCATAACAATGGAAGTGTGTGAAAGATGACCAGGTCATCATTTGGTCATGATAAGCCCTTTCCTGGGGCGGGGTTCTCGGGGGTCGGGCGGTCCGGTTGGTGCGGGTTGGTGGACAATGGTCGCCCACCTGGGTGTTATGAGTGGGAAGTTGGGCGAGCGGGCTTTGAAGCCTTTGTTCAGTCCAACTGTTCTAGTGTCTCAGCTTCGTGGAAGCGGCGGGCCTCGGGCGACAGGGCTGACAACAGCGTCATGTGGGTTGACTGCGCAGCGGGAAGAGAATCGCGAGTCGGGCCATGTCAGTGATTTCGGTCGTGTGAAGGCGCCAGGAGTGGATTTTGCAGACGGCGTCTGCGAAATCTGGGTATGTGATGACTTTGCTCAGGTGATCTCCACAATCTGTTCCGATGGCCAGGAGAGACGAGACTGCCTCATCTGGTGGATGTTGCGCTGTTCGAGGTCTCGCCCATACCGGCTTGTCAGATCATGGGCGAGACCTGCCATGAGCTCTTGACAGGGTGTCGCGGTCCGTCATCTCTTGGGTCATTCGATGGCCACCGAGACTGATCCCACTGAGGCCGCCGCGTTGATCTGACCGGCCGTGGCTTCAGGAACTTCAACCAGGATGGACTGGGTCGATCCACCGGTGGAGAACGGGCCAGAACCGGTGTTGGTCGGTGTGGTGACGACTCGGATTCCACGAGCGACTGTGGCTTGGCCGGTTGACAGGTCAGTGAAGAATACGCTGATGCGGCTGCCCGGTTGGATCGCTGCCAGGATCTGCGGTGACACGGACAATGGGATGACCACGGCGCCGGGAGAGGTTTGGGACTGGCCGATGAAATCGTCCTCGGTCAGAATCGCCCCGGAGGGGATGGCGGCGGCGGTCACATGGTCGGCCAACCAATCGATGTCAGTCAGCGCGCCGTCAGGCGCCAGATCAGAGGGCACTGCTCTGGTCTCCACTTGGCTCGTCGTCGGGGTCACGCCGGCTTCGAGGCGGGTCGTGACGACGAGGACCCTACAAGTCGATCCACCCGCGCCCTGTAAAACAGCGCACAAGGCCAACACCGACGCCATGGCTGACAGGGCGGCCAGGGCTCGTCGGTGCAACATGACGCGGCGCAGATATGTGGTCAAACGGTTCATACCCCTCACCATGCGCCGCGCGATCGGCGTTGGCGATTTATCCACAGGTGCGTACCTCTGGAGCCGATTTATCCACAGATGGACGGGAGAAGAACAATCGCGCGGGACATCGACCCATGGTCCAGATATGCGAACATCTCTATTTCCGGATCGACCGGTGACTGCCGACCCGCTCCGACTGATCTCCACCGTCCAGAGCCTGGTCGGCTACCAGCCGACTGACCGCCTCGTGGCGCTGGTGGAGCGAGCCGGACGCTGGTGGTTGACGGCCTGCTGGGAGTGTGCGTTATTCGACGATCGGTCAGGAAGGGCACGGGTTCTGGCCAATCTCGCGCCCGTGTTCGGTTCGAGTGACTGCCGAATCACGTTTGTCGCTTACGCGCAGCGAGACCAGGCCAGTGCGAATCTGCGCTGGCTGTGTGGCCAGGTCGGTGCTGCGGTGGTCGCGGCAGTGATCGTGGAGAACGGACGGTGCCGACCAGTTTATGGCCCGTCCTGGTCGATCGATCTGCCTCATCCGTGCGGTCAGCGTGAAGACGAGCTTATGGCCACTTTCGTACGGTGTGTGGAGGATGGCCCTGATGAGGATCCGTCCCAATACGCCGAACTCGGCGTGATTCAGCTGCGCCGTTGGCTCGCAGGCGAGCTTCTGAGCGATCGGGATTACCTGGATGTGGCGATCGCGATGTCCTCGACCGTGGCCCGTGAAGCAGCCTGGGCAGCCGTGACCCGATGGGAGCCGACCCAGTGTCTGGGGTTTTGGATCGAGGTCATGGCGCGCTTGCCGATTGGAACCAGGACGGTGGTCGTCGCGATGGCCGGGGTGATCGCTGTCATGGCCGGTGAGGATGAGTTTGCTGGCCAGTGTCGCATCGAAGCGGAGAACGCTGACCCCAGTCATCCGGTCGTACGTCTGCTGTGCGATCTGATGGGATCGAGGAACCGCGGTGTGCGATCATCACCGGATTCATCCGTGATTCACTCGGGTCGCGCTGACTGGGCTTGTGGCAATGGCGCTGAGATCGATCTGACTGAGTGGGGCCGCTCACAAGTTCAACTGGACGACATGGCCGACCAGGTAGGTGACACCCATGGTCAGTGCGCCGACGAAGCAGTTTCGCAGCACGGCACGCAGGATTCTCGCATGCCCCAACCAGGCCGAGACCGAGCCGGTCAGAGCCAAAGCGACGATGACAGCCACGATGGTGGCGACCACTCGAATGGAGGCTGGGCTGCCGACCATGACGATCAGCGGGATCAGCGCACCGACGGTGAAGGAGACGAATGACGCCACAGCTGCGGCCCACGGCGAGGTTTGCTCATGGGCTGATATTGAGTAACGGGCCTCTGTCAACGCGGCCACGGCATCTTTGGACGCGTACGCCCGGGCGACTTGGTCGGCCAGGTCAGGATCCAGTCCACGCTGGGTGTAGATCTGGGTCAGCTCATCCAGGGCCTTGGTCGGATCAGCCGCCAATGTGCTGCGCACGTTTTGGACAGCGGCCAGTTCGGTGTCCTTTTGGCTGGAGACCGACACGTACTCGCCACCGGCCATGGATAATGCGCCTGCCACGAGTCCAGCCAGTCCAGCGATCAGCAGCGCGGATCCGTTGTCCGTCGCCCCGGCCACCCCCATGACGATACCTGCGGTCGACACGATCCCGTCATTGGCGCCGAGCACGCCCGCGCGCAGCCAGTTGAGTTTGGCTGACAGCGAAGATGACTTTGCGACCATGGTGTCATCCTGCCAAAGAGCATCACGGTTCACAAACTGGTCCCTCGGGCTGACTCGGTCGCCGCGATTTCGCCTGGATGAGGCGCGATAGAATGACCGACGGACAAGTCATCGCGAGCTTCGGGGTTCATCAGTCTGACGTCGAGCAGGTTCGTTGTCACCTGGACCGGATGGGAATAGCCCGACTCTTCAGAGCGCTGTTGAGTTTGCGGCCTGACCGATCAGATGATGCCGTCCAGGACGTACGACGGAAGGATGAACGTGACCGAGACACCAACAGTCGCGGGATATGACGCGACCCAGGCTCAGCAGAAGTGGCAGGCCTACTGGCAGGCTCATGAGACGTTCCGCCCGCTTGATGACGGGTCAAAACCTCGTCGCTACGTGCTCGACATGTTTCCGTATCCGTCTGGTGATCTTCACATGGGCCACGCGGAGGCCTTCGTCATGGGCGACGTCGTCGCTCGCTATTGGAAGCTGAACGGCTTCGACGTTCTGCATCCGCTGGGATGGGATTCTTTCGGTCTGCCGGCTGAGAACGCCGCCATCGCGCACGGCATCCACCCGGCGCAGTGGACGTACGCCAACATCGAGACTCAGGCCCGGTCGTTTCGGCGATACGGTCTGTCGGTGGACTGGAGTCGGCGCCTGCACACCTCCGATGTGGAGTATTACAAGTGGACCCAGTGGTTGTTCTTGAAGTTCTTCGAGAAGAAGCTGGCCTACCGCAAGGCCAGCTACGTCAACTGGTGTCCCGGCTGTCAGACCGTGTTGGCCAACGAGCAAGTCAACCAGGGGTTGTGCGAGCGCTGCCATTCTGTGGTGACGAAGCGGCGGCTGACGCAGTGGTACTTCAAGATCACCGACTACGCCCAGCGGCTGCTCGACGACATGTCTCAGTTGGAGGGTCAGTGGCCGGATCGGGTGTTGGCCATGCAGCGTCACTGGATCGGGCGTTCCCAGGGGGCGTACGTCGATTTCCCCATTCCTGGTCGTCAAGAACCTGTCACGGTGTTCACCACCCGTCCGGACACGTTGTACGGTGCGACCTTCATGGTGGTCGCCCCGGACTCCGATCTGGCCGACGAGTTGGTCACCGATGAGTGCCGTGAGCAGTTTGAGGCCTATCTCGAACAGACCAAGCAGGCCACTGAGATTGAGCGTCAATCCACAGAGCGGGAGAAGACCGGAGTGTTCTTGGGTCGCTACGCGATCAATCCGTTGACTGGCGCGCCGATCCCGGTGTGGACGGCCGACTACGTGCTGAGCGAGTATGGCACGGGCGCGATCATGGCTGTGCCGGCTCACGATCAGCGCGACTTGGATTTCGCGCGGAAGTTCGACTTGCCGGTCGTACGAGTGATCGACACCGGACAGCCCGACCCTGCCACCTCGGGCGTGGCGACGACCGGGGATGGCGCCTATGTCAACTCGGGGCCGCTGGACGGCTTGACCGACAAAAAGTCTGGTGTGGAACTGATCTGCCAGAAGCTGGAAGATGACGCCACCGGGCGCGGAGCCGTCACCTACCGCCTGCGTGACTGGCTGTTGTCGCGTCAGCGCTTCTGGGGTTGCCCGATTCCGATCATCCACTGTCCGGTGCATGGCGAGGTCGCGGTTCCTGAGGATCAGTTGCCAGTCGTGCTGCCTGATTTGCGCGGAGCCGCCTTGGCTCCGAAAGGCGTGTCGCCACTGGCCAGCGCGACGGAATGGGTCAACACGACCTGTCCGACCTGTGGTGGTCCTGCCACCCGCGACGCCGACACGATGGACACTTTCGTCGACTCGTCGTGGTATTTCTTCCGCTACTGTTCACCCAACGAGATCGGAGCGCCGTTCGACCCCGAGGCGGTGGCTCGCTGGATGCCCGTCGACCAGTACGTCGGCGGCGTCGAACACGCCACCTTGCACCTGCTCTACTCTCGTTTCTTCACCAAGGTGTTGTACGACGAGGGAATGATCGGTTTCACTGAGCCGTTCGCACGTTTGATGAATCAGGGGCAGGTCATCAACCAAGGCCGGGCGATGTCGAAGTCGTTGGGCAATGGTGTGGATTTGGGCGCGCAAATCGATCAGTACGGCGTGGATGCGATTCGTACCACGGTGGTCTTCGCCGGGCCTCCCGAAGATGACATCGACTGGGCGGACGTGTCGCCGTCGGCGACTTTGAAGTTCCTGCAACGTGCCTGGCGAGTCGCCGCCGATGTGGCGAGCCCGGTTGATGTCGATGTGGCCGCCGGCGATCTCGGGTTGCGACGAACCACCCATCACATCATGGGTGAGATCACCGATTTGGTGGAGATGCGCCGGTTCAACGTGTGCGTGGCTCGACTGATGGAGTTGGTCAATGCGACGCGCAAGGCGATCGACACCGGCGCTGGGCCGGGCGATCCGGCGGTGCGTGAGGCAGCAGAGTTCACCGCTGTCGCTTTGTCGTTGTTCGCCCCCTACGTCGCCGAGGAGATGTGGGAGATGCTGGGCCATGAGCCGTCCGTCGCCGAGACGACTTGGCCCAAAGTGGATGAGACCTTGCGCGCCGCGCAAACCGTGACCATGGCTGTCCAAGTGCAGGGCAAGGTGCGCGCCAAGTTGACGGTACGCTCCGATGTCAGCGAGGCTGAGGCTGAGAAGCTGGCCCTGGCTGATGAGAACGTGCAGCGGTATCTGGCCGGTCGTCCGGTCGCGAAGGTTATTGTGCGCGTGCCCAATATGGTGTCCATCGTTCCTGGCCGCTGAGGCTGGTGTCGGTGTGCCACGTCGGTGTCGTCTGGTCGTTCCGACGTGGCAAGAACGTGACTCGCCGCCATTGGGGTAGTCCCGTCTGACTTTTTTTGGGCCCGGCGTGACAATTTTCGTCCCCACCGCACCATGGTGTTCAGTGTGTGGAAACGACAGGTTGAGTCTCAGGCGGGGTCCTATCTGGCGCGACTCGGCCTGCTGTTTGAGCGTGGTGATTCGGTTCGGACCAGTGTGGCCCACGTCGATGACGGTGAGGATCCAGATGGCGATCACCCGGGGTTGGACGACGCTGCTGCGCCGGGCGGCGCGGAAGACCATGGTTCCCGGTGGGCGCGGGTCTTCTCATTCACCGCTCAGCACACCAAGGTCTTGTCGGCTCTCGCCTTGGTCGCGGTGATCGTCGCCACCTGGATGGTGATGCGGGCGCGCGTGGTTCCTGTGACCCAACCATTTCCATCGGCCACCCCCAGTTGGAGTACGCCAGAGCCCACAGCGACTGTCGAGGCGCACCCGGATTGGTTGATCCACGTGCTCGGGGCCGTGAACAGCCCAGGTGTGGTCAAGCTGCCCTATGGCGCCCGTGTGACCGACGCGATCCAGGCGGCTGGTGGTCTGACGGCTCAGGCCGATCCCGCGCAGCTGAACCTGGCCGCTGAGTTGGCCGATGGCGCGCAAATCGTGGTTGGAACTGTGGATCACCCGCAAGGTGAGGTACGACAAGGTTTGGGCGGCCAACCCGTCTCGGACACGGGCGCGGCGAACTCGGACGCCGACAGCTCCACCATCGATCTGAACGCCGCGACGGAAGCCCAGTTGGACACTCTGCCCGGAGTCGGTCCTGTGACCGCGCAGGCGATCCTGACGTGGCGCGAGAAGAGCGGGCCTTTCACGACTGTCAGTCAGTTGCAGGAAGTCGATGGGATCGGGCCGAAGACGTACGCTCAGATTGAGCCTCATGTCCGAGTCTGAGACGGTCATCTCGAAGGCTGTCGCGCCGCAGACGCCCGGGCAGGCTGGTGTTGGTGCAGATCGGCCGGATCTTCGGCTGGTCGTGCCGGGGTTGGCAGTCTGGGCGAGCATGTGGGCTCTGACCGGTTGGCGGTGGTCGGTCTGGATCGTCGCGGGCGTGGCCGTCTGCTGCCTTGGAGTCGGTCTAGTGTTGCGACGGGTCGGCGCCGCATCAGCGTCGACGCGGTCGGTTGTCGCGAGACTGATGATCGTCGTCGGTTTGCTCACGGCTTCCTGTGTCGTGGTCGGAGGCATGACAGTGGCGTCGGTCGGTTCCGGACCACTGGCGCAGGCTGGTCAGGACAAGGCCGTGGTGGAGTTCGACCTGCAGATTCGGACCGCTCGTCTGTCGTCATCATGGGGTCAGGTCTTAGTCAATGGCGTCGTCGAGCAGTTCACCGTACGGGGGCAGACCTATCGGGCCGGTGCTTCGGTGATGGTCAGGGTCCCGCAACGTGACGCGACTCAGTGGCTCCAGTTCCCGGCTGGGACAACCGTGCGTTTGACGGGAAAGGCCACGCAGGCTCGTCTTAGTGATGGAGTGACCGCCTGGGTGAGCGCGCTCAGCCCTGCCAGTGTCATCCGGCCACCTCCCGCCTGGCAGCGGATCATCGAGTCGATGCGCACCGGGTTGGTTCGGGCAATGAACGCCAATCCTGCGGAGCAGGCGGCTCTCGTTCCCGCGTTGGTCGTCGGCGAGACGTCGGGCATGCCACCGCAGTTGACCTCCGACTTCACCACGACCGGATTGACTCACCTGACGGCGGTGTCTGGTGCCAACTTGGCGATTCTCCTGTCGTTTCTCACGGTGGTCGCCCGTTACGTTGGAGTCCGTGGCTGGGGCATCTCGGCGGTCTCGGTGATCGGCGTGGCGGTGTTCATTATGCTATGCCATTCAGAGCCCAGTGTGCTACGGGCTGCGGCCATGGGTTTGGTCGCTCTGATGGCGCTCGGCCGCGGCACTGGACATGGTGGCGCGATTCGCGGATTGTGTCTGGCTGTCATGGGTCTGTGTTGGCTGGATCCATGGATGAGTCGGTCGTGGGGCTTCATCTTGTCAGCCTTGGCCTGCCTCGGCATCATTTGGTGGGGGCGACGGTGGTCGGAACTGTTGGGGAGGTGGTTGCCCGCACCCGTGGCGGAGGCGATGGCCATTCCGCTAGCAGCACAGGTGTCCACTCAGCCGGTCATCTGCTGGTTGTCCGGCGCGGTCAGCGTCTCTGGTTTGTTGGCTAACGCAGGGGCCGCGCCGTGGGTGGGGCCGGCCACTGTCGTGGGTTTGATCGCCGCTCTGGTGAGTCCAGTCAGCGCCACTGTGGCCTCATGGGCGGGTTACATCGCTGGATGGTGCGCGCAGCCGATTCTGCTCGTTGGACATGGGTTGGCTGGCCTGCCTGGCTCGTCTCACTGGTGGCCGGCCACCGTGTGGGGAATGCTCATCGTCACGGCGGCCTGCCTGGCAGTGGCCCGAGCGATGCCGCTGCTGTTGTCGTCGCCCTTGATTGTGGTCGTGGTTTCGTTAGGACTGGTGGTGGCAATGATGGCCGCTCCCTATCATCCCGGGTGGCCGGGTTCTCACTGGCGGGTGGCGGCGTGCGATGTTGGCCAGGCTGACGGTGTGGCGGTCCGTGTGGATGGCGGCGAGGCCATCGTGATCGACGTGGGTCTGGACACCGGTGAGATGGTTCAATGCCTGCGTCAGTTGGGCGTCACGCACATCCCAGTGTTGGTTCTGACCCATCTGCACGCTGATCATGCTGGTGGTCTGGCTGGGGTGATGCAGTCCTTCACAGTCGGTCAGGTCGTGACGCCGCGCGGTGGTGGAAGTCATGGTGAGGTCGATCAGATCTGTGCTGAGCGAGGCATTCGAGTCGATGTGGCGACGACCGGACAGTCGGTCACCGTCGGTGACGTGCGGTTGAGTGTGGTGTCCGCCTTCCAGGCTAGCTCAGGCGGTGATGACGCTGAGGAGTCCAGTGGGGAGAACGACGAGTCTTTGATCGTAAGGGTGGACAGCCCGCAGATGAGTTTGATCGACACCGGTGACGTGGAGGTGGCTGGTCAACAGGCCGCTCTGCGTCATGCCGATGAGCTGCGAGCCGACATTCTGAAGGTCCCTCACCATGGCTCATCGCGACAAGTGGCGCAGTTTCTTCAGGCCACGGGCGCTCGATTCGCCGTGATCAGCGTGGGTGCGGACAATGACTATGGTCATCCGACGAAGAAAGCGCTGACGCTATTGTCTGAGGTGGGCATGGAGGTGATTCGCACAGATGAGCATGGTTCGATCACGTTCGCACGAGATCAGGAGTGGACGCTCACCACCCAGCGGTGAGCTGACACTTTGGGCCCGGCGATGAGTCCCATGAGGCGTGTCAAAGGACTCCATGAGGTCGAAGGTTCCCACGGGGTTGTGTGCTCTGTCGCCCGCTGTTCCGGTGTTCGACGCCCTGGCATGTCCTGCTCCGCTGTGCGACGCTTCTCCGCGCACTGTTCGGGCGTTCGATTCCTGCTGTGTGCTGGTCAGGCGCGTCGCCCAGCTCGTCGAAGTGCCGCCAAGCGGATGAGCAGATGCTCCAGCGCGAAGTCGGGGTCTTGGCCAGCGCCTTTGATCTGTCCGTCAGCCTGGCTGACGGCACGGATCGCTGCCGCGACCGCCTGTTCTGTCCACGGTCTGGCTGCTGCCGCCACATCTTTCAGTTTCCAGGCGGGAGCCCCGACTTCGGCGGCCGTCGGTGAGTGGTCGCGGGCCGCCGCCAGGTAGTTGCCGATCTGGCGGAAGGAGGTGGCCAGGGCAGCCGTGACCATGACATGGGCGACTCCGGTCGACAGTGCCCAGCGCAGTTTCATGATGGCGTCAGACACCCGTCCAGCGACGGCGTCGTCACTCACCGCGTAAGCGCTGATCGTGGCTCGACCGGCGAAGTAACGTGACACGACCGAGGTGGTGATCCGTCCGCCCTCCGCGTCAGACACAAGTTGGGTGACAGCGGCGGCCAGGCTACGAGTGTCTTGACCGACCGAGTCGACTAACGCCTGGGCGGCTTCCGCATCGATGGTGGTTCCCGCGTCACGAGCCTCGTGGATGACGAATTTGGCCAAGTTCCAGGCTTTGAGCATGGGGCAGTCGACGATCCGGGCCGCTAGCGGCTTGAGCTTGTCGAGCAGAGCCTTGCCTTGGTTCGCGCTCGTGTGAGAGATGATGAGCGCGACATCGTCGGGCACGGATCGAGCCAGCGTCAACAGCGGCGACTCCATCGCTTTGGGTGCCTTGTCGACGTTGGTGATGCGGGCGATTGTTGCCGTGGAGAACAGGTCAGTGCCGCTCATCTGGTCGATCCCCGACGCGGTCAACTCCGAACCAGCCGTCGTGACGACGGCGGCGTCTGGTCGGGCTTGTCGTGCGGTCGCGGTCAGACGGGCGACCTCGCGTTCAGCCAAGAACTGCTCGGGTCCTGCCACGAGTGTCAGACGGGCGAACACAGGTGTGTCCGATGTGTTGTGTGCCACGGCTCCAGTATGCCTTACGACACTGGGGGTCAATCACAGTCACCGTGCTCGTCTGCGCGATGGGCGATCCTCGTCACTCCGTCGCACGAACGACTGCAGTCCGGCGCCTCAATCTGCTTCCAGTCACAGCCGGTACCCTGAACGCACGGACGACTGAGTGTCATGGATTTGCCCTTCTACCTCGGAATGGCCGGTACTCTGAACGTGCGGACGACTGCTGTCCCGACGAGCTGTTTTGATAGGGTGGCCCCATGGTCGGGTGGTGGTTGACCGTTCCTTTCGTGGTCATGCTGGTGGCGATCGCCGTGTTGCCACTCCTCCGCACCACTCACCGGTGGTGGGACAATCCCGGTCATCAACTCATCGTCTCGGGCGTTCTCGGCGTGCCGGTGGCAGTGGCCATGATCATCTTGGGGCATCCCGACGAGGTGGCCCATGCCCTGATCGAGTACGGGCAGTTCGTCATCCTGCTGTTGGGACTGTTTACGATCGCCGGTGGAATCGCGTTGACTGGGGATTTGGCCGGCTCGCCGAAGGTGAACACGATCTTTCTGGGTGTCGGCACCCTGCTGGCGTCGTTCATTGGCACCACCGGGGCGGCGATGCTACTGATTCGCCCCTTGCTGATCTCCAACGCGCACCGCCGTCATCGGGCACACCTGGTGGTGTTCGGGATCTTCACGATGGCCAACTGTGGTGGGCTACTGACCCCTTTGGGCGACCCGCCGCTGTTCCTCGGGCTCTTGCGTGGGGTGCCGTTCACGTGGACGCTGAGCCTGTGGCCTCAATGGCTGTTCGTCAACGTCTTGCTGCTGTTCACGTTCTACTGTCTCGACTGTGCGTTGGCCTCACCGGAGGAAACCAGCGTCGATGTGGTGGAGCCTTTGGGGATCAAAGGTGGCGTCCAAATAATCTGGTTCGCGGTGGTCATCGCCGCGGTTGCTTTTGTGCCCTCGACCCACTGGTCACAGGGCCCGACTTATTGGGTGGATCTGGTTCCGTGGCGAGAACTGGTCATCGTTGCGGCGGCGGGTTTGTCCTGGGTCACATCCAACCGCCGGGCTCGCTTTGACATCAACCACTTCGCTTTCACGCCGATCAAGGAAGTCGCGGCGCTGTTTGTCGGCATTTTTCTGACCATGATTCCCGCCCTGATGCTCCTCGACGAACATGCGGACAGTCTGCCGCTCAACGCGGTGGCGTTCCACTTGATGACGGGGGGGTTGTCGGCTGTGCTGGACAACGCTCCAACCTATGCCAGCTTCTTCTCGGTCGCTCAGGGGGCCGCCGCCCACCAGGCGGGGGCCGCTTTGGTCGCGGGGGTGCCTGTGGCATTCCTGGCGGCCGTCTCGACCGGGGCAGTGTTTTGGGGGGCGATGACCTACATCGGCAACGGTCCCAATTTCATGCTGCGGGCGATCGCGGTGAATCAGCGCGTACGCATGCCGTCGTTCGTCGGCTATCTGGCATGGAGTGGACGCTGGCTGCTGCCTGTCTTGGTGGCGTCGATGATGGTGTTCATCGCGGACGCGACCTGGGCCCACGTCGTCGGCGTGGTGCTCGCCGTGCTCGTGGTGGTCCGAGCTTGGCTGATCCGTTCGCGAGTTGATTGGATCCGTTGTCCAGGAGCGGGCGATCCGCAGTCGTCGGGATAAGAGCCGTGGTGGTTCGAGCTTGGCTGAATCCGTTCGCGGGTGGCGCCGATTCGCTGTCCAAGAGCCACCGATTCTCAACTGCCAGGGTCACACCCTGGTCGCCGCATGTCGGGACTGTGACGCTAGGTTTGATCCGCCACTGGACCGACAGCCTCGCCCTTGGCTGACGGGCCCACGGCGCGCCTCGGATGCTCGATCCTGCGTGGTTCGCCCCACAGGCCCCGTCGGATCTGGCACAATGGGTGCGGTTTGGCAGCGAAGCCGATTGCTGCCCTGACGGGGAAGAGGACGCTATGACAGCGGCTCAGGTGACGATCGCCGATCGTGGGACAACGAACGACTCAGACACGAATGAGGCTGACTGGTGGCGTCAGGCAGTGGTCTATCAGATCTATCCACGGTCTTTCGCTGACGCCAACGGCGATGGGATCGGGGATCTGGCCGGGATCATGTCCAAGGTGGATTATCTGGCTGGCTTGGGGATCGACGCTGTCTGGCTGAGTCCGTTCTACCCGTCGGCTTTAGCGGACGGCGGGTACGATGTCGACGACTATCGTCAGGTCGACCCTCGAATTGGGACCCTCGATGAGTTCGTCGACTTGGTCGAGCGTCTTCACCGTGTCGGCATCCGTGTGTTCGTCGACATCGTCCCCAATCATTCGTCGAACCGCCATCCATGGTTTCGCGAGGCGTTGGCCGCCGCACCGGGTTCGCCGGAGCGTGCCCGGTATGTCTTCCGTCGCGGGTCGGGCGAACAGGGCGAGATTCCTCCCAGTGACTGGACTGCGGCGTTCGGTGGCAGCACCTGGGAGCCGGTCGGGGACGGGTGGTATTACTTTCATCTGTTCGCGCCGGAGCAACCGGATTGGAATTGGGACAACGATGAGGTGCGCGAGGATTTCTTGACCACACTACGATTCTGGGCCGATCGTGGAGTCGATGGTTTTCGTGTCGATGTGGCAATGGGTTTGGCGAAAGGATTCGGGTCTGATCATCCGGCCACACTGCCGACTCAGGCCGAGCTGGCCGAGATTCCGATCGGGCCGGATCATCCGTACTTCGACCGCGACGACGTGGATGAGATCTACGCCGGTTGGCGTGAGGTTTTCAATCAGTACGATCCGCCGCGCGTCGCGGTGGCGGAGCTGTGGTCTGAACCCTCGGATCGTAAGGCCCGCTACGCCACGCCGCAGTCGCTCGGTCAGGCTTTTTATTTCGACGTCATGCACGCTGGGTGGTCAGCCACTCGGGTCCGCCGGGTCGTCGACATGGTGTTGGGCTGGGCCGACCAGTCCGGCTCCTCGTCGACCTGGGTGTTGTCCAATCATGACGTGGTTCGTCATGCCAGCCGATTGGGGCTGCCGGATGTTGACGCGGACGACCCGTGGGCCTTGGCCGAGCGGGATCGGCGCTGGCTGTTGTCGGGCGGGGTCACCCCATCGGAGAACATCGCGGTCGGTCTTGATCGCGCGCGGGCACTGTCGGTGTTCCTGATGGGCTTGCCCGGCAGTCTGTACCTCTATCAGGGCGAAGAGTTGGGCTTGCCTGAGGTGGCCGATCTGGACGCTTCCGCTCGTCAGGACCCGGTCTTCTTCCGCAGTCCTGGTCACAATGTGGGCCGCGACGGATGCCGGGTCCCGCTGCCCTGGACGGCGTCAGGGCCATCGTTCGGCTTCGGTTCAGCGGGGTCTCATCTGCCGCAGCCGGCCTGGTTCGGCGACTACGCCGTCGAGCGTCAAGAGGCGGATCCGAACTCGACGCTGGCGCTGTATCGCCGGGCGTTGCAGCTGCGGCGTGAACTGCAAGGTCCACAGCGATTGACCTGGGTCGAGTCCGGGTCGGCTCGCTCTCGTGTGCTTCATTTCGTACGCCCTGGCGGCTGGCATGTTCTGACCAACTTCGCCGATCATCGACTGACCTGGGGACAACTGGGGCTAGTTCAGCCCAGCGCTGATCGGATCCTGCTCGCCACCACGGAGTTGACACAGTCCGCAGTTCCAGCTCACACCACGGCGTGGTGGCGGTGAGCCGTCGCCCACAACCTCAGCTCAACCCCCATAGGGCTTGCTTGGCAGTGATCAGCTGATACAAACAGGTGTTCACTGGCACGGCGATCCCATGCTTGGCGGCCAGGCGCATGATCGCCCCAGCGAAGACCTCGACCTCGGTGGGGCGACGCGCCAGGACGTCTTGCGCCATCGATGTGTACTGTCGCGGTCCTAACTGGTCGAGAACCTCCAGCCAGGAGTCGATGTCAGCCTCGCTCAGGTCGATCCCTTCCGCTTGACCGACGCGTACAACCTCTCGTTGGGCCGCGATCATCACATCCCTGGCCGGTCCTTGCGGCGGCTGGACGATGGCGTACGGCGCTTCGAGCGCAGCGGTGACCTGGTTGACCCCGGTGTTCACCAGGTACTTCCACCACAACTGGTGGATCATGTCGGGGAAGATCTCGTAGCGCAGCCCTGCCGAGTCGAACAGGTCAGCCAGCCACACCACTGGAGCGGCGTACGGCTCGCGGTTGTGGGCCAACCCGAATCCGATCCGCCCCAAGCTGGAGTACGTCACGTCATGACCGACGCGCACGGCGTCGACGCCGAAGGTGATAGACAGCAGCGGATGGGATTGGGGATACCTCTGCTGAACTTCAGCCTCGGAGGTGATGCCGTTCAACAAGCAGATGACCACGGTGTTGTCGCCGATGTGATGGGCGATCTGCGGCAGTGCCTCGGCGAAGTCGGTGTACTTCACCGCGACGATGACTAAATCGGCCGGTTCGACCCGGGTGTCAGGCTCGACGACGGGGAAGCGATGCCTCACGCCGTTGACGCGGACACCGTCTCGTCGCAGCCGCTCAGCCCGAGCTCCTTCAGCGATCACGGTGACGGCGGCGAGCGGACTGTCGTGGAGTTTGGCGGCGTACGAGGCGCCCATGGCGCCCAAGCCGATCACGGAGACTGCGATCATGGGTGTCATCTTGCCACGAATCTCACCGTGGCCGGTGGTCACAGGTACGGATTGGTCGCGATCTCGTTGGACATCGTCGAGGCCGGTCCATGGCCGGGGATGAGTCGGGCCGAGTGTGGCACGTCCGCTTGAAGTCGGGTCAAACTCGCCGTCATGGCGATCGGGTCGCCGCCGGGGAAGTCGGTCCGTCCGATCGAGCCTGCGAATAGCAGGTCGCCGGTGAACAACGAGGTCTGGCCCCGGTCAGCGTCGAGCTGGTAGACCACCGAGCCTGGGGTGTGCCCGGGGGTGTGAATCACAGTCAGCTCCAGTCCAGCGCTGATGACCTGGCCCATGTCGGTCAGATCCACGACTCGGCGTGGCTCGCGAAGCCCATCGGGGTAGGCAGCGTGGGCCCACCATGCCAGATCTGGGCTGAGTCCGGCTCCCGGATCGGTCAGGAGGTGGCGATCGGCGGGATGGATGTGCAGGTCGATGTCGAAATAGTCGGCCAATCCGGCGGCGTCGCCGATGTGGTCGATATGTCCGTGGGTCGCGAGGATCGCCGTCGGGGTCAGTCGATGGTGAGCCAGGCGGGCTTTGACAGCCTCGGCGGCGTCCATGCCAGGGTCGATGATCACACAGTCGGAGTCGTCGTCTTGAGCCAAGATCGAGCAGTTGGCCTGCAAAGGTCCGCAGGCGAAGGTGAGGGCGAGCATGGTTCCAGCCTAGAGGGTCTGGTGAGACGACTGGATCAGTGGCCCTGTGAGACCAAGGAATTGGGTCGCGGTGAGCCTTGCCGAATCGATGTCATCTCGGCTCTATCATGGATATATGAATGATTCCTCAAACAATCCTGTCCTTGACGCCATCGCTCGGCGTTATTCCTGCCGTTCTTACACCGGTGATCCTGTCGACGCGGCTGACATCCGCGCGGTGGCGCTGGCTGGTGTTCAGGCCCCCAGTTCGCGCGGCAACGCGCCTTGGGTGATTGTGGCGGTGACTGATCAGGAGCTCATCACCGACTTGTCGCAGTCGGCGCTTCGTCTGATCTCACGTCACGAACCAAGCGCAGCCGCCCACTTTGACTCGCTGGGCACAACCTTGTTCTACAACGCCCCGGTGGTGTATCTGATCGCGGCCCGTCACACGTGGGACTACACCAGTGAGGATCTCGACGTCGGTTTGGCGGTGCAAAACATGACTTTGGCAGCGACCGCGCTGGGTCTGGGCTCAGTCATTTGTGGGTTCGTGACTCAGGCCTTCCGCGATGTGAAAGGCGCCGACGCCGCCCGGTTGTACGATCGGGCCGGCCTAGCGCCCGAGTTCGAGGTGCGCGTCGGGATGGCTATGGGGCACCCCGCCTCTGACGGGCAGCCGCACACCCCTGATTTGACTGCGGTGACCTACATCGACTGAATCGGTCGCTGGAGTGGCCCCGGTCGCACCGTGTCGGAGATGACTCCGGTCACTCGCCCTGGGATTTGACGGAGTCGAAGGCGCGGAGAATCTGATCCAGATGGGTCAGCAACAGCTTGATGGTGAAGTCGAAGACGCGATCCGGCGCCAGCGCGGTCGCGGTGGTGATAGCGATCGCCCCGGCTCCGCGACGATACCGCGTCCGCGGATGGGCAGTGGTGGCAGCGTGAGCGACGACGCGTCCGATCACCGCCGGGTCGGTGGCAAATCCTCGACCGGCCAGTTCTAAAGCAGTGGCGAAGTTGCGCGCCAAGTCTGCGTATCGGCCCAACCCTGAGGTGGAGCGCAGATGGTCGGCGGCGATGGTCGGCCATTCGGTGTGGATCAGTCCGGGCTCGATGATCACCACGTCGACGCCGAAGGATCGTACTTCTTGGCGTAGCGCGTCAGACAGAGCCTCGACGGCGTACTTTGTGGCGTGATACCACCCACCGAACGCCATCGAGAATCGCCCGCCCATGGACGAGATGTTGACGATGCGCCCGCGCTTGGCGTCGATCATGTGCGGCAGGATCAACTGCGTCAGGCGCATCGCGCCAAAGACGTTGACCTCGAACTGACGGCGGGCTTCAGTCAACGGCATGTCTTCGATCGCGCCATACGATCCGTAGCCCGCGTCGTTGACCAGGATGTCGATTCGGCCCTCCCGCTGAATCAGCGTCTCCACGCAGGTCGTCATCGATGTCTCGTCGGTGACGTCTAAGGGGAGTGTGTGAATGCCGCGATCCTCCAACTCGGGCATCGCACGGCGTGCCGCGCCATACACCGTGATTCCGCGGGCGTTCAGGTCTAAGGCGGCTTCGCGGCCGATGCCGGAGGAAGCGCCGGTCACAAGAGCGACTGGGGTGTCCATGACAATAGCTTAGCGATTGATCGCGGCCACCAGAAGGCCTCGACGTGCCTCAGTTTGTTTGAGCGGGTGGTGGGGTGTGGTGCCTCAGATAGTTTGAGCGCGTAGCCCTTCGGGGTTCAGGCTTGCTTGTCGTGAGAGAAGGCAAGATCGATATGGC
>JAITVK010000016.1 GCA_031285845.1 Propionibacteriaceae bacterium
CTCGTATTTCGCGCCGACGTCGATCCCCCGGGTCGGCTCATCCAAAATCAGAATCTCCGGCTCGGTGTAAAGCCACTTGCCCAACACCACCTTCTGCTGATTGCCACCCGACAGTTTCGTGACCAGGGCGAGCACCGAAGGGGTCTTGATATTAAGCGCCGCGCGATACTCCTCGGCGACTTTCAACTCCTGATTCGCGTCGACCCAGCCCAACACGGAGCTTTCCAAACGGGCCAAGCCAGCCGCGGAAATGTTGGTCTTGATGTCGGCCAGCAGATTCAGACCGTAACGTTTACGATCCTCCGAGACGTACGCCACTCTTTCGGCGATGGCGTCGGAAACCGTGTTCAACTGGACCTTCTTGCCTCGAATGAAGACTTGGCCGGTGATGTTCGAGCCGTACGATTTGCCGAACAGGCTCATCGCCAATTCGGTTCGCCCGGCCCCCATCAGACCGGCGATGCCGACCACTTCACCGGCATGGACGTTGAAGTTGACGTGGTCGATCACGACCCGGTCGGGTTGGGTCGGATGATGGACCGTCCAATCCTCGACTCTCAGGACTTCCTCGCCCACGTGATGTTCGCGCGGCGGATACCGCTGCGACAGGTCGCGACCGACCATGCCCCGAATCAGACGGTCCTGGGTTGCTTGAGCCCCCGGCATCGATTCGATGGTGTGGCCGTCGCGGATGATCGTGATCGAGTCGGCGACATCGATCAACTCCCCCAACTTGTGGGAGATCATGATGCAGGTGGTTCCCTGGGCTTTGAAGCCGCGCAGCAGATTGAGCAGGTGCTCGGAATCGGTGTCGTTCAAAGCGGCGGTCGGCTCGTCGAGGATGAGCAGCTTCACGTCTTTCGACAGCGCCTTGGCGATCTCCACCAGTTGTTGTTTACCGACGCCGATGGCGTTGACTGGTGTGGTCGGATTCTCATCGAGGCCGACTTGCCTCATCAGCTCCTGAGCTTCGGAGTTGGTCCGATTCCAGTCGATCAGATGACCTGGACCGTACCTCTCGTTGCCCAAGAAGATGTTCTCGGCGATCGACAGGTAGGGGCTCAGCGCCAATTCCTGATGGATGATGACGATGCCGACCGATTCGGAGTCGTTGATTGATCCGAACGTGGCCTCTTTGCCTTCGTAAATGATCTGGCCGGAGTACGTGCCATGCGGGTGGACTCCGGAGAGCACCTTCATCAAGGTGGACTTTCCGGCCCCGTTCTCGCCGCAGATCGCATGGATCTCACCGCGGGCGACTTTCAGAGTCACATCGTCCAGGGCGACGACGCCGGGGAACCGTTTGATGATGGATCTCATCTCCAAGATGTAGTCCGGCGTCGACGCCGGGGTGTTTTCTGGAGGCTGAGCTTCGACAGTCATGGACACGTCCTTTGTGTGATGGTGTGGGGCAAGCCCAAAGGCCTGCCCCACACGCGTTGGCTTTTACTGACCGGCGTCCACTTGGGCCTGTGTGTAGTACCCGGAGTCGACCAGCAGCGACTTGATGTCATCCTTGTTGACGGTGTCGACCACCAACAGCATCGACGGGACAACCTTGACGCCATTGTCGTACGTCTCAGTGTCATTAGCCTCTGGCTCGTCTCCAACCAAATACGCCTTGGCGGCCGCGACAGCCTCATCGGCCAGCTTGCGGGTGTCCTTGAAGATGGTGGAGAACTGAACTCCGTCGTTGATCAGCTTGACCGACGCGATCTCGGCGTCCTGGCCAGTCACGATCGGCAGACCCTGCTCGATGCTCGGTCCCATGCCAACCCCTTGCAGCGCGGTGATGACGCCACGCGAGATGCCATCGAACGGACTCAGCACGCCGGCCAGGCCCGCGCCATTGCCACCGTACGTCGAGGTCAGAAGGTTCTCCATGCGCTTTTGAGCCTCGGCCTGATCCCAGCGCAGCGTCGCCACTGTCGCGAAGTCGGTCTGACCGGACTTCACCACCAGGGTGCCCTTGTCGATGTACGGCTGGAGAGTGTCCATCGCGCCATCAAAGAAGAAGCCGGCATTGTTGTCGTCGGATGATCCGGCGAACAGTTCGATGTTGAGCGGACCAGCCGGGGCGTTCGCCGCAGCCTTGCCCTCTTTGTCAGTCAGGCCCAAGCCGTAGAGCAAGGATGTCGCCTGCGCCACGCCGACCTTGTAGTTGTCGAACGAGACATAGAAGTCGACATTCTCCGAACCACGGATCAGGCGGTCGTAGGAGATGACTTTGATGCCCGCGTCGGCGGCCGCCTGAAGCTGGCTGGTCAAAGCCGTGCCGTCGATGGAGGCGATGATCAGCAGTTTGTCGCCCTTGGTGATCATCTGGTCGATCTGCTGAGTCTGAGTCGGGATGTCATCACCGGCGTACTGGAGATCCACCTTGTAGCCGAGCGCTTCCAGCCCCTCTTGGACGGCCTTGCCGTCGGCGATCCAGCGCTGCGACGTCTGGGTGGGCATCGCCACACCGATCGTCACGTCAGAATTGTCGACCGCCGCGTCGGTGGTCGCGCCGGTGGAGCCTGTAGCGGCGCCAGCGCCATCGTCAGTTCCGGCGCCACCGCCGGAACATCCTGCCATCGCCAGAGCGAGCATGCCTGCCACGCCGGCCGCGATGATCTTCTTATTCATCTGAGGTCCTCTCTGGGCGAGCGTCCTGGCTCAACCCACATTGGTTGTCGACTCGAATCCTGCCGATCCGAGCGATGCCGCTATGGCCTTACTGCCATGGTGCAGTGCCTGTGATATGGCGACATGACCATCATGTTAACGCTCACAGCCATAACCAATCAATCTTCTGGACGCATCAATCCGGTCACGATTTCATAACAAGGTACATACAGCCAAACGCCCTAGAATGTCGGCATGAAGGCTCACCATGCCGCCGCGACGATGACCGACGTCGCCCAAGCCGCCGGCGTGTCGCATCAGACTGTGTCACGCGTGCTCAACAATCATCCTTCAGTTTCTTCTGCGACGCGCCGAGCAGTTCTCGATGCCATCACGAGCCTCGACTATCGACGAAACTTGGCCGCGCGGGCTTTGGTCACCGGATCGAGCCATGTGATCGGGATTCTCGTGTCGTCCACCTCCCAATCTGGGCCCGTGTCAAACCTGCTGGCAATGGAGTCCGTCGCCCGGGCTCGCGGCTACTGGGCCTCGATCGCGGGGCTGCGCGACAACGATCCGCAAGAGGTGACCGACATCATCTCCCACTTCACCGATCAAGGGGTCGATGGCATCGTCGCGGTCGCTCAGACCCAGGCCACAGTCGAAGCGATGCTCGCGGCGCACGTCAACGTTCCCACCGTTTTGCTCACCGCAGCCACGGTGCCCGCCGAGATCTCCAGCGCCGACATCGACCAGGCCAGCGGCGCGCGCAAAGCGCTGGGCCACCTGCGCGAACTCGGGCATGTGACCATCGCCCACATCAGCGGACCAGAAACGGATCTTCATGCGGCGGCCCGCCACGGCGCGTGGCTCGCGAGCCTTCCGGCCACCGCTGATCCCGAGGCTTTGATGGCCGTCGGCGACTGGTCGGCGATGTCGGGTTATCGGGCCGCGTGCCGGTTGCTCGCTGGTTCGAGTGGTCCCACCGCGATTTTCGCGGCCAATGACCGCATGGCGTACGGGGCACTGCGCGCATTGAGCGAACACGGCATCCGAGTGCCGTACGAGATGTCAATCGTCGGCTTCGACGACATCGAGGAGTCCACCTGTTCGATCCCGCCGCTGACCACGATTCGACAAGATCATACCCAATTAGGATCCACCGCCATGCAGTCGCTGATCGACGCCATGCGTGGCGAGCCGGCGCGCTGTGTGAAAATCGACCCCGACCTGATCGTGAGAAACTCCGCTGGCGCGCCGAATCACTGAGGTGACCCCGCGGTCGACAGTCGCAAGGGATGACCGCACGTGCCCCCGCTGAAACACGCTGTCCCCCGATTCCCCCGGTGAGCTCGCCGCCAGGCCGCGCCAATCAAGCAGTCACTCCAGATCGGTCGGCTGCACGAAATCGATCAGACGCTCGACCTCAGTGACGAAGGACCGGTCGAGATCCATCCACGACTTCACTCCGGCCAAAATCCTTCGCCAGGCCCGAGCCATATCCTGATTGGTCCGATTCGGCCAGCCCAGACCCTCGCAGATCCCGCGCTTCCACTCCATCGAACGATCCACGTTCGGCCACACC
Source organism: Propionibacteriaceae bacterium (assembly GCA_031285845.1). Classification (GTDB taxonomy): domain Bacteria; phylum Actinomycetota; class Actinomycetes; order Propionibacteriales; family Propionibacteriaceae; genus WQYJ01. The sequence continues at coordinate 4,193 of JAITVK010000016.1, forward strand.
GCGACTCCCACAGCGCTCGGTAGCACGGCCTGCCAGATGTCGACGAAACGGTGGCCAGTGATCATCACGTACGGCGCGTACGGCCCGGTTCTCACCTGCTCGGCGATATGGTCCTCTTTCGTCAGCCTGACCGACGAATCCGGCCGCCGGTCGCCGGCTCGGTTCGAAGCGGCCTGATCAGTCGAACCGGCGCGAGGATTCAACAAGTGATCGACTAGCACGCCCAGACGGCGCTCGCAACTCGGCGCGAACTCAGCCACCGCGTCGCACAGATTGTCAACGCCACCCAAAGGTTCGACCACGACCCCCAGATAGCGCAGATCAGCTCCCCAAACTTTTTCCACCAGCTCGGCGTCGTGAATCCCTTCGACCCACAGTCGACTGGGTTGTGCGACCTTGGCTGGCTGCTCTGGACCGGCCAAGGAGCCTGAGGCGGTGTGACCGGGCGGGGTCACCGCCCGGTGTGGCGTCCGCAGCTTGACCGGAGAACCCTCCAGCCAGAATCCCGGTCCGATCGGAAAGCTGCGCCGCTTGCCACGACGATCCTCCAACACGACCAACCCGTTCTCCCAGTTCACCACCGCGCCGCAGAAGCCGCTGGCCGGGTCTTCCAAAACCATGTCCAGCTCCAAGGTCACCGGTCGGGTCGTGGGACGCCCGGCCGTACGCCACCCGGGAGCGAGAACATCGGAGGAATAACGATCTGTCATCGGTTCCCCAAGGCTTGGTCGACACCAGGCTCATACGGCCCAAGGATCGGGCGACGAGCCGTCACCACTTCGTACATCATGTTGACGTCGGCCAGGGCCTCACGGAATTCGTACCTCAACCAGCGACCGGGATTGTCGGGCTTGACTGTGGTGTCGCCGACACCGACCGCATCCACCCCGACAAGGCGACAGGTGGCGATGGCACGCGGCAGATGATAGGTCTGGGTGGCGAGAATCGCCGAGGTGATCCCGAAAACCTGACGGGCGCGCACGCAAGTCGAATAGGTGTCTTGTCCAGCGAAGTCTTCCACGATTTTGTCGGCCGGAATCCCCTGCTCGATCAGCCAGGTCTTCATCGCCTCAGGCTCGTTGTGATATTCGCTGAGGTTGTCGCCGGACACCAGAATGACGCGGGCCTTGCCCAATTGAAACAGATCGCGCGCGATCACCAAGCGAGCCGCCAAATAGGGTGACGGCCTACCCTCATCCAATCCGGCCCCGTAAACTATCACCACATCGTGGGCTTCAACCTGGTCGAGGCTGACGATTCGACCAGACGACGCGATCCCGACCGTGATGAAAGGACTGGCCCCCAGCAACAGGACCACGCTGATCAGGATCGCCACCCATCGCCTGCGGCGCGGACGACGCGGGTTGCCGGAGCGCGCCGCTGACGCCTGACTGGCCGTCAGACTCGAGTGAATCCGCCTGGTTCTGGACACCCCTTCAGGATACCTGGGACCTACGACAAACACGGACCCAACCAGAACACCACCGAAGGATTTCGTCAATCACTAGGTCATTCAGCCAGTCGGACCACCAGATTCGTCCACTCGGACAGGCAAGTCGGCCCCAATCAGGCGCAGGCGCATCAATCCAGAATCTCGCGTACGATCCCATCGGCGATCAAGCGGCCCGGCAGGGTGCAGGCCAACCGTCCATTCAGGCGACGAAGATGACCTGACCGTTCGAACTGCTCAGCCCGAACGACCTCAGCAGGATTGAGCAAGCCCAGCTCGAACCCCTGCGCCAAGCGCGCGCCCAACATGATCTGTTCGACCCGAACCTGTTCGACCGTGAGTTCCTCCTGCCCTGATGGACGATGATCGGCGGCCATGGCAGCGACATAACTGGCCGGTCGTCGCTGGTTCCACCAGCGGACATGACCGACGTGGGAGTGGGCTCCAGCGCCCAAACCCCACCAATCCTTTGAGCGCCAGTACGCCAGGTTGTGGCGACACTCATGCCCGCAACGAGCCCAGTTGCTGACCTCGTACCACCGAAATCCGGCCGCGTTCAACACCTCTTCAGTCAACAAGTATTTGTCCGCCACCTCGTCATCGTCGGGGCTGGCCAACTCACCGCGGGCGATGCGTCGTGCCAGAGGCGTGCCCTCCTCGACGATCAGAGAATAAGCCGACACGTGGTCGGGTTCCATCGCGACCGCGGCGGCGAGCGAGGCCGACCAGTCGCCCATCGACTCGCCAGGCGCGCCGTAGATCAGATCGAGACTGACGTCGTCGAAACCGGCCGCACGGGCCCATCGTAGGCACTGCTGAACCCGTCCAGGGGTGTGAACCCGATCCAGAACCCGCAACACGTCAGGCACGCTCGACTGCATCCCCAACGACAGGCGGTTGATCCCCATCTCGCGCCACTGGTTCAATCCCGCCTCGTCGACGCTTTCCGGGTTCGCCTCCGTGGTCACCTCCGCATCCGGATCGAACTCGAAGCGGTTCCGGATCGCGGTCATGATCCGACGAAAGTCATCGATCGGCAACAAGCTGGGAGTCCCGCCGCCGAAAAACACCGTCGTGACACGTCTGTGACCCAATTGTGAGACCGCCCAGTCCAATTCGCTCAACAAAGCCTGGACGTACGGC
>JAITVK010000002.1 GCA_031285845.1 Propionibacteriaceae bacterium
GGGGTGACCGGGGTGACCGGGGTGACCGGGGTGACCGGGGTGACCGGGGTGACCGGGGTGACCGGGGTGACCGGGGTGACCGGGGTGACCGGGGTGACCGGGGTGACCGGGGAGCCCGGGGTGACCGGGGTGACCGGGGTGAGCGGGGTGACCGGGGTGACCGGGGTGACCGGGGTGACCGGGGTGACCGGGGTGACCGGGGTGAAACTAGTTCCAGCAGCACTTGGCCAGGGGTTTCCATGGCTGGTTCGACCGGTGTGGCGTGTCGACCCGATGAGTCCAAGGTCGGCGACGATGGTCAGCTGAGACGGCGGCAGTGATCAGTTGAGATAGCCGCTGAGGTCAGCGCGACCGGGGTTCAGGCGCGTGCAGTCGCACGGCGGACAACACCGCGGCAACAATAGCTATCGTCGCGTCAACGTGATTCATTGTCGGTCAACGCTAGGGTCAACAGTCGTGAGAAAGAGTGAAGGTCCAGTCCCCAAGGAGGCCTCATGTCTATCGCTGCTGTCGCGGTCCGCGACTATCGGTCGTACGATTTCCCGTCATTGCCCACCAGCGCTCGGATCTCGCGCGAGTTGTCCATACTGCTGACCAGTGATTGGGACGCGTGTCAGAACGAGTACGCGGACTGGCTCGACGCCCCGACGACGTTGGGTGAGCTTCTCGCGGCCGTGTGGGCGGATCCAGATTCAGTGTTGTGTGAGCTTGTCGCCGCCTGTCAGCGAGGTTTTGTGCAGGCCGGTCGGGTGATCGTTCAGGCGCTACTACCGAAGATGATGGTTCAGGGGCGGTCGTTTCCGTATCCATCGCTGGAGTTGCTGCTAGCGGCGATGTGGATTCGGATCGCTCAGTATCCGCTGATGCGGCGGCCGCGTTCGGTGGCGGCGAATTTGACCATGGATGCGAAGAAGGACGTCCTGGCCGAGAGTCGGATCGTACAGTTGACGCAGGTGAGGGTGGTCGAGTCCGGGCCAACGGCCCGTTCGGTGCTTCATACGGCTCGTCTGCTGGGTTTGGCGTCGCCCGAGTCGTTGGACATCGTCGAGTTGGTGTATCTCCAGGGGTGGTCGCCCCGCGAAGTCGCTTCGACTCTGTCGATGACTCCGGATGCGGTTCGGCGGCGCTGTTCCGACACGATCCGTCGGTTGAGGCGGAATCGCGACCTGCTGCTGGACTGAACCGCCTCGGCTGGGCGACTGTGTCAGCCCCGCAATGGTCCACTCTCGATCGCGGGACGGTTCGGGTAGTGCGGGGATTGTCTTATCGGATCGACGGGCCTGACCGGTCCGACTGACTCTCGTTCGGGGTTGGTGTCGCGTGACCTAGGCAACTGCGCTAGCGAGGGCTCGGTCGAGGAAGTCGCGCAGGTCGCCTGTCTCTCCATCTTTGCCACCTCGTCCGACGACGAGTGGGGCTGGGGTGGGTTGCAGACGCACTCCGCGCAGACGAGCCATGAATCCTCCCGGAACGGTCAGTTGATAGTACTGACCGTCGACCCCGATGGCGACCGAGTGGTCATTGCGCAGGTACCACCCTCTCACGTCTGTTTTCACCAGATGACCCTCGAGGGTGCGTGCTTGCAGGTTGACACTGGGTAGGTTGATGGCCTGGGCCTGTTCGAGGAAGGCGTCGATCAGAAGCTGGGCTCGCTGTGACTCCAGTTGGGCCGACGACGCCAGCAACTCAGCTCGCAGGCGGGCCACCCTGGCGTGATCGTCTTCGTCCGCCGATCGGTTGTCGGGAATCGCAGTCTCCTTTATGACGGTTGTTCACTCACTGTATCGGGTTCGTCAGCCTCGGTCGAGCCTCGCACCGGTGCTGTGCCGGTAGGCGAGCCGAAGCTCGGCAGCCGAGTCACTGGCCGTTCGATGACGTCCTGCAACAAGGTGACCGTGTCAGGCAACAGGTCGATGCCGAGGTTGCGCGCGTTGCGAGTGATCCAGGACACCAGACGCTCGACTTCTGTTCGATTGCCTGCCCGGTGTTCGGTGGTCAGACGCGCGCAGAGCAACATCTCGTCTTCCGGGGCAGCGACCAACGCCCGACTGGCCGCCCAGCGTGCGCCATCGATGTCGTTGTCGGCCAGGCAGCGGCGGGTGGCCACCACGCCGATGTCGCGGATGACACAGACCATGTCGATTCGGGCCTCCTCGATCCAATGCCACTGCCCGGGTGCGGCATCGGCCAGCGGAGCGCCACGGACCAGTGCCAGGGCTTGGATGAGCGCAGCCGTGTCTGTGTTCTCAATGCCGGAGCCGATGAGCAGGCGCAGACGCTGCCAATCGGAGGTCACCGCTGGGTCGAGCCAAATCCGTCCGGAGTACGCCTCGGGCAGATAGGCCTTGCCTTCGGCGTCGGTTCCGAGCCAGGTCCGCAACCGACTCATGTTCGATCGGCGGGTGCCTTCCGCGATGAGCAGACCGGCGGACATCGCCATCGCAGTGGTTCCCGGGTGCTCCAGCAGCCAGCCGCAGTACTCCATGCATGATCGTTCGGCTCGTGCTGGTGGAGTGCCTTGGGTCCCGACTAGCTGGATCGGGCCGAGCAACATGAGGGTCGGGTGGCTGAAGGTCGTTCCCAGGCTCTGGTGGGTTCCGGGGCTCTCGGAGATCATGATCGACATGGGAGGGTCACTTTCGATGCTGCGGGCGGGTGGGGTGGCGGGTTCTTCATCCGGTGGTGGAGATGAGGTCGGGGCAGGGGTGTCGGGGGTCATGAGCGACGAGTCCGGCGTGGGACCGCTTGAGCTCGGATCGAGCGTCGTCGCGTCTAGCTCGTCTTCTCCGGGCAATGGTGGGAGCGGGTCGAGCGCCGTCGGTTCCACCGCGTCCGGCGACCACCAGGCCGACGTGGTGGTCGTACTGGCTGTGGTGCGAAGCAGGTCGCTCAGCGGCGCGCTGGTTTCGAGTCTCAGAGGGTGGATGCGTTCTTCGGGCGGGTGAAGCATCGCCCAATGGGCCGATTCGACACCCAGCCGGGCGACGACCATCTCATCGGCCAGACTGGCATCGGCCAAGGCCATGGTGGCGACGGCCCCCACTCCAACCTCAGCTTCGTCGAGGCGCTCTGACAACTCGCAGAATTCGGCTTCGCTCAGAGGATCGACGAAACAGAAGACCACAGGGCGCCAGGCTGATCCCAACTCGGAATCGTCGGACAGGTCGCTCCAGGTACGCCCGGCCAGCCCGGCTTGACGCTCAGCGATAAGCTCCGACAGAGTTCGTACCGCCTCGTTGAAGCTGGGGTGGATCGTGATCGAGTCGAACGTGGCGAACAACTCATCGGTGGTGACCAGATGTACGACGAGGACATCGCGCCAACTCTCCACCGCAAGGTTCATGGCGATGCCGCAGGCCACCGGTGTGATCTCGCCAGTTGTCGGACCGCTCACGAGGAACGGCATCCCACCGCTGACATCGACGTAGACCGCGTCTCGCTGCTCGTCTTGACCGATACAGACGGGAATCCCCGAGGTCGGGTACGACAAAATGGTCTCCACACTCATGCTTGTCGAACCAGCAGGCGTACTTTCTGTCCATTGGATCAAGCCCGTCTCCACTGAAGATGATGGTGACTGCGCGGTCAGGCTCAGTCGGCTGATGCCTGTGACCGGGGCGTCACCGATGGTGCTCAAAACCGCTTCGAGCCGACGTGCGGATTCGCTGGGTTGAGGAAGCCGTCGGCCTAGCGGGCGAGTCCGAAGTTGATCCAGGCGTCGGCGGCGCAGCAGGACGACCAATCCTCCGGCGAGCAGGGCGCTGGCCCCAGCCCAGGTCACGGGTGATCCTGGGAAGCTGTGCGGCAGTACGGGCGTGTCCTGGGAGGAACCCAGGCCGGGGATGGTGCTGGGCGCTGGTCCCATCGCGCCGCCGGGGCCGGTTGGCTCGGTGTCAGCGCCCTGGTTTGCCGATGGTGAAGTAGGTTGACCGGCCGCCAAGCCAGGCGAGATCTGGCTGACGGGTCCCGAGTGGTTGTCCGGTGTGGCGGCTGGCTGCCCTGGGTTGCTGGCGCTCGGGTTGATTTCAGGGGTACTGACGTACCCCGGCGGAACCGACGTCGACGACGGGTCAGTGTTGGAATCCCCCGACTGAACTGACGGTGGCGCAGGTGTGGCATCGACGTGGCCGGGTGGTGACAGCGTCGAGGTCGAACTGGCCTGAACCTCCCCGGTCGGAGCTGGGGTAGGCGTCGCAGGCCCCGTGTCGACGTAACCAGGTGGGACGGATGTCGACGGGGTAGACGTTGACGATACGGGCGCTGGCAGGACTGCCCCAGACCTGGAGCCCACGCGGTCAGGCGAGGCCCCCACCGTGTCTTCTTCCATGAGCGGGCTTTCGCTGGTGTCCGCCGGGCCGGGTACGGCCGCCGTCGTGTCGACCTCAGTGGACCCCGCAGCTTCTGTCTCCGCATCATCGGTCGAATCATCCGAGTCGCCCGCTTCGGAGTCGGACACAGGCTGATCAGGGTGATCCTCGCAGGGCAAGATCAGTTCCCACCCGGGCTGGATGACATCCGGGTCCGCCAAAAGTGCCGGGTTCGCGTCGACGATGTCGGTCCATCGGCCAGAGTCCGACAGATGTTCCTCGGCGATGTCCGACAGTGTGTCACCGGGGGCAATAACGACTGTCTGTTCCGGGGCACAGTTCGACTCCGATTCAGGCGATCCCGCGAGTTTGACCTCGGGCGACGGAATCTGCAGCGTCCAGCCCGCGCGCAACATGTCAGCGGTGTCGGTGAGAACATCCGGATTGGCTTGGGCGATGCGCCACCACTGCTCACCATCGCCGTACGCTTGCTCGGCGATCGACCAGAGTGAGTCGCCCGGTGTGACGATGTGTTTCGTGGGCGTCGGCGATCCGCTCGTGTTCGGTGAGTTGGGCATGATCGGGTCCGGGGCGAGGTCCCCGCCGACGGACGTCCCATCGAGATTGAACTCCACGACCTCGGCTGGACCGCGATCAGGCGAGTTGACGAGATTCCCGCCACCATCGAGCGTGGGGGACACCTGACCAGTGTCGAGGGTGGCTGTGTGCGCAGGTGATTCCGCGACTGGCGCCCCGAGCGAAGCGTTGCTGGTTCCCAAAACGCTCAGTGCGAACACAGCCGACACGAGCGGTCGGATCAGGCCTCTGGGCAGCCGAAGGAAGTCAGAGGGAGCTTTGCGTCGGCCGCTCGATCGGCGTTGCCGGATGGCGAATGCGATCTCGAGGATCACACTCCACACCAGCACGCACCACGCCACCGCGCCGATGACAGTCAGGATCCCCAAGACTAGGTGACCGTCATCAGGGATCAGCAGAATCGACGGGTTGAGGACGACCTCGCGCAGGCGATCCCATTCTCCCCATTCGACCAGAAGCCACGGCACACCGAACAGCATGATGACAAGTGTCAATGATGCGGCGACAGAGCGTACTTTCGTCATCATTCCTTCCTGTGACTTGTGATGTCGGCCTGGTGCGTCCATGGCTCTCCTTTCCCTCTCTTCCACTGTGCGAGGTTTCGGGAACCTTTGGCGAGTTATCCACAAGATATTCTGTCTCAGCTTTGTTGTCCACAGGAAATGATCTGTGTCGCAATTCTGGACGCGTGGCGACCATGGTGGTGGGTATGGAATTGTTCACAATATTCTTGGGGGCCAGCGCGGTCACCAGAAGGCTCGCATCCGGTGCGCGGGTGTGTTATCAGTACGCCCGATGCTCATCCGTGGGAAGATGGAGAGGTTCGTCGGTGTTCTTTGGAAGGTCACCTCCGACGAGTCGCGCCGCGGATACTGGCCGAGGCTGTGAAAGGAAGTCAGAATGTCCGAAACCCCCTTTGTCACCGAGTCGTACGATCTCATCATCGTCGGTTCGGGTCCCGCCGGTCTGACGGCAGCGATCTACGCCGGGAGGGCTGGCCTTCGCACACTGGTGTTGACCGGTGTCCTGTCGGCTGGCGGCGCGCTGATGACCACCACCGAAGTGGAGAACTTCCCGGGCTTTCCCGAGGGAATTCAGGGTCCGGATCTGATGGACAGGATGCGCGCCCAAGCGGAGAAGTTCGGCGCGACCCTTGTGTCGGAGGATGCCGTGTTCATGGAGCTCACCTCCGCGACGAAGACGGTGTTGGACACCGCTGACGCCCGCCACAGCGCGCGCGCTGTCATCTTGGCGATGGGGTCTGACTATCGTCGGCTTGGGATCGTCGACGAGACTCGGCTGTCGGGCCACGGAGTGTCGTGGTGCGCGACCTGCGACGGGTTCTTCTTCCGTGACAAGGACATCGCCGTGGTCGGTGGCGGCGATTCAGCGATGGAGGAAGCCACGTTCTTGACGCGGTTCGCTCGCTCGGTCACCATCATTCATCGCCGCGACGAGTTGCGCGCGTCAGCGATCATGCAGCAGCGAGCCCGGTCGAATCCCAAGATTCGCTTCGAGTGGAACGCGGAAGTCGTCGGAATCGAGGGCGACACTGCAGTCACCGGCGTCAAGCTGCGTGACACGGTCTCGGGTCAGGAGCGCGGACTGGATGTCGATGGTGTCTTCATCGCCATCGGCCACGAGCCGCGCAATGATCTGGTGACTGGCCAGGTCGAGCTCGGGCCGACCGGCTACGTGGTGGTCGATCATCCGAGCACCGTCACCAGCGTGGAAGGCGTGTTCGCCTGTGGCGATCTCGTAGACAACGTCTATCGCCAGGCGGTGACTGCGGCGGCGTCGGGCTGCCGGGCCGTGTTGGACGTCCAGGACTTCCTAGCCGAGGCTGCCTGATCCAGACGCATCGAAGGTCGCAGGCGCGGTCGAGGCTGTCTGCTTTGGGACGCCGGTCCTGTCAAGACGGCGTCGAGGCCAGATCAGGGGTACGATGTGACGCCGATTCGCTCGTGGTGTCAGGCCGCGACGAGTGAGTTTCGTACGAACGAGATGAGAAAAGAGGAGAAGTAATGTCGAATCTCAAGCCAGTCACTGACGCGACTTTTGCCGCCGAGGTCCTCGCCGGGGAACTGCCGGTGTTGGTGGACTACTGGGCGGATTGGTGTGCGCCCTGCCGTCAGTTGGCTCCCGTGCTGGACGAACTGGCCCGTCAGTTCGAGGGTCAGGTCAAGTTCGTCTCGGTCGACACGAACGAGAACACGGCTGTCGCGGCCGCCCAAGACGTCCGGACGTTGCCGACGGTCCAACTGTTCGTCAGAGGTCAGTTGGTGGACGCGTTGGTCGGATCGGTGACGAAGATGAAGCTTCGTCAGAGTCTGGAGAACCTCGTCTGAGGCTGCCTCAGTCAGGCGCGACTCGGGAGGTCGCCAGTCCGATCACGGGTCTGGGCGACCACTGCGCGACTCGATCACGATCTCGTCGTGCCACGGTGGTGTCGAAATCCATCCGATAGTGGTTGATCGGGTAGCGCATGGGTTGGAATCCCATGGTGGTCAGCCAGCGCCGTGGTGGACTCAGCGTGGTGGCGAGACGGGAGTACGGCGCGGCACGCGCTTCGAGGCCACTGGCCAGCGGGCGCAGGCGTGCGACCAGGTCGGCGCACAGTTGCCGACTGAGCGTGAGCGACGATGAGGGGATGTAGACCAGGGCGAGTCCGGCCGTGGCGGCGTCAATGCCGCCGAGAGACAGGGGATGGCTTCGTGGCAAGCCATGAGAGGGTGCGATAAGGATGACAGCTGTCCATGAGGGTGCATCTGTGGCGGTCGACGTCGGTGTTTCGCGGCGTCGAGCCGCTGTTCCGGCGCGCGTTCCGACGCCACAGAATCCCCACGTGTCCATCGCCGTGTCGGCGACCAGCGCCCTGTCGTGTGGTGACATCGCCGCGACCTGGCCGAGCAGGGCGGCGGCCGTGATGGCGGTCACGGGCACGACTGGCTGGCTGCCCGGATTCGACAGTTTCGTTGTGACCACGATGCGTGCCATACCAGCATCGTACGACGTGTTAAGGCAGAGTTGACCCATGAGTGTTCCGGAAAAACGAGTGAAGACCCGGATTGACCCGTACGTCGACGCGTACGCTGGTCGGACTCAGGGGTTGAAGGCTTCGGCAGTACGGGCGCTGTTCGCCGTGGCGAATCGGCCCGAGGTGGTGTCGTTGGCAGGAGGAATGCCGAACATCTCCGATTTGCCGCTCGACGTCATCGGCGACGTGCTCGATGAGCTTGTGCGTTCCCGTGGGCCGCAGATCATGAATTACGGTTCAGCCCAGGGCGAGGAGCGGATTCGGGAGCAGATTTGCGAAGTGATGAGTTTGGAAGGTGTCAACGCCTCGCCTGACGACATCATTGTCTCCTGTGGTTCACAGCAGGCTTTGGACCTTGTCACGAGGACATTCGTTGATCCTGGTGACGTGGTTTTGGCTGAAGCTCCCAGCTATGTGGGGGCCTTGGGGACGTTCGCGGCCTATCAAGCTCAGGTCGTCCAGGTGGCGATGGATGAGAACGGAATCCTACCCGAAGCTTTCCGCGCGGCCACGACTGCGGCCAGGGCGGCAGGTCGCAAGGTGAAGTTCCTCTACACCATCCCGAACTTCAACAATCCGTCGGGGATCCTGATGTCCATCGAGCGTCGTCGTGAGTTGTTGGCCGCCGCGCGCGAACTGGATGTGCTGATCGTGGAGGACAATCCGTACGGCTTGCTGGCCATCGACGTCCCGCCGCAACCGGCCATCCGGTCGATGGACGCCGAGCAGGTCATCTATCTCGGGTCGTTCTCGAAGACTTTCGCGCCCGGTTTCCGGGTCGGCTGGGCATTGGCGCCCTCGCCGGTGTTGAAGAAACTGGTCTTGGCGCAAGAGTCGGCGACGCTGTGCCCGCCCGTATTCTCCCAATTCGCCGTCTCGGAGTATCTGAGCCACTGGGATTGGCGCGCTCAGATCGAAGACTTCCGTGCGATGTACACCCAGCGTCGTGACGCCATGTTGCGCGGACTGGAAGATCACATGCCCGCAGGGACCACATGGACTCATCCGGTGGGTGGATTCTTCGTCTGGGTCACTCTGCCCGAGGGCTTCGACGCGGATCAGATGAGCGCTCGTGCCACCTCACACCGAGTGGCGTACGTTCCCGGTAGTGCCTTTTATGCTGACGGTCTCGGTTCTCGGAACATGCGTCTCAGCTACTGTTTCCCGACGCCAGAGCGCATTTATGAGGGGACCCGCCGTCTGGGCGAGACCTTGCGCGAAGAAATGGAGCTGCGCTCGACTTTCGGCTTCATGAGTTCCAGCACTGCGCGGCGACTGCCGTCGGGGGCACATCAAGACAAGTCACGTACGACATCACGATCAACGGGGAACCCACTAAACACATCACAACCCACAGGAGGTGACTGAGATGGCTCAGCATGTCATCGTCGTCGCGGGCGGCCTGTCCCATGAAAGAGAAATCTCGCTCGAATCGGGCCATCGGGTGGCCCGGGAGTTGACCCGAGCCGGCTTCGACGTCACTATGTCGGACATGCAGCCCGGCCTGATCGACCTCATCTGCTCGCTCGATCATCCGGTCGTCTTCCCGATGTTGCATGGGGGCGCTGGTGAGGATGGCGCGGCTGGGGAAGTCTTCGAGCTCGTCGACGTTCCGTACGTCGGTTCGACCGCTGTGGCTTGTCGGGCCAGCTATGACAAGGCGTTGGCGATTCCAGCAGTGGCGCGCAAGGGACTGTCCGTCCCCAAGCGGGTCGTTCTGCCCCACGACATGTTCCGCGATCTGGGGGCCTCGACTCTGCTCGACTTGATCGAGGACCGTCTGGGGTTGCCGCTGTTCGTCAAGCCATCCGCTTCCGGTTCGGCGCTCGGAACCTCCAGGGTCGACCGGATCGAGGATCTGCCGACCGCGATGGTCAACGCCTACAGCTACGGTCGGGTGGCCGTGGTGGAAGAGCACATCGCCGGAACAGAGGTGGCGGTTCCCGTTTTCGACTTGGGCGACGGTCCGATCGCTTTCCCGCCGGTGGAGATTCGTCCCGCGTCCGGCAGGTACGACTTCGAAGCGCGTTACACCGCGGGCGCGACGACGTACGTCTGCCCAGCCGAATTGGACGAGATGACCATCGCCGCTTGTCAGGACATGGCGGTCCAGGCTCATCTTGGCTTGGGGCTGCGTGACTTCTCGCGAGCGGACATCATCGTGCGTGACGGTCGCCCGGTGTTCATCGAATCCAGCGTGGCGCCGGGGATGACCGACACATCGTTGGTCCCGCTGTCACTGGCGTCGGCTGGTCAGAATCTGACCGAAGTCTTGGCGCAGCTGGTCCGCATGGCGGCTCAACGGAGCTGAGAGATGGCTCGGCGGGCGCTGACCGATACCTGCCTGAGGCTGGTCCAACGCGTCGAGGCTGTCGTCGGTTCGGCGGTGGCCGCGACCGGTGCGACGACCTGTCGGGTCGGACTGTCTGGCGGCGCCGACTCGCTGGCGCTGACAGCGGCCATGGCTTGGGCGGTTCATCATCGCGCCGGACCGTTGAACGGGATCGGTCTCAGCGCAGTGATCGTCGACCATCAACTGCAGCCCGGTTCAGCCGAGGTCGCCACCCGCGCTCAAGCGCAGGCGATCAGCCTTGGCGTCGCAGCCGAGGTGGTCACGGTCACGGTCGCCGATGGGCGTGACGGCGTCGAAGCGGCGGCTCGACAGGCGCGTTACGCGGCGCTCGACACCGACGACTCGCTGATCTTGCTCGGTCACACCCAAGATGATCAGGCGGAGACTGTCCTGCTCGGTTTGGCGCGTGGTTCCGGGGTTCGTTCCCTGGCCGGGATGGCCGAGCGCCGGGGCCGGATCGTACGACCCTTTCTGACAGTACGCCGCATCGACACCGAACAGGCTTGTCGCGACTGGAATCTGACGTGGTGGGACGACCCGACCAACCAGGACGGTCGGTTCGCCCGCTCCCGCTTGCGGCAGGCGATGGGCACGCTCGAAGTCGCGCTCGGACCGGGCCTGGCGCAGAGTCTGGCTCGGACCGCTGATCTGTGTCGGGCCGACGCCGACCTGCTCGACACCATGACCGACGCGATCGGCCTCACCCCGACCTCGAGCGACCTGCCAGTCGACCAGTTGAGTGAACATCCTGCGCCGATCCGCCAGCGCTTTCTGTTGGCGTGGCTACGGACCGTCGGCGGTGACGAAGTCACGCGCGCTCACGTCGGCGCCGTCGACGCTCTGATCACCGATTGGCACGGTCAGCGGTCCATCAGCGTGCCAAAAGCCCAGGTCACTCGCCGATTCGGACGGTTGTTCCTCGATGTACGAGCACCCGATCACGTGGAGCGGGACGAGAACTGAAGCACCGGAACGCAAGCCATCGCAGATTCCCGCGTGGTCGCCCCGTCCGGGTCGCGGCCGAGGTTCACGACCAAACTGGGACCGACATCGACCGCTGGTTGTCCGACGCCACTCGCTGGTCGCTGTCAGTCGTCCCGCACCTAGTCCGGCTAGTTCGAAGCCCGCAATCGTACCCACCTGGACTGCTTGACGCTGTCAGTCGTCCCACACCTCGTCGGGCCAGCTTTCATGACCGGGCGGCAGCAACGCTGGGTCGGTCGCGTCGAGTGTAGTGCGCAGCGCACTGCGGGCCGTCAGAATCGCTTGTGCACGCTCCGCTCCGTCCGCAGTCGCAGTGTGCTCCCCGCTTCGCAGTGGTTCCCGCCAGCTATGACTTTCAGATGAGGTTGAACCTTGAGCGTCATGCCTTTCGGCCGCGCTTGGAGCCTGAACCGGGGCGCTGCTCGTTCCGACCGCGTTGCGCGCCGTACGCTCGGCGACACCGACCACGCCGCGCACCGCCCGCTCAGCCACTCCAACCAAACCTCGTGCCGTACGCCCCTGGCTATCGCCCGGCACGGCCACGTCCACCTCAACCGAGTCGACGGACTGCGCCCCGGCAAGCACGTGTTCGCGCCACTGGTCGTCGGCGGCGGTTTGCAGATGATAGAGCGCCAAGCGGGCCTCGATGATCGCTTGGCTGGCGGTCGACCCGGCGCCGGTGATCTCTTCGGCGGCCCGCATCCATCCGTAATCCCGGTTGATGCGCAGCAGACCGCGCCGAATGGTGAGTGAACTGTGGACGTCGATCAGCGGCTCGATCACTGTCGCCCCGGCCCGTCTGGCCCAGGCGATCTCGTCGCGGACCGTCTCGTCGAGCAGGATCGAGAAACTGCGCGACATGATCGAGACCATGTCGCGGGCCTCGAAGTCGCTGGCTGACACGCCCGCCGGAGTCGACGAGATGACGTACGGCCGCGTGACGCCGAGGTTCGTGACCGACATTTCGACCGGAACGTTGTCTCGTACTCCGCCATCGACGTACATCTCGTCGCCCAGTTTGACTGGACGGAAGATCCCCGGCAAAGCGCAGGACGCCCAAATCCCTAGTGAGAGATCGAATTGGTTGGTTGTGACCGGCTGATCGGAGTCGTCGACGACCACGCCGTCTTGACGCATGAACCGCAACTCGCCCGAATTCAGGCCGACGAAGGCCATGCGAAGTTGAACTCCGGAGTCGCGCACCGCTTGGCGTGAAAAACCGGATTCGAACAGCAGGCGATAGACGATCGGGCCTGGGCGGTACGCCGAGGCCGCTCGTTCGGCCCCCCGCAGGCTCGTCGCCAAGGTGGCGCCGACTCGCCCGATTCGTCCCAGCGAGCCGAGCATGCCCCACAACATCGACAGCGAGAAATCGTTGCCGGTCGACGGGTCGGCGTTCAACGCCTCTTTGACGACCTGCTCGGGATCGGACACGTTGGCGTCGACGAAGACGGCCTCGGCGTCTTCGACTTCGGGGATGAATCCGGCCAAGTCATCCCACTGTTCGCGCAGCTTCGTGAACCAATACTGTTCGGCGAACATCTCGTCTTGGCTCGACATGGCCAGCCAATAGCGTTCGAGCACGTCCAAGGCGCGCGACTGTTCGGCCGGGTCGCTCGACTGGGCGAGCATGGAGGCGACGATCGATCCGGCCGAGGTTCCAACCATTGAGGTTGGTGCGATGTGGCAGATGTCGTAAAGATAGCGCAGCGCGCCGATGTGGAAACTGGCCCGCGATCCGCCGCCGGAGAGCACCAGCCCTTCAGAGTCGGAATCGGATGGCGCCAAGTGCGCCAAAGACAACAGACGGTCGAACCACGAGTATTTTCCCACGTCGTCCAGTGTACGGGGTGGGGGAAACACCACCTGATCGATGTGATAGCGTGTCGCGGCGATCGCGCCCTGCTTCGTCCGGCAGGGGCTCGGGTCGCGCGGCGGTCCTGAATCCCGTGTCGCCGCGGTCGGAGGGGAGTGCCGCGGCTCGGGCTTCGCGGCGGTCGGAGCGGAGTGCCGCAGGGGGCCGTGCCCCCGCTTCATCCGCCGAGCGCTCAGCCGCGTTCGACCAACTCGATCAGATCGCCGTACCCTTGCTCAGCCATCTCGGCTAGGGGCACGAAGCGCAATGCGGCGGAATTGATGCAGTATCGCAGTCCGCCACGTTCGGGCGGGCCGTCGGGAAACACATGGCCCAAATGTGAGTCGGCTTCACCTGATCGTACTTCGACGCGCTCTCGGCTCAACCGATGATCGGGGCGCTGGGTCAAAGCTGACGGGTCGATCGGGCGGCTGAAGGCTGGCCAACCGCAGCCGGAATCGTACTTGTCGGTGGAGGAGAACAGCGGCTGACCACTGACGATATCGACGTAAATGCCCGGTTCGAAGACGTGGTCGTACGCGTTGGTGAACGGCTGCTCGGTGTGGTCTTGTTGGGTGACGGCGTATTGGAGCGGGGTGAGTGCGCGGATGGCCGACAACTGTGCCGCCTTCTTGGCGACCTGGGCGATCGTGGTCGACGGGATGTGACAATATCCACCAGGATTCTTGTCGAGATAGCACTGATGGTAGTTTTCAGCGGGATAGAAACGGTCTATCGGTCCGATCTCGGTCACGATCGGTTGATCGTAGTGGGTCTGGGTTTGCGCGATCGCCGCTTCGACGATGGGTTGATCGGCGGGGTCGACCCAGTAAACGCCGGTGCGGTACTGGGTTCCCACGTCGTGGCCCTGCCGGTCTTTCACGGTCGGATCGATCACTTCGAAGAAGAGGGAGAGCAGATCCGCCGTGGCGACAGTCTGGGGATTGTAACGAACTTCGACGGTCTCAGCGTGATGAGTCTCGCCTGAGCAAACCTCGGGGTAGGTCGGAGCATCGGTGGTGCCATTGGCATAGCCGACACGAGTGGACACTACCCCGGGGATCGCTCGTACGTAGGCCTCCAGGCCCCAAAAACATCCTCCGGCTAGGTATAACGTAGACGGACTTGCGGATGGGGCTCCGGAGGCGGGCATCAACAGCTGGGTCAGCGGTAGGGGATGGCCGGGGGACGACCTGGGCGACGAACTGGTTGGGCGTCGGAGGGCATGCGCTCGGCATCCTTGAGGTCCTGACGCAGCAAGAGTTCGATGTGGGAGTTCAGACTACGAGAGTCTTCCTCGGCCCACTGAGCCAATGCGCGATGGACGGCGGGATCGAGACGCAGAAGCATTGCCTTCCGGGTCTGTGCAGTTGTCGCTTCCGTTACTTCAGTTGTCATGAATTTCAGTCCTTATCCGTGAGTGTCAATATGGTCGTTTGTGTATCCCCGCTTGCTATCTTACACACATACACAAGCTTTTCCCACGACGCTGGTCCAATTCCGGCAAGTTGGCTCATTACACCGTCGGATTCGGTGTCAACTTGCCCGATATGGCAGAGTGTACCTGGTGTCGCGAGCCTGACCGACGATCCCCCCAGGGTTGACTGTTTCGGGCGTTCTACCTCGCGACAACGTGAGAAGGAGAAACCATGTCAATGGGAAGCGATTCCGGTTCGTCCAGCTCAGACGCGGCGGCGGCTCGCAGTGGCGCCCACCACGGCGCGAGAGCACTTGATTGGAAGAAATGGTTGATCATTGCTATAGCAGCAGTAGTCGTTGTTGGGGGTGGAACCGCGCTTGCCTTCAACCTGGGCTCGCGTGGCGCTCCGGTGGCCACACCAAGTCCCACCCCGACTCCGACGCCGACACCCACCCCGACGCCAACCCCCACCCCGACTCCGACGCCGACTCCTGAGCCGGGTTGGCCGTTGACGGGCATGACTGGTGACATTCCGGAGCGTCCGGCCCTGGTGGTCAAAGTGGAGAATTCGATCGATGCCCGGCCCCAAGAAGGCCTCGACTCGGCGGACATCGTGTTCGAAGAGATGGTCGAGGGCGGCATCTCGCGCTACGTCGCGTTGTTCCATTCGACCATTCCGTATCACATCGTCCCCGTACGTTCGATCCGCCCGATGGATGGCCCGATCGCCGGGTGGACCCATGGCGTGATGGTGTACGCCGGCGGACAGGCCCCGTTCGAAGAACGTGCTCAAGCCGACGGACTGCAGTTGATCTCCGGTGGCGAGGGCTTGGGCCGTACCGATGACCGTTACGCGCCGCACAACCTGGCCGCGAACCCGGAGAAGCTGTTGACGAGGGCCGATGGTGACCATCTAGCCGCCCCGCCGCAGTTCGCCAGCTTCGTGACGGCCGATTCGACCGCTCAGACGGTCGGCGCTCCGGCGGGAACCTTGTCGGTCACGATCTCGCCGATCGCGACGCCTGAGTGGGCTTGGGACGCGAACGCGGGGGCGTGGATGCGCTGGGAGGATGGCGACCCGGCGGTCGTCGTCGACGGAACTCAGTTGTCGGCTACGAATGTGTTGGCTCTGTCGGTCGATGTCACGATGCTCGACTTCACTGACGCGGCCGGGAGCCACGTTCCGGAGACGATCGTCGTCGGATCCGGTTCCGGCGTGGTGATGTCCGGCGGCGCGTCTGCCCCGATCACGTGGCAGAAGGATTCCGAGACCGCGCCGTGGCAATTCTTCGACGCCACCGGCGCTCCGCTGAAACTGCTCGCGGGCAACACCTGGGTCGAGCTGGTTCCTGCCGGCTCGGGCTCTTGGACGGTCTCCTGAGCTTTCGCTGGGACGGGAGTACGGTCGGCGGAGCCGATCTTTGCCACCTGCTCGATCGGCAGTCGTCGTACGCCAACTGTGGCATGCTGAGACCATGAAAGCGATCACGGTTGAGGCGCCCGGTGGGCCCGAACAGTTGAGATTCTCGGATGTGGAGACCCCCGATCCTGGTCCTGGTGAGGTACGGGTGCGTGTGACGGCGGCCGGGGTGAATCGGGCCGATCTGTTGCAGCGACAGGGGTATTATCCGCCGCCCGCTGGGATCAGTCAGATCCTCGGGTTGGAGGTCGCCGGAGTGGTCGACGCGGTCGGCTCTGACCAACCGAGCGGGTCGCCAGTGGTCGGCGATCAGGTGGTCGCGCTGTTGGCTGGCGGTGGCTACGCGCAGTACGCCGTGGCGCCGGCCGGGCAGTGCGCGCCCGTTCCCACCACGATGAATCTGAAACAGGCGGCCGGGATCATGGAGACAGCTGCGACGGTGGTGTCGAACTTCGACCACATCGGCGTGCGACCTGGTGAGACGATTCTGATCCATGGTGGAACCGGCGGCATCGGCTCGTTCGCCATCCCTTACGCCAAGCATCTGTGGCTGCGCGTGATCACGACCGTCGGCTCGGCGGAGAAGGCCGAGTTGGCTCGCGACGCGGGCGCAGAAGTGGCGCTGGATTATCACCAGGATTGGGAGCAGGGCGTGCGTTCGGCGACTGATGGAGCTGGTGTGGACGCGATTCTTGACATCATCGGCGCGAAGTATTTGGAAGCGAATGTGCGTTGCCTGGCGCGCGGCGGTCGGATGACGGTCATCGGTCTGCAAGGCGGGACCAAAGCGACGCTGGACATCGGTCGGTTGTTGTCGAAAGCGGCGACGATCACGGCGACGAGTCTGCGGTTTCGTCCTCTGGCGGAGAAGGCCGCGATCGTACGACAGGTTCAGGCCAGAGTGTGGCCGCTGTTCGAGTCAGGTGCGATTCCGCTGGCGCCCCTGACCACGTTCAGACTGGATCAGGCCGCCGAAGCGCATGACTTGTTGGCGTCGGGCCGCTCGTTCGGGAAGATCGTCCTGACCGTCGACTGAGGTGGTTGGCGTTCCCGATTGCCGGCGTATGTCAGCTCGCAGCGTCGTACTGCGCTCAGGGCAACGGTTTGTCAGGGTTGATCAAGTCGACGATGTCGACTCGCCGGTCGGAATCTTCGAGAAAGACGTCGACGAATCGCCGCATGGCGTCGTGGTCGGCCACCCCGGCGACCATGTCGGCGACGAGCTGGTCGGGCGTCGAGTAAATGGTCGACGGGAATTCGGTCGGGGGAACATAGAAGCCGCGTGCCTGTTCGTACTCATGAATGTCGTGAGCGTAGAAGTAGACCGGGATGTCGCGCAGGTAGGCTTCGTAGGCGATGGCGGAGTAGTCGGTGATGACCGCGTCGGCCAGTGTCAACAGTTGGAGGGCGGAGAAGTCGGGGGCGTTGACCGCCTGCTCGGGGAAGACGGCTCGCGGTTTCTCGCCGCGTACGGGATGAGGTTTGACGATCAGAGCCCAGTCGACGCCGGCGATCGCGTCGACCAGGGCGATGATGGGGGCGGTGTCCATGGCAGTACGGCGGATTGTCGGAGCGTAGAGGACGACCTTGTGACCGGCCAATTCGGGGTGGGCGGCGATGATGTGGTGGCGAAGATTGGACACCATCTCCTCGTCGCGCAGCGCGTCGACTCTGGGCAGCCAGGCGACGTGGAAGATCGATGGGTCGGCGTGAAAGGCGTCAGTGAAGTGGGGGATCGCGCCGGAATAGCTGACGACACCGGCGGTGTAGCCCTCATGCATGTGGAGGATGCCAGCCAGTGTGCGAGACGGGATGTTCGACTGGGCCGACCAGCCTTCCGACTTGTCAACGATCGACCAACCGAACTTTTTGAACGATCCGAGCGCATGCCAGATCTGGACGACGCGCAGGCTGGGACGGTGTTTCAGGATCGAGGCGAGAACACAGTAGGCGTCGAGGACCAACACTTCGCTGGTCGCCATCTCGTACATTTGACGCAGCATGTGGAAGAAGTACGAGATGTAGTTGAGAACGCCGGGCCGTAGTTCGCGGCAGAGCATGACAGTTTTGGGGGGATGCGGCAAAGCGGCCAGGCGTTCAGCGAGCAGACGGAAATCGAGGGTGACCCGGTTGGAATCCCAGGTGATGAACACCACTTTGTGGCGTACGGGCAGCAGTTTCAACACGGCGTAGGTCAGGTTCGACGCCTTGACGAAAGCGCGTAACAGGACGCGTTCAACAGTCAATCTCGCTGAGCGGGAAGCGGAGCGAGTATGTGGTTGGGGATGGGTTTCCTCCATCGGTGTCGCACGTGTCCTTAGCTGGGCAATAGCAGGTGTCAGAACAAACCTACCCTACCGTGATGACTTGACGCCACCGCCGTGCCTTCCGCGAGAAGACAGTGTTGAGGCTTGTGGGAATGGAGATAGCAGTGTCGGTTTGGTGGCGATATGACCTGGGAGTCCACCCCGATCCAGTGACGTCACGCATGATCGCGCAGATGGACCCCAACACTGCATGATCGCCCTAGGTGGGGTCAGGGTGTGTGCCGTCTGACGCCTTTTCGACGCCGAAGATTTGGCGCATGAAGCGTTCGGTGGCGTGGCCGTCGCAGCGGTTGAGGAATCGTTGGCAGAACTCGGCCAGGCGCTCGTGGTCGACGGTGGTCGTACTCAGCGCGGCGATCAGTTCGTCGGTGTCGGTGGTGACCGGGCCGTAGCAGTATTGGCGGAAGTCGTAGTAGAAGCCACGTTCGAGGATGTAGTTCGCCAGATCGGGGGCGTGGAACACGACCGGACGGTCGAGCAGCGCGTAGTCGAAGACGGCCGAAGAATAGTCGGTGACAAGGACGTCGGCCAGCAGGAGTAGGTGGTTGAATTCGGGGTACGAACTCAGGTCGATCATCTTGTCGCGGTGTCGTCCCGGAATGCGTGTCGCCGCAGTGACGAAGGGGTGCATCTTGATGACGAGCAGGTCGGTGTCGTTCAGGGAGTCCCCGAGGCGTTCCAGATCGACGAAATCAGCGGGGTACTTGGCATGCCGTTTGTCGATTCCGCGGAAGGTCGGAGCGAACAGGATGATTCGACGGTCACGCAGACGCGGGATGCGTTCGCGAAGATCGTCGACGATCAGTCGGCGGGCTTCAGTGTCGAAGAACAGGTCGGTTCGGGGAACTCCAGTGGCTCGTACGACCTGAAGCGAGACGCCAAAGGCTTCGGCGTAGTTGGAGCGGATCGAGTCGGCGCTGACAATCACATCGGTGTAATTCTTGTGGGAGATCGAGGTCATCGGCGGGCCGCCATTCCTGCCCGCTCGACTGTAGCCGACCCGTTTGAAGGCTCCGAGCGCGTGCCAGACTTGAACCAGGCGCGCGCCGGGACGCAGATGCGCCGGGTAGACCAAAGGCAGAAAGTCGTCGACGATCGTGTACTTCGTCTGAGCCATCGCCCAAATGAATCGCAGACTCGGGCCGAGCCGACCCAGAATAGTGGTCTGACGACGCGCGAAACTGTAGGTCGTGACGTCATAGGTCTTCCGATCAAGCGCCGCTTCGATGTACGCCAGGTTGTCGCTGATGTCGCGTGCACGAACCGTGGCCAAGATGACCGCGTTCTCGCGCATCGGTCGCAGGCGCGCGCCGAGCCAGTACGTCGCGGTGTAGAGCGAGTTTCGCGCTCCTTGGAGCAGAGGGTAGACGAGGTCGCGCAGCGCGGTGAGCATCATGGGAGGACCTCCCGCAAGACGGTCAAGGTCGACTCGATCGCTTCGTCGAGGGTACGGCGCGGAGCCCATCCGAGGGTTCGCAGTTTGGCGGCGTTCATCACGGCTCGGGTCGCGGTCGAATATCCTCGACTCTCCACGTCGTCTGGTGTTTCGAAGACCACCTCGGTCGCGCACTGATCGGCGATCAGTGCAGCCAAGTCGCGCAATCGGATGTCGAATCCCGGGTCGGCCACATTGTACGCCTGACCGGGTTCGCCGCTGAGAAGCGTGGTCAGGATCGCGGAGACGGCGTCGGCGACATGACAGTACGAATAGAACTGCTGGCCGTCCGATCTCAGGACGATGTCGCGACCATTCATGCCGGCGAACAGGAACTGCGAGCTGGCTTTGGAGTCATCGGCGCGTAACGTCGGGCCGAAGACACGCGGCAATCGGGTGGCGACGACCTCCAGGTCACGCTCGGCGGCGAAGGCTTGACCCAACGCTTCACTGACCCGCTTGGCTTCGGGGTACCCAGCGCGCAGCGTGTTGCAGTCGATGTAGCCGAGGTCGGTCTCTTTCAGGCGTTCGAGGTGGTCGCGATTCTCTCCATAGATTTCCACCGACGAGATGAGCAGGGCTCGCCGGGCGTTGGCGCTCGCCGCGAGATCGAGCATGGCGTACGTTCCTTGGACATTGGTCATGATCGTGTCGATCGGCTCGCTAGCGTAGGCCCGCGGGTGGGTGACACTGGCGGCGTGGATGACATAGTCGATCCGCCCGGGATCTGGATCGATCTCGTCGACTCCTGCGCCAGTGAGGAGGCCCCGAAGTCCGATCCCCATCGCGAGGTCGCGGGCGCCGAGGTTGAGTCCAGGGTTGTCGCCGTAGATGTCGAATCTTTCAAGCAGCCGATCCATGTCACGGGCCAAAGCCCAGATCGTACAATTCAACCGATGGGTGGCGTTGCGACGCATGATCACGTCGACCAGGAAGGTTCCGATCAAACCGGATGCGCCAGAGATCACGATCACCGTGTTCTCGAGGGCGTTCCAGTTCAGCGACAGTTCGGCGATGTCATCAACTTCCGCGCAATAGGTCGCGGATTCTAACCGATGCACGCCGTGCCTTTCAGATCAGCTGGTTGGCGACCGCCGGAGCACTACGTTCGACGAGGAGGGCCCGGAAGAGCGAAAGGTCGTCTGGGGTTGTCAGCTTGATGTTCTTGTCCGATCCGGTGGCGAAGTAGAGCCGCTCGCCCAGGTCGACCATCATCGTGTTGGTGTACGACGAGGGGCCGATGCCGATGTTCTTCTCGAACGCCTCGCGGTAGCGCTCAGACAGGATGCCGTAGTGGTAGGCCTGGGGTGTGGCCACTCGCCGCAGGTTGTCACGCGGAATGTACGACACCGTGGAGTAGGGATCCTCGACATCGAGTTGAAAGATCTGTTCATTGTACGGCAACGCAGCCACACCGTTGCCGTACTTGGTGCACATAGCCAAGACGTCGGAGATGACCGCCTTTTCGACCAGCGGTCGGATGCCGTCGTGGATGACGACGATGTCGTCAGATTGGCAGAGTCCATCGAGGTGGAGGACGCCGTTGTGAATCGATTCTTGAGCGCTGGCGCCGCCGGAAATGACCCAATCAAGCTTCGTGATGCCCCACATCGCGGCGTAGTCACGCAGAATCTCATGCCACCCGTCGATGCAGACGACGCCGATCGAGTCGATGCTCGGGTGCGTCTCAAAAGCTTCAAGAGTGTAGATGATTACTGGCTTGTCATCGACTAGTGCGAATTGTTTGGGGACATCAAGCCCCATACGTGATCCGCTTCCCCCAGCGACAATAATCGCAGTATTCACATCGCCCCCAACGGCATTCGCTACTTCGTTCCCACCGGCGACACCATCTCAACGCTCATAGCCCTGCGCTGGAACGTTAAGAAATCGCTGAGAAACACCCTACCCGGCGCTTGAGCTGTTCTCAAGTTTCTTCAGTGTCAGTGGAGAGTGGGGAGGTGGGGTGTTCTGATCCTCGTCCGGCGGCCACTCTCGTCACCTGGACTCAGCTGAATTGTGGCCGGATCTGGGTGTCGAACATTTCCAGAGCGGAGGCGATGACTTTGTCCATGTCGTAGTAGCGGTAGGTTCCGAGTCGTCCGCCGAAATAGACGCGGGGTTCTGTGGCGGCGAGGCGTTGGTAGGCCTCGAGTCGGGTTTTGTCGGCCGCAGTGGACACGGGATAGTACGGTTCGTCTTCTGTGCTGGCGAAGCGGCTGTATTCGCGCATGATGACGGTGGCGTCGCGGGTGTAGTTGCGCTCGGGATGGAAGTGGCGGAATTCGTGGATGCGGGTGAATGGGACGTCGAGGTCGGCGTAGTTCATGACGGAGGTGCCTTGGAAGTCTTCGATGGGGAGGACTTCCTGATCCAGGTCGATCGTGCGCCAAGCCAATTCGCCTTGTGAGTAGTCGAAATAGCGGTCGATCGGGCCGGTGTAGACAACAGGCACTGCGCCGACAGTGTGGGTTTTGCCGAATTCCGCGCCCGGGTTGAAGAAGTCTTCGCCGAGTCGCAATTCGATGCGGGGGTGGTTGATCATGGATTCGAACCAGGGGACGTAGCCGTCGGTCGGCAGACCCTCATGGTCATCGCTGAAATACCGATTGTCGTACGTGTAGCGCACGGGCAGGCGCGAGATGATCGAAGCGGAGAGCTCTTCGGGCGCGGTCTGCCACTGTTTGGCGGTGTAGTTCATGAAGAACGCTTCGTACAATGGGCGTCCGACAAGAGAAATGCCCTTCTCGACGAAGTTGGTGGGTTCTTTGTCGCCGAGCTCCTGGGCTTGGGTCGAGATCAGGGCGCGTGCCTCAGCCGGGGAGTAGTTGGCCGCGAAGAACTGGTTGATGGTTCCCAGGTTGACAGGCATCGGATAGACGACGCCCTGGTGGACGGTGTAGACGTGGTGGACGTAACCGGTGAAGCTCGTGAACTGGTTGACGTACGCCCAAACCTGTTCGTTGGAGGTGTGGAACAGGTGGGCCCCATAACGATGGACTTCGATGCCGGTGGTCGGCTCGGGCGCAGAATAGGCGTTGCCGCCGATGTGGTGTCGCCGGTCGATGATTTTCACGTCGATGCCGAGCTCGTTGGCCGCCCGCTCGGCGATGGTCAATCCGAACAGTCCAGCGCCGACGATGACCAGATCCGCCATGATGATTCTCCTTACGTGAACAGGCCGTTCGAGCCGTGACGAGGCTCGATGTCCAACCTAGCAGGAAAGAGGATCGGAGTGCTCACTGCCTGTGCCCGTCGTCCTTGCCGCCCTGGCTTCCGAACCCACACCCTGATCCGAAGCGTCTATCGGCGTAACCTCTAAACTTGCCTCATGACAACGTACTCATCGGCGGAACGGAGGCGAGAAGCCGTGTTCACCTGGGGTGGCCTGACTGTCGATCCCGTTCCCAGCACCCCGGTCGGGATGCGATGATGAGTGGCCGCCTGGGACAGTCTTACCGCCGGTTGCGGCACGGCATTGGGCGCGGCGTACGTCGAATCGTCCGTCCGTCGATGTGGCAGACGTTGCAGCAGGCCCGCTCGTCGGCGCGTGGAATTCTGGCTCGCGTGTCGATGCCGAAGTATCCGGGCATGCCATTGTTGTCGATCGTGATGGCGTCCTACAACACAAAGGAGTACGTCGCCGAGGCGCTGAGGAGTCTGCTCAACCAGCAGTGGCGTGAAGTCGAGGTGATTGTGGTCGACGATGGGTCGACCGACGGAACATGGGAAGTGGTGGAGTCCTTCGCGGGCACTCATCCGAAGGTCCGGGCCGTACGTCAGACCAATTCGGGGCCGGGGTCGGCGAGAAACCGCGGAGCAGCGTTGGCTCGCGGGAAGTACGTGGCGTTTTTCGACTCGGATGATGTGGCTGACCCGTTGATGATGAACTGCTCAGCGCGCGCTGCATATGCATATCGATCTCATGACGAATGGTGTTCCACGGTTCGGGGGCAAGTTTCCATTCATCAATCAGCCGAGGAGCTGGCCCGGAGAAGAGATCAGTTGGATTGAGTTCTGCCACGCGATGTAGGTCTGGTATCTGATTAAGGTGGACGCCGCTTCTGCTTGTTGACAGGCGGTCTCCGACTTCTCACAGGCTCGCGGTCCTTCGATCGGTGCCCGCCCATGGCTGAAAGATGGTCCGCCAGCTGGTCATCCACCGTTCGTCTCACGTGGTCCACGCGCTCGCTATAGGTCATTTCGCAAGGGTTTCATCTACGTTTCTGCAATAGTCTCAGGGACTGTTTTGCAACTGTGACGCAA
The DNA here is from genome assembly GCA_031285845.1 of Propionibacteriaceae bacterium. Taxonomy (GTDB): domain Bacteria; phylum Actinomycetota; class Actinomycetes; order Propionibacteriales; family Propionibacteriaceae; genus WQYJ01. The sequence goes on from JAITVK010000002.1 coordinate 24,002, forward strand.
GGCCGCCGCTCGGGCTTGGTGTCTACGCAAGGATCCTTCCGTTGCCGGGGAGGCTAGGATTATGTCCATGAGTTCACGGCGGGATTTCAAGCAGGTTCAAATCGGCGAACACTTAATCGGCGAGGATTGTCGGCCTTTTGTTGTGGCTGAGATGTCTGGTAACCACAATGGCGATTTGAGTCGAGCTTTGGCGATTGTTGATGCCATTGCTGACAGTGGAGCGCAGGCGGTCAAGCTGCAGACCTATCGGGCAGACACCATCACGATTGATGTGGACGAGCCTGCTTTTCGAATCAGCGATAGCCACGAATTGTGGAGTGGAGCCAACCTATACGGCCTCTACGACAAGGCTCATACTCCCTGGGAGTGGCATCAGCCGATTTTTGAACGCGCGCGCGAGCGCGGGCTGGTGGCGTTTTCTAGCCCGTTCGATGCATCGGCGGTTGACCTCCTGGTGGACTTAGATGCCCCCGCTTTCAAGATCGCTTCGCTGGAGATCGGCGATCTCCCTCTGATTCGCCGGGTCGCACAGGTCGGCCGACCGGTTATCTTGTCGACAGGCGCGGCAAACGTCGCCGATATTGATCGCGCTGTTCGGATGATTCGCGCGGAGGGGAACGACCAGATCGTGGTGCTCGGGTGCACGTCGTCGTACCCAGCGTCGCCGGCAGAAACCAACCTGCGCACGATTCCCGCCATTCGTGACGTCTGGCGAGTGGTTGCTGGGCTGTCTGATCACACCGCAGGGATCGGGGTCGCAGTCGCTGCGGTGGCCCTCGGAGCCGCTATGGTAGAGAAGCACGTCACGCTTGCCAGGGCCGATGGGGGAGTGGATGCGGACTTCTCGTTGGAACCTGCTGAGCTGCGCTTGCTGGTCGATGAGACGCAGAGGGCTTGGCAGGCTTTGGGTGAGGTGAGGTTCGAACCGACTCAGGGTGAATCCGAGTCGTTACGGTTGAGGCGGTCGTTGTACGTCGTCAAGGATGTGGCCGCTGGCGAATTGGTCACTTCAGAGAACGTCCGTTCGATTCGTCCGGCGGGCGGGCTGGAACCGATCATGATGGACACTGTCGTGGGTAGAGTCTTTCGACGGGATGCTCGTAAGGGAACGCCATTGACGTGGGACATCGTTTGACCCGGCTTCTCAGCGGGACGAGGTGGGTTCTGGTTTGATGAACCTGACGGAGCACTGATCGTGATTGGAAAGAGGATCATGGATTCCATTGTGGTGGGCGCGAGCGCGGAGTCGATTCATGCGATCAGAGTTGCACACGACTTGGGGCTTCAAGTCGAGGCATTCGACGGGGACTCCAATGCGGCTGGGCTGACTGTGGCGGACCACGCCCAGGTGGTCGACATCACTCGACCGGAGACGGTGATTCGGTCGCTGTCGGAGCCACCGGGTGTGATATTGCCTGTTCCTATCGGGAGGTATCTCACGTCGACTGGCGCGCTGAATGACTACTATGGTCTGCCCGGTGTGACCGAGCAGGCAGCGATCAATTGCACGGACAAGTACCTCTTCAGTCAGATCATGACGCAAAGTGGTCTGCGTTCGTCACCCAGTATTCTGGTCCCGGCTGGGGCCGCCTCTTTTGTGTCTCCAATCAGTTTTCCGGTGGTGCTCAAACCGAGGTACGGCTCAGGTAGTCGAGCAGTGAGCATTTGCGAGACTGCGGGAGATTTAGACCAAGCGTTGCGCGTCCTTCTGCCTTCAGCCGAGGATTTTCTTCTTGAAGAGTACGTTGAAGGTGCGGAGTACGGCTTGGATGCGGCCGTGATCGATGGCGAGTTCCAAATGATTCTGTTACGAGAGAAGATCAATACTCCGCCACCCTTCCGTCAGGCAGTGGGCTACTACTCTGTGGTTCAGGGCGAGCAGGTTGAGCTTCAACGTGCTGCTCAGGAAATGATGAGCCGTGCGGTCGCTGCACTCGGCCTGGCGAATTGTCTGCTTCACGCGGATCTGCTCTGGGATGGCCGTGGGCTTTTCGTGATTGAAGTTTCTGCACGGCCGTCGGGGCATCATCTGCATGACCTTTTCACTCCAGCGTGTACGGGAATTGATCCGGTGAAGGAATTCGTGAAATTCGCTATGCCGTCACTGAGGCAACCTTTCTTGTTTACACCCGGACACGTGCGCCACATGTTGATCCGGTTTTTCGATTTTGCGAACTGCACGGTGGTCGGGGCCCCGGCTCCGGCGCGCCTTCAGAGTGAGTTCCATTTGTTCGCTTACGAGGAGCATTGCCTTGGGTTGCATATGGATCCGGTATCGAACGGCCCGGAGTTGATGAAGCGAGGTTTCTTCGTCCTTGAGGGGACCTCTCGATCGGAGTTGGAAGAGGGCAGCGCCCGCTTGTTGAGTCTGTTCTCACTGAAAGGAGACAAGAATGAGCCGGTTTGATTACTTGATTCCCGTCGTGCCATTCGCTAACCAGGTCATGGTTCGCGGTGAGGGCAGCCATCTGTACGACGCGGCTGGGCGAGCATACCTGGATCTGACCTCCGGGCAGTTCTGCACGGTTCTAGGTCATAGCAATCCGGAAGTCTTGAAACGCTTGGAGGCCAAGACGGCGCGGATCCTTCACACCAGCACTTCGGTGGTGTCGCAGGAGGTGATCGACTGCTCTGAGGCGCTTCATCGCATCAGCGGGGAGATGCAGGCTTACAGCATCGTCTTGAGCACTGGAGCAGAGGTTGTGGAGTTCTGCCTGCGGTATGCCAAGGCCATGAAAAGAAAGCCCGGCGTGCTTTGCTTCGAGAAGGGATACCACGGATTGACCCTTGGAGCTCAGAGCGTGACTTTTGCCGGGCGGTATGCCAGACCTCTGGTGGAGAACATCTACTCAGTGCCGATCCCTCCAACGCGCGCGGATGCGGCGCAGGTCGAAACATCCTTGTCCGAGGTCGAGCAGGCCTTGGCGACTCATCAGGACATCGTCGCCTTCATTGTTGAACCCATCGTGTCCGTCGGCGGCATGGTTTTCCCGCCAGCGCAGTGGTTCCGGTCTGTACGGGAGCTGTGTGACAAGTACGGCGTGTTCCTCGTTCTGGACGAATGCCAGACGGGGTTTGGGCGTACTGGCGAATGGTTTGCTTACCAGGCGTATGGGTTTGTGCCGGATATGGTCGCTGTTGCCAAAGGCATTGGTCTGGGATATCCGGTGGCCGCCGCGTTGTTCCGAGATCAGATCATGACGCAGGTCGATCTTCCGATCACCCACTACAGTTCGCATCAGAACGACCCATTTGGCGCGGCAGTGATTAACGTCGGCATCGACATAGTCGAAGCGAACGACATCTTGGCGCGAGTGAAGCGGGCCGGCGCTGAGATCCTGAGAGAGTTGGATCTGGTCACGCAGGGTAGCGAGCACCTGACTTTTGCCCGTGGGCTGGGCATGATGCTTGGTGTTGATCTACGCTTCGATGGGGTCACCAACTACCGTGCGATCTACCATCGCTTGTCTGAGCTGATGATGGAGCGCGGGGTGTTGCTTCAGGGCACGGACGGCGGGCACACATTGCGTTTCCTTCCGGACTACCTCATTGAGGTTTCGGATGTGGCTTGGGCGCTGCGAACCCTCGCTGAAACGCTGCAAAGCGACGAATTAGCTACTTTGGCCGCTGCCCAAGTCTCGCGCTAGGTGACTGTGCTCAGGGAGGCCATTCACCATTCCGGAGCTTAACGGGTGCCCTGATCCCAAGCGGACACGATTCGCTCCACTCCGCGGCCATCAACCAAGGCCTGGCCGCGGCGAGCCATAGAGAGGAGTGTTTCGGGGCGGTTGTTCATCACGTCCGCTAGGGCCGCGAGGCGCACTTCGAGGTGGTCATGTGGTGGCTGACCGAGACTGAAGCCAAGGTGTGACCGGATGACACGCTGGAATGGCTCGACCTGGTTGTCGACAATGCAAAGCACAGCCATCGGAATGCCCATGCAGAGGAAGTCCCACATCGACGTGCCCGCAGCAGTGATCACAAGATCATGGTCAGCGGCCAGACCAGGCAGATCGTCAGCAAAGCTGACAATGGTCTGGGCGACGCCAGAATTGGTCAGCTCGAGGCGCTGGCCCACAGTGAGGTTGGGCGCCACTAATGTGACGATTGAGGACGGCATCGCGTCCCGCAGTCTAGTTGCTAAGACGGCACTGAGATTGAAGGCGTCAGTTCCGCCCAGAACGACCAGGACGCGTGAGGGTGCGGCAATCTGGCGAGGTTCCCGCCTTCTGCGGCGCACTTGCTGCCGGATCGGGCAGTAGCTTATCCCTCGCAGGCTTCGCGATCCGCTGGCGATCCTCTCGCGGTCGGCTTCAGCTCCAAAGTTTGGGTCAATCAGCAGGTCCGCTCGGCGTAAACCGAATCGACCGTCGTGCATGTTGCTGAGCAAATGATCCCCTCTGGGGATGTCCGGGCCAGAGAGGGTGTAGGTGTCCAAATGGACGACACTGGGCCGAAGCGCTTCTGCGCAGTGCTGGAGGCATTCTCCGATGGTCTCTGGTTTGACCGTTGTCACGCCAACAGCGGCTTCGCTGCGAGAAACGTAGTCAACTCCCTGTTTTTCGATGGCGCCCACGAGGCTGACGTCCCAGCCTTGGTGACTCGCTTCTTCGGCCAAGGCGACGCACCGCATCAGATGTCCCAGACCGAACAATCCACCGGCGTTGCAGTGCAAGAGCACAGACTTGCGAGCCATGGATTCCTTCCCTCAGTTGCGAGTTGTGCATCTCGCGTTGTGTCACCAGCCTAGTCTAGGCGCCAGATCAATCGTTCGATATGAGGAGATGTTCGACGCGCGAACTGTGGCAAGCCATCATGCTGCCACGGCCGCGGGGTCAGCGTCCGATTAACCGCAGCAGGGAAAGCATGTATGCTTTTGACCGGAACTCTCAGTGCGTTGCGGGTCAGCGACACAAAACTTGCCCGTTCGCCGAAGCGTATTTAATTAAACATGAGATGAGGCTGTTGTGTCCGTGCTTTCGGGGTCAAGCATTCTAGTCACTGGTGGTACCGGTTCTTTTGGAAAGAAGTTCATTCGAACTGTCTTGGATGAGCTGTCACCGAAACGCGTGGTGATCTATTCCCGCGACGAGCTGAAACAGTACGAAGTAAGGAACGCCTTTCACAATGATTCGAGGCTGCGCTGGTTCATTGGTGATATTCGAGATGATCGGCGCTTGTTGAGGGCGATGCACGGTGTGGACTACGTGGTCCACGCAGCCGCGCTCAAGCAAGTGGATACAGCGGAGTACAATCCGTATGAGTTCGTCAAAACGAACGTCGTTGGTAGTCAAAACGTCATTGAGTCTGCTATTGACGCAGGCGTGAAGCGAGTTGTCGCCCTGTCAACAGACAAGGCCTCGAGCCCGATCAACCTCTATGGTGCAACGAAGTTGACTGCAGACAAGCTCTTCATTGATGGTAATCATTATGCCGCCGCGTACCCGACACGGTTCTCGGTGGTTCGTTACGGCAACGTGATGGGCAGTCGTGGGTCGGTCATCCCCTTTTTCAAGAAGTTGGCTGAAGAAGGAAAACCGCTCCCGATCACTGACATGCGGTGCACGCGTTTCCTCATCACCTTGTCTCAAGCTGTGCGCATGGTGACTGGGCTGTTCGACTTCATGCAGGGTGGAGAGCTTCTCGTGCCGCACATTCCGTCGATGAAAATCGTCGATCTCGCCCAGGCTATCGCACCGGGAGCCCAGATGACGGATGTTGGCTTACGACCAGGAGAGAAGCTCCACGAAGAGATGATCAGCCCCGAAGAGGGACGTAGGGCGCTGTCTATCAAGGATGGTCGCTACTTCGTCATTCAGCCTGATCTCGCGACGTGGGGGTACGAGCCGTTGGAAGACGGAGTTCCAGTCCCGGAGGGGTTCGCCTATCGGTCGAACACCAACGATCTATGGTATTCACCGGAGCAGATCGCTAGAGTTCTCTCGACCGAGGAGTGAGACTTCATCGGGCGAGGTGTTCAAGATTTGGCGGCGTTTGTCAACTATCGAATGAGACGCCTAAGAACTCCACGCAAGCCGATTCGGTGGGCCTTTTTGGCGAGGCGCGGCCAATCCTTCGGAGTGGCCAGGGCCTGGCCGACAGAGAAGTGTTTTGTAGTCGGTGCTAGGGTTGGGGCGATTGAACTCGAGACGGTCACCGCCGTGCTTTGCACCGCGGTGACATCGGAATGGGGAGCGACGGCCAATACAGACGGAAGCTTGGGCGTGCCTGCTTGCGGGGGTTCCCATTCTGCATCAGTGATGGGATGCCCCAGCGCTTCCGCGAGCCTGTCCCGCCAAGCTTCTTCGGTGCTCCACAGACGAATCGCGTAAGTGATCTCTTGTTTATCCTCGAATTGGTCGTCGAAAAGCCGAATCTTCACAGTCGGGCCTCGCAGAGTCTCAATAGCCGAGGAACCGAATGTCACCGCCGCACTGATGTCCACGTTAGCGAGCTCCAACACTTCGGAAGGCGTGTTCTTGTCTAGGACTGTCAACCCCCAATTTGCATATGGCATCGTGTCTGCAGGATGGGGTTTGACTACAACCCTTCGATTGCCCCAGCCGTGCGTGAGATTGCGATAGAGCCTCTCCTGCTCAGCCATCGTGCATAGGCCAATGCGGGCAAGCGGCTGGGTGAGCAAAAGCACTGCGTCGGTGAGATCACCAGTCAAATCCGTGACCTGGTAGAGATCCTGAACGACCCGCATATATTCGTAGTTGTGGCTGTCGCGGAGGCGCCAGTAATCCAGCACGGTGACGGGAGCGACGACATCGGCGGGGACCCCTTCGGGCGTGGAGAAAAGCCAGATTCCTTCCAAGCGCGATGACCTGTACTGCATCTTCGGATAGATGTCCGAAATCTGCGCGTGCAGATCACCCCAAACGCCAGAGAGTTCAGTTTCCGAGAATCGGACCTCTCGGCTGAAAGAATCGTAGGCGTCTTCAAGCCGGTAGAGATGTGTGAATCGGCGACAAAGGTAATAGAACACCGGAAGGTTGTCCTGAAAGAAAAAGACGGTGTCCTCTGGTTCACAATCACTGAAAGTCGGGTCATAGCAGCTGTTGAAGACATCGGGTACATAGAATTCACGTGTCGCGGTCCCCTGCCTCAGCGCGTTGGCGAGTTTATCGAGAACTCCTGAGTTTCCAAAAGCCACCACCTCGACCACCGAGTGGATCTGTCGCAGGGTAGCAATGAGCTCTGGCCCAAATGACTGGTACTCCGTGTAGAGAAAGAGTCGTGCCCGACGTGGACGCCGTTCCAGAATGAGGAGCAAGGAGATGAGGAGGTGGTAATGGGTGGAGATGACATAGTCATCTTGAGACCCATCGTGCGAGGATGGGTGGGGATAGTTCGAAATAAACTGCGCGGCCTGCTTCGTGTCTCCTTGGCGGGCCAAACGACTGATCAAGTTCGGGAGCATGTCGGTGGTGGCAGTCAAGAGTCCCTCATTCTCTTTAGCGAATCGCATGAGGGACTCCAGGAACAGTGGGCGCTCCTGCTCGGTGAACTCGGCATTGCGGGTGAGGAACGGAGCAAAGTCATTTGAAATCGCTTGAGCAACGCGTAGTCGCTGCGACTCATGCGGAAGCACTGTGAGGGACTGCCGCACTGCGTGAACCTTTGCCTCGAAGTGCTTCAAGTCTACTGTAGAGGAGATAGTGTCGTTGGACGGATACTTTACCCAGTAGTATGTTGGCTCATTGATGAAATGATACCTACTCACCCGCGTGTACAGCCGCGCGGAGAAGTACGAATCCTCGTAGTATCCCGGCTCAAACCACAGGTCGTATTGTTCAAAAGCGGTCCGCTTCACAAGTTTGGCCTGACCCATTTGTGCGTGGATTGAAGCGTTATCGGGTTGGCTACTCGAGTAGGAACGATAAACCTGTCCGAACAGAGTCGGTAGAGAGAGTCGCAACACCTTGAGGTCTGGATCGCAGATGACCATTACGCCAACTACGCAATCCAGGTTCAGTAGCGACGCATGAGCCAGGAGCACTGGAATGGATGATCCGATGATCGCGTCGTCGGCGTCGAGGAATGTGACGTACTCGCCACTGGCATGGCGTACCCCGGTGTTTCGAGCAGGGCCAAGCCCCTGGTTCTCCTGGCGTATGTACTTTAGCCGCGCGCCAAGATCGTCCTTGAAGTTGAGTCGCAGCCACTTGTCGAGGGGCTCATCGGAGCCATCGTCAACTAGTACTACTTCGATGCTGGGGTGAGGCGAATCCAGTGCAGAGCGTAGGCTCCGCAGGAGCAGGTCTGGATCAGTGTTGAACGTGCAGACGATGACGGAGACGACCGTGTCTTGAATCGTCTTGCTCTCCCTATACTTGCTCATCAGGACTGACCGATACAAGGGCAGGGCCTCGGTGCTCGTGGGAAGATTGCATGTGGTATCGACGAAGTCCTCCACACTGGAGTTCAAGAAGAACTGCTTGAGGATCTCGGGATTGCCGACATCGAAAAGATTGTCCTCGGTTTGGCTTCCGGTGGGAGCAGCCAGGTGTTTTCGAGTGAAGTCCTTGCCGTAAGCGCCGCATGGAACGACGATGGCGTTGGAGGTACGGATGATATTGCGAGCCCAACTGATGCCGTGGGGTGAACTCAGTGAGATGGTGGCCGTGAAGAGGTTCGTGAGCTTGTCGTGTGACCTCTCCTCACAGAAAAGGAAAACATTCGAGTACCCCTGTGTGCGACATGCCTCGAGGAAAGGCAAGATGTTGTCGACAGAGTCGGCGATCTCATTGGCTGACTTCGCGACAACGACGACAGGTCTGGCGCACGATGGGGATGTGGCTGTCCTAAAATCGATGGCGTCGACTACTCGCCGTGGTGGAGTATCCGATCGGTTGGACCGGAGGTGGAGGCTGCGGACACCGAACCCTTCAAGCCAAATGGGATTGTCCTCATCAGCGAAGGTGACCACGGTCGAGATAGATTGGTAGGCGGAACCGACTCGTTGATAGTCAGATAATGTGTTACTGGTTGGTGGGACTCTCCTGAGCCCGAGAGAGACAACGTTCTGTGTGGAGTTGTGTCGGTACATGTTGACGCTGTCGTCTAGAAGGAAGACGGTAGAGGCAGTGAAAACCCAAGAGATGTATTGCTCACTGTTTTTCGGCGTGATCATACATCGACGTGCGACTCTGTCGAGGGCTTCCAGTGAGCTGAGCCGGTCGCCAGAGACGCAGACGTCGAAGCGCCCCGAGAGCTTTCTCACACAGGCGACGACGTAATCGATATTGCTCGCGACGCCCATGTCGCCGATGATCAGCAGTCTCGGCAGATTCACCAGACTGGATGCCTTCTCGGTCCTCATCCCCATCCCCTCGTCGTGGTTCCGCGTGGAACTTGGTCTTGAACGATCATTATTGCGGACAACACTCTTGTCGTCACTCACCCAGCTTCTTTTGCTCGACATGTCTGTTGATTGACGCCAGATCCGGGTGCGCTGCCAGTACTGAGACAATGCCTTCCACTGTGAGAGCTTCTCCTTCGTAATCCTCTATCAACCTTTTGAGTAGGGCGTAGTCCTCAGGGGTATCCAGGGTCACCCTGTAGGCGGACATGTCGGAGGAACCTGCGATGTTCTCCAACCTGATGCGGGGGTCCCCCATCTGATAGAAGAAAGGAGTGACGTGTTCCCGCTGGTAAGTCGCTGTCGCCTTGTTGTTTGCAAGCTGAAGGGCTCGGCGGCTGAATACTTCGAAGTCCATACCTCGAGGGTATGTCCTCGTCAGAGCGTTGGAGACGTATAGCCAGGGATCATTCCTGTCACAGAATGCTTGGACTCCGCGGATGATGAGCGCAGGGTCGATGAGTGGGCAGTCGGATGTCACCCGCACGATAGCGTCGAATTCGAACGCCTCGGCGGCGCCGACAAAGCGCGACAAAACATCCTTTTCACTGCCACGAAAAACCGACACTTTTCGCCGATTCGCGAGATCAACGATTGGATCGTCAGTGTCGTTAATGGTGGTTGCCAGCACAATCGGCAACCCAGCGTCTTCGAGTCGATCGAGGTGGTGGTCCAGCATGGTTGAGTCGCCCGCTGGCAGGAGAACCTTGCCGGGAAGACGCGACGAGGTCATTCTTGCTTGGGTGATGATGCCGATTCGAGTCATTTGAGCGCTCCGATAAGGACGTCGATCACGTGGTCAACTTGCGAGCCCGTTAGGTCGGGGAAAAGAGGAAGTGACAGCTCTTCAGCATAGAAATCTTCTGCACGCGGGCACATCCCTCGCTTATAGCCCATGTCCTCATACACTGGGTGCCAATATACCGGAATATAGTTGACCTGGACTCCAATTCCAGCTGCCCGCATCTTGTCGTACACCTCACGTCGTCTGCCGTCGAGCACTCTCAGGGGGTAGAGGTGCCACGCCGGGTCGACATCTGGTCGTTGCGTCGGCGTTCTTAGGCCATCCACCGCTGACAAAGCTTCGTTGTAGCGAGCAGTCAACTCAGCTCTTCGGGCCTTGAACTGTCGTAGGCGAGCGAGCTGCGACAGCCCGAGCGCGCATGCCATGTCATTGAGTCGATAGTTGAGCCCGAGGGCGCGGACCTCGTAATACCATCCTTCATCATGAGGCGAGCGGAATTGTGTGCTGTCGCGGGTCATGCCAATCGTGTGAAACATTCGCGCCCTTTCGGCGACGGCTTGTTCCAGGGCAACAACCGCGCCGCCTTCGGCAGTGGTGACGGTCTTCGTAGGGAAGAAGGAGAAGGTGGTGATATCAGCCAACTCACCCACCAGCCGCCCACGATACACGCTGCCGATCGAGTGCGCGGCGTCGTCGAGGATCCGGGCGTCCATGCGCACGGCGGTTTGGCGCAATGCGTCATAGTCTGCTGGGTGACCCGCATAGTCGACGGCTGCGATGACTCGTGTTTTGGAAGTGGCGAGCGCATCGACGATGGCGGGATCAATCAGCCCTGTGTCATCTTCAGTATCCGCAAACACGAGCTTCGCACCCCACAGTGACGCGGCTGAAGCCGTTGCCACGAATGTCATCGGCGTGACGATGACTTCATCCCCTCGGCCCAGTCCGAGCGCGTTGTATGCGATATGGAGCGCGGCGGTTCCTGATGTGCAGGAAACGGCTGGGTGGCCTCCGGCGGCTGCTGACACGGCGGCTTCGAAACATGCTACCGTTGGGCCGGTGGTCAACCAGTCGCTCTGCATCACGTGAGTGACTGCCGCCACATCTGCGTCGGAAACCGATTGTTTTCCATAAGGTAACACTAGTGACGCCTCTCGCTTGTCCGGACTCCAGTGGTCCCGTCGCAGTTCACTCCGCGGTGCGGTCCAAATTGACGAATCGGGGCAGTGGAGCAGCACTATTGCTCTCGAACACGAAGTTTACTCCACGTCGGTTGAATCTCTCCAATGTTCGGCGGCACCTGGTTTGGAGTCTGGTGGGCTGACAACCCAAAACACCAAAACGACCATCAGTTGGGAGTGTTGGAATCTCGTGAACGCACCACCTTTCCTTGCCGTGGGGCCGGAGGAGAATCCTCGATGAAGACTCCATTCGTGTAGTGTGGATCGTGTGAAAGTCGTCATTTTAGCTGGTGGATTTGGGACTCGGATCAGCGAGGAAAGTCATTTGCGGCCGAAGCCCATGATTACCATTGGGGGCCGCCCGATACTATGGCATATTATGAAATCATATAGCGCCCAAGGCTATAACGACTTTGTGATTTGCGCGGGGTATAAGCAAGAGTTTATCAAGGAGTGGTTCGCCAATTACATGGTAAACGTCTCGGATGTGACTTTCGACTTCACGCGCAACGGTGAGGTGCAGCTTTTGGGGGCAACGCCAGACCCTTGGCGTGTGACGGTGGTGGATACGGGTTTGGGTACGATGACCGGGGGCAGAGTCCGACGGATCCGTAGCTTTGTCGGCGATGAGCCTTTCATGTTGACGTACGGCGATGGAGTCAGTGATATCGATCTGTTCGCACTGGAGGCGACTCACAAACGCGGTGGCCAGACGGTGACCGTCTCGGTTTATCGAACCGGCCAAACTTTTGGCGTCATTGACCTTGACAGTGATGGCTATGTCACAGAGTTTCGTGAGAAAAGTCGGTCTGATGGGAGCTTGATCAATATCGGTTTCATGGTGGTCAACCCGGGGGTTTTTGACTACCTTGATTCGGACTCGACCATCCTAGAGCAGGATGCGCTACGTCAGCTGTCGCTGGACCGTCGGCTCGGGGGCTACGTGCATTCGGGGTTCTGGCATTGCATGGACACGCAGCGTGATCGGCAAGTGCTGGAGGAGATGTGGCAGAACGGGGCGGCACCGTGGAAGAACTGGTGAGAGAGTCGGTGCTGGGCTCTTTCTCGGGCCTCAGGGTTTTGGTCACGGGCCACACTGGATTCAAAGGCGCATGGTTGTCTTGGACTTTGGCCCGAGCCGGGGCGAGCGTTGTCGGCTACTCGTTGGATCCACCCACTTCCCCGAACCTGTTCGAACAGTCGCGCCTCAGCGATCATATGGCATCTCACATTGGTGACATCCGGGATTTGAACTCCCTCGACCGAGTGTTCCGAAACAGTTCACCCGATGTGGTCTTTCATCTCGCGGCGCAGCCGCTGGTACGCCGATCTTACGCTGATCCTGTGGGAACATATTCGACCAATGTGATGGGGACTGTGAACGTGCTGGAGTGTGTGCGACAGTGCCCTAGTGTGCGTAGTGTGGTCAATGTGACCACCGATAAGGTCTATCTCAATCAAGAATGGGAGTGGCCGTATCGTGAGAACGATGCCCTGGATGGCTATGATCCGTACTCAAATTCGAAATCGTGCTCGGAGCTGGTGACCGGGGCCTACTCGCGATCATTTTTGCGGGATCGCGGCGTCGCTGTCAGCACGGCCCGAGCGGGAAACGTCATCGGAGGTGGGGATTATGCCCAGGACCGGATCATCCCCGATTGTGTTCGTGCAGTCCAATCCGGTGAACGGATCTTGGTTCGGTCACCAGAATCGACCCGCCCTTACCAGCACGTGCTCGATCCGGTGTTCGCCTACTTGTTAATCGCGTCCGCTCAGTTGTCAAATCCTTTGTTGGCTGCGGAGTGGAACATCGGGCCAAGTGTGGATGACGTTGTGGCGACAGCGAAGCTTGTTTCTTATTTCTGTCAGGCATGGGGAGTCGGGGCCTCGTGGGAGGTCATGGCACCGCAGGGGCCAGTGGTGCATGAGGCGAGCCGACTCGCACTCGATTCCACACGGATCGCTGCGCTTCTGGGATGGCGACCTAGGTGGCGCACGCAAGCGGCGGTCGAGCGAGTGGTTCGTTGGGCCAAGGATCAAGCTCGGGGCATACCGGCGCGGGACCTCATCGATCGCGATCTTCGCGAGTACATGGGGTAGCATGCGAATTCTTGTCACCGGAGCTTCTGGCTTCATCGGGCGTCGGTTGGTGCCGCGTCTGACGCGGGATGGCCACCAGGTGGTGGCCATCACTGAACCAGGACAGGAGGATCCGGGCTTCAGTGGAGGTGTGACGATTGTGTCTGTTGGGTTTGACAGACTGCTCGATCACATTGACGAGTTTCGCGACATGGATCTCATTGTTCATCTCGCGTGGGCTGGGGTGTCGTCTGCGGCGAAAGATGATGTTGAGGTCCAGACTTCCAATATCACCTACGCGGCCCAGATCGTAGGTCTTGCCAGAGAGGCCGGAATCCCGCGGATCCTATGCACCGGGTCGACTTCTGAGTTTGCGCACAACGAGGGTCCGATCACTGGAGTTGAGGCGTCGACGCCCAGTGACGTCTATGCTGCGACAAAAGTGGCAGTGAGGATGATTCTCTCTGTGCTTTGCGCGCAGAGCGGGGTCGCCCTGGCGTGGGCAGCGATCACGAGCGTCTACGGCCCTGGTCGGACAGATAACAACCTCATCACCTACTGCATTCGATCGATGCTGGCTTCTCAACCAGTGCGGGTCACGAAACTGGAGCAAGTGTGGGATTACCTGTATGTGGACGACCTGATTGAGGCTTTGGCGCTTCTTGCTGAGAACTATAGCGAAGGGGTCTATCCGGTCGGGTCGGGCACCGCGCGGCCTATGGCTGAGTATGTGCGAGTGATTGAGCAGACAGTTGGGTCGGCGTCATCGGTGGATATCGGCGCGGTTCCGTATAAGGGGGCCCGTGTGGACAACTCAATCGTCGATATTAGTCGACTGTCGTCGCAAACTGGTTTCACCCCGCGAGTCTCATTCGAGGTGGGGATTTCTCGCACGGTTGAGTTTTTTCGGGAGTTAGCTGCTCCAGAGTCGAATGTGACCGTGTGAAGTCGACGATGGAAGTGAGGTTAAGATGAGTCTGGAATGGGACGCTCTTATCGTGGGATCGGGGTTGTCAGGTGCTACGATCGCTCGGGTTCTGGCGGAGCGATACGGATTTCGCGTGCTCGTGGTCGAGCGCAGAGGAGTTGTAGGCGGGAATGTCTATGACGAGTATGACGAATCGGGGGTATTCGTTCAGCGCTACGGACCGCACGCGTTTCACACAGACAACCTCCAGGCGTGTGACTTCATCACTCGGTTCTCGGTGTGGACCCCTTGGGAGCTGACAAGCTTTGCTGATCTCGGTGGCGGTGTTCGGTGCCCCGTCCCCTTTGGCCTTTCGACAATTGACCATGTGTATTCGTCGATGGCTGCTAGGAATCTTCGCGAGCGGCTGCGGAGCGAATTCGGAGCGACGCCCGCTGTTCCCGTGCGCTTGCTGCTCTCTTCCGCAGATCCTTGGGTGACGGCATTTGGTCGTACTCTGGTGGAACTGGATTACCGTCCATATACATCTAAGCAGTGGAATATGTCGCCAGAGTCTCTGGATGTTAGTGTGTTCGATCGAGTTCAGGTATCTCTCGACGGCGAGCTTCGCTATTTTCGTGACGCTTGGCAGCTTATGCCTGTGACCGGGTTTGGTAGTGTGGTCACGGAAATGCTGCGCCACCCGCTGATTTCGGTGCGGACCTCAACGGATGCTCGATCAGTGATTCGAGTTTCGGATACTGCTGTTCTTCATGCAAACGGCGACTCATCCGAACTGGGCCTACCCGTAGTTTACACAGGTCCAATCGATGAACTCCTGGACTACCGCTTTGGCCGTTTGCCGTGGAGGTCATTGACGTTTGAGTACCAGACGCGTGATCGCGCGAACGGCGAGCCAGCTCCCGTGGTCGCCTATCCCTTAGCAGAGGGATTCACGCGGATTACGGACTTTGGGCAGTTCCCTTACCAGCACCGGACGACCGAGAGAACGACTGTCGCAGTGGAATACCCCCATAGCGTTGACGAGTCAACCAATCTGGAACCTTATTACCCGGTGCCGTCGGAGGAGAGCCGAGCGCAGTACGAGCGGTACGCCGCCGCGGTCCGGCGTGTCAATGGCCTGTTTCTCGCCGGTCGGTTGGCTGACTATCGATACTACAACATGGACCAGGCCGTTCAGCACGCGCTGGAAGTCGCTGAAAAGATTGGGAGCATGTATGTCCGATGAGATTGTGGAAGAGGGCATGGGAACCCGGCAGGAGGGACAGCCATTCATTACGAGTAAGATCCTCGTGGCTTTTCGAACCCATGTGTGGAACGACGTGGTCGCGCTACACGCGAGGCGGTTGCGAGGGGCGTGCGAGGGGCTTCGGTTCGTGGTTGCTGCAAACGAGACCTACGGGGCTCTGGACACCTATCCCTTCGAAAAGATTGCCATGACGGATGAGGGTGATTTCAGCGACCTGCCTCGTGTTCCCGCCGATAGGGTTCTGTGGTATAACACCGATTACCCATTATACGCACTGCGACGGAAGTATCCTGATGTTGATTTCTTTGTCACGGTGGAGAACGATGTGCAGGCCGAGTTTAATCTCGGTCAAGTCTTCATCGACGCTTTGACGGACTCTGTCGACTTCCTCGCGAGCGGACTGTCAGACTCCTTCGTTTCGTGGCCGTGGGATGGGACTGGCGAGCTCCTCGATCTCCCGCGCAAGAAGGCGCACGTTCAGGTGCTGGGCGTGTCCGCACGTGGAGTCGATCTGTTGGAGGAAAAGCGGTGTGAGGTTGCCACGCGTTGGAATGGAGATATTGGTAGCTGGCCGTTTTGTGAACTATTCATTCCGACCGTTTTGACCTCAAGCAAGGAATTTCTCTATCGAGACCTAGGGTCAGCGGCGAGGAAGTCAACGCCGAACCTCTCAATGCGCCACTACTCAACCTATCGCCCGGTCGCTTTCTGTGATCCGCGGGCGATACAACCCGGAGCTCTAGTTCACCCGTCTCTGAATGCGAACTCCGCAGCTCTGCGGTGGCTCAACACATCGGCCACGTACGCTAACGTCGCCGTTGACCTCTTCGACCCAGACTCCGAGCTGAGAGCGTTGTTGGCGTGCGCCGACCCGAAGGTGTTTCTGCCCGATCTGAGTCGGCGGCTGGCGCAGGTATTCCCCGATGCCGAGTTTCTCCAGCGTTGCAACGGTTATTTCTATAGGTTGGGATGGGTTTCCCAAATCCCCCAGACAAACTGGGCTCTTGGTCAACCCGCCCGCATGTCGTCGGTGCATCAGCCTCGAGTCTCGCTGCGCTCGAATGCTGAGGAAGCTTCCCAAGGAAACAACGCGAGGCTGGTGCCTTCATCGGGTTTCCACACCGCGTTAGAACAAGACCCGTGGTGGGAGGTCGACTTGGGTCACCTGATTCGTCTCACTTCTGTGGTCTTGTATCACCGCCCCGGCCCGACTGCGATGCGGACGCTTCACCTTGACCTCATGGCGGGAGCCAATCCACCCGGCGACCTTCATGTTATTGCGCAAAAGACGGACCAAAAGCCGTTCGGCGGCGAAGATGGCCCGTTCGTCTTCTCCCTTGATGGAGGAGACGTGGCGCGCCGAGTTCGTGTGACTCTACGGGCTAAGGAGGTTTTTCATCTCGATGAAGTCGAGGTTTACGGTGACCCACTTCCGGGGGCTATTGTTCTGGGAGATATTAGGTAGAGGGGACTGGCAAGGGACAGCAAAGCGTCTCTGGGTGGCAGTCCGCAGCGACGGGGCCTTGTCCCTTCGGCCCCATCACCATCGCCCGGTGAGAACCGTGTCTGAAACGCATCGGGCCATAAGGTTAGAGATGGCAAATTGCTGTGATGTGTTCGGGGCTCCAGCGTAGGGTCTCAGCTTAAACAGTGAGATTTCGCTTGGGCAGGTCCAAAGCCACTCAAAGTGGGTCCATTCTGATGTGCTGGTCGTCTGGCAGGCCGGCGAAAAGTAAGAGGAGCGCTGATCGGTTTGCAGGCTCTCTCGGCTTTCCACGAAGAACTTGAATCCGCTTCCGGCGACCTGTGACAGCTGGAGGAGATCTACGGAGAAACAGTACGTCTCCCCCGGTTGTGCAACGATCTCTCGGTTGGTGTTGATCGCGTTCCCGGTGATGACACCAGCGGTTTGGATCCCGGCCGGTGGCGGGGCATCGAAGTCATGCACTGACCGGTTGAGCACGACGGACTGGGAGGCAGGTGTTGTGGAGGTGCTCCAGCCGTCTACATCAGATGCGAACTGCGGATCATGGATAAGTTGTCCCTCTTCTGGCTCCTGGGAAGGCTCAGAGCCGTTGACTCGGTCTCTGCCGGTCGTGTCCCAGCTCAGGAGCGTTTGGCGAATCAGGGCAAGAGCGCCCCTTTTTGATAACGCGGAATGGCCCCGGACGAGAGAAGTGACCGTGAGCGAGCGCTCAGCTTGTTGGTTGACGTCCCTCATGATCGATAGCTGCTGCATGAAGTCAAGTTGTTCGCTCAGGCCGGGATCGACTGCATTGGTCAAAAGTGTGAAGCGGGGGACGAAGCCAGTATAACGAAAGCGGTCAAGCACACTGACTCTCTCGGGGTGACGGCATCGGAGCGCAGTCAACGACTCTCGTGTGATCAAAGCCTCAATTAGGTCGAGCCAACTTGGTACCGTCCACCGCTGGACGTCAAGCTGAGGAACCTCGGCCAGGACTTGTACCCCGGGTAGATGGGCTCCGATACTCAAGCCCGCGTAACCCCCAACAGAGGAGCCGTAGAGGAGCACTCCGCGTCGAGTCACGTTGAGATCTTCGCGGACTCGGTCGATGAGTGTTGCGATCTCTCTGATGACGTCGACACGCGGGTGAATGAACCATGCCGCCGGAAGTCGCTCATCCGAACTCATCACTGGGTCCGCGACCACCAGACAGCTCGCCTCAGAAAGGTCCACGGCCCAGTTAAAACGTGGGAGGTAAGGTCGATGGCGTGGTTCTGCCGCATGCGCACTCGGAAGGAAAACGATGAGATACGGGGACTCAGTCCGAATTGTTATCTGATAATGAATCACGAGATCTGGGTCCGGCGAGTTCTCGATGTGTGATAACAGCGTCGGGGGGGGGGGTGGTCATAAGGGCAGTTTAGCACCCAGAGAGTGGCAACGTTAGTTTTATGCGCGGGTCCATCACGATTTCCCATATCGTGCGAACCTCAATGCCTTTCTTCGGAAGCCTTTGGAGCGCAAACGGCCGAGGATGCGTCGAATTCCCTCTCGTTTTAGCACACTGCTCATTCGTTTCATGCGATTCACATAACTTGCGTTCTCGGATCCGCCAAGGTTACCTTTCGCGTAACGGCTTCGATCCATGGCCAGGCTGAGGGCCTGTGTAGTTAGTGCGACAACCATCTTGGATTCTAGGAAGTCGGTGTACTGATACTTGAGATCTAATGGCTGGCAGGCCCACCTCATCAGCCAGAAGATGAAACCAATAAGTGTAGTGTGGTAGGCCTTTTGTTGTGATGTGGGTGCCGATTGAGAGCGCTCATCAATGTGAGAGCATACGCGAAGCTGCTGAGCGAAGGAGTAGTGGCGATAGTTCATCGGCCAGTTCAGGGTGAGCGAGGATTCTGATGAGAACTGGGCGCTGGCCGTGAGAACTCCCTTGTCAGAAGCACAAAGCGTAACTACTTCGAGGTAAAAGCATAGGTCGGCGATGTCATCGGATACGCCGGTTGTTGCGCCAATTGCCTGTTCAAGGAGGTCTCTCCGAAAGAATTTATTCTGAAAGAAGTAAGGCTGAATATCGAGGGGAATATCATAAAAATATCTCGACGAAATCTCTTGGTTCTCGAAGGTCTGCCTCAGCCCGATGTGAACACAGTCGTAGTTCGACCTTTCCAGCGTCTGCGACACCTCCAAGTGAGTCCTCCGGGACACTGCGAAGCCTGCGGTTGTCAGTAGCACGTACTCGGAGCGCACTGCCCGTAAGGCCTTCCTCTTGCGTTCTAGTGCGGAGTCGCTCGGGTTGCAGTGGACAAGACTCGCATGGATCCGGGTTGGGAGGGGGGGATCCAGGGGCGCAGAGCCCATCATGAGCAGAATTTCTGCGGTGGGCGAAAGGTCCATTGCTGCAAGGGAGACAAGGGTCTCAGATACTTGCTTCGAGGTAGCCTCAACGCAGTCTACACAGTACGCAATGCTAACACTTGAAGTCTTGGTGTAATCTGTTATCGCTGCAGTCACGTCCTCGCTGGTGAAGGGGTCCTTGTTGAAGAGATACTCAGCCTGACGAACGTATTTCGCGTCTCTCAGGGCGGTCGAGCCGAATGTCACGCCAAGCCGGAATTGGATGTCAGTGAACTCTAAGACGTCGATAGGAAAGCCCTTGTCGAGAATCTTAACTCCACGTCTTTCTAATCCCGCATAGTCGACCTTGTCGGCCGGATGTGGCTTGAGAAACACAGCGTCATCCTGCTCGTGCTTTCGACAGAGGGCGTCGTACAGCTCGTACTGCTGCCGGCGGGTGCAGTAGCCAGCCCGGGCCAACGGCTGCGTGAGCACAAGCACACTTCGTTCAGGAATCGCCAAACGATCCAAAGCGAACATTCGCATGGCCGCGTCGGCGAATGGGCCGCCGAGCCGGTCAAACAGCTTGCGAATGTCGAGCACTGTCAGTTTGTCGCGGTACTCCTCCGGGATGCTCTCGCTCGGTTCACTCACAACGATTGCGCTGAGCTTAGGCGAGCGAGTTTTCAGGACGGGGAAGCCCCGGCCTTCGATCTTGTGAAGCACATGCCGTTTACCTCCGAGACGATGGACAGTCAGCTCTTGGGGGAAAGACTTGTAGCCGTCCTCGACTTTGACGAGTTGGTCAAACAGCTGTTCGATGTAATAGTAGTAATGCTGCATCTCGTTGAAGACGAAGCAGAGATCGCGGGCCGAGCAGCCTTTGAAGACTCTCGAGTAAAGTGGATCGAAATTGCGTCGAAGTGCTGCTGCGATGTCTTCGGGGCGGGTGTACGCCCCGAGTTCCAACTCCCTGTAAAACGCCGCGACTGAAAGGCGTTCGGAGAAGAAGGTGACTGAGATAAAGACTCCGGTGGACCGGATGTGGTCGGACAATTCCCTGTCCATGTCGAGGTAGTCCGTCAGAACGTATAGCTTAGCGGGGCGATCTCTCCACATCGCCAGTGCGGTAGCTACCAGGATTTGGTAATGGGTCATTGCTACGAATACGTCGCAGCTTCCGGGGATCCCGTTGCTACGTAACTCCTTGGCGTCGATCACTGCGGGTTCCCTTCGTGCTAGAGGTGTCGAGAGAGCGGTAGGGCGACACTATTGTGTTATTTTTTTGTAGAAGCTCACGCCTTTTGCAACAGGGCCATCGAAGGCCAATGCGCCATGGTTGATCACCAAGGCCCGTTTGCAGAACTTCTCTGCCGATGCCAGTGCATGTGTGACGAACAAGAGAGTCACACCGTCCTGAGCCATGATCTCTTGCATTCGGGCAAGACTCTTGCGGGAGAATTCTCGGTCGCCCACTGCTAAGACCTCATCGAGAATCAGAATGTCGGGACGAAGTGAGGATGCGAAGGCGAAACCGAGTCGAGCTTTCATTCCGTTGGAATATGTTCGCATCGGTTGACCCATATACTTGCCAATTTCCGCGAACTCGATGACCTCCGGCAAGAGGTTCTTGATCTCGGTGTCGGTGAGTCCCCAGAGTCGACCCCTAAGTATCAAGTTCTCTTTTCCAGTCAGTTGGGGATCAAAACCGGAGGAGAGGTCGAGTAGCGCGCTGACCCGACCGTGAACCTCCACCGTTCCCGATGTTGGCGTGGTCACTCCGGTGATGATTTTGAGCGCCGTGCTCTTGCCAGCCCCATTGTGTCCAAGGAAAGCCACCGATTCGCCGCGTCGGATCGTGAAACTGAGGTCGTTGTTCGCGTAAACCTCGTCATACTTTACTCGAGGAGCGAAAGTGGAAAGAAATCTTTGGCGATCATTGCGAAAGAGGCGATACACCTTGGTCACGTGGTTGAAGCGAACGGCCACGATACTGCGCGAGGCTCGTGTTCCGATAAAACGAGTGCTAGAGGACATCGGCCACCTCCAGGCTGAGACGCTTCTGTGTCACGAGGGCGAAAACAAAGGTTAAGGCGAGCACGCCAACGAACAGCCAGAGCATCTGGGGCCTCTCCCAGATCCAGTAGTTTTCACCGAAGCAAGCCCGGATGCTGCTGACGAAGAAGGCGATTGGGTTGAGGAGGAAAGCTGTTTTGAGCCAGGAAATGTGCATCGAATCAATATTGAAAAAGACTCCCGAAACCCAGAATAGCGGGGTGCTGAGGGTTCGTAACAAAGAGTGAAAGTCCTTGCTGAGGGCTGAGAGCGGCGAGGTGAGCATTGACCAAGAGAACCAGAAAAAGTACATCAGGATGACGACCACGGGGAACTGGGCAGCATGGATGGTGAAAGGAGTATGCGTCGCGACCATGATGATGATGACTGGAACCATCGTCAATAGGAAGACTAAGAGACCCGCCAGCACATAGAAGCCGGAGATCACTGAGAGCGGAAAACGCAGTCGGTTCACCAGATAGGGGTACCGTCGATAAACATTCGAACCGCCGGTGATCATTCCTGAACAAAACTGCCACGGAATAACCCCCGCCGCCAGCCACGTGATGAACGGGACTCCATCCACTGCGGATGTAACCCTTAGGCCTATCGCGAAAGCCAGCCACAGCACCCCGATATACATCGCTGGGGTGATGAGTAGCCATAGCCAGCCCAGAACCGACCCGCGCACTTCTTTTCTAATCTCAGTAAGGGCCAGTGGCCACATCTGACTGCGCCAGTCCCAGTTGTCGCGGATGATCTCCCTTAGTGTGTCAAACACCCGCTCACCTCGGGAAGGGAAGGCAGGATGGACGCAGACAAACGATACCTCACTGAAAGGTGACTCACTCAAGAGATTACACGGTAATCCTCGCATCATACCATCTGTTGGCCATCAGGTTGCCGAGTGGTTGCGCGCCCAGGCAGAATTGAACCGGTCTTCTCGTGTCGGTAAGGGGTGGGATGAGGATCTTGCTCAGGGCTCACAAGAATCCCTTTCGGGTCGCCAGCGCCTTTCGAACACTATCTGGAGACCTGATTGGGGGGAACGTTGGCAATCTTGTTTTTTCGCAAGCGGTCTGCCGCCTGCTGTCGACCAGCGAGTCGCAGATTGATACGAGTAAGTTGCGGGGATTGAGTCCCAATCAAGTCAACGCGAAGTACGACCAGGTCGTTATCCCTCTGGCGAATGCGTTTCGGCCCAGTTTCGCCGATGAGCTGGCCGAACTGACGAACTTGATCGCTTGCCTGGACATACCGGTAGTGGTGGTCGGGTGCGGGGTTCAGGCGCCGTTGAGTGGACAAGTGGCGCCTTCCTCACTCGATGAGACAGTGGCGGGATTCGTTTCGGTGGTGCTCGAGCATTCAGCCACCATTGGTGTGCGCGGCGAGATCACTGCGGCGTATCTCAAGAGGCTGGGGTTCGGCGATGACGCGGTTGATGTGGTGGGGTGCCCCTCCATGTTCATGTACGGCCCGCAGCTGAGTCTCACCCAGACGGGGCGGGGCATCACACGTGAGTCTCGGGTCTCGCTCAATGTGTCACCGTACCGCCCGGAAATGGCTGCCGTCTGTCTTGACCACGCTGATCGTTACCCCAACTTGGTTTATACGGCGCAGGATCGAACGACTCTTGAGCTGATGATCACGGGAGAGTGGGATAGTCGGGTTCGGCGCCCACCAGGCTCGCTTACTTCCCTTGAGCATCCTCTGTTCAGGCAGAACCGGGTCCGCTTTTGCCTCGACCCGACGACATGGATGGAGCACTTGCGAAGCTTCGAGTTTTCATTCGGAACCAGAATTCATGGCAACATCACGGCGCTGCTTGCAGGTGTGCCCGCGGTCGTTTTGGCCCACGACTCGCGCACCCTCGAGTTGGCGCAGTATCACCAGATCCCTCACCGAGCGCTCAGTCGTGACCATGCCAACATGGATGCCGTCGAGCTTTTCTCTCACGCCGATTGGACACAAACGGTCAGCGGTCACGCCGAGCGTTGGTCCCGTATGGCAACGTTTCTCGAACGAAACGGATTGCGTCACATAGATCAGCCAGGTCAGGCTCTTGGCGGTTTCGATGACCGCCTGGGGCGCACACACTTTCCGACCCCGATCCAGGTGGGTGGAACCTGGTTGAGTCGCCGTGAGGCAACCCTGCGAAGATGGATGAAGGCCACGTTAGCCCGCACTGATCACACGACTGAGGAAGGCTAGACTGAGCCCATCATGCAGGACTCACTCCCAATGACGCCACTGAAGCTGAGCTTTTGTGTGCCGGTCTACAACCGGGCGAACAGTCTCCGGAGATGTCTGGAGTCGCTGCTTGATCAGTCCATGCCGGATCAAGAATACGAGATTGTCGTCGTCGATGATGGGTCGACTGACGGGAGCGCCGATGTTGCGCGCACTCTGTTCATGGAGAGGGGATTTGCGCAGGGAAGGGTCTATAGGCTGCCGGGCAATTCGGGTGGGGCTTCAGTTCCGCGAAATGCGGCAGTTGGGTATGCTCGGGGCGAGTTCATGTTTTTTGTCGACTCAGATGATTATGTCAGCGTCGATCTCGCCGATCGGATTCACGCCTGCGCCACACAGAATCGGTCTGACGTTGTATACGTTCGATATGGTGTTGTCGGCGATGGATTGCTTCCACCGAAGGGATTCAGCGGCCGGGGCAATCGACCACTGGCTGACCTCATCAAGGATCATCTTCTTTACGCCACAATGGTGCATAAAGCTTTCAGGCGGTCCGAGTGGGAGCGGCTGGGGATTGTGTTCGACTCCACAATCCGGGTGTATGAGGACATGCTAGCCACGGTGTCGTTCCTCATGGGAACAACCCGTTACTCCGTGCTTGCTGATCAGGAATACTACTTCCTGACGAATCAAGAGCCAACACGCTTACACGAGGCCGCACAGTCAATCGACGCGACATTCGATGTCTACGCGCGCGTTCTGGACGCCATCGCAGGCGGTTCCACGCACGACACCCGAGTCAAGCTTGCCGCAGGCGCTGTGATCGTGAGTCGTGTCATGGCGTACGGCCCGGCGTCGGCGCACTCGTACCTTCGTCGAGACTGCCCGAGCGGCGTGGTCCGGCAATGGATGGATTTGTGGCAGTCATTCCTAGTGGGTCACCTGCCGCAAAACGCGGATCAGTTCATTAACCCTCGCGTCCGGCGTCAGGCTCAGGCGCTGCGCATCGGCAGTGTACTGCTGGCGCGCGCGGCGGCCACGATCGAGCGATTCAGAACAACCAATCTGGTTCTCGCGCGAGTTTTGGGCCGCGGGTTTGACGCTGGGATGCTCGTGCTCAGATGGATCAGGTCTCGTTAGCGACGGGTCATCCCTATGGCGTGGAGTGGGTTTCGTTCGCGTTAAGGCTAGGGACGGTGCGCGAGCCTTGGTCACAGTTCTGAGCACGCATTGATGAGGACTCGCCGCTTCTGACGCGCTCCCGTCCTGGCTTCAAGTGCCCTCATCCCATACCCCATAACGCTGGCACGGGCATTCCCCAAATCTTGTCGCCCATCGCGACCGCGTCTTGAGCCAGGGTGCGGACGGCCCCGCCGAGGAAGCGGTCGCCAAGTTTCCCGGACGGCATACGGATGGATGGGCTTGACTTGACTGGTAGGTCTGGTTGGCTTTCATTTCGATGAGGAAGACTGGACCATCGGCGTAACTCAATGACACGATCGACCTCGAGCGATCTCAGGCGGAGGCTTGGCGGCGCCTGCTCGCTGGGAGGAGCTTCTTTCCATTGTCGTGCTCACCGCGGGGCTGGGCTTGTCAGACAGCCGTTGGCCGGCGGGACACTGGCGCAGGGCGGTCGTGTTCTCGGCTAGAAGTACAGTAGAAATCCGGCTAAACGGCTAATAGAACTCAGGCTATACGGATAGTAGAACTCAGGCTAGAGGTCCAATAGCTGTCATGGACTACCTGCCTCGACTGTTCGACGCCTATCTGCCGGATCTGATGTCCGTCTTCCCGGCCTGCGCGATTGATGGTCCCAAGGCGGTCGGCAAGACAGCGACTGCCTCGCGCTTGGTCGCGGCGACCGTACGTCTCGATCGACCAGCGGAGGTTCAGGCTTTCCGACAAGATCCAGATCGCCTGTCGCGGCTGGCTCGGCCGCTGCTGATCGATGAGTGGCAGATGTATCCGCCAATATGGATCTGGTTCGACGCGCTGTGGACGATGGGGCGCCTGCTGGTTCGTTTCTTCTCACCGGCTCAGCCACGCCGCAGCAAGCTCCTCGCCACTCGGGCGCTGGGCGGATCATTCATCTGCGCATGCGCCCGTTTTCCCTCGTGGAACGCCAGATGGACACGCCGGCGGTTTCCCTTGCCGAGCTTCTTGCCGGTTCGCGCCCAGCGATATCGGGCCAAAGCCACGTGTCCATTCAAGCGTACGCGGACGAGATCACCCGTGGTGGACTGCCAGGTCTGCGCGCGGTTCCTGCTCGGTTTCGTAGCACGGCCTGGGACGGGTATCTTTCTGAGGTTTTCGACCGTGATCTGCCGGAACTGGGACGCGTGGTGCGTCGGCCAGACACGCTACGGAATTGGCTGCGCTCGTACGCGGCGGCCACGGGCTCGATCGCCAGTTACACCGACATTTTGGACAACGCCTGTCCGAACGAATCCGACAAACCTACCAAAGCGACCACTCTCGCCTGGCGGGAGGCGCTCGGCAAAATGTGGCTGCTCGATCCATTGTCTGCCTGGGACGACCCTCTCCATCATCTCGGTCGTCTGGTCTCCGCCAGCAAGCATCACCTGGCCGATCCAGCGTTGCCAGCGCACCTGCTCGGCGTCACCGCTGACACGCTGCTGTCCTCCCCTGTCCCCGACAGTCCGAAAACCCCTCGGCTTGGAACGTTGTTCGGGGCCTTGTTCGAGTCGCTGGTCACTCTGTCGATCCGCGCCTACGCGACCATCATTGGCGTACGGGCGTCCCACTTGCGTACGCGCAATGGCGACCGAGAGATTGACCTCATGTTGACTAGGGCCGATGGTCGATCTGTCGCCATCGAGGTCAAGTCGTCCGCTGACATCAACGCGCGAGATGTCCGCCACTTGGTCTGGCTGCGTGGTCGGATGGGTGAGGATCTGCTTGACGCCATCGTCATCAACACTGGCCCAGCAGCGTACCGCCGCGGCGACGGGATCGGCGTCATCCCCGCGAGCCTCATCGGAGTGTGAGAGGTGAGGATGCGCTGACTAGGGATGGTGGCCATGCCGACCGTGACGGATGGCCGCCCGGTTTTGCGGCGTCGGCACCGGCTCTCCTTCGCGCTATTAGAGAGGTGTCGGCACGATATTCTTGCACTGTGAATGCTGATGTCTAGGTGAATGCATTCAGTCTGTACCATGGAGGCGAAGTCTTTGTGGCCGCGGAACGCAGGGGTGGCGCTGGCTGGACGTTCGGGGCCTAAGTCACGCCGCTAGTGGGTTGGTCTGGCGCCCCAGAGCATGAGACCGCCGTTGATAGCTCCACGGTGATTCGGAAGAACCGGTCCCAGGTGAGCCCAATCTGGCACTCGCCTGAGCGTTGGGCGGCGGGTTCGACGTGACAATGCTTGGATGCGGATAGGTGAAACATCGATTGTGACCCGTGATCCGAGGTAGAGTCCGGGGTCTGCTTAGTGTCAGGGCTTGGCGAAGTCTGTGAACTTTGTCTGCAGGTCAACACATATTTCAGGAGGACTGACCATGTGGTGTCCTGGTGGTTTGGGTGCTGCGGTCTTCCCGGTTCCGTCATCCCATTTCCCACAACGCCGACACGGGCATCCCCCAAATCTTGTCACCCATCGTGACTGTGTCGTGAGCCAGGGTGAGAACGGCTCCGCCGAGGAAGCGGTCCCCGAGTTTCTCGGCCAGCGTACGGATGGATTTGGCTTGACTCGACTGGTAGGTCTGGCTGGCTTTGACCTCGATGAGGAAGACTCGACCGTCGGCGTACTCGATGACAAGATCGACCTCGACGCCGCCGCGATTCCGGTAGTGATAGAGGTTGAGATCTTCACTGGACCATGTCTTTTGTTTCATCAGCTCGCTGACGACGAACATCTCAAGCAGTCCACCGAGGTGTGTGCTCGTTTCGGGTGTTTCAAGCGCGGCAACGTTGACTCGGCCGAGATGCATCGCCAGCGCAGAGTCACTCACCGAGAGTTTGTGGCGGCCGATCTCGCGAGTCGTCAGGTTCGGGGTCCACGGGGGAAGGTCGTCGATCAAGTGGAGGGTGCGCAACGCGGTCAAATACGCTCCGATGGAGGAGGCGGGCATGCCAAGATCATTCGCCATTCTCGTCGGAACGGTCTCACTGCCGTGAGCGGCCGCGACCAGGCGCAACACTTCGCTCAGTCGGTTCGCCGCCAAGCTGCTCGATATTTCGGGAAGATCGCGAGTGACCATTCGACCGAGGTAGCCCTCCATCCAGTATCGGCGAACCCGGGGATCCAAGGTCAAAACCTCGGGGTAGCCACTAGCCCCGAGCGCGTTGGCGTACGTCGAACGATTCCAGTCGGAGATGTGGTGAGGGGACGCCAGGAGGTCACGCGCTGCGGCTGCGAAGTCATCCCAGTGGCTGTGGATCTCCCCCTGACTGAGGCCGCTCAAGCGCAACGTGACGGCTCGGCCCGCCAGGGAATCCGGCAGAGCGTTGACTTTCCCACCTGACGCGCGCCTTCGATGATCAAGACGCGGAAGGATCGGAGCAGTTCGCGCCCTGTCGGCAGAATGTGGCGGTCGATGAGGGTCGTCATAGGGCCGTGGTAGCGGAGTAGAAGGCTGGTGCTACGCAAAACGACAGGGTGATCGAAATTTTGGCAGAAACTTGTGGGCCCCAGGGCGGAACTGGGAACTGGGACTTCCAGTCGGCAGTGCACTCTGTCGCAAACCATGGCGCCGATCACGGCGAAGTTCAGGCCAGAGGAGAAAACTGAGTTTTGACGGTCGCGGAGTCGATTGGAGCGACGCCGTCCAACGCGATTCGAATGTTTGTCGCTGCGTTCAACAAGCGTGGGGGATTTCCATGTGGCTCAGCAAACCCGAACGGCTTCAGCCAGGAAACCCTCGCCGCCATGGATGCCGCTGTTCACCGCTGAAACTTAATCGGCCCGTTCGACACCACCGACGAAATGTGGAGCGAGGTCCTGGCTGGTGATGACGCGTCGGCTTGAGATCACCAGCCGCTTCGCGAAAGACGCCAAATTGACTATTGACATATCTCAAGAGTGAGGATGGTCTCGTTTTGACTGCCGTGTGGTGAGGATGAGGGCGATCTCGTGGTCGCCGTTGCGGGTACGAAGATGAGCCGCACTGGCCTCCGCTCTTAGAGCGTGCACCCCGACGCTGAGTGTGACCAGTGATTCGAACAACCGCCCAAGCAGCGTGCCCTGTTGCGGGCCCAGGGTGGTGCCTGTTTCATGCCTGCAGTGTGGTTGTACACACCAACCCGGTTCTCCACGCGAGGCCAGGTTTTCACGGCCCCAGTAGCGCAAGCGGGATGACGCCGATACCATCCGGGCGGCGGTACGCGATAGGCCCGGTGTTGATGATGACTCGATCCAGAATGAGATCCCCATAAATGGAACGCAGCCACGCGAGGTGTCGGACATCGTGGTCCGAGACCGTGTTTGAGAGTTTGATCTCGATGGCGAGGATTTTCCCAGTCGTGGTGGTGAGGATGAGGTCGATCTCGTGGTCGCCGTTGCGGGTACGAAGATGAGCCACACTGGCCTCCGCCCTTTGAGCGAGCACCCTGACGCTGAGTGTGACCAGTGATTCGAACAACCGCCCAAGCAGCGTGCCCTGTTGCGGGCCCAGGGTGGCGCCCGACCCGTCGAGCAAGGACTCACGAGTCAACCCCAACAGGCGTGCGGCGAGCGCGGGATCAGCCAGATGGTGCGTGGGAGTCTGGCTAAGGCGAGCAAGTTCATTCCCCAGGGGCGACCAGGACGGAAGGGGGTCGAGAAGCCAGATATGCTGCAACGCGTCGCGATAAGCGGTGGTTGTCGAACGAGCGGGTTTGCGGGACCAGCCCGCTGTTGCTGCGTCGAGGATCTGGGTGTAACTGGCCGTGCTCCCCGTCGCGGCGGCGTACGCGCGCAGCCAGTCAAGGAGGACGTTTGGGCGGCGTACAGACAAGCCTTGGTCGGGAATATCCCGATCCACGGCGTTGCGCAGATAACTATCAAGTTCGCCCCTGAGGAGGCGGTCTGGCAGTCCGCGCAGTCCAGGGAATCCCGACCCCATGATCTCGTCGACATAGTTCGCCAAGCCAAAATCGACGTGACCTTCCAGTGGAGCCCGTGAGCCCGCGAGGAGTTGCGTCAGACTCACGGTGGGCACCGCCAGATCGCGCTCGCTGAAAGCAAGTGGCCGCATGCGTACTCGGGTGATCCGACCGGCGCCGGTGTGGGACGTGGCGCCGATCGCTGGGCTGGCGCTGCCCGTGAAGAGAAATTGACCAGGAGACCGGTCGTCATCGACAGCTCGACGCACGACATCCCACACCTCGGGAACCT
Organism: Propionibacteriaceae bacterium; assembly: GCA_031285845.1. Taxonomy (GTDB): domain Bacteria; phylum Actinomycetota; class Actinomycetes; order Propionibacteriales; family Propionibacteriaceae; genus WQYJ01. The sequence continues at coordinate 53,941 of JAITVK010000002.1, forward strand.
TTTGCCACTCGTCGAGAAGGATCGGACGTTCCCTTGTCAGGATCGCTGTCGGATCGGCGCTGACTGCTTCGCGAACCGCCTTCGAGTCGAGAAGGATTGTGGAGGTCGCTCGCTTACGGGCTGTCGACGTCTTCCCAATCGCTTTGGCCCCGTCGATCAACACTGCCGGGAGCGCGCTCAAGAGCAAGTCGAGCTCGTCGTCTAGCACGCGGCGTACGTATTCCACGTGTCGAATCATACCAACAGCAGGAGGCGAATCATACAAATAGCAGGACTTGAATCATACAAAGAGCATGAATTGAGTTGAGGGAATGGTCGCTACTGCGTGCGGGGTTTAGCGCGCGGGGACCGGTCGTACTCCCGATCCAGGCTCCCCGCATCGCCGAACTGCTTGCTCAGCAGGTACTTCATTGCGCGCTGAGCAAGCAACGGACTGCGGCGTATGCACATTATGAGATCTAGTTCATGTCTTCCCAGAATCGCCGTCCGTACCGATTCTGACGGAGGTTTTGCTAGTTTCGCGACTTCGCTTTCCGTGGTCGGGGGTTGGTTCCGTATACTGCGGTCATGATGGAGTGGATTCTGGCCCAGCCGTTCGCGGTGGCGGCGGTCTTTCTGACCGGTGTCGCGGCCGTACGCTCCCAATGCACCTATTGGCTGGGGCGCGGGATTCGCGCCGGTGTCATCCAGACGACGTGGGCTCGTCGGCTCACGCAAGACAAGACGGTACGGGCGCGCGCCCAGTTGGAACGGGTCGGTTGGCCGATCATCCCACTCAGTTTTCTGACCGTCGGGTTGCAGACCGCGATCAACCTCAGTGCCGGTTTGATCGGCTGGAACTGGCTTCGATACACCCTGGCCGCCGTCGCCGGATGGATCCTGTGGGGCTGCGTCTACGCCGCAGGCGGACTAGCCGTGTTCGCTGGCGCGACCGCCTTGGCCGCCCGGTCGCCTTGGCTCGTCGTTCTCGTCGGCCTGGTGATCGCGGTGATCGTGATCGCGATCGTCCTACGCCGTCGACGCCAACGTGCGAACGCGCCAGTGGCTGTCGAGTGAGAGCGGTCGCGGAGAGTGTGGGTCTCGCCGCAGGCCAAGGTGAGGTGTGATGTTCAGAGGCCGTTGGCCGTTCGACGGTTCTGCCAGTGGGGCGGCCGTCAATGTCCAGGAAGTCCCAGAACTCAGGGTTGAGTATGGCTTTCACGACACGCCCCATGGGTCGTGCGGGTCGTGCGGTGAGGTGCTCTGGGCGTAGGTGGAGGCCTCGGGCACTCTGCGGTCGCAATTCGGTCCGCGCGACCCTGCCTGGGTTGGGCTCGGATGCCCGGGGGTGACCGCCACAGGCGGACGTACGGTCGAGACTGGACAGTGGCGGGTGGGGCTGGGCAGTCCAACTGACATAACCCTGCCCAAGTTGGGCGTGTCGACCCGGTGTCGGTGACTTGGTGAGGGTTGTGTCACCGATTTGGCCCCGACACGCCGAGAATCAGTGACAGAACCCTCCCCAAGTTCACCTGGGACCGTTTTCAGACGCAACTTCGGCAGGGTTGTGTCGGCACGAAGTCACCACCCGTCGGGACGCACCGCATCACGCTTGTACGCCGACCTATCACCAGTTTGTACGCCATGGCGACATGTAGGAAGTGAAAGACCCGCGACCAGCGGCCAACACGGGCCACCGGGCTGACGACCTGCGACGGTTTTGTACGCCAATCCAGCCCGTACGACGGGAGATACTCGCGACTGACCGCCAACGCCGGCCGCTGCCCCGCGACCTGCGACGACTTCGCACGCCGCTGCAGCTCAGACGACTGAAGAAACCCGGGGCCATCCATCGACACGAGTGCCAACTCGACCGACTGTGACGAATTCCTCGCCCACCGCAGGCGCTAACCTCACCATTGAGGGCAGAACACTGATTCGCGTTGGCTGTGCTCATCGAAACCGACGGCTTCGGGCCCGACTCAGGACTCGGTGGCCTGCGATCCACTGAGTAGGTTGATTCGGTAACTGGCTAAGAATTCTTCTGCTTCTGCAACCTCACCGAAAATGTACGCCCGGGCGAGCAGATCATTGAAGTGGCGCACCGCCTCTTGTCCACTCGACTGATCCCTCGTGGGAAGGGACAGCAACTGGTCACTTCGATGATGAAGCAGATAGCCTTCGGCAACGAACAGCGCCGTACGTTTGTTCCCATCCATGAACGGTTGGGCTGCTGCAAGCGCGACGAACAGAGCTGCAGCCTGTCCGATCAAATCCTCGTGCCGGAGCAAAGAGCTTCGGATGATGGCGGTCAGATCGGCCTTGGTCACCGGGGGAGGTTAATGGCGACCATAAGGGGTGTCGACGCCGATGTGGTCAGTTTTGGTTCGCAGTTGGCCCGGGATGAGCGCGCCGCTGCGAGTCATCGCGGAGTTGACTGCGATGACATAGTCGAGGTCAACCGGTTGCTCGGTGTGAGACGCGACATAATGTGCCACATCTTTCAGGTCCTCGAGTAGCGCCAGGTCGGCTCGCGACGTCACACCTTTCGTACTGCCTGTCGCGAGGAAATCCCTCGTGTCAAGCCGATTCGCGGACAGGCCATTGAACACGCTGCCGGAAGCGTAGACGACATCGGCCAAGTCTTCGATACGAATCATCGGGCGCCACCTTCCGTGTCTTCGGCGATCGATCCATCCTATCGAGCCCGGTCAGTACTCGACGATGACGCGGCGTGAACCGGTGAGCACTGTGGCTAAACCGCCGTTGGGGATGATCACTTGCGGGTCGGTGTGACCGAAATCGAGGTTTTGAACGATCGGGATGGTCGGGTTGTACGAGCGGACAGCGGAGCGTACGGCTTCGCGTTGAGCCACGGGATAGGCCGTACGTTCCCCTGACTCGCGGGGCTTGTCGAACGCCCAGGCTTTCGCCCGCCCGACCAGGATCGCGCTGAAACGGTCAAGCCAACCTCGTTCGCCGAATCCGGCCAGCAAGTAGCCGACCATGAACGGATCGAGGATCACCTCCGAGGTCTCCAGGTAGAGCACGCCGCCGGCCAGGTCGTCGTCACCCGGCATCGGATGGCCGGCCGCGAGCATCCCATGGAGGACCTCGCAACATCCGCCCCACAACACCCCGGCGACCTCATCGGGGGTTTCGTCACTGACATCCCAGTCCGGTCCGTCGTTGGGCTCCATCTGATGCGGACGAGTCGGGTTCGCCCGATCTGACCAATCCCATTCCACTTCAGTGAACTGTTCTGCGGTGGGAATCTCGTAGTCGCCCGACTCGAACAAGGCCCGCTTCAGCGAGTCGAAGGTCAGCGGATCCGGCGTCGGCATCGCCAGCTGGACCATCGTTGAGCAGCCATAGTACGACCGGACACCCAGCCGCCACAGGAAGTTGTGGAGGTTGGTGTTGTCGGAGTAGCCGAAGAACGGTTTCGGGTGGTCCCGAAACACCTCAGGATCGAGATGTTTGATCAGTCCGATCTCGTCGTCTCCCCCAACTGTGGCGATCACGGCCGCGATCGTCGGATCAGCGACCGTGTCCATCAGGTCACGGGCGCGATCGGCGTGAGACGCGCCGACTTGGCGAGTCGTCGGATATTCCACTGGCTCGACGCCGACCACGCGCCGCAGGCGTTCCACACCGAGTTCATGGACCCATGGGAACACGCCGGCTGGGCCCGCCGATGGCGACAGCACGGCCACGCGATCGCCGCGATGGGCTTTCGGCAGCCGGGGAAACCGTTTCATGGGTGAAGTCTAGTTGGCGGGTACGCTGGGCGGTGCGGCGACGAAGTGAACAGCTATGATACTGATCACAACGACGACCGGTGGTTGCTGGTCGATGAACTGCTCGCGTGCCGTCGGTCGTACTGGCGGCGCCTTGACCCTCGTCGTGTGGCGCGCTGGTCAGCGGGTGCTCAGCGCGACGACGGCTGGCTGTCTTCCCCAGCGAGGAAGTCCGCGGTCTCGGGCAGAGTGATGGCGTTGAGTGCGAAAGTACGTTCGACCAGCGACACCTGTTTGTCCCGCAAGAACCCCCAAGATTCCTCGCCGAGGCTCGTCATGACGGCGGCGTACGGATCGGTCAGGCGCAGAACCGACCACTCGTCGATCGGGCTTCCGTCGGTGAAACGCCAACCAATCATGGTGAGCATTCCAGCGACGAAATCCCGCTTGGCACGACGACCAGCGGCTGTGAACACCAGGTCGATGATGATCGCGTCGCGCCCGGCTCCACTGAGCGCGGCGTCCAACACCTGCAACCCCAGCCAATGCCACAGCCACTGCGGGTCGGCCAGCGCGCGCTTGCCGTGAGCGGTCAGCCGCAGAGTGCCCTTGTATTTGCGGAGCAGTCGAAAACGCATCATCATCTGCCGGAATTCCGCCACCGGCCTGGTGTGGTCTTCACGGTTCTTCTTGCCGAACCACTGCTTCGCGGCCGGCAACAGGTCGGCCAAAGTCGTGACGTCCGCCGGTTTGAGGTAGCCGGCCGTCGTCAGCGGCAGACCGTCGCGAGCACGTTCGAGAATCCATCGGTACGGCGCAAGCGCGGCGAGGATGGCGTCGTCTTCGGCTAGCACCGGTTGGTTCATCGCTCTGATCAGGGTGTCGAGTACTGTCCTGTCGCCGCCGTGCTCCATCAGGTCACGAATCGTGGTCGCGACCGTCGTTCGAAGGGGAAGTTTCAGCGGGTCAGTGTCCCCCAAGCGCAAGAAGCCACCGTCTTCGTCCACACCGATCGCGACACGAATGTTGGCCTCTGGAGTCAACGTCGAGTCGAATCCGTCGGCTCCGATGGTGTTCTCCGGCGCAGGGCGGCGGCCCGTACTGTTGCTGAACCGTGGGTCCTGTGACAATGGTCGTCCGAAAGCGTCGGTTTCCATGGGGAACAGTCTAGGCGTCGGATTGATCGGGCCTCATCACCCCTGTCATAACCGAACATCGGCGAGACTGTCACTGGTCGCGAGTCCCAAACCTGTCGCCGCGCTGAGGAGCGCCTGATCACCCGAGATGACGACCAAATCGGGGGCCCGGACTGCCACAGCGGTGGCGGCATGAACGGCGTCGTACCCGCGCAAAGACTGGCTGAGCGCCAGTTCTGCGGCCAAGTCGACGATCTCACGAGTGGGGCTGACGAGGTCGAGTTCGTTCAAGCGTCGGTTCAGCAGGGCGACGGCTGACCTGTGCTCAACGGCCGTGAGGCGTTCTATGCGTAGCGCGAGAGCCAGCGCGGCATGGGCTTCCGCAACGACAAGCATGGATGCGACACGGATGTCGCAGGCCGTCCACAATTGGGCGCAACGCGCGCTGCCTGGTTCCGCGATGACAAGCGGCACGATGGCCGAGGTGTCGAAGTAACCGATCATCGGCGCTGTTCGTCGATGAGGTCGCTGACTGTCCCGCTCGCTGTCACTGGGGGGTCGAGGTCGACGGCTGAGTCGCGAGCCGGGGTGATCACGCCGCGGGCGACGAGACGCTCGTAATTCGACCGGGCCGTCACGGGAAGCAGACGCGCCACCGGTCGCCCGTGCTCAGTCAAGGTGTACGAATGGCCGGCTTTGATCGAACTGATGACAGCCGAGAGGTTGACCCGAAGATCCTTCAGACCGACGCCAGTCCCCACCCCACTTGTTGTAACATCTGTCATGGCATAAGTGTACACTTCGGGGACGCGACAGATGGTCCACTGTGGAGTCGGGAGCGATGGTCAACCCGGGGTCGAGAGCGAGGGTCACCAGCAGTATTTGCCGTGTTCGGGGCAGACGAGGCACTTGCCGTCGCAGGTGCTGCAGGTGATGTGACCGCCGACGAAAGCCGAGTAGTAGCCGGTGCCCCGGCACTCCGGGCAAGTGATCAGCGTCTTGGTGCACAGGGAATTGTGACACATCATGATAAACACTCCTTTGGTCATCACGCACTGATGTTGTGCGTGAGACTCACGGTACGCCGAAGGTGCCTTCTCGGCGATGCCCAAGTGGCCACACTTTCCATCGAAAGGCCCGACAACGAGGTTAAGCTCGTCGATATGTACGGACGTTGTACGGCGTGAGGCGGCACGCTCAGGGCGCCCGCGCCTACGCGCCCTCGGGCAGTCCGCGCCATTCGACCATCACCGTACTGCCCGCGGCCGCGACCGGGATGACGCCGGACTCGACCGTGCGACCATCGACCGTCAAGGTGGCTGGCGGTTCGGCCCCACTGTGCGTCGGATCGTACGACCCGGAACCAACGATGTGAATGATGTACGTCGCGCCGCGGTAACGTCGCGTCACCGTGTATTCGCCAAAGTCGGCTGGCATTCGCGGTGAGACGATCAGGCCGTCGAGCGACGGGCGGACTCCGAGCAGCCAGCAGGTGGCGGCATGCCAGGTCCAGGCGGCCGTGCCGGTCAGCCACGAGTTCTTCGCCTGGCCGAAGCGAGGCGCGGTTGGTCCAGCGATCATCTGCGAATAGACGTACGGCTCGGTCATGTGAGTCTCCGAGATGGCCTCCCGATAAGCCGGAGTGATGCGTTTATAGTAGTCAAATGCCAGATCTGGCGTCCCAGCGATCGTCTCAGCGATGATGATCCAGGGGTTGTTGTGACAGAAGATGCCGCCATTCTCCTTGTAGCCGGGCGGGTAGGAGGTGATCTCACCCAATTCGACGTGATACGTGGTGTACGGTGGCGCGACCAAGGCCACACCGTGCGGGCTCGCCAGAAGCTTGTTGACCGATTCCAGCGCCGTGGCCGCCCGTCCATCGGCCAGGCCAGCCCCACCCATGACACACATGCCCTGCGGTTCGATATAGATCTGGCCTTCGTCGTCGCTGATCGATCCGACCGGCGCGCCCATCGCGTCGTACGCCCGGCGGAACCAGGCGCCGTCCCAGCCATGGTCATCCACTGCCACGCGCATTGCCGCCACCGATCGCCGGACTTCTTCGGCCAAGTCAGCCTCGCCTCGGCGCTGCAACAGGTCGGCCAGGTCGGGGCAGGTCGCCAACGCCATCCCGGCGATGAACACCGACTCAGCCACGGTTCCGGCCTGATTGGTCGTCGTTTGGAATGACTCGCCCGGGGTCGTGGTGAAAGCGTTGAGGTTCAGGCAGTCGTTCCAGTCGGCCCGTCCGATCAGGGGCAGGCCATGCGGACCGAGGTTGTTCACGACATGCCGCCACGAGGCGACCAGGTGATCGATCAGTGGCCGCGCCAAGGATTCATCGTTGTCAAAGGGCACATTCTCGTTGAGGATCGCGAAGTCGCCGGTCTCTTTGATGTACGCCGCGACACCCCAGATCAGCCACAACGGATCGTCGTTGAACCCTGAGCCGAGGTCATGGTTGCCGCGCTTGGTCAGCGGTTGATACTGATGATAGGCCGAGCCGTCCGGGAACTGCGTCGCCGCCAGGTCGAGAATCCGCTGGCGTGCCCGATCAGGCACCATCGCGACAATGCCGAGCAGATCCTGATTCGAGTCACGGAAACCCATGCCGCGCCCGATCCCAGTCTCGAAGTACGACGCGGAGCGCGACAGGTTGAAGGTCACCATGCACTGATACTGGTTCCACATGTTCACTTCGCGGTTCATCTTCTCGTCGCCAGAGTCCAGATGGAATTGCCCCAGCAACTGCCGCCAATGGGCCTTCAGCCGGTCGAGTTCGGCGGTGGCCTTCTGCGTCGTGTCGAAACGGGCGATCAGCTCCACAGCGGGGTCTTTGCGGACGACTCCTGGGCCGGCCCATTTGTCGTCGGCAGGGTTTTCCGCGTAGCCGAGAACGAACACCAGGTCGCGGCTCTCGCCCGGGGCCAGCGTCACTTTCAGGCAGTGCGACCCGATCGGGTACCATCCCGACGCGATCGAGTCACCAGGCTCTCCTGTACGAGGCACGGCAGCGGTGGCGAGCGAATGCCACGGCCCACCGATGAACCTGTCCCGGTCGGTGTCAAAGCCGTCGATCGGGGCGTTGACCGAGAAAAACGCGTAGTGGTCGCGGCGTTCCCGATACTCGGTCACGTGATAGATCGTCGAGCCGACGACTTCGACTTCAGCCAGCGACAGGTTGCGCTGCAAATTGAGCATGTCGTCCAACGCGTCCCACAAACACCACTCGACATAGCTGAACAGAGTCAAGTCTTTGGTGTACGCCGACGTGTTGGTCAGCCGAACCTGCTGCACTTCCGCGGTCGCGTCCAGCGGCACGAAATAGGTGACCGAGGCTTCGACGCCATCCCTGGCCCCAGTGATCGTCGAATAGCCCAGCCCGTGACGGCATTCGTACTCATCCAGCGGGGTCTGGGTCGGCGCGCAGGTCGGCGACCAGACTTCCCCACCATCGTTGATGAACAGATACCGTCCGTCATTGTCGGCCGGAATCGACTGGTAACGGAACCGTGTCAGTCGGCGCAGCTTGGCGTCGCGGTAGAAGCTGTAACCTCCGCCGCGGTGGCTGAGCAGTGAGAAGAAATCCTGACTGCCCAGGTAGTTGATCCACGGCAGTGGGGTGTCAGGTGTCGTGATGACGTATTCCGCGGCCTCGTCGTCGAAATGTCCGAACTGCATGGTGCCCCCGTCTAGGTCGCCGAATGTTGTCGTCGACCCGCCGTGGGTCTGATCCGGCCTCGCCTAGACTAGTCTAAAGTCGCCATCAGTGGAAGCGGTTCCACAACCTTTCCGCGACAGGAATCGTTTGTCTGTTTCGACTCCGGATCACACGCGTGGGAAGCTCGCCGCGAAAGTTGTTCCCTCACTCGATGTCGACTCGACACGGATGTCGCCACCATAGCGATGCGCCACTTCGGAAGCCAACGCCAGGCCCAACCCGAAACTGCGCTTGCGACCCGTCTCCGAGCCGTGGGCGAACCGATCGAACACTTGGCTCGGATCCACTCCGGCGATACCCGGGCCTTGGTCGCGTACTCGGATGATGACCGTACGATCCACTGTTTCCGCGCTCAAATCGACTCGGGATCCGGCCGGCGAATGCTGGATGGCGTTGTCCACGATCGCGACCACAGCCCGTGTCAGCGAGGTCTCGGGCGCGGCGACGAACATATCCGAAGCGGCCTGGCAGGTCAGCGTGACATCGCACTGCTCTGCCATCGGACTCAGCGAAGTGATCGCCTGGCGCAGGCATTCCACGACCGAAGTGCGGGTTCCTTCGACCAGCGGCGCGCCTTCCACCGTCAACAACATGTCGTCCAACACTCGCGCCATGTTCGTCGTGTCGGCGTGGAGCGAACGAGCGACATCGTCGATCGGCTTGCCGGAGTCGAGACGACGCTGCAAGATTTGGACTCTCGACGACAACGCTGTCAGCGGGGTACGAAGCTCGTGGCTGGCGTCGGCCACGAAATGGCGCTGAAGCCTAAGCGCCTCAGCCATCGGTTTGACCGCGCGGCGTGCCATCACCCAAGCCACAATCGGCGTGGTGATCAAGCTGACCAGCGCCAGGATCGCCACCGCCCAGATGAACTGGTCGGCGTTGAGCCAACCCCAGCGCGGCGGGCGCGGCGTGAACGTGATCCGTCCGCGCTCAAGATCGATGTTCGGTTCCATTTCTGATGGCAGTTGTACGGCGTTGGTGACGGACAACACGATCAGGACGACGCAGCCGATCAGGATGACGGACCCCGACACCGCCGCGACTGCCACACCGACCGACATCGCGGCGTGCCGTACTTTCAGATCGTCTTGAGCGGCCGCGGTCAGGGATCGCGGCCGACGGCGAGCGCGGGTCCGGGTCGGCTGACTGGGTGCAGTCGGCGGAATCGTCCCGGACGGAGCGCGCGTCGGAGCCGGTGTTGGGGCAGGGGTTGGGACCGCGGGGTCGAAAGCCGGCCGGTCAGAAGATGTGGCTGAGCCGGCCACCGATCGCGCGTTCTCGGGATCGGTTGGTGGAGTTGGCGAGGTCATGAACCGTCTCCGAGTCGATAGCCCTGCGATCGCACAGTTTCGATCAGATTGTGTTCCGTCTTGCGTCTGATGTAGTGAACATAGGTGTCCACGGTTCCGGGCGTGTCATCGGCGGAGAAGATCGTTTTCAAGATCTCTTGACGAGAGAAGATGTGTTCTGGTGACTCGGTCAGCAGGTGTAGCAGAGCCGATTCAGTTCCGGTCAGACTGATTCGATCGCCGTACGGACTGTAGAGGCTTTGTGTCTCGGGAACGAAGAGCCATTCTCCGATGTAGGTCTTACCCGTCTCGGCTGCGAATCCGCGTCTCAAGGCTCGCAGTCTGGCCAGCAGCTCGTCGAAATCGAACGGTTTGGTCAGATAGTCGTTGGCGCCACCGTCGAGCCCCGAGACCCGGTCGTCGACCGCGCCCAACGCGGTCAGCATCAGGATCGGGGTGGTGATGCCCGCGCGCCGTACCGCCTGAATCACGGCCACGCCGTCGATGCCCGGCAGGCGACGATCCATCAGCATCAAGTCATAGTGGGAATGCAGCGCCAGTTCCAAGCCGGCTTCGCCTGTCGACGCGTGTTCGACATCGTACGACTCTTGGAGGACCTCCACGACCATCTCGGCGATGTCTGGGTCGTCTTCGATGAAGAGCAGTGTGGGATTCATGGGAATCATTCTGTCCGAGTCTGGCTCAGAAAGCACTCAGGGATCATCGCTGGATCTTCGCGGCGTGTCGAACTGCCGGATGAGTCGGCCTGTCAGGTTGCGAAGTCGTTCCGGGTGTGCCTGTGAACACGGTGCGCTCGGCCATGGCCGCCGAGTCCTGTTGGGGGTCCGTACTGATCGCAGGGAAACGATGTTTCACGCACAAGTGGGCTTATTGCATCTATCAGTATAACTTATTCCGAGAATGATGATAACATGGCGGGTAGATCCACGGGTGGGTCGAAGTGTCAACGGGTCAGGAGCAGCGATGATGGGTACGACAGCCGACATTCGCCGGGATAATTCATTGTCAATTGTACGATATATTTCCGCTGTGGGGACTGCCAGCCGACGGGAATTAGCTGAGGCCACTGGCCTCAGCTTCGCGACAGTCGCTGCGATCAGCGCGGACCTTCTCACCAGCGGTGTGCTGACCGCTTCGGCGCCAGAGCGCAACGCAGTCGGCCGTCCGACGGCTCGCCTGCAGCTCAACGGCGAGCGGGGCGTCTTCTTGGCGCTCGACATCGTCGAAGACCACCTGGAGATCGCCACCTATGACAGCGGGTTGCGCGGTCTGTCCCGCAGTCGGGTCCAGTTCGAACGTCAGTTCGTCGCGCCAGATGAGTTGCTCAGTGTCGTACGGGCTGCCATTCGGTCCCAGGCCGAAGTGAACGCGCCGCGAACCGTGATCGGAATCGGGGTGTCGGCCCCCGGAGTGGTGGATCCGGTGACGGCGACGTGGATGCTCGCGCCGCCGTGGCAATGGCGTCAGGTCACATTGGCCGATCTGGCCGACGATGTCGTCGATCACGCCGACTCCGACGGCGCTGGCCGTGGCGGCGTCGGTCGCTATGACGCCACTGCTCGCCATGTCGCGCTCGACAATCCGCAGCGAATGTTGGCGACCGCGGAACTGTGGTCCAACCCAGTCCGAGCCGATCAGACCTTCGTCGTTCTCAGCCTCGGCGCTCACGTGACCTCGGGCATCGCCATCAACGGGCGACTCCTGCGCGGAAGAACCAACACCGCCGGGCAGTGGGGGCATTCGGTCTTAGTCGCGGGCGGACGTCCCTGTCATTGCGGGTCGTACGGCTGTGTGGAGACCTACCTCGGGGCCGAGGGCATCCTTCGTACCCTGCGGGACATCGACTCCGACTCCCCGCTGTTGAACAACGGGGACACGACCACGGCTATCGAAGAGCTGGCGCGGGCCGTGGTGACTGGGGACCCGGTCGCGAACAAGACTGTGGATCGGACCGGCCATTACCTGGGAGCCGCGATCGCCTCCATGGTCAACCTGTTGAACCCTGACGCGGTCGTCCTGACCGGCTGGATCGGAGAACTGCTGGGCGCCTACCTGCTGGGCCGCGCCCGGACTCAGATCGAGACTTGCGCGCTAGACGTTCCGCTGAGGGCGACCATGATCGAGTTGGGTCGACCGTCGACTGACCAGGTCTGTCTCGGCGCGGCCGCAGAAGCATTGGAGCGATCACTGATCGAGCTGAGTCGCGAGCGAATCGCCTCAGCGGGCTCAGCCGAAGTCTCGAACCAATTGGCCGAGGTTTGAGTCATCCGAGTCGGCGCTCGAGTCGCGCGTATCCCGTTCCGGCTGGATTCGGAGGTGGTTAGCGTCGGAGGGCATAGGTTTGTCGAACTGGATCGACTCAGCGGTACCCTAGAGGCTGATCTTCCTCGACGACGAAAGGACATCATGTCAACTGGCCGCCTCACTCTACCTGTGCAACAAGGCATGGATGACGAGTTGCTCGCGTTGATCGACCGCCTGGGAGCCGACGCCGTCCGTAATTCTGACGGAACTGAGCTGCCGGAGGTCGTGAAACACCTGGCCACGAAGGTCTATGAGACCTATTTCGTCGGGCGTGGCGATCAACAGTGGGCGCTCAGTCATCGTGACCAGACCACTCGGGTCTACCTGATGTCGCGCCGGGTGGCCGCCATCGGTTCTGGGCCGCTCGACATCGAGGTCGCCGCTGGCTATTTCGCGGCTCAGGTCGCCCCGGACACCGACTGTGACGTCGCCCGTTGGTGGCAGGTCATCGACCGTACGACCGGCAAGACCCTGCCCGCTGACCAATGGAACCTGGCTGGCGCCGGCGCCCAAGCCCATGTCATCGTCGCGCGGCCCGAACCAGGCCACCTCTACACCGTCGACTTTCTCGCTCAGCAGTTGTGGGATCCGACACAGATGTACAACTATTTGACCAACAATTGGGCCGACGATCCCACCCGAGTGCGTGAGCAGCCGTACGACGTACGGTATCCGGAGACCTGGGAGCACATCAAAGAGTCGTTGGCGCGATGGCTCGATGACCACGAGGACGTCGACGTCGTCCGCTTCACCACGTTCTTCTATCACTTCACGCTGGTCTACTCGGATTTGGAGCGCGAAGGATACGTCGACTGGTTCGGCTACACCGGTTCGGTGTCGGTTCCCGCGATGGAAGCGTTCGAAGCCGAGGTCGGGTACGCCCTGGTGGCCGAAGATTTCGTCGACGAAGGCTACTACAACTCGAGTTTCCGGGTCCCCACGGTCCGCTTCCTCGACTGGATCGGTTTCATGAATCGGTTCGTCACTGATCATGTGCGCGAACTGGTGTCGATGGTTCATGCCAGCGGCAAAGAAGCCATGATGTTCCTCGGCGACAACTGGATCGGCACGGAGCCTTACGGTCCGCACTACGCCTCCACTGGCATGGACGCGGTCGTCGGCTCAGTCGGCTCAGCCGCGACCTGCCGGATGATCAGTGACATCCCAGGCGTGAAATACACCGAGGGCCGCTTTCTGCCGTACTTCTTCCCGGATGTCTTCCGACCTGGCGGCGATCCGGTGACCGAGGCGAATCAGTGCTGGGTCACCGCGCGTCGGGCGATCGTCCGGTCGCCGCTGGATCGCATCGGCTACGGCGGCTATCCGTCAGTGGCGATGCAGTTCCCCGCGTTTCTGAATCGGATCGAGCAGATCATCGCCGAATTCCGTCAGATCCATGATCGTACGCGAGGCGCGACGCCGATCGCGTCCCCCAAACGCATCGGCGTGCTGAACGCGTGGGGCGCGTTGCGGTCGTGGCAGACACACATGGTGGCTCACGCGATGTGGTATCGCCATGCTCATTCCTACCTTGGCGTCCTCGAATCCTTGGCGGGGCTGCCGTTCGACGTCACATTCTTGTCGTTCGACGACATCGCGGCCGGGGTTCCCGACTCGGTCTCAGTGTTGGTCAACGCTGGGGCGATGGGCACGGCCTTCTCTGGTGGCGTGTGGTGGGCCGACCCCGCGATTCAAGCCAGCGTACGGACGTTTGTCGGACGTGGCGGCGGGTTGATCGGCGTCGGGGATCCGAGCGCCCATGCTGGCAACGGCGCATGTTTTCAGTTGTCCGATGTTCTGGGGTTGGATCGCGAGCTCGGTTACTCGTTGTCGACGAACCGTGAGCCGCTGAGCGTGGCCGAGCACTTCATCACCGCCGACGTGGCGGGTCAGTCGTTCGACGCGGGCGAATCCACCCCGGCGGTGGTGTCGGTGGCCCGCGACCTTCAACCGCTCGCCTTGGACGCCGGTGGTGACATCACGATGGCGGCTCATGAGTTCGGCGCTGGACGCGCGGTGTACTTCTCTGGTCTGCCATGGTCGGCGCAGAACAATCGGTTGCTGCACCGGGCGCTGCATTGGTCGGCCCACGATGAAACAACTTTCAGTCAGTCGATGGCCGATGATCCGCGGGTCGAGGTGGCTCAGTGGGGCGACGGGGCGGTGCTCGCGTACTCGATGGCTTTCGAGCCGGTCACCACTGTCGTCCACGCGGGCGACCGATCATGGACGGTCGACCTGCCTGAGCAGGGGTACGTCTGGCTGAGCTGAGATTGGCCTGAGTTCAGGCTTCGCTGAGCCGAGCCTTTGCTGGGCTGCGTTCAGACTGGGCCAAGTTCAGGGCCGACTCCGCTGGGGCGCTGAGAGTTCGTTGGGCAGAGCTGAGACCGGTCCGAGTCGAGGCTCAACACCGCTGGGCTGGGGTGTGCTGAGGCGCTGAGACTTCGCGGGGAGCGTACCCCGCTGGGAACCCCTCCGGTCTTTCCGGCGGCTTGTCGCCGCAATCGAGATCAGAAAGCAGTCCGATCGATCACTACTTGTCGTTGACATGTTCGGATGTTCTTCTGAGACTCTGCATAACGATTTGGGTATGAAATCATTCCATTTCGCACCCTTGCCTTGACGAGGAGAAAGCCCCGTAGCAGACTGATGCGTAACCGGTAACGCAGCAGGCGTTCGGATCAGAATCGCACGATGGTGAGCATGAAGATCGATGATGTGGCAGAAGCCCTGGGAGTGTCCAAGGGCACCGTGTCGCGCGCCATCACTGGTCACGGTCGGATCGCCGCAGCCACCAGACAGCGGATCCTCGACTACATGGATGAGCATGATTTTCGTCCCAACGCCGCAGCCCAAAACCTGAGTCGGCGTCAGACGATGACGCTGGCGTTCACCATTCCGCGTAACCGTGAGCTGATCCACTATCCGTTCTTCCTTCAGTCGATGACCGGTGTCATCTCCGAGGCGATGGCCCACTCGTACGACATTCTCGCGGTCGACAACACCGCTGACGCGCTGAGGCGAGTGACGCGTCGACGCAAGGTCGACGGAGTGATCGTGTCCCGCAACCCGGCCGATCCGGCGGTGATGCCGCAGCTGATCGACTCGGGCTTTCCGTTTGTCGTGATCGGTCCGACGGCGGTGGACGGGGTGACCCACATCGATCACGACCACGTCGCCGCCTGCCGTGAGTTCACCAAGACGATACTGCGCGCCTGGGGTGGTCACCCCGGTCTGCTCGTGGGCCCGAGATCGGACTTGACTTCGCGCGGTCGGGCTGAAGGCTTCCGCCAGGGGACCGCTGGGGCCTCGGGGAGTTCGACCGCTCCGATTGTGTGGGGCGCCGTCGATGAGACCACAGTTCTGGATCGGTTTCCGGCGTTGTTGGAAGCCGGAGCCGACGTGGTGTTCTGCGGTGACGACATGATCTGTGGTTATCTGGAACTCGCCTTGCGTTCTGGCCGGTTGGGCCGCTCGGCCCGGTCGATCCGCGTGGCCTCTTTCCACGCGAGTCCGACTCTGACGGCTCTGAATCCGAGGGTGCCGGGCATCGAGTTCGACTCTCAAGCTGTGGGCCGCCTGGCCTGCTCAACCCTGCTCGCCAAAATGGCGGGCAATCCGGTCACGGATGTCACCTTGGGGTTCGACATCTTCGTGGGTGACCGCGACGGGTTGGTCAACACATTCGGCGCTCCATCCGATCCTACGGATGGGCACGACCATTGGAAAGGATAGAAACGAAGATATGAAGAAATCGAGGAAGATTCTCGCCATCACTGCCGCTTCAGCTCTGGTGTTCGGGATGGGCGCCTGCAGCGGCAACCCAGGCACGGGTTCCAGTTCGGCTGGGGGCGACTCGAAGGCTCCGGTGGAGATCACGTACCTGCATCGTCTGCCAGACGGCGAAGGCATGGTGAAGGTCGACGACATCGTGGCGCGCTGGAACAAGGAGCATCCTGAGATCCAGGTCAAAGCCACCAAGTTCGACGGCAATGCGCAGCAGATGATTCAGCGCCTGGAGACCGACGTCAATGCCAACAACGGTCCCTGCCTGGGGCAGTTGGGCTACAACGAGGTTCCGGAGTTCTACTCCAAGGGCCTGGTGCTGGATGTCACGACCGAGGCCAACAAATACAAGGACAAGTTCTCCGGCGCTTTCGGCCAGATGAGCACCGGCGGCAAGATCTCCGGTCTGCCGCAGGACACGGGCCCGCTGGTCTATTTCTACAACGAGACCGAGTTCAAGAACTTGGGCATCACTGTTCCGAAGACGCTCGACGAGTTCAAGACCGCAGCCGCGAAGGCCGCCGTGGCCGGCAAGTACATCGCCGACTTCACGCCTGACGAGGTCGCTTTCTGGCTGTCCGCTCAGACGGCCGCCGCCGGTGGTGTGTGGTACGGAACCTCTGGCGATCAGTGGAAGGTCCAGGTCGACAGCCCTGCGTCGCAGAAAGTGGCGACGTTCTGGCAGGACATGATCGACGCCAAGTCAGTCTTGACACTGGATCGTTGGGGCGACGCCTACGGCAAGGCCCTGACCGATGGTCAGTTGATCGGCAACATCGCCGCCGCGTGGGAGTTCGCCTTCCTGCTCGATCCGCTGAACGACACCCCGGCCGAGGGCCAGTGGCGTGTGGCTCAGATTCCTGATTTCGGCGCTGGCGCCAAGACTGGACCTGATGGTGGTTCAGGCGTGGCGGTCATGAAGGGTTGCGAGCATCCGGTTGAGGCGATGCAGTTCAACGCGTGGTTCAACACTCAGGTCGACGATCTGACGACTCAGGGCCTGGTCGTGGCCGCGCTGGGCAACCCGAAGACCCCGGCCAAGGCGCTGAAGCAATTCGGTGGTCAAGAGATCATGAAGGAGTTGGCGACGGCCAACAAGAATCTGAGCATGGACTTCGCCTACATCCCCGGTTTCTCGGCGGTTGGACCGAAGGCTGTCGAGACCGCGGCCGAGGCCGCAAAGGGCACTGCGAAGGTGGCCGACGTGTTCACGACTGCTCAGCAGGCGTCGATCGACGCTTTGAAGGCGGCCGGATTGTCGGTCGCGCAGTAGTCGATGTGTGAGTGATCAAATGGTGAGGTTTGTGGGGGAACGTCGACCGGCGTTCTCCCACAAACCAATGTGTTCCTTGTTGTACGACCCGGCGGTCGGTTCTCGACGCTCCGCCATCGTACTGTCCGCCGTACGACGTACGGCGAATGACTTGGGTAGTCGAGAATGAAGGAGGAGAGATGTCGGTGATCACATCCACAGCTCCACGGCGGCCGATGTCGAGCGCGGACCAGGCGACGTCGCCTGAAGGTCGAACGAAGACGACCGGGCGTCAACGCATGGGCCGCAACACCCGCCACCAAGCGATCAGTGGCTGGCTGTTCGCCTTGCCGTTCGCCCTGGCCTTCCTGTTGGTGTTCGTCCTGCCGATCATCTCGGCTGTCAGAGCCAGTTTCTTCGCTCAAGTCGCATCCGGCGGGTTGTACGGCGGCGGAGAGCGCCAAGACACCTTCGTCGGCTTCGACAACTTCGTCACGGCCGCGACCAGTCTGTCGTTTTGGCGAGGCATCGGGCGCGTGATGCTCTTCGGCGTCATTCAGATCCCGGTCATGATCCTCGCCGCTATGTTTTTGGCCTTGTTGCTCGACTCTTTCATGGTGCGCCGCCCGGGGGTGTGGCGCTTGCTCTACTTCTTGCCGTACGCCATCCCAGGCATCATCGCCGCCATCGTGTGGTCGTACCTCTATCAACCAGAGTTGTCTCCGTTCGCGGGCGCGTTCCCATCGATGGGCGGCAGTCCATTCTTCTTGTCTCCACAAGTGATGTTGGCCTCGATGGCGAACATCACCACCTGGACCTACACCGGCTACAACATGCTGATCTTCCTCGCCGCGTTGCAGGCGATTCCGACGGAGCTGACGGAGGCCGCTCGGGTCGACGGAGCGTCGGGTTGGCAGATCACCACACAGATCAAGATTCCGATGGTTCGAGGCGCTGCCCTGCTGGCCACGCTGCTGTCGATCATCGGCACCGTCCAGTTGTTCAACGAGCCGTCGATGATGCGGGCCGTCGCCTCCTGGATGGGCAATGACTACATGCCGATGATGATGGCCTACAACACGATGATGGGCCAGATCAGCCCGAGTGGCTCGGGCCCGGCTTCGGCCATTTCGATTCTGATCGCCGCGGTGGCTGGGGTTCTGGCCGTCGCCTACGCGATTGTGCAGTCAAGGATGTCGCGATGAGCACTGTGTCAACTTCACGAACCAAGCGTCAGTCGTCGGCTCGTCCGACCCCGCCACCGTCGTTGGCCCCGCGTCGTACGGCCAGGGTCATCACCACGATCGTCTTGTGTTTCGTCTTGGTGTATTTCATGGCCCCGGTGGTGTGGCTGTTCATCGCCTCCTCGAAGACGACCGCACAGTTGTTGTCCACCGGATCGTTCATGTTCGCCGACCTGAGTTGGGGAGCGAACTGGAGCGCTCTGTTGGAATGGACGGGCGGCAACTTCCCGCGCTGGGTGCTCAACTCACTGATCTACTCGTGTGTTGCCGGGGTGGCGGGAACGCTGATCTCGGTCAGTTGCGGCTACGCGATCGCGAAGTTCCAGTTCCCGGGTCGACGGGTGTTGTTGGCGGTCACGATGGGCGGGTTGCTGATGCCGGTGGCCTTGCTGACCGTTCCGTTGTACGTCTTGTTCCATCAGATCGGGCTGGCCAACACTGCCTGGGCCGTCATCATTCCGTCGATGGTGTCCCCGTTCGGCGTCTTCCTCGGTCAGGTGTACGCCGAGTCGTCGGTTCCGACGGAGCTGCTGGAGGCGGCCCGCGTCGATGGGGCGTCGGAGGCGCGAACCTTCTTCACCATGGTCCTGCGACTGTTGGCGCCGGCGATGTTGACAATCTTCCTGTTCATCTTCGTGGCGACATGGAACAATGTCCTATTGCCATTGATGATGATCTCGACCAACGAGCTCAAGCCGGTGACCTTGGGCCTGTACGGCATGTCGACGTACTTCTCGCCCAACAAGGGCGCCATGATGCTCGGCGCGCTGCTGGGCGTCCTGCCGTTGATCGTGTTGTTCCTGTCGTTGCAACGCTATTGGCGGTCTGGCTTGGCCGCGGGCGCGGTCAAAGGCTGAACCGGGGCGGTGAGGATAGGCCGGCGCTGCAACAGGTCGGCCCAGGAACGCTAGCCGGGGCTGCACCCCGGCCTAGGCGCGGTCTTAGCGGCGGCTGAGCTTGGTGACCACTGGGCCTGTCGAGTAGTTTTCTCTCCTTCGGGGCGAAACTTTCTCCCGAGACCAAATCGTTATCGATTCTTGGTCGAGATGAGACCGGGCGCGGCATATGGTTGCTAGGTAACAGCTAACGGAAATATCCGTGGCGCATTGTCCATTCTCATACTCAAGGAGGAGAGCATGACGCACGCGAAGAAATTCGTCACCGCACTCACTATCACCGCTATGGCAGGCTTCGCCCTGGCCGGCTGCGGCAACAATCCCACTGATCCCGCGACATCCGGCGCAGGCGGTTCTTCATCCGCCGCTGCCGGTGAAGACGTCGCGATGACGTTCTGGCACAACGGCACAGGCGACAAATCCCAGGCCTACTGGAAAGACGTCGTCGCCGCTTTCGAGACCGACAACCCCGGTGTCACGATCGAGATTCAGGTCGTCCAGAATGAAGAGCTCGACGGCAAACTCCAGACTGCCATGCAGGCCGGAACCGCACCAGACATTTTCTTGCAGCGCGGGGGCGGCAAGATGGCTGAGATGGTCGACGCCGGCTTGGTGATGGACATCACCGACAAGATCGACGCTGACATCAAGGAAGCGTACGGCGCCGGCGCTTTCGGCTTCGACACCTTGGCGGGCAAGATCTATGCCATGCCGATGTCGGCTCAGCCGGAAGGGCTGTGGTATAGCCAGGATCTGTTCGATCAGGCCGGCATCACCACCAACCCGACCGATATGGCCAGTTTCAATGACGCGGTCTCCAAGTTGAAGGCCGCCAATATTCAGCCAATCGCGCTCGGCGCGCAAGACGCCTGGCCGGCCGCTCACTGGTATTACTCCTTCGCGTTGCGCGAATGCAGCCAGGATGTGGTCGAGAACCTCGCCACCGACAAGGAACTGGCCGATGGCTGCTGGTTGCGGGCCTTCACCGATCTGGACACCTTGGCCAAGACGGAGCCGTTCAACCAGGGGTTCCTCACCACGGTGGCTCAGCAGGGCGCCGGTTCGGCCGCAGGCCTCATCGCCAACCATCAGGCCGCCATGGATCTGATGGGCGCTTGGGAACCAGGTGTCATCGGTGACCTGACTCCTGACAAGGAAACACTGCCCGATCTGCGTTGGTTCCCCTTCCCGGCGGTCGACGGCGGCGAGGGTGACCCTGACGCCATCATGGCCGGTTCTGACGGCTACTCTTGCTCCGCCGGAGCGCCTGACGCTTGCGTCAAGTTCTTGAACTTCATCGCTCAGAAGGAGTACAACGAAGGGTACGCCACGGCGTACGCCACGATTCCTGCCAACTCCGAGGCCATGGGTGTGGTCGAGGATCCGGCTCTGAAGGCTGCCGCCACCGCGTTCAGCAAGGCGCCATACTCGGTGCTGTGGTTCGACACCAGCCTCGGCCAAGAGGTCGGCAACGCCGTGAACAACGCCGTGGTCGCACTGTTGGCTGGTCAAGCTGATCCGGCGGCGGCGCTGGCTCAGATGCAGGCTGCGGTCAAGGCAGGCTAGGTCCGATGAGCGAAACTGGAGTCACGGCCACGGCCGTTCCAGGCGACGCGCTCAGCAAGGTCAACGTCCGGGGTGGGGGCGCCACAGCGCTCCCACCCTCAGGCGTCCGTAGGCGTCGCTCGAAGGGGTTGAGTTGGCGCGGACGTTTGGAGATCACACTGTTGTCGGGTCCGGCGATCGTGGTTTTCGTCCTCTTCGTGATCGTGCCGGTCTTCGTCGCCTTGTATTACAGCTTCTTCGCGTGGAAGGGCTACGGGCCGGCGACGAACTTCATCGGTTTCGACAACTACACCTGGACATTGGGGAACAAAGACTTCTGGAGCGCAGTCGGTCACAACTTCGCCATCGCGGGGTTGTCCTTGCTGTTTCAAGGACCTCTGGCTGTCCTGTTGGCGTTGTTGCTGAATCAGAAGATGCGCGGACGATCACTGATCCGTGTGCTGATCTTCGTTCCGTACGTCATCTCTGAGGCGATCGTCGGCATCGGCTGGCGTCTGATGCTGTCGGACACCGGAGCGATCAACGGATTGCTCCATCGGCTCGGCATCGACTCGATCGTCAGTTGGATCTCCGATCCGAAGATCGCGCTGTGGACTTTGATGTTCGTCATCACCTGGAAGTACATCGGATTCGCGGTCATCTTGATGTTGGCCGGGCTGCAAGGCATTCCCGAGGAGCTATCCGAGGCCGCGGCTGTCGACGGGGCGTCGTACTGGCAGATCCAACGTCACATCATGTTGCCGCTGCTCGCCCCGACGATCAAGATCTGGGCCTTCTTGTCGGTCATTGGCTCGATGCAGTTGTTCGACCTGGTCTACATCATTTGGGGTCAGTACATCGCCAACATCTCGGGGACGTCGACCATGGCGTACTTCATGGCGCAGAACGGGCGACTGTCGGGCCAGCTGGGACGTGGTTCGGCCATCGCCATCGTGGTGTTCGTCATCTCGCTGGTTGTGGCGTTGGCGTTCCAGAAGTTCGTCATGAACCGCAACACCGAGGGTGCTCTCACGAGTAAGGAGGATTGAGATGGCGAAGAAAATCGATCCTCGTAACGGGGCAGTCATTCGCTCGACTCCGAAGAGCGGTGGTTGGGGAAGCCCGCTGGTCTATTTCATCAGCTTGTGTCTGATCGCGGTCTGTATCGCTCCGGTGATCTACATCGTCATCGGCGGTTTTCGGACCAACTCGCAAATCACTCAGGATCCGTCGGGCTGGCCGAATCCGTGGAACGTCTCGAACTACACCTCGGTGCTGGGGATGCCCGATTTCTGGCGGATGGCCGGAAACTCGCTCTACATCGCTCTGATCACGGTGATCGCCATCGTCGTGTTGGGGGTGGGGGCCAGCTTCGTGCTGGCTCGCTACAAGTTCTGGGGCCGTAACGCGATGTACATGCTGTTTGCCTCTGGTCTGATGTTTCCACTGGCCGTGGCGATCACGCCGTTGTACATCATGGTGACGAAGTCGCCACTGGCTAACACGCCTTGGGGTGTCATCTTGCCGCAGGTCGCTTTCGGCCTGCCGCAGACGATCATCATCTTGACACCGTTCTTGGCGGCGATTCCGATGGAGATTGAAGAGGCGGCCACAGTTGATGGGTGTTCACGGCTGGGGTTCTTCTGGCGCATGGTGGTCCCGTTGTCTCTGCCTGGGGTCATCACGGTGGCGATCTTGAACTTCGTCGGTTCGTGGAACTCTTACATGCTGCCGTTGTACATGTTCAACGACGCGGCGCAATACACTTTGCCGCTCGGAGTGCAACAATTTTCGACAGCCCATTCCCAAGACACGGCACAAGTGCTAGCCTTCACATCAATGGCAATGCTCCCTGCGTTGATATTCTTCTCGATTTTCGAGCGGCGCATTGTCGGTGGGTTGACGGGGGCAGTCAAAGGATGAGGCGCGTGTCCTAACGCGGGCACGGGCTTTCCCTAAGCGGGTCTCGGGCGTGGGTCGGGGGATACCACGCCCGAGACTCTCACCGTCCAGGGTGTGGTCGGGCATTGACGCCAACCGGCCACACCCCGGGCGGCACAACCACGACAGCGGGCGCTCTAGAGCGCGCAATCGCGTACCTTTCGTTATCCGAAGGGGAAACTTTCCTCTGTGACCGAATCGTGACCTGATCCCAGGGTGAATTAGCTGCGATGTGGCATAGCATTCATTTTGTCGAGCACGAAGAAGACGTGTTTCGCCATCTACCGCAAAGAAGGAGGGGGACATTCGTGAAAACCGCATTCAAGTCCATGGCACTGGCCGTGGCCATCGCTATGCCATTCACCATCACTGCTTGTTCCAACAACGCCACGGACGACCCAACGACCAATAGCAGCGCAGTGCTCCCGGCTGCCGATGATCCGTTGGCCGACGCCTCAGGCACCCTGACGCCGGCCAATCCGACTACGCTGTCGGTCTGGCTGACCACGGCCGAGCAGGCTCCGGCTCCGGACAACAAGATCACGCAGTTGTTGAAAGACAAGCTCGGCGTCACGCTGGAGTACGAGATCGTTTCGTCCGATAATGTCGATCAGAAGATCGGCGTCATGCTGGCCGGTGGTGAGTATCCGGATTTGATCGGCACGACCGACTTGAAGATGCGTCTGCTTGAAGGTGGCGCCCTGCTGCGTCTCGACGACATGCTGGACTCGGGTGAGTACGAGAACCTGGCGGCGCATGTCGAGGGTTATCGCGGCAAGATGAGCTACAACGGCGAAGCGGTCGATCCGGGCCTCTATATCTTCCCGAACTATAACCGTTTCTATGGTGAGATCACCGGCGGCACTCACTACGGAACGGCCTTCTGGATCCAAAAGCGCGTTCTGGAGGACGCTGGCTATCCCGATCTGAGCAACATGACCCTTGAGAAGTACTTCACACTAATCGAGGATTACATGGCGAAGAACCCGCAGACGGACGGCGCTCCGACCGTGGGCTTCGAGCTGCTGGCTTCGACCGGGCGCGAATGGGGCATGACGAACCCGCCTGCCTTCCTGGCTGGTTATCCGAACAACGGC
Organism: Propionibacteriaceae bacterium; assembly: GCA_031285845.1. Taxonomy (GTDB): domain Bacteria; phylum Actinomycetota; class Actinomycetes; order Propionibacteriales; family Propionibacteriaceae; genus WQYJ01. Next base: position 77,895 of record JAITVK010000002.1, read on the forward strand.
GGCGTGACAGTGGATGGCAACGACGAGGCCACGATCTACGCGGACAAGGACATCGCCAAGAAGTGGTATCAGAAATTGAACGAGGAGTACAACAAGGGCGTCGTTGACAAAGAGTCCTTCACCTTGAGCTTCGATCAGTACACCGCCAAGATCGCCACCGGCGCTGTCTTGGGCATGCATGATCAGGGCTGGAACTACCAGACCGCGACCCAGGCTCTTCAAGGCGCTGGCAAGGATGAGTACACCTACGTTCCGCTGATGCCGGTCTACGAAGGCGCTGAACCGTATTACGCTGACCGCGACGTCATGAACACCAACCAGGGATTCGGCATCTCCGCCACCACGGAGAAGGCGGAGCAGGCTATGCGCTTCCTCGACGTCATGTTGTCGGAGCCGTGGCAAAAGACCCTGTCGTGGGGCATCGAGGGTGAAGACTACGAGGTTGACGCTCAGGGCGTGTTCTCGCGCACGGAGCAGCAACGCGTCAACTACAAGGATCTGACTTGGCGTTCGTCCAACCGCCTCACCGCGCTGCTCGACGTGCTGCCGAAACACAATGGTCAGTTCAGCGATGGCAACGCCTACAGCCCCGACGATCAGCCGGCTGAGTTCTATGCCACGCTGAGCGACTACGACAAGGCGTTCATGGAGAAGTACGACAAGCAGACCTGGCGCGAGTTCATGAACACCCCGCCGGCCAACCCGGTGTACTACCCCTGCTGGTCCATCACTTTGGACGACGCGGCCAACGAGGTCAATCAGCAGATGACTGACGCCACGGTTCAGAACCTGCCCAAGGCGATCGCTGGTTCGACCAGCGACTTCGAAGCCAACTGGCAGGCGTACGTCGATCAGATTCACAAGATCGACGTCAAGGTCTACGAGGACGCCATCAACGCTGGCATCCAAGACCGGTTGAAGAACTGGAAGTGAGCAACTAGCCACGAGGTTGGTGGGGGCGGGCGCACCGCCCCCACCGCTTGGTGGATCGATCGGGGGTGGGGTGATGACGACGCAGTCAGTGGACGCGCCGGGTCCAGGCCAGATGGCGGCCCAGGCGGCGGGCTCGCGGGCGAAAGCCCGAACGACCGTACCGCGAAAGAAAAAGAAAACTTGGCAAATCTTGTGGGCTCAGCGGGCGCTGCTGCTCATGAGTGTGCCGTTGTTGGCCTACCAAATCTTGTTCAAGTACGTCCCGATCTATGGTTGGGCGATCGCCTTCCAAGATTACAAGCCTGGCAAACGCAGCCTGTGGAGTCAGAGCTGGGTCGGGTTTGAGAACTTCACCAAACTCTTCTCCGGGGTGATGGGCGAGCGGTTCATCCGCGCCATCGTCAACACTCTCGGTCAGTCACTGTTGACTCTGGTCGTCTCGACTTTGGGCGCGATCATTTTGGCGCTGATGATGAATGAGGTCAAGAACCTTGTCTTCAAACGCGTCATCCAAAACATCACCTACATGCCCCACTTCCTCAGTTGGATCATCGTCGCGGGGATGGTGTCGGTGGCGCTGTCGATTCCCTCGTCGGGTGGCTTCATCAACCAGGTGTTGATGACGCTGCACATCGTCAACGAGCCAGTGTTGTTCTTGTCTCAGCCGGGCATGTTCTGGCAAGTCGTTGCCGGATCGAATCTGTGGAAGGAACTGGGCTGGAACACGATCCTCTACATGGCCGCGATCACCGCCATCGATCCGACGCTCTACGAAGCCGCGTCAATCGACGGAGCCGGGCGCTACCGCAAGATGTGGAATGTGACTCTACCGGGAATCCGCCCCACCATCGTCATCCTGTTGATCATGAATGTCGGTTGGATCTTGTCGTCCAACTTCGAGATCCCGTACTTCTTGGGCAACGGCCTGGTCGCCAGCGCGTCAGAGACGATCGACGTGTTCGTTCTGAGGTACGGCTACCAGATGGGCAACTATTCGCTGGCTGTCGTGGCCGGAATTTTCAAGACCATCGTCGCCATCATCTTGGTGGGGTTGGCCAACTTCATCTCTCGCAAGCTCGGTGAGGAGACCCTGGTATGAGTGCCACGACTCCAGACGGCGGCGCCGTCAAAACCGCGGTGGTCAAGCTCCGCTCCGCCAAACCCACGGCAGGTCGTACAAGCGGCGAGCGCCCGGTGAAGAAGGAACGGCACCCTGATCGGGTGATCTTCCCCATTGTGAACACGACATTGCTGGTTCTGCTCGGGATCGTCATGATCTATCCGCTGCTCAACACGCTTGCGGTCTCGCTCAACGATGGCCTTGACGCCGTCAAGGGCGGAATTTCCGTGTGGCCGCGCGTGTTCTCGCTGAAGAACTATGACGTCGTGTTCCATATGTACACGATCTATCAGGCGTTCTTCATGAGCGTGTTGAAGACGGTCGTCATCGTTGTCACAAACCTCTTGTTCACCTCGCTGTTGGCGTACGCGCTGTCGCGTAAAGAGTTCCTGCTGCGACGTCCGATCACTCTGCTGTTCGTCTTGACGATGTACTTCGACGCCGGTCTGATTCCGAATTACCTGTTGATCAGGGATCTGGGTATGCTCAACACGTTCCAGGCCTACTGGGTTCCCAACATCATCTCCGCCTTCAACCTGATCGTCATCCGGACTTATATGAAGTCGATTCCTGAGTCGCTGACCGAATCGGCCAAACTCGACGGTGCTGGGGAGTTCCGCATCTGGTGGAACATCATCATGCCGTTGTGCAAGTCGACGTTGGCAGTCATCGCGTTGTTCGTCGCGGTGGGCTCATGGAATGGTTGGCTCGACACGCTGCTTTACAACTCGGGCAAGCAGTGGCTGTCGACGTTGCAGTACGAATTGCAGAAGCTGCTGGCCAGTGCGATGAGCGCAGGCACGAATTCGGGTGGGATGGCTGGTTCGGCCGCTGTGGCCGGTCAAGGCGGCCAAGTCACGACACCGATCGCGTTGCGGTCGGCGATCACGATCGTCGCTGCCGTTCCCATCCTGCTGGTCTATCCGTTCCTGCAGAAGTATTTCGTGTCCGGCCTGATGATCGGCGGCGTCAAGGAGTGAGTCCAGCCAGGTCGCGGTCAAAGAAGAAGTCGGTCTCGCCGTTCGGGTACGAGCGGGAGAACGGTCTGATGACTGCGCTGGATCGGATCGGAGCGGCCATCATCTGCAATGTGTTGTGGCTGCTGTGTTGTCTGCCGATCATCACCGCCGGGGCGGCGACCGCCGCGTTGTATGACACGATTCGTCGTCGAGTCCTGACTGGCTCGGCCCCGATCATGTCGACGTACTTCAAAGCCTTCAAGACCAACTTCCGACAGGGGACGATCCTGGGGCTGATTGGCTCGGTGATCATCCTGGTCGTCGGGGTTGGCGTCGCGTTGGATCCATCCCACGATTGGCGTGCGCTGGTTGTCCCGCTGGTGATTGGCGCGGTTTTCGCGATCGGAGTCTTCTTCTGGTGCATTCCGCTAGCCGTACGGTTCACGAACACCACCGTGGCGCATTTTCGGCACGGCCTGCTGTTGGGGCTGGCACATCTAGGTAGCACGTTGCTCTTGTTGATCGGATTGGCGTTGGTTGTTTTCGGCGTGTGGCAGATGTTCCCCTTGGTGTTCGTTCTTCCCGCGGTTCTGATGGCCGGGTGGACGTACTGGCTCGAACACCTCTTCCTCAAGCATGGGTACGTCGAGGCGGCGGAGCCCGAGGCCGCAGCCGAGGACTGAGAATCCGTGGCCGTCTGGCCATTGTGAGCGCGCTGTTGTGGGGCGTACGTTGATCGGGTCCATGTTAGGGGAGCCAAAGGCCTGCGGAGTAGCTCGCGTGCCTCGTCTATCGGGTCATATCCGCGTCGCGGCGGCGAACGGGTTCCTTCTCTTCCTGGATGTCACGGTCGGACGCGGTGTTCGACCCAGGATGGAACAGGAGACGGCATGGCGAAGACACGATGTGGCGCGGTCGGCCTGATGATGGTCGCAGCGTGTCTGCTCGCCGGATGCGTCGCCCCGAGCGGGGATGGACACCCAGGCGAGGCTGACCAGTCGATCGGTGATGGGGTTTCTTCGACCTCGGACGGCGTGGTTTCAGGAATCATCGGCGATCTGCCGCTGGCGAGAGCTGAGACACCGATGGATCCGCCCCCGCCGTTGGCGGCGTACGCGGCGTATATGGAGGGGCCGGCGGAGAATCCCGGTTATCTCGCTAGACGAGCCGAGCGACTCCAGCAACTCGGAGAGGCGACGGCCCGGTGTATGGCTGACCTGGGGTTCCGCTACATCCCGTGGGTGTCGAGCGACAACACGGCGCAGAATCGAGCGGACTCCATCTCGCAGTGGTCGGCGCTGCCTGTTCCACTCCTGTCCTCAGATCGCGACGTGGTCGCGCGCGAAGGGTACGGCGTGCTCGATGTGATTCAGCAGCACGCGGGTGACGGGAGCGACGATCCGAATAAGGACTACTGGGCGACATTGAGCGAAGCTGAGTCTGACGCGTACTTCACCGCCTTGTGGGGAGACTTCCGTGACCCTGAAGGGACGCGAGCGAGTTCTTGCGGCAGCAAAGCGCAGGCGCAGTTTCCCGAACTGACTGAGCGCGGTCGGGTCTCTGAATTCCTTGACGAGTTCAGTGATCTCACGTGGTCGGCGTGGCTGTGGGTCATCATCGATGACCGGTCGATGGCAGGATGGGGTGGTGAGGGCTTCGCGCTGGATCCAAGGCGGCTTCAACTCGACCGTGAGTGGGGCGGGTGCATGAGTGATCAGGGGTATCCGATAGATAACTCAGGGATCAACTCCGGCAGTGGCCCATCGTTGGCGATGTACTTGGCCGAACGAACGCGGCCAGACGGCACGGTTGGACCGGAGCGCGAGAACGCCACGGTTGATGAAATCCCGCCTGAAGAGTTGAACCTGTTGGGCACACCGCCGGAACGAGCTGTGGCGTTGGCAGACTTCGATTGCCGGGTGGAGACGAACTACATGGCTCGCGTTGCCGAGATCCGCCGTTCAAAAGATGAAGAGTTCATTCGGACGCACCAAGCTGAGCTGGATCGTCTGGTCGCGGCGGCCGACACCTGGTGACGACGCGGGGCGGCCGAGCTTAGGCCCGGCGCCGTTTCATGGCCACCGCAATCCTGGTCGGCTGCGCCCTAGCAGGAAGAGTTGAACCCTCCTCACTGAACCCTCTCGACCGCAGACGCCGTCTGTCGATCTGGCTCGGCTGGGTCTGGTAGTTCAGGTCCAGTCAGCAGCCGCCTAGCCGACGTCACCATTACCTGGTCAAGTATCCGGCCTCTATCCTTCTTCGGCGCCCTCCCTACGCCGTCCTCAATTTGTTCGTGACCTGCCTACGAGCAGCCATATCGATCTTGCCTTCTCTCACGGCAGGCAAGCCTGAACCCCGAAAGGCTACGCGCTCAAACTATCTGAGGCACCACACCCCACCACCCGCTCAAACAAACTGAGGCACGTCGAAGCATTGACAATATGGACATATAAGCAACATGCCATGAAGATTCACCCAAAGGAGGGGAATGATGAAGGGCAAGATCGGGCTTGTGCTAGCAGTGTTGTGATTAACGTTTAGCTCTGCGGCAGTCATAGCTCCACCCGCTACCGCGGCATCCGCCTATCCAGCGAAGGTCGCCGCTTGTTCATGGTTGGAGCGATATCAATTACGGAGGTAGTCAACTAGGTATATACATCTATGGATCGACTCGACTGTGGTATGACTATGATATTAGCGGAGTCGGATGGAACGATCGCCTCTCCGGCCTTGATAACCGCACGGGCAGCGTGGGGTACTACTACGAGAATGCTAACCAGCAAGGCGCTGTGCTCGCGGTCACTGCGGCGGGATATTATGGAGATTTACGCCACACCTCGTCTGGCAACTGGAATGACAGGATTAGTTCCGCGCGACTCTACTGGGATCCGTTCTGATTGTGCTTGGGGGCGTGAATGAGTTCGACATTACGAAATGTGCAGATTGTGATATTTGGCGCGGTCCTGCTGTGCACGTGCTCTTGTGCGGGAGCTTCACCGCAGTCTCCACCATCCGTTTCGCTGCCGCCATCATCGACAGCCGTCTTGAACTGGAACACTGCAACCATCGAACTTCCATTGGATCGCTTCTGGATGAGCCCAGATGAAAACCAAGTTGTCGAGGCTGCGGTGAGCATAGAGATCGCTCGATGCTTGACGCAGGCGACATCGGTGTCTGAGGCGGTGATTGCGGACGCACGTCGATCGCTGGAGATACCGCCGGTCGTTGCGCACTGGCTGTTTGGGCGCTGGGATGTCGCCTACATCGCTCGCCATGGGCCCTGGGGTGCGGAAGCCTCATCTCCGCCGCTGCAGTGGATGGATGGGGATTCGACCGAGCTGTTGGGCTGTCGTGACCAAGTCGCGGTGGCCACGGGTTTGGTCGCTCCCACGAATAATTCCGACACGGCTCAAGGCGCAGTCGGTGTTCCCTGGATGGAATCTGTTGATTCGGCGAGGCTGGATTATCGCTTTATGGATCTGGCGGCTCAATTGAAACAATGCATCAACAGCGCGGGCTATTCGGTCAATGCTTCCGCCGATGGTGGCGGAGTGGTCATCGAGAGTGGCTGGACAGATGAGCAGCAACAACGCGCCTTTCTGGCGGAAGCCCAATGCTCGGACGATATGGCTTACGTCCAACAGGTAGGCGACATTGCCGCCGAATACCGGCTTCGCTACATTGGGCAGCATCAAGCAGAGCTCATCGAAGCCAAGCGCGTAGCTGACGCGCGGGTTGCGAAGGCTACAGAGGTTCTTCGTGGCGCGGGTGTCTTGTGAGAAAGCGTATTGGGGGAGCACTCGCTGTTGGGGTGCTGGTTGGAGCCACGGTAGGTGGGATAGGGATGGCTTGGCTGCACCCGGCGGCGGACATGTCAGCAATTGATAACGCGAGCAGGGCGGTTCTGGTGACAACCCAGATAAGGACAGGCCAATTAGGGAATTGGCGTCCGTCAATGCTCACGTTACCGCTCCGTCGGTAGCTCAAGTTGTCCTGTCCGCGGGAAGCAACAGCGTTGGGCTTGAGAACATGCGCGTGGTGGTGTCTGGGCGGGTTCATGCGATCGGGGATACCGTCTCAGCCGGTGATCTGGTGGCGGAAGTTTCCGGTGCGCCGGTTTTCGCTGTTTCCGAGCAATTGCCCCTCTACCGCGATCTAACTGAAGGGGTTCAGGGCAACGACGTCGTGGAACTCCAGAAGATGCTATCTAAAGCTGGGCTCCATTCCGGGGCTGCTGATGGGAGGCTTCAAGACCGAACGATCGGGGCGCTGGCTCGAATGTACTCGCGGGTTGGCTACGAACTACCTGAGCTTTTGCCTGGGACAAGAGGGTTGCCACTGGCTCACACCGCCAAGTTACCTGGCGACGGTCTCTCGGTGGTTTCCGTCGCGCAGATTGGTGAAGAGGTCACGACCGACCGCCCTGTGATGACGGTGCCAACTAGCCCGAGCGTGGTCACCGCGAGAGTAGACATGGTCCAAGTGGATGCTTTCACAGTTGGCGCCGACGTTAGTGTTCAGGTCGGTTCGACTGAGCCCGAACTCAGTCGAGTCCTTAGTGTTAGCGCATTTCGGGAGGCCGAGCCCTCGAACCCAGCCGGCTATGACATCGCGGTTGCGTTGCCTGAGGGCGTCGAGGCCTCTGTGGCCATTGACCAGCCAGTCATCATTAGCGAAACGGGTGATATTCCCATGGGTCCCGGAGTTCCTCTGTCGGCCATCCGGAGGGACGCGTCCGGCAAGACCTACGTACTTCTTCCGTCGGTCAGCATCGGGGGCACTTCTTCACCACCGGTTTCGATGGGAGTGATTGTCACGGGTCAGGCGGCGGGTTACGCCATCATCCAAGTGATCCAGCGCTGCCGGCTGGAACGGTAGTTGTTCCGTCTGGGGGATAAATGGAGATCACAGATTTAGTGATGTCTTTTACGGGCTCAGCAAGACTGTGGGCCGTCGGGGAGAGATAACGGCTTTACGTAGTGCCACCGGCGAGGTTCATCGAGGTGAGTTCGTGGCCATCACGGGAGTCTCTGGCTCTGGGAAGACAACGTTGCTCTCAATTCTTGGGATCCTCGCCGGATTTAGCGGCGGGCGTTACGTTGTGGATGGCGCCGGGCTCAGCGCCCGAGTCAGGGCTGCCAGTAGGAGGGGGCCGGCTGGCGGTGGCTCTTAGGGGACACTCTGTGCGTCGATGGGCGCTCGAGGTCGTTACGGCGAGCACAGTCCCGCTGTATAGACCGGCGCGAGTGTTGCTGGTGATGCTGGCATATCTTCTTGGGGTGGCCGCGCTGGTGGGGTCGATGGGCGTTGTGGGGTCTGCTACGGGGCAAATAGTTGCGCGCTTGACTAGCGCCGGCAGCTCGCAAATGCGCGTTGTCGACGCTTCGCGATCAAGTTCAACCTGGGACGTCTCCTCTACTCGCGCGGGCAAGATCAGCGGTCTTGAAGGGGTGGTTGAGGTGGCACCCGCGCGCACGTTCACTACAACTAGTAACAAGATTTCTCGATTGGCGGCGGCTGAACAGCCCTATCAGGGACACTTGGTGGTGACGGATGAGCGCTTCTTTGGCATAAATCAGCTCAAGACGAGGAGCGGTCAAGTAGCGCTTCTATCCAACACTTGGGGCGGGACTGTTGCTGTGCTTGGATCTAGGGCCGCGCAAGACCTTGGAGTGGCTGACGTGAGCCCAGGCGTGCAAATCTGGGCTAATGAGCGCTCCGTGGATGTGGCGGCAGTCCTTGAAGCGAGCGGTGATCCCATCACTGATACGTCGCTGTTTTTGTCTCCAGCGACGATGGCCTATTTGTCTGATCAGCTTGATGACTACGTTATCGTCAGGTGCCAGCCGGGTTACGCCGAGCCGCTGGCGAATGCGATCCCGCCTACGCTTCAGCCGACTAATCCTGGCCAGGTTCAGGTTAGTGTCGTTGCCCAGCTTGCCGACCTGCAGCAAAGCATCAATTCGGATCTCAGTGGTCTGCTCGCTGTCGTTGGTTGGATCACTCTGGCACTCAGCTCTCTTACTGCAGCTACGACAATGGTCGTGTCGGTTCAGCATCGGGCTCCCGAGATCGCCTTGCGTCGAGCGATGGGGGCCAGTCGGATGTCGATCTGGCGCTTGTTCACGTACGAGGGTGTTGTCGTCGGCGGCTCTGGAGCCATTCTAGGGACGACCTGCGGGATTGGGCTCACATGGATGGTGGCCAGGTATAACGAGTGGCCAGTATGCCTAGGTGTCTCCATTCCGTTGACCGGGCTTGCGGTTGGTCTCGGAGCGGGCGCGTTGGCCGCAGTTGTTCCGGCGCTGTACGCCGCCCGACGGGACCCGGCCGCAGTGTTAAGAACGGTTTGAGTCGAGCCCAGAGTCGCCCCCTGTGATCCACCGTCTTCAGTCAATCGGTTCTCAGGCAATCGAGGCGCCGTGTTCCGTCTGATGGCGCCTCGCCGACAAGAGTGAGACCAGCGTGAATGTGGTGGATTTAGGCTGGCTGGGTGGCGTCATTCTCGGGTTCCATGGCAGTGACGCCGTCTATTCGAGCGCCCGCGTCGTCTTGGCGGGTGGAGCGAAGCGTGAAAGTTTGGGGGAGTAGGTGGAGAAGGTGTCACGTCGAGTGGCGCAGAAACGGGTCTTCGATGAGTGTCGGGCGAGTTAAGCCGCTGCTTTGAAGGATCCGGCCTATGCTCAGGAACTTGTGGAGTGGGCTGCTGCGTATGACGATGTCGACTTTGGTGAGACTGGTCTGACGCGGATGGGCCGGGGCCACGGGCTCATGGGTGAGAAACGCACTCGTCGGGATGACGGCCGACCTACGCGTGGCCAAGGCCACAACAGCTCTTCGTGAGGTGGGCATTGTGTGAGAACGGACTGCGGCGGTGTCGGGTCTCCTCGATTAGACCTTGATGATGGTGTCAGAGTACTGGGTGAGCGTGACGTCATGAGTCACGAGGCGCGTCGATTCCGTCGTGGCTTGCGCGATGAGCAGGCGATCGAACGGGTCCCGATGATGCCAAGGGAGCGTCTCCAGGGTCGCCGCATGGGCGGGCAGGAGACTGAGAACCTGGATCCCGCAACTGTGGACGTAGACGATGGCCTCCGCCGCGTCGAACGCTTCTGGGTTGAGACAGAACTGTCCCTTCGCGACGCCGATGAGACGGTCGGGGCTTCCCCGGTCGGGCGAGCTGGCCCCTTCTCGGGATCCCTTGCGCGCAGTCCGTCCTCAGGCGATGGTCGCCAGCGGTTGCCCATCTTTGACGATGGCTCCTTCGCTGACCAGTGAAGCGAACACTCCGGCACGGTCCGCGATCAGGGGCATCTCCATTTTCATGGCTTCGAGAGTTCCAAGGCTGGTCCCAGGTTGGACTGTTGTTCCAGTGGCGACGAACCAGCGGGCCAGAACTCCGTTCATGGGGGCTCGTACGGCCCCATTGGGAATCTGGTCTTGCGAAGTCGCGCTTGGTTTCGAGCCGGGTTGGGGCGCGCCCGACCCGAGCAGTGCGGCAGGGAATCCCAGACGGATCCAACGCCCGTCGACCTCGAACCATTCGCGGACCACAGACTCTTTGGTGACGCCGGCCGGCAAGGGTTCGGCCAACTCGGGCAGCCAGGAGCATTCGGTCTCGATCCAGTTGGTGTGGACCCGGAAATCTTCGGCGCGAGTGGCGGTGAACGCCGGATCGAGCAGAACACGGCGGTGGAAAGGCACCAAAGTCGGGATACCTTCGATGTCACATTCCTTCATCGCCTGGCGGCTACGCGCCAGCGCCTCGTCGCGGTCGTTGCCCCACACGATGATCTTCGCGATCATCGAATCGAACTCGGGGGAGATCACGCCACCAGCAGTGATGCCGTCGTCGACTCGGACGAACGGCCCGTACGGCAGGTCGAAGCGGGTCATGCGACCCGATTGGGGCAGGAAGCCGCGACCCGGATCCTCGGCGTTGATGCGGAACTCCAGCGCATGGCCGATCGAAGGGACGACGTCGGGCAGCGAATCCAGTGTTCCGCCTTCGGCGATCTGGAACTGCCAGATGACCAAGTCGACTCCAGTCGTACGCTCCGTGATCGGGTGTTCCACCTGAATACGCGTGTTGACTTCGAGGAATGACAGGGAGCCGTCGGATCCGAGCATGAATTCCATCGTTCCGACACCACGGTATTTCACCGCCTGGCCGATGGCGCGTGACGCGTCGACCAGTTGGGTGAACTGTTCGTCGGTCAGGAATGGCGCGGGCGCTTCTTCGACGACTTTCTGGTGGCGGCGCTGCAGGGAGCAGTCGCGGGTGCCGACGACGACGACCCGGCCTTTGCCATCCCCGAGAATCTGCGTCTCGACATGGCGCGGACGGTCGACGAAGCGCTCCACGTAGCACTCGCCGCGGCCGAAGGCTGACACAGCCTCGGAGACGGCCGATTCGTAACGCCTAGCCAACTCTTCGGGCTTGTGGACGACTTTGAGTCCGCGCCCGCCACCGCCGAAAGCCGCCTTGATAGCGATCGGGTAGCCGTACTGTTCAGCGAAAGCCTGAACCTCTTCGATGCCCAACACTGGCCCCGGTGTTCCCGGAACCAAAGGCGCGCCGACCTGTTCAGCGATCCGTCGGGCCGCGACCTTGTCTCCGAGCAGTGCGATGTTTTCGGGGGTCGGTCCGATCCAGGTCAATCCGGCGTCTTCGACGGCCTGGGCGAAGTCGGCCCGCTCCGACAAGAAGCCATACCCGGGGTGAATCGCGTCAGCGCCCGATTTGGTCGCCACGGCCAAGATCTTGTCGGCGTCGAGGTAGGTCTCCAGCGCCGTACGACCTTCCAGGCAGTAGGCTTCGTCGGCCAGACGAACGTGGCGGGCGTTGGCGTCAGAGTCGGCATAGACGGCGACCGACTTCAACCCGTGGGAGGCGCAGGCGCGGATGATGCGGACAGCGATCTCTCCGCGGTTGGCGATCAGTACTTTCTGCATAGGCCCACTATAGAAGACCGCCGTGCCTGCACCAAGATGACCTCGTGCAGGTGTCGTGGCTTGTGGGAAATGGGACGGTGCGGCTGGCCGCCGTACGGTCGGCGGGGGCGTCGGGCGGGCGGCCGGAGTTGAGCAGCTGAACTCCGACCGCCAATGACACAACCCTCCCCAAGTTGGCCCTCCGGAGGCCTCCGAGCCAACTCAGGGAGGGTTGTGTCGCCCAAAACCGCGAAATCGAGCTGTTTTCGCGACATAACCCCTCCACGGGATGGCGGAGCGGCCGAAATGGGGCAACTCGGGCAGGGTTGTGTCGCCCGAGTGGGGTTGTGTCGCCCAACTAGGGGTTGTGTCGCCCAACTAGGGGTTGTGCCGCCCAACTAGGGGTTGTGCCGCCCCGCAGCCCGCTGTTCTCCCTGCTCACCACGCTCCCAGCCCTAAACCTCGATAGTCCTCGGGGGAGTCGAGGCGAGCGCTGATCGCTCGCGCAGGGCCCCGTCTGTCGGCTCGCCCACCGGATGCCGAGGTAGTTTCGGGGTGACTCGCGAGGGCTGGCCGCCCCTTCGGGTGCGCCGTCCTATCCCCAGGCCTGGCTGATCGCCTCGGAGAACAGCGCGCCGGAGTCGACGGCCACACCGTGCCGCGCGAAGTACTGACACACGTTGTCACAGTCGCGTTCTAGCAGTGGCACGCCCATGGGGTTTTTCACCAGGTCGACGGTTTGGGGAAGGTCGATGATGACGATGTGTCCGTCGCGAACCAGCATGTTGTAGGCCGACAGGTCGCCGTGAGCGTACCCGAGCCCTGCCATGGTCACAATCGCGGCCCTGACCTCTTCGTACAACTGCTCGGCTTGGCTGAGGCTCACCTCGGCGTCGTGAAGTTGTGGACACGAATGGCCGGCGTCGTCGCCGATCCACTCCAGCAGAATTTCGGCGCCGGTGATCTGGACTGGGTACGGCACCGGCACGGCGTTGCTCCAGAACAGACGCAGGAACTTGAACTCCGTGGTCGCCCACTCCGATTGGGCGACCGCTCTGCCGTAGGCGGACATCTTTTTCAGCGCACGCTTGTCACGGGCGCTGCGCAAGTCGCGGCCCTGGGCGTAGAGCGTCCAGCCGGTGACAGACGGTTTGTAGCGCTTCGCGCCCATCAAGCACACCGCGGAGTCGTCGGTCGCGCGTCGCTCGATCAGGTGAAGACTGGCCTCTTTGCCAGGTTTGATCAGCCCCAACTCAGTGTCGATGGCCGACCCGGTGGTCACCAGCCATTCTGGGTACGGCTCGGGTCCGCGGCTGGCGGACCCTTCGGTGTCGGGCCAGGTCGACCAGCGCTGGTCTGGTTCGAGAAGTGGTAGGGAATCGTCGCCCATGAAGCGTCCTAACGCGAAGTTCGGGGGTCGCCGCCGAAGGCGCTCCACAGGGGTGGCGGCTTCGGCGAACACAGCCGGGGTCTCCATGATGCACCCCATGATTGCTTCACCACAAGCGATGACGCGGTCGAGCCCGTACGCCCGCTGTGGCCACAGAGTGGCTCGAAGGCACGAAGCTGAGTCTGGCCCGCTGCCCGCCCGCACGCGCTGTGGTCACCGCCCGGCGAGCATGGCCGGGGTCTGGATCAACACTTCCATGGGGAGGGTGGCCGCCCCCATGGCGACCGAGTCGCCGCCGAAGGTGGACGGATACAAGGTGAATTGGTGGGCGGCGCGATCCAGCGCGTTGTCGCGGATCGCATGGTCGATCTGTTGCGCGCGCGTGGCCATGAGCAGTTGGCCGACCCATCCGCCGATGACGATGCGCTCGGGGTTCATGACATTCACGATGCCCCCCAACGCCCGGCCGAGACGGGCGATCGCTTGGTCGACCACACGGGTCGCCGCCGGGGTCGATGAGGCGATCAGACACTCCACAGACGCGGAACCGGTTCCGTCGAATTCGCCACCAGCGTCTGCCCAGGACGTGAGCAACCCGTCCGCGCCGACGTACGTCTCAAGACAGCCGTGTCCACCGCAGCGGCACGGGCGTCCGTCGTCCTCGATCCGGACGTGGCCCCATTCGCCAGCGCTGCCGTGTGATCCTTCCAACAGGACTCCGCCGCTGATCAATCCGAGACCGACGCCTCGGCCGATGAGCACCACCACGGCGTGTTCGGTGTCGCGCAACGCCCCGAACCACTGCTCGCCTTTGGTGTGCACTTTGGCGCCGTTCTGGGCGAAGACGGGCAAGTCGGTCGACATCAATTCGCTGATGGCGACCGGGGCCCAGCCCAAGCTTTGAGCGTAAAGGATCTGTTCATCGAACCGCAGCTCGGTTCGACTGGACGACCCGGCGGGGTGTGCCGACTCGAGTTGGACTCCCGACGCCGGCTCGACGACACCAGGCAGCCCCAATCCGACACCGACCACCCGCGGCCAGGCGGTCGGATTGCGCGTCTCCAAGGTTGTCAACGCTTCGCCGAGGTACTGCCGGATAGCGGCTGGAGTCTGGGTGGTCTCACTGCTGCCGAAGACCTGGTCGATGCGGGTGAGCGTGAAGTCGAAGAACTCGACTGCGATGCCACGCTCACCGACATCGACTCCGATCAGGTATGCTCCAGCGGGGCGTCGCTCGATCAAGGTGATCGGGCGACCGCCGCGTGAAGAGACCTGACCGGATTCACAGATCAGACCCAAATCGATCAGTTCGGCGACGAGGTTCGACACCGTCTGAATCGACAAACCCGTACGCCCGGCGACCGACGCTCTGGTGGTCTGCCCGTCCACGATGATCTGTCTCAAGACTCTGGCCAGGTTGGCCTGTTTGAGTTCTGTCATCGTGGACGAAGGCGGCGACCCGAGTCCAGCGACGGGCCTTGCATGGGTCACATAGCCTCCTTGAAATGAACTGCGGCCAAGACAACATGTTCAACTGCGGTGACCCGCAGTCTAGCATCGCGCATGGCGATCTCAACCGGGACGGTGTTGCCTTCACCATCGACGCCGTACGCCCCGGTGGGGTCGAAGCCGGCGGGCACGTCGAAGGCCAGCCAATCGCCTGGTTCCAGGTCGATGACCAGTACCTCTTCGGGCAGATAGGGCCGTCCGTCGGTCTGGGTGAACGGGTTCTCGACTGATTCGCCTTGGAAGCGGATCCCGACCCGATCACTGGCGCGGAAGACCGGAGCCTCCGCTGATTTCGCCACGCTGTGACCGACACCCGGGCCAGCGAAGCTGAAACCCCAAGCGGGCAGAACCGGCAGCGGGGAGCCCATCAGCGCGTCGATCACCTGGGGCTGCCACACCGTGTTGTCCAGGGCCACGTTCTTCAGCAACTGGTCGAAGATGGCTTGGGCCTCGGCAGGATCCACGTGGGTCTCACCAGTGCTGCTGGCGATGATCTTGTCCCAGCCTGCCGGCGGGGTGACGTTGGACGGCGAGGTCTTGGTGCTCAGCTTCTTCCACGGCCAGAAGCACCACCCGGCGTCTTCGGTCTCATAAAGCCGGAAGGCGGTGTAGAGCCACGGCAGGGTGTTCTCCCCGCCTTCGCCCATGTAGATCGGCAGGTTGAGGCGCTCGCGGGTTTGGAGGAATTCGCTCAAGGTCTCACGGTCGGGGGCCGACCAGTACTTATGGAATTGCAGGCAAGAGTTCTCGTCCCACACCCGGTCGAACATCGACCAGTTGGTCGCCCAGTGGGAGCCTTCGTAGACCAGCAGATGGTCGGCGTCGACGCGGCGGATCTCTTCGGTCAGGCGCTGATAGACCCGGGCGAGCGCGTCGCCGTGGCTGTGCTGCCATTCGTTCGGCAACGGCTCGTTGAGCAGGTCATAACCGAGCACAGTCGTCTCGTTGGCGTACCGACGAGCCAAATCGATCCACAGGCGTACGGTCAGGTCTTCGTACTTCTGGTCGAGGAACAGCTCGGGCAGGTTGTTCGGGGAGTCGTCGATGTTGGCTCCAGTCTGACCGCCGGGTGCTCCGTGCAGATCCAGCAGCACCCACAAACCGTGGCGCTTGCACCAGTCGATCAGACGGTCGATCAGAGCGTACCCTTCTTCGATCGGCTCGCCGGTCGGGGTTTGGATGACGCGGGAGTTGATCGGCAGCCGAACATGGTCGAAACCGCATTCGGCCATGCGCGCGATGTCGGCTTCGGTGATGTAGATGTCGCGGTAGCGAGTCCAGAAGCTCGCCGCATAATCGGCGCCGGCCAGGCGCTCGATGAGGGCTTCGATTTCGCGAGGCGAGGAGGCTCCGGGCTCCAGCAGCCACATGTAGCCTTCGGCCAGGAACCAGTTGCCGAGCCCCATGCCGCGCAACAGGCGAGGTCTGCCTGAGCCGTCGACCAATGTGCCAGCGTGGGCGTGGACCATGCCGCTGAAATCGGCCGGACCGCCGATCACCGGGGCAGTTGATTGTTGAACCATAATGTCATTCCTTTACTTCAGACCGGACATGGTGAAACCTTGGACGATGTGTCGCTGGCAGATGGCGAAGACGACGAGGATCGGCAACACCATCACCGAGGCGGCGGCCATCTTCAGCGACGGGTTGGTCGCGAGTTGTTTGTTGAGCAGTGAAAGTCCCACGGACAAGGTGTAGTACTTCTGTTCGCTGGCGATGATCAACGGCCACAGGAAGCTGTTCCATCCCGAGATGAAGGTCAGCACCGCCTGCACGGCCAAGATGGGCTTCGACATCGGCAACACGATCTGCCAGGCGATTCTGAATTCACTGGCGCCATCCAGTCGGGCGGCTTCCAGCATCGCGGTCGGAATCGTCGACATGAATTGGCGGAACAGGAAGATTCCGAACCCGCTGACCAGTGTCGGAAGCGCGATACCGACCAGCGTGTTGGTCAGATTCAAGCCGTTCAAAATCAGGTACGTCGGGATCATCGTCACCTGGACGGGAATCATCAACGTGGCCAGGACGCAGAAGAACAGGATGTTCTTGCCTTTGAACTCGAATTTCGCGAAGGCGTACCCGGCCATCGCCATGAAGATCAGCCCAACGCCACCGATCAACACCACGATGACCGTGTTGATCAGGTAGCGCGTGAAATCCAGTTCGGTGAACAGGCGGGCGAAGTATTCGAAGGTCGGTTGTTGGGAGACGAGCAGCGGGGGGTACGCGATCGCTTCTCGTTGGGTTTTGACCGAGCCGAGGAGCATCCAGATCAGAGGGAACGCAGTGGTCAGCGCGCCGAGCGTCAAAGCCACAGCGATCATGACACGCAAGCCGCGGGCCGCGCGTCGTGCGCTGTGACCCGAACGCTGTGCGTCGCGGGCCCAACGTCGGGAATGTGGGGCCCCGGTTTTCTCAGACGTCATCATCTTTGCCCTTCACACGCAGTTGGAGCACCGTCACAGCGGCGATGACGGCTAGGAGGATCAAGGAGCCGGCGGAGGCATACCCGAATTGGTTGAGCCGGATGCCGTGCTTGTAGAGGAAGATCGACGCCGATGTGGTGGCGCCGAGCGGACCGCCGTCGGTCAAGACGAACGGCTCGTCAAAGAATTGGAGCCAGGCGATCATCGTGGTGACGGTGACGAAGAACAGCGCGAACCGCAGCAACGGAATGACGATCGACACTGTTGTGCGCCACCGTCCAGCGCCGTCGATGGCGGCGGCTTCGCGATATTCCTGGGGGATGCCCTGGAGGGCGGCCAGGAAGATGATGATGTTCAGGCCGGTGCCTCGCCAGATGGCGACCAGCGCGACCGAGAATTTGGCCAGCGCCGGGTCGGACAGCCACGGCAGCGGATCGGCGCCCAGCGAGGTGAGAATCCAGTTGAACAGACCGAACTGCGCGTTGTAGAGGTAGCCCCACACCAGCGAGATCGCCACGATGCCGGTGATCGCTGGGACGAAGTAGAACGACCGCAACACTTTCATGAATCGTCCGTTGGACGAGTTCAGGGCCAGCGCCACCCCGAGCGAACAGATCACGATCGCTGGGACGCCGAACACGACGAACAAGCCGGTGTTGGCCAGGGCCTTCCAGAAGTCTGGGTCATGGAATAGGTTGGCGTAGTTATCAAATCCGACAAAAGCGACCTTGCTCATGTCAGCCAATCCGACCACATCCAAATCGGTGAAACTGACCACCGCTGCCACGAGGATGGGGAAGATGCCGAATGTCATCAGCAGGATGACAGCCGGTGCGGCCAGAATGTAGGGCACCGCGCGTTGCTTCATCAGCGCTCCTTTCAACTGAGTTGACTGGGGGGCGGGGCCAGTGCGTGGATTCCCCGCCCCCCAGGCTTTGTCGGCCTTTACTTGGCCGAAGTGTCGGCGGTCTTCTTGTAGAGGTCAGCCAGGGCCGTCCCGCGGTCGGCTCCATTCAAAGCGATCGAGTTGAGCGCGTTGAGCAGTTCCTCACCGGTTCCGTGATCCCAGTTCGGGACCATTGGGATGACCTTGGAGCTCGCCAGTTGCTGGGCGTAGAGCTTGACCATGGGGTCGGAGGTGAAGGTGGAGTCATTGAGCGCGGCCTTGACGGTCGGAATCTCGCCCTGGATCTCGTACCACTTCAACTGGGTGGCCGGGTCAGACAGGAAGTTCGCCAGCTTGAGGGCGTTGTCTTTCTGCTTGGTGGTCGCCCAGATTCCCAGACTCGATCCGAGGAAGACCGAGGTCGACGACTGCGTGCCGGCCGGGATCATCGCCACATTCCACTTGCCGTCCAATTCGGGGGCGGCGTCGCGGATCATCTTCGACAGGTACGGTCCCGAGATGAGCATCGGAGCCATGCCGGAGACGAAGCCCTGGGCCTGGTCGAAGTCGGCGTTCAGCGGAACAGAGCCGTCAGCGTAGAGACCGGTGTAGACGTCGACCATCTTGTTGAAGCCAGCCGAGTCGAAGTCGATGGTGCCTTTGGGGCCGACGATGTCGCCACCGTGGCTCCAGGTCATGCCGACCGGAAGGGTGGAGTCCCACTGCGGGATGTAGTAGCCGTACTGTCCGGCGCCGCGGTCAGCCAGGGTCTTGGCGTCCTTGCGCAGCTGCTCCCAGGTGGCCGGCGGCTTGGTGATGCCGGCTTCGCCGAGGATGTCGGAGCGGTAGTAGAGGATCCGGGTGTCAGCGACCCACGGGATCGACACGATGGAGCCGCCGACCGCGGTGGCCTGTCCGGCGACGGCGTCAGCGAAGTTGCTGGCCGCCAACCCTGGGTACGACCCCAGTTCGTTGTCCAGTTTCATCAGCGCGCCGGCGTCGGCGAATTGGCGCAGCTTGGTCAGACCGATCTGCAGGAGGTCGGGGCCTTTGCCGGAGGCGACCGCTGTGGTGAGCCGCTCGTCCACGGAGTCCCACGGAATGGCCGTCACGTTGACGGCGATCCCCGTCTCCTTGGTGAAGGGCTCGGTCAGCTTCTGGAAGTTGGCGCCCGAGTCGCCCATGATCCAGAAAGTCAGCGAGTTGTCAGTGCTCGTGGATGGCGTGGAAGCAGAGCAAGCCGCCATCCCGAAGGTCAGGCTCGCAGACAGTACGCCTGTGACTAGGCGCGTCAGGTGTTTCATGATGTGTCTCCTTATTCATCATTGTCAATAGAGAGTGGGTTTTCACCCGTGTTATTTGGTGGACAGATCGGCATGCGCCGCGATTTCGCGACTGAACCAGTGGGCGCTGAGCTTGGGAATCCGGGTCTGCGTACGATAGTCGACGTAGATCAGGCCGAAGCGTTTCTCGTACCCCATCGCCCATTCTTCGTTGTCGAACGTGCTCCAGACGTAATACCCCTGGAGGTTCACCCCCGAGGCGAGAGCGCGCGCGGCCGCGTCGAAGTAGCCGCGCAAGTAGGCGACGCGTTCGGTGTCGACGACCATCCCATCGGGATCGACGTAGTCGTGGTAGCTGGCGCCTGACTCGGTGATGAAGATCGGCAACGTGGTGTATTCGCGGGAGACCCGTCCCAGGATGGCTTCCAGCGATTCGGGAAGCACAGACCATCCGAACGACGTGGTGGCCGGTTCCGCGTGGCGCTCGATCCACCCCTTCGGGTTCGACGGGTCGTTCGAGGCGATCATCCGGTGGTAGTGGTTGATCCCGACGAAGTCGGTGTCACAAGCGATGATGTCGAGGTCGCCCGGCTGGATGTGCTGGCTCAGCTCAGGGTAGACCGCCAAGACGTCGTCGCCGTACGCTCCGGTGTAGAACGGGTCGAGGAAGAGTTTGTTGCTGGAGGCGTCGAGCCGTCCGGCCGCCGCGATGTCGGCTGGATCATTCGAAGCCGGGACGACGTCGGTGATGACATTGGTCACACCGAGCCGGATGTGGGGCGCCACTTGACGCATCGCGGCCACGGCGAGCCCGTGCGCGAGGCAGACATGGTGGGCGGCAGCGGCCGCGTCAGCCATGCAGTGGCGACCGGGGGCGTGTTCGCCTTTGCCGTAGCCGAGGATCGAGATGCACCACGGCTCGTTGATCGTGACCCATTCATGAGCCAGATCGGCGAACGCTTCCGCTGCGAGGCGGGCGTACTGTTCGAACAGGTAGGCCGTGTTCCGGTTGGGCCAGCCGCCTTCGTCTTCCAAGACCTGCGGCAGATCCCAGTGGTAAAGGGTCACCAAGGGGGCGATGCCACGGTCGAGCAGGCCCTGCAACTGGGCGCGGTAGAACTCGACGGCGACCGGGTTGAGGGGGCCTCGACCACTGGGCTGGAGGCGCGCCCATGACAGGGAGAACCGGTAGTGCTTGATGCCGAGCTCGGCCATCAGGTCGAAGTCGGCTTCCCAGCGGTGGTAGTGGTCACAGGCGATGTCACCGGTGTCGCCGTGGAAAATGAGTCCGGGCGTATGGGCGTATCGATCCCAGATGCTCTCGCCTCGGCCGCCTTCCTTGACGGCTCCTTCGATCTGATAAGCGGCGGTGGCCGTGCCGAAGCGGAACTCGGGTGGGAAGGTGGATAACAGGGTGCAGGACGCTTCGGCGTCGAGCCGATCGACCAGCGGTTCAGGGGTGTCTATCACAGGACCTCCATGTCTCAATTCTTAATCTACGGCATAGACTAACCTTTGGAAAAACCACTGTCAAACGACGATTTTTGCGGGCTATCTTGGGGATTTGTCGAGGATTCGATCGAGAGACCTAGCTTAAAAAACTTCGATTGTCCGGCCATGTCGGCCGTGCCAGGAGCGTGTCGCGTACGGTCTGGGGAGCCGGGGAGGCTCAATCAGCGGGTGATGACCAAGGCCGCTTGGTCGTCTGTCAGAGGTCGTCATCACCTGCCTGATCAGCAGTCCCGGTGGTCGCCGAGTCGGCTTCGGCGGAACGGACGCAATCGGCGCATGGTGGGACCAGTTCAACGGGTGATGGCCGGAGCTACTCCATCGCCCTGGCGGGTCGTGAGATACAGGTTCGAACCGAAGTCGCTGAGCAGACGGGTCTGGGGATTGTAGCCGGTTCCCATGAACTGGTTGTTCAGCCAGATTCCGTCGGTCAACAGCGCGCCGTACGCCTCGTACTGTTCGACACAGTCGATGAGTCGATGGCGGCGGGTGACGGTCCGCAGGATCACCCCATCGGGGTTGAGCTGGATGGGCGCGATGTGTTTCACCAGCCCGCCGAAGCGGGAGATGAACAGCGATTGGGGCCGCGTGGCCACGCTGTAGCGCCCCGCGGCCTCCAACCCGTCGATGACGAGTTGGTCTGGGCCTTCACTGGCCTGGGACAAGGTCTGGAACAATCCAGTGATCGCTTCGGACCCGTCTGTTGCGACCATCGTCCACACCACTTTGTTCGGTTTCGCTCCCGCGCCACGGGTTGTGCGGTGATGGTGACCGTACTGCAAGGTCTGACGATGCTGGATGTAGAAGGCGATTTGTTCGCGGATCTCTTTGCGTTCGATCGGGCTGAGATGATCCAGATCGAGTTCGTACCCCAGGCAACCGAAGGCGGCGACGTTGAATCGCGTGGTCAGCGGTGTGTCGCGCAGGGTCTGCTGATGAGGCGACTCGCTGACATGCGCACCCATCGTCGATGGCGGGTAGAGCAGGCTCAATCCGCCCTGGATGCGCAGCCGTTCGATCGGATCGGTGTCGTCCGAACTCCAAATCTGTGGCGAAAAGCAGAGCATGCCCAAGTCGAAGCGGTTGCCGCCCGACGCGCAGGATTCGAGCAGGATGTGTGGCCGTGGGCTGAAGATGCGCCGCAGGACATCGTAGAGACCGAGCATGTAGCGATGGGCGAACTCGCCTTGGTGGGCCAGTGTCGGGGAGAAGGTGTCGGAGATTGGCCGATTCATATCCCATTTGACGTAGTCAGCCTTGGTGTCGTCTAAGACGCGAGAGATGTTGTCGACCAGGTGGTCTCTCACTTCGGGCCGGGTCAGGTCGAGCAGCAGTTGGTGACGTCCCAGCCGGGGCGTACGTCCCGGTGTGGTCACCGCCCAGTCGGGGTGTGCGCGGTAAAGATCCGAGTCGGGGTTGACCATCTCGGGCTCCATCCAGAGCCCGAAGGTGAGTCCGAGCGCTCGGATCCGGTCGGCGAAACTGCCTAGTCCTTGAGGGAATTTCCGGCGGTTGATCGTGTAGTCGCCGAGCCCGGCTCGATCAGAATCGCGGGCTCCGAACCAGCCGTCGTCGAGGACGAAAGTCTCGGCTCCCAACTGTTTGGCTTGGCGGGCCAGGCTGAGCAGTCGGGCTTGAGTGAAGTCGAAGAAAGTCGCCTCCCAGTTGTTGTAGACCACTGGACGGGCGCGGCGACGCCAATCGCTGGAGACGACGTGGTCGTTGACGAAGTCATGGAAGTGGCGTGACGCCTCCCCGATCCCGGCGTTGGAGAACGTCATCACCGCTTGTGGGGTTTCGAACTCCGCCCCAGGTTCCAGAATCCATTCGAAGCCTTCGGGATTGATGCCGGTCTCGATTCGAACCAAGTCATGGGTGCTCCGCTCAATCACGGAGGCGTGATTGCCGGAGTAGACCAGATTGAAGCCGTACGCCCGCCCGTGATCCTCGGTGGCCTCCCCTTCGACCAGCATGAAGCCGGGGTTGTGACGGTTGGATGAGATTCCCGTGGTCGACGAGTTGACCACCATGGCCTGGGTGAGGCGCTGATCGACCAGGTGGCTCTCTTTGATCCAGGCTCCCGCGAGGGTCAGAAGTCGGAAGTCTTGGTCGGGCAGATCCACCATCATCGACGCGACACCGTTCAGCCGGATCGGGGCCACACCGAGGTTACGAATCGTGGCGCGTCGCGCGATCACGTCGGTGGCCGCGAAGACCGTGTAATCCAAGGTCAGTTCCACCTCGGCGACGTCGTCGACCAACTCGACCCGCAGCGTGTCGACTTGGTCGTCGCCTCCATGGGCGGTCGGCAACAGCGGCGAGGTCATTGGCCCGGTCAGAATCTCGTGACTGGAGTAGTGGAAGTCTGACACGGTCGCTCCACGGTCGCAGACCAGGTCGATCGGTGAGTGCCGATAGTCGCCACAGCCACTGCCCGACCATTCCAGACAGATCGTGTCCAAGGCGTAGAGCGGATCGGTCGGATCGTACTCCACGTTGGTCCCGATTTGAGCAGTACGTTTGACCCCGAGCGTGGCCACCGATTGGTCGGATGGCAGGCGTGGGCCGTAATGCAGGTGTTCGAGATGTCCGAACTGGGCGACCCTGAACCAGTAGCTGGTGTTCGCTGTGGCGAGCTGAAACACCTGCTGGTCGACGGTGATCATGACGGGTCCTCGTCCACACTGACCTCGTCGCCATGCCACGGGCGAGCCTCGACTTCACGAACGAGGACAGCCTCCCACGGCTCCAAGATTCCGTTCAGTTCGTGTCGGCCAGTGTTCGACGCCACGATCATCGGCGGGCGTACTCCTGTGGTCGTGATTGTGGGATGGGCCACGATCGCAGACAGCAGCCAGGGTCGTTTGAGACGCTGCGGCTGGTCAGACAGGTTGACCCACACGGTGTACGTCGCTGGTGGGTTCGGGGAGCCATCCTTCGCGGCCTCGGCGTTCGTCTGAACGGCCGGGCCGCCCACGACCGCCGGAGTCCGACGATAGGCCATGACGTGACGGTCGGCCCAGATCGGTTCGAAACCGCCTTCGCGCAGAGTCGGGGATGTGGCGCGCAGACGAATGAGTCGACGATAGAAATTGAGCACGGAACGCGGGTCGTCGGTCTGTTTGGCGTAGTTGAGCCACGACGCGTTCGAGTTGACGCCCAGCCAAGGCGTACCGGTGGTGAAGCCGCCGTTCGGGCCAGAATCCCACTGCATCGGGGTCCGAGCGTTGTCACGCGACGCCGTACGAATCAGGTACCACCGTAGGGCCTGCGGCACGTGATACCGCTGCAACAGCGTGTCCATGTTGCGCGACTCGACGTCGTCGAGCTGGTCGATTCTGGTGACATCGAAGTTCGTCATCCCGATCTCTTGGCCCTGGTAGATGAATGGCGTCCCGCGCAGTGTCAACTGGATCAGCGCCAAGGCCATCGCGCTGCGTTTCCAGTAGCGCTTGTCATTCCCGTAGTGGGAGACGATTCGGGGTTGGTCGTGGTTCTCCCAATAGGCCGCGTTCCACAGCTCGGATTGCTGCCATCGGGTCAGCCGGTTCAACAACTCGGCGGCGGAGAACGGCTTGGGGACGTACTTCGCGATCACCCGATCCACTTCGAGATGGTCGAAATAGAACACCATGTCCAGCTCGTGGCGTTCCGGAGCGGTCAGGTCTCGAGCTTCTTGCGGTGTCACCATGACGGCCTCGCCGATCGTGAACGCGTGGTAGGGTTGGAGCACGTCGCGGCGCAGCTCGGCCAAAATGGCGTGAGTTCCCGGCTGCGCTTTGTAATGCTCCAGCCCGCGGATCGGCCCAGTTTCCCCGTCGTCGAGCGAGGTCTTGTAGAGCAGGGAGATGACGTCGCAGCGGAATCCGGCCACTCCACGGTCGAGCCAGAAGCGCAGAATCTGCTTGATCTCCTCGATCACGGCACGGTTGTGATAGTTGAGGTCGGGTTGGCGCTTGTCGAACAGGTGAAGGTAGAACTCTTGACGCTCCTCGTCCCATTCCCAAGCCGGGCCCATGAAGAATCCGGTCCAGTTGTTGGGCGGAATCCGCTCGCCGTCGGGCGCGCTCGTTCCGCTCGCCTCGGTGTCGCCGGCTGAACCCGCCGTACGACCGGGACGCCAAATGTAATAGTCGTCGTACGGCGCGACGCGACGGCGCGAGGCGCGGAACCACGGATGCTGTGACGAGGTGTGGTTGATCACCAAATCCATCACGATTCGGATGCCGCGCCGACCCGCCTCGGCGACGAGACGATCGAAATCCGCCAAAGTTCCGTAGCGCGGATCGATGTCGCAGTAGTCAGCGATGTCGTAGCCATTGTCAGCGTCCGGAGATGGGTAGAGCGGTGACAACCACAGCGCGGTGACCCCGAGTGCGGCGACGGCGTCCAATCGTGAGATGATCCCCTGAATGTCACCGATTCCGTCCCCGTTGGAATCTTGAAAACTACGCGGATAAATCTGATAAAAAACCGCGTCCATCCACCACGGATGCTGAGGGAGTGTGTGACTCATGCCCCCAGTCTAGAACGTGGTTCGCAGCACCTGTCGACGGGCGTGGGTGAAGTCGACCTCCAGAGTGCTCAGAAGCCGTCGCAGCAAGCCAGTCAGGATTTCCTTCTCCTCGTCGGTGTAGATCGAGATGATCTCTTCTTCGTTGACACAGTGGTCGACGATGGCCGCGTCGATGGCCTCGCGACCCTTGGGGGTCAACGCGACGGTCACCTTGCGACGATCAGGATTGTCGTGGCGCCGGGTGATGAAGCCAGCCAACTCCATGCGGGTCAGCCGTTGGGCCACCGCACCAGGTGTGACCATCATCGAGGTCGCCAGTTCACCTGGAGTCAATTCGTACGGCTCGCCGCTGCGCCGTAGCGCGGCCAACACGTCGAACGCCGGGAAATCCATGTTGTGCTCGGCGAACACGGGGACGAGCTTGCTGATGATCAGAGGCTCCAGCCGAGTGATTCGTCCGAGGATCGCCATCGGCGACACATCGATATCGGGGCGCTCGCGCTCCCATTCCTGCATGATCTTATCGACCTGGTCTTGTACATTCGTTGTCATCTCTGCCTCCATGACAGTGCCAGCCTAGCCGTTGACTAGGGTAAAAGAAGCATACCAGTGAGCGAGAACTGTTGGTTGTCGCCCTTATTCATACCACCATACTAGACCACTAATCAGTGGAGTAGAATGTGATCAGAAACTAAATGATGCTTGGCGGGGGAGCGCCGCAGTGTCGTCGAGTTGGCGGCTGGTCGGCCAGCCTCAGGCAGCGCCGGCATCGCCAATCGAAAGGGACGACATGTCCTCATTGAGTAGTGTTCAACAATCACCATCAGGTTCGCGGTTGTCGCGCGTTCTATCCGTCATCGTCGGCGTCCTCGGCGTCGGCATGGTCATCACCGGCGTCAGTGTCTACGCCTACACCTCGCATCAGTTGTCAGCCCAAGGAATCACCGTCGCCGCTGTGAGCTCGGACGATCCTGGTCCGCTGGCCGGCAGGCCGGTCGCGGGGCCCTTCACCGCCTTGGCTCAGGCCAACGCCATCAACCACCACATGTTGGCCTTGACTGACGGCAAGACCTTCGGCGAACTCGGCAACGTGGCCACCTCCGACGGCAAGACATATCGCGCCGACGTCGCGGCCGACAAGTCGACCGATGGTCAATCCCATCAAGCGGGGGACACGCTGTCCGCCGCTGACGCCAAGACGTACGCTGCGCGGGCGACCGCTCAGACGGGGTCCTTCCTTCAGGCGTCTTTGTTGGTCTCAGTCGTGGCCTTTGGCGTCTCCGCGTTGATCATCGGGCTGGGATTGATGTTCCTCATCGTCGCGATCGCGCTGGTGGGCGCGAATCGTCCGAGCCGACGTCGAGTCTGAGACGGATGGACGAGCGACAGGGCTGAGACGGGGCGTGCCCGTAGACGGTGCTGAGACGGGGCGTCGAGTCAGCGACGGCTGGGCGAGTCTGAGACGGATGGACGGGTTTGGACGGGACGTCGAGTCTGGTGTCCGGCTCCAACCTGCCGCGTCAGGACGAGGCTAGGATGGCCGCCGCCTGATCCAGCCAGTTGGTCGCGTCGGCGTGGTTGGTCAGATCGTTGAGAATGAACGAGAACACCAGCACGGATCCCGATCTGGTCTGAACGAAGCCGGTCATCGACCGCACCGTGTCATGGGTGCCCGTCTTGGCATGGACGACCCCTCGACCGGCGGTCTCATCGGCGTCGTCGAAACGGTCGTTCAGTGTCCCGTCGACCCCGGCCACCGGCAGCCCGGCTAACACGTCGCGCAGCTTCGGGTCATCCCAGGCCACACGAATCGCCTGGGCCAGCCCCGCCGCGGTCGCTTGGTCGCCCAACGACAGTCCCGACCCGTCAGAGACGGCCATCGAGCCCGACCACAGGCCACGATTGGTCAGGTACGCGGTCAAGGACTTTTGCGCCGACGTGATGGAGCCGTCCCCACCGTCGGCGACGCTGACCTGACGGAACAGGACCTCGGCCCCGAAATTGTCTGACACTTCCAGCACGTGTCGGACAATCTGACCCAAAGGCAGGGAGTCGACGCTCGCGAGAGTTTCAGCGGCCGCCGGGGCTCTCGCCGGATGAACATCCCCGACACTGATCCCGGCCAATTCGAGTTGACTCTTGAACGCCAGGGCTGTCTGTTTCGACGTGTCGGTGGTCGAATCCCCATCCGGATCGGCCGACAGAGCGCTGATCGGTGCGACGTCATAGGCGTACTCTGGCGGCCACGACGGATGCCACTGCGGTGGGGCGAACAGCGAGTCGTCGTACCCAAGGGTGACTGTCCCGCGCCCTGAGGCGATGATCGCCTTGGCGGTCTGCTCGGCCAAGGATTGCAGACTGGCCCGTCCAGATCCGGGATGATCGACCGTCGTCAGCAGTGGATCGCCACCGCCGACCAGGACGATCTCATCACCGGATGCGACCACGGAGGTCGTGAAACGGTGATCCGACCCTAGCGCCGACAGGATGGCCAGACTCGACATGATCTTCCACGACGACGCCGGAATCGCGCCGACAGTCGAGTCATGGTCGACGATGACCTGACCGGTGATGTCAGTGATGCTGTAGGCCGTCTTGATGCCGGGCAGGATCCCCAGCGCGACCATCTTCTGGCGAATCGCCGCCGTGTCAGGGGCCACCGTCGGATTGACTGGGCTGGCCGCGACAGCCGGTGGCACCGGTGTTGGACCCGGGTCGAGATACGGACTCGGGTTCAGCGTGGCCGTCGACGACGCGGGCCACCATCCTCCGGTCGACGCGGCGACCACCCCTGCGGAAGCCAAGACGAGTACGCCGAGGACGCTGACGGCGATGCGACTGACGATCTTCGACACAGTGCCGGTGGCCATGCGCATCCCCTATCCACAGTTGGTGGCGACCCACTGGACGGAGGTCGCCACATCGCTCACCAGTGTAGACGGTCTTCCCCGTCGCCCCGTCGCCCCGTCAGGCCACAGGAGTGGATTGCTGGAAGCGAATCTGCCAGCGCTGACGCGTCTTCTGCCATAGCGCCGAACACAAGTAGTCCTGCGAGTTGCGGCGCAGCCGGTAGCGCAACAGGACGATGGCGTCGCCGAGTTGATCGGCTCCGAGCATGTCGAGTTGGATCGGCCCGGCCAAACTGGCAGGTCGGGCCAAGATCGAGCCGCGCGTACGGATCAGGCCGCCGGCTTGGAACGCGACATAGTCGGGATGCATCAACTCACCCAGCCGTTCGCGATCCAGCTGGGTCTGATCGCTCATCAACTCGCGGGTCAGCTCGGTCAGATCGACGAACAGACTGGTGTCGGGCCGATTCGGCGCTGGTTCACTGGGGGCAGGCGGGTTGGTGAACAACTCAGCGCTGAACAGTTCCGGTTGGGGCTGACGCAAGGGTTCGGGTGGTTCGGGCACCAACCCTGGCAAAAGCTCAGGCCCATCGGGGGGAGTACGGCGGGGCTCGGTCTGGTTTGTCCGGCCGGTCGGCCGCAGTTCAACGTCGGTGCGTTCAGCTCCGGCGGACGTCAGCACTTTGGAGGTGGCGTCGGGTTGGTCGCGGTCGGGCCTCGTGTCGGACTCGGTCGCACTGTCCGGGTCGCCAGCATCGCTCAGGGTCGCCTGGTGTGCGGGGGTCGTACGGTCAGGCTCATCTTGATCGAACGACTCGGGCGAGTCGAGGTCGTGGGACGAGAATCCGGGGCCAGCGTCGACGGGCAGGCCCTGCTGATAGGCGGTGGCGGCGGCGCGGGCGAGCGTGTCGGCCATCTCGTTCAGCGGGTGCCCGGCGTGGCCCTTCACCCACTGGAAGGTGACATTGCGCCCGGTCAACTCCTCGTCCAACTGTTTGAGCAGCTCAACGTTGAGCACAGGCTTGTTGTCAGCTTTGCGCCAACCGCGTTTCTTCCAGCCGGGGATCCACCGGGTGCAGCAGTTGATGGCGTACTGCGAATCGCAGAGAATCCGCAGCGGTGTGGGTAGGTCGCGAGTCGATTTGAGCAGATCCAGCACGCTCATCAGTTCGCCCATGTTGTTCGTGCCGCGGGCCCAACCGCCCGACGCCCAGTGCGACTGGTCGATGTACCATGCCCATCCGCTGGGGCCAGGGTTCGCCAGAGAGGAGCCGTCGGCCGCTGCCACGATCATGTGACTCATTGTGCCCGAATCCGTGTGGCTCACCAAAACGTCACGATGAGCGAGGGGGTACGGAGAATGCTCCGCGTGAGAACCGGGTCGTCGCCCGTGGCTGGCGATCTTGGGCGTCACACGAGGACGATGATCGTGGCGATGATGACGACGACCAACATGACCGCCGCGATGGCCAAGACGATCCTGAGCGATTTCTGCTCGGTGGGCGACGGCCGAGGCTCGACGGTGGCGAGTTCGTGCTCGTCGGTGATGATTTCTCCCAAGGCGCCGTCAGGCGGGAGCTGGCCGGGGTGGGTCGTCGTCCGCCACAGATCCGCGCTCATCTCAGAGGTCGTGACCGGTGTCGCGCCCCCATTCGGCGTCACCGGGGTCGGCTGCGCCGGGGCGTTCAGGGTCGCCGGGGTCGTCTGTCCTGGAGTGTTCGGGGTCGCGAAGCCAGGGTACGAGCCGCCCGGAGCGGCAGGAACACCGAATGTCGGAGGTTCGACCGGGCTCGGCGTGGCCGCGGCGAGCGGTGCAGGGCTAGCGGGGCTGGTCGGCGACGCCACTGGTTGACCGCTCGACGCCGGTGCTGGGACGTCGTTGATCGAGCTGAGCGTCGGGCCTGGCGCCGAGGTGTCACTCGCGGGACGCAGCAGCGCGCCGGGGGTCAGATCGCTCGAGCCGGTTGGGTTGCGGAACAGCGAGTCGGGCAGGGGGGCGGTGGTCGCGGGTCGCCAGTGCGCGGAGTCGTCGGTCGGGCTCGGGTTTGGCGGGGTGGCCGCAGGCTGCGTCGTCGGCGTGGTCGCGAGTGGTGTTTCGTGCGCCGCAGTCGGCGAAGGCGCGGCCGGCGGGGTCGGGGTGACCTCTGGTCTGGCTGCTGGTGGCGCTGGGAAGACTGGCTCGGCAGACGACGATAGCGGCGCACGGACCAGGCCCTGAGACCCGGACTCGCCGCTTGTCCCCGGGCCAACGCTGGGCTCGGCAGACTCGGGCGAGTCCAAATGTTGTGGATCGGCCAGCGTGGTCGGGGTCGAATCGGTCGGTGCTGTGTGTGTCGCGCCCGCGGGCGTGCCGAAGTCACTGGAGACGAACAACGACTGCCAGGCGGCGTCCGCCTTGGATGTTGGCCACGGGGTCGACGCGGGCGCGCCAGTTGGGTTCGGCGTGGGGGAGCCGGTCGCTGCGAGGTGAGCCATCGAGGCGTCCCCTCCCGTCGGTGTCACCCGAGCCTCAGGCGCGGTCGACTCCGTCGGGGCAGACGATCCTGCGCCGCTCATCGTCACAGGACCCACTTCAGCAGGGGTTTGGGTGGCAGGGGTCGTACGACCGGGAATCGTCTCGGCTGGATCGTAACCAGCCCAAGGATTGGAAGGTAGCGGGGTGCTCAAGGTGTCGTCGACGGGGAAGGCCGCCACCCAGGGGTTCGCGCGGGCCGGGGTTCCACAAGCGGGGCATGTGGGGCGCGAGTCCGGGTACTGCGCACCGCACTGTCGGCAGATCATGACTGTTCCCTTTCCGAGATCGCTTGGTCTGTTCGACCGGGCGACCCTCCTGCGTTCGAGGGGTACGACAACACCTCGACAATGGCCCTGGACACGTGACGGACCCGCTCTCGCCAGTCATGACCTGCCATGACCGCGAAGCGTGTGTTGCTTGACTGCATCAACTTGTGCGACCTCGTCATTGTACAATGGCTTCATCCGGGCACGTCTCCCCCGCGCCGCACCAGGGTACGACTCTACTGCATAGCCCCAAATCACCCGGAGAGCGCCCATCGTAGGCGCGGTCACAACCAGTCATTCCTTGATCGGTCATTCCTCGCGTCGTCGGCGCTCAACCCGACTCGTCGACCCTGCGACCGACCGTCCCGCGACGGACGTGGCCAACTGCCCAGTGTGGTCGCATTGGACGGCGGGCAGTTTGACCGTCCCAGCGTCGGGATGGCCGACCGACAAGACTGGTCAGCGGCGTGCCCAAGGCCCAGGCCGACTCACCAACTGCCGCCGCCGCCACCGCCGACACCACCGCCGACACTGCCGAAGCCTGAGCCGCCGGAGGATCCCAGTGTTCCGCCGACGTCGGCGGCCGCGTTCGCCATCGCCGATTCGGTGATGGAGCTGCCGATCGAATCGATCGAATGCACGATGGACGACCACATCAGATAGTTGTAGGCGTACGACCCGACGTACCAGGTCGGCTCGGGGACCGGCGCTCCTTGCGCGGCCAACTGTTCGAAGATCTTCGCCCACCGATCGGCGCAGCCGAAGGCGATGGCGTACGGCAGGTAGGCCGAGAAGATGTCCTGGTTCTCTTCCCACCGGAGCTGGTCGGCTTCGGCGGTCTCCAGGTACTTCTTGAAGCCGAGCGACTGGATGGCGACGGCTGACCCGGTCGCGGTTCTGACTGGCATCCGTTTGGCGAGGGCGAGCATGCCCAATCCGACGACGACGAACGGCAGAGCCAACCACCCGATGCCGAGGACGCCCTGCTTGGCCAGCATCATTCCGGCCCAGATCGACACGGCCGCGCCGCCACCGGCGATGACGACTCCGAGAACCGAGTAGAAGGTGACGACTGCCCGAGGGCTGACCTTGTACCACCGCTGATGGTCGAACTCGTCGCGCAATGTCGACTGGAATCCGCTGTAGGTCTCATAGAATTCCTTGTCAGATAGGTCATCTCGCGTGACGGAGTTTCGACCGGCGAACAGGCCGTCGTAGATCTGGCGTTCGACGGCTGGCAGTGTTGCCGGGTTCAGGGTCGTACGACGGAAAGTGAAGTCCTTGCCCTCGCCTTGCACCATCTGAATGTGGCCACGCACAGCTAGGTCGATGATCGTGGCCGTGATGTCTTCATTCGAGGTGCCCTCACGGACGACGGCTCCGACCAGACGGGGCGGAACCCCCGCCGGTGGCGCGTATTCCACGGGCGCGTCTTTGACCTCTTCATGTTTGATCGTGACGGCGTCGCCTTCGACGGGCATCGCCCCCGGGGTCACGTCAGCGTACTGCTCGTCGCGACCCTTCTTGCGCAGCCGGGTGAGCAGCCACCCGCCGGCCACGGTCGCGACACCGGCCACCCCGGCCGAGATCGCGCCACCGTTGCTGACGTCGAACGGGTTTTGGCTCGATGAGACGAGGTTCGCGCCGTTGGCGAAGGTGCCGACTGGCCAGCCGCCGACCACGTCGAAGCCTTCACCGGGTTGGACTGAGGCTTGGGTGTACGTCGCGGTGGAGCCGGTCGAGTTGTGGGAGGTGCAGGGTTGGTCGAATTTCGCGCCAGCGTGGCAGTTCGTTCCGGTGAGCGAGGTCGGCCCGGTCAAACTGACTGAGATGTTGGAGATTGGCAGTTCCCAACCGGAACCGATGACGTTCCAAAAGATCTGGTCGTCGGTGGTTCCCCTGTTCTGGTCCTCGACATTGAGGTTGACCACCCCAGACAGCGTGTAGCTGATGACATAGGTCTGGGTTCCGCGAACGGTGACGTCTTCATCGCCGATGCGGATGGTGAGTCCGGCGTTCTCTTGGGTGACTTGGCGGTCGGTCGGCGCGCCGGTCGGCGAGGTGACGTTCAGGTGGTCGTACGTCAGAAGTCGATCGTGCGAGCTGTCGTAGGTTTGGCGCGTGACAAGCCACAGGATTGGTCCGTGACCGGACCCGGCGAACTGCATGTCGATGGTCTGGGTGACGTCGATCGCGCCGGAGGGTTGAGCGGTGGCTTGGACGTCGAAGCGGGTGATCGTGTCGCCCGAGGCGGCCTGCGTGGTCGGCTGGCCAGCGACGGTGACGCCGGTGACGAGGACGACGGCGAACAGAGCGGCGGTCAATATGGACAAGATGCGCGACATGTGATGCTTCACAAATCCAGTGTACGGGCTCCGCTGCGCGAATCAACGGCTCACCGAATATGACTATCAGGAACAAGCAATGCGGAACTAGTGTGTCATGATAGTTCTTATGAGAGTCAAAACTTGTTGAACCATAGACAACGTCTCCATGGGGCTGGTAGCGTTCAATTGTCAGGTGGATGTCATCGGGGTTCATTCCCGCCTGGCGGCAGCAGACAGTCAGATCGTCTGCCCGCATCCAGTGAAAAGGAGTAAGAGTTATGAGTGAGTTCCATAAGGTTCTGGCCGTTTTCGGCGTGATCGCAGCTCTCGCTCTGACCGGCATCGCCGGTCCAGTTCAGGCGGGTGCGACCGAGACGAATGGTGTGTCAGTGATCGTGGCAGGGTTGAGCGACACAGGGTCGGATCAGGCCGGTCAACAGGCAGCCGACCGGGTTGTCGTCGAGTGTGGTGGTCAAGTGGCGGCTTCGGTGGCCGACGGCTCTGCTGCGCCTGCTTGGACAAATGCTGATTGTGAGCGGAATTGGATCTGGGACATGAACTTCTGCAACAACCACTTTCCGATTGGCTCCGGGTTCAATGACTCATGCCAAACGTTAGCGATAGCGAAGCTGGCGGCATGCCTGGCGACCGCAGGTGATTAGATGCCGGGAGACAGATATGCGTACGAATGAGCAACGGGATCATCCTGAGACAGACGAACTACGATATCTGGGCACCGTTCCGGAGAGGCCCCAAGAAGTCATCGGCTCCCGGATTCTTCACAAAGATGGTCGTGAGTTTCGGCTCTGGCTGTTTCGCCCACGCCAGGACAGCATCGGAATGTACCGTTGCGAGTGGTCCTTGACTGACGAGTCCTCGAATCGGGTAGAGGGGTTCGAGATGCAGTGGCCCGATTCACTCGGAGCGATACTCCACTCCCTGCTGAGTATGGCGGCGAGCCTCAATTTCGACGAGTTCAGAGTGGGTGTTATGAGAGGGACCGGCTTACCCAAGTTGGTCGAGGCTGACCTTGAGCACGGGGCGACCTACCTTCTACCGGCGCCACAGTTCGCTGATCCCGAAGACGAGGAGAAGTACGGCTACCTGATCGACCCGGAGCGGTCACCTCTATGGCATCACGACGACCCCTCGTGGGAAGGACCTCCACCTCCTCAGTGATCCAGTGTCGATGATGCCAATACCGGTGGGATCTCAGTCTAAAGCTGGGATCCCACCGGTTCGTTCGCGTACGCGGCCTCACGCTGGAGATGGACTCAGTTTTCCCGCTCTATCCCGCACCCCGCCAAGCGCACCAACCAAGATCGGCGAAGATTCCGTACGCATTTCTGTGTGATGACGAAAAGACATCCGGCAACTCATGATCAGGCATGTTCTGAGGCGTACCGACCTGCTAACATCGGACCGGCATGGACTGGTTCAGGCGAGCGAACGCCGCCGGAATCCACCAGCGATGGAAGGCCTACAAGGGAGCACGATGAAGAAGTCAATTGCCTACCCCGGAACCCCGGATGTCATCAATGGAAATGGCGCCGTGGCTTATGTGATGAAGCAGGTCTGCGGTGGTGTCATTGGGTATCCGATCACGCCGTCGACGGAGGTGTCGGAGATCTTCGAAGCCGGACGGGCCGAAGGCCAACTCAACGTCTGGGGAAAACATCCGTTCTTCGTCGAAGCTGAAGGTGAGCATTCCGCGCAGTCGGGCGCATTGGGCGCTGCGATGGCCGGTGGCAATTTCATCTCCAACGCCAGTTCAGCCCAGGGCATCCTCTACGGCTTGGAGTCGCATTACGCGACGGCGGGCAAGAAGATCGGCGGTTTCGTCCTCCAGGTGGCCGCTCGTGTCGTCACACGCCACTCGCTGAACGTCATGGCTGGTCACGACGACATCTACTCGCTGTTGCCCGCCGGATACACCGTCCTGTTCGGATCCAATCCGCAAGAAGCCGCCGACTTGGCGGCGATCGCCTATCGGACGAGCTCGTTGTCGCTGATCCCGGTGGCCAACGCCTTCGACGGCTTCGCCACCAGCCATGTCATGAGCGAAGTCATGCTGCCTGAGCCAGAGCTGCTCAAGGCCTATCTCGGCGACCCGGCCGGACGAATCCCCTGCCCGACTGTCGCCCAAGAGATTCTCTTCGGAGCCAAAGGCCGCGTCGCCTATCTGACCGGTTGGCTTGCCGCCCATGCCGACACGATTCCCGGTGAAGATCGTCGCCTGATCGCCGAGCACCTGGCCGACCATGCCGATCAGATCGAAGCTGATGACGCCGCTGCCTTGGCCGACTCGGTGGCCGACCATCTCCCGGCCGCGCTGCGAGGCGCATGGCGGCGGGCTTGGAAAGGCGCTTGGTCCAAAGGCACCCGCCAGTTGGTTCCCGCGATCGTCGATCCCCACAATCCGGGCCTGTCCGGTGGGGTGCAGAACCAACCCGATTTTCAGGCTGGCTCGGCCGATCACCGGACCCACTTCGCCGCCGCCGTTCCCGGTCTGATCCGTCAGGCGATGCGTGAATACGCCGAGCTGACCGGGCGTGAGTACGCTCCGGTGCAGCGTTATGGCGTCAAAGACGCCGACCTGGTGGTGGTCGGGCTCGGCTCGATCACCGATGACGTACGCGCGCTGTTGCCGTACTTCGCCAGTCAAGGCCTCAAAGTGGCGGTCGTGTCGGTCAAACTGATGCAACCGTTCCCGGATGAGGAATTGGTCGAGGCGCTGAAAGGCGCCAAACGGGTCACAGTGTTGGAGCGTTCTGAAGACACCGCGCTGGCCCGTGGCGTCAAGCAGGCGCTGTTCGAGGCTGGCCTCAGCGCGGCCGATGTGACACTGACGACGGCGATCTTCGGACTGGGATCTCATGATGTTCAGCCGCGCGACCTGATCGCGGTGGTGAAAAACATGGCCGATGGCGGAGCAGCTCCGCTCGTCTACGTTGGTTCCCAGTTCTTCGTCAAGAACCCGGTCGGCGCCAACCTGATCGACATTCAAGACCGGATGCGTCAGGCGTACCCCGAAACTGTCGACATGGCTTTGCCGGTCGGGGCCAACCCGCCGGGATTGTTGCCCAGCGACGCGCTGCGGATTCGCTTCCATTCGGTCGGTGGCTATGGCACAGTCGCGACCGGCAAGCTGCTGACCGACATGCTCAGTTCGATGCTGTCGCTGCATTCCAAGTCGGCCCCGAAGTACGGTTCGGAGAAGTCGGGCGCGGCGACGAATTTCTACATCACGTTGTCGCCGGAGCCTGTCCTGTTCACCAACGCGACCCTGGAAGACGTCGAAGTGGTCGTGTCGCCCGACCACAAAGTTTTCGACCATGACCGTCCACTGCGCGGTTTAGTCGAAGGCGGGACTTTCGTCCTCCAATCCGACAAGACCGCGGTCGACACCTGGCAGGCGCTGCCCGCCTACGCTCGGCAAGAGATTCGCGACAAGAAGATTCGCTTCCTCGTGATCGACGCTTTCGCCGTCGCGAAGAAGCACGCTCCCACGCCCAACTTGGAGACCCGGATGATGGGCATCGCGTTCATCGGCGCGATCATCGCCCATGTCGACCGGATCGCGCGCGGCGCGGATCAGGCGAAGGTTCACGAGCTGGTTCGTCACGAGATCACCAAAAAGTTCGGTTCCAAAGGAACGGCGGTGGTGGACGCCAACATGGCGGTCATCGCCGACGGGATCGCCGCCACGGCGGTCGTCGACTACACCCAGCCCGAATTCGGTGACACCCCGGCGCTGGCGACGACGCAGGCCAGCCCGGCGCTGACCACCAGGCTCGTTCCGCGCGCCGACTCCGCCCCGGCCGGTCTGTTCGATCAGACCTACTTCGACGACATCCTGGGTCGGTCGTTCCGGGAAGGCTGGGTCGATTCCGCTCCGGTCCTGCCGGGCACGGGCGCTTTCATTCCCGTCGGAACTGGCGCGGGCAAGAACAAGGGTATTTTCCGGCTCCAGGTCCCGGTGTTCGATGTCACCAAGTGCACCGCCTGCCTCGAATGCGCCATCGCCTGTCCTGATTCGGCCATTCCGAACCAGGCGCATGAGATTTCCGACCTGATCGGGTTGGCGATTCGTACGTCCTCGTTGGCCCCCGCCGCCCAGACCTACGTGACCGGGTTCATCGACGCCTGGTCTGACAAGGTACGATCCACGCTGCTCGACGACACGAAGGCGAAAGACTTCGCCGGCGCCGTACGCACTGCCAGCGTGGTGGTGCCCGACCTCGCCCCAGGTCATCTGGAGGCGATCATCGCCCAACTGGGTCAGTTCCCGGTGTCACGGATCCGTCCGATCTTCGACCAGATGGAGAAGGCCAACCCCGGATCGGGCGCGATGTATTCGGTCGTGGTGGATCCGTGGAAGTGCACCGGCTGTCTGGAATGCGTCAGCGTGTGCGGACCGAAGGCGCTGAGTTCGGCCACACAGACCGACGATCTTCGTCAGTCGATGGAGGCGACCTACGAGCGCCTGACCGAACTGCCGAACACTCCGACTCGGTTCACGAAGGGCGCGGCCCATCCGGGTGGAGACACCAAGCGGATCCTGATGGATCATGACAACTACTACGCTCTGGCTGGCGGGCATGGCGCCTGCAAGG
Source organism: Propionibacteriaceae bacterium (assembly GCA_031285845.1). Classification (GTDB taxonomy): domain Bacteria; phylum Actinomycetota; class Actinomycetes; order Propionibacteriales; family Propionibacteriaceae; genus WQYJ01. Next base: position 115,936 of record JAITVK010000002.1, read on the forward strand.
GCTGTGGCGAAGTCACGACGACCCACCTGGTCACTGCTCTGACCCATCAAATGGGCGAAGAGCGTCGCCAGCAGCGCATCGGCGAGTTGGAATCCCTGATCTACCAACTGACGACCAAAGCGGCCACGGCCCCTGCGGCGTCGGCCGAGCGGATGCGAGCCACGATCGACCAGTTGGAGTCGGCTCTGTGGTTGTACGAATCCGGTCCGACCGGCCAAGGCCCTGCCGGTTCGGTGATCGTCAATTCGACCGGCTGCTCCTCGGTCTATGCGTCGACCTTCCCGGCCAACCCGTTCACCCAGCCGTGGTTCAACTCGCTGTTCCAAGACGCGCAAGCCAGCGCGGTCGGTGTGTTCGAAGGCGTGGTGTCGCATTACCTCGACGAAGTCAAAGCCTGTCGGATGGCTCGACTCGAGCTGGACGACACTTATGATCCGGCGGTCGACGACAAAGCCCTGGCCACCTTGTCGTGGCGTCACTTCACCGCTGAGGAACTGGCTGGGTTGCCGCTGGTCATGACCATTTCTGGTGATGGCGCGGCCTACGACATCGGCTTCGGCGCGATCTCGCGGGTGTTGACCAGTCAGACCCCGGTCAAGATGCTCGTTTTGGACACTGGCGGGTATTCGAACACCGGTGGACAAGCCTCGATGGCGTCGTTCACCGGGCAGAACGCCGATCTGGCCCGTTATGGCAAAGCCCATCACGGCAAAGCGGAGCGGCGCAAAGAGTTGGGTCTGTTGGCCTTCCTCCATCCGGAGGTGTTCGTCGCCTCGGTCTCGACCGCGCTGCATTCTCACTTCTTGGCTACCACGATGTCGCTGATGTCCTACAACCACGGATCCTCGGTTTTGGTCAGCTACACCCCGTGTGGTTTCGAGCAGGGCTTCGCCGATGATCAGTCGAACACGCGGGCGCAGTTGGCCGTACGCGCGCGCATGGCGCCGCTGTTCGTTCATGACCCCCGCGCCGGATCCACGGTGTCGCAGCGGTTGTCGCTGGACGGCAACCCCGAGATCGATCAGCCGTGGGCCACGCTGAACATGAAGTACGTCGATGAGACTGGCGCCACCAAGATCATGACCATGCCATACACCCCGGCGGAGTTCGCCTACGGTGAGGTGCGTTTCGCCAAGCACTTCCGACGGTTGGCCGCCGACGCCGCTCAACCGACCCCGATCGCGGAGTTCGTCGAGTTGACCCCTGAGGCGCGCGTCGGACGCACCCCCTACATCGTCACCACCACGGGGGCGGGCAAGCTGGCGAAGATCGCGGTGTCGGCTCACATCGTCGACTTGGTCGAGGATCGTCAAGCCAACTGGCAGTTGTTGCGCTTCCTGGCTGGGCGCGACGCCCAGTTGAGCGCGCGTGAAGCCGCCGCGGCGCTCAAAGCTCTGCAGGAGCAACTGGACGAGGCTCAAACGGAGCGCGAACAAGGCATCGACGAGATCGCTCACGCTTTGGCTGAACTGGCCACCTCGGGCAATTCAGCCTCAGTCGCCCTGCCCAGCTTCGGAGCTGGGGCCGGTGGAACTGTTCCGACCAGTACGGCTGCCGCATCGGTCGGCGCGGCTGCCAGTGCGGCGGCTGACGCCGCGGCTCCGGCCTCATCCGGCGCGGTGAGCTCCGCGACGGGTCTGGGGTCGAAACCAGCTGGCGCGCCGATCTGGTTGGCCACTCAGGATGAGCCGAAGTGCACCGACTGCGCCACCTGCTATCAGGAGTTGCCCGCCATTTTCGAGTCGACGACGATCGTGGTCGACGGCGAAGCCAAGAACGTCTCCCGGATGAAGCCAGGGGCGCTCGACGGCTTGGAGGTGACGCCCGAACTTCAGGCAGTGATGGATCGAGTCAAGGGCACGTGCGATGCGGAGATCATCCAATGACAGCGACAGTGAATGAGACGAGCGTCGGCGTACGCGGCGTCGACGAGGTGGAAACCTTCGGAGCGGCGCGGGCCTGCCTCGGCGAGACTTCCCCATCTGTCCTCGGATCGCCCGGGTCGGGCGATTCTGTGGAGATGGGGACCCCCCCACCGGGCGCGGCTGCGGGGGTCGGGCCGTGGACCAATGCCTCTCATCTTCAGTCCCGTTCCGATGAGCATGGTGGCGGGGCTGCGACAGGCGTACGTTCGGCTGAGTTGGCGCTGCTGGCCCAACATTTGGCGGCTGACCCCGGGGCGTTTCGTGACCTGCTCATTCGCGACGGATTGGCCGCCGTGGCGGCTGAATTCGCCCAAGGTGGTTCGCTCGGCGCCGAGTTCACTGAGCGCTTGTGGGGCGTGCTGTTGGCTGGCGGTGACGCCGCGACCGCGTTGATGCGATTCCTGTGGCAGTTGCCGGTCGGTCGTCAGCGCATCTTCCTGCGCGCAGTCGACGAGCATCTGTCGGGGCGATACCCGATGTTCGCGGGCCTGTCCGCGTCATGGCCGGCCCAAGCGGGCATGGGACCGTACATCCGTCGACCTGAGGAACGCAGCGCCGACTTCGACCTGGTCAACAAGGGTTATCTCGGTTACATGGATCAGGGGTACTCGCTGCGCGAAGTCGAGTTGTTCGTCTGGTTGGAAGCGCTGCGCGACAAGCAGTGCTCAGAGAAGCCTTGCGAACTCGGCAAACTCTTGCAGAGCAAAGACGGCAAAGATGAGCGTGTCGGCGGCTGCCCAGTGCAGATCCACATTCCGACCATGTTCAAGCTGATCGGCGAAGGCAAATTCGATCAGGCGTTGGAGATGCTCGAAGACTGCAATCCGCTGCCCGACGTCACCGGACGTGTCTGCCCGCAAGAGTTGCAATGCCAAGGCGTCTGCATTCACAAACATCCGATGTCGATCGGGCAGGTTGAATGGTTTCTGCCGCAATGGGACAAACTGGCTCATCCCGGTCGAGCGTTGGCGAGGCTGCAGGGCCGGGCCGATCCGTGGGTTGTGGCCGACAAACCAGCCGTCGCGATCGTCGGTTCAGGGCCATCGGGCCTGATCAACGCGTACTTGTTGGCGCGTGCCGGCTACCCGGTGACGGTGTTCGAGGCTTTTCATGAACTGGGTGGGGTGTTGCGCTTCGGCATTCCCGAATTCCGGTTGCCGAACAGTCTGATCGATGACGTGGTTGAGAAGATCCGCGCGCTCGGTGGACGGTTCGTCACCAATTTCGTCGTCGGCAAGACTGCCACGTTGCAGGAATTGCGCGATCGCGGGTTCGCTCACATCTTCGTCGGCTCAGGCGCGGGATTGCCGCAGTTCCTGAACGTTCCAGGTGAAGAGCTGCTCAACGTCATGAGCGCCAACGAATTCCTGACACGCGTCAACTTGATGCACGGCAACCTTCCCGGCTATGAGACGCCATTGCCCGACGTCGCGGGCAAGACGGTGTTGATCATCGGTGGCGGCAACACTGCGATGGACGCCGCTCGTACGGCCCGTCGGCTCGGTGGTGACGTCACCATCGTCTACCGGCGCACCCAATCTGAGATGCCTGCTCGTGTCGAAGAATTGGAACATGCGTTGGAGGAGGGCATCCACTTGATGCCGCTGCGGTCACCGGTCGAATTCGTCGGCGGGGAGCGCAACTTCGTAGCCTCGGCTGTTCTCGACGTGATGGAGCTCGGCGAGCCGGACGCCTCCGGGCGTCGTCGCCCCAACCCCACCGGGCGTACGGAGACGGTGGCCGCGGATCTGGTCATCATGGCTTTGGGCAACACCGCCAACCCGATCATTCGTGACTCCGAACCGCGTTTGGAGGTGTCGCGTCGTGGCACCATCGTGTTGCGCGACGGAACCCAAGAGACCTCGTTGGACGGGATCTACACTGGCGGCGACGCCGCCCGTGGCGGCTCGACTGCGATTCGAGCAGCCGGTGACGGCCAGGCGGCCGCCCGTCAGATCATGGCCGATTCTGGAGTTGGGCGTACGGATGGTGGCGACGGGGCTGACGCCTCTAAAGCGACGCGGGCCTGCCTCGGCGGGTCCTCCCCATCCGTCCTCGGATCGCCCGGGTCGGGCGATCCTGTGGGGATGGGTGTCCCCCCCGCCGGGCGCGGCGACGTGGCTGATGCTTCAGCGCCTGAGCCGGTCGCCCATCAGGTGGCGCGGGCATTGGCGTTCACTGAGGAGGCTCAGACCGCGCCAGTGATCGTGGGTCGTCGCGATTTGAGCGTCGGGATCGTCGAGTTCGTCGTACGAGCTCCTGTGATTGCGGCGTCGGCGCGAGCCGGACAGTTCGTCCGGGTGGATCCGCGGGCGAAAGGCGAGTTGGTTCCCCTGACGCTGGCCGACTGGGACGCCGAGCGTGGGACGATCACGTTGGTCGTCCAGGCGATGGGGTCGACCTCGATCGAGATCAACACGATGCAGGTCGGAGATCGGTTCGCTGGGATTGCCGGTCCGCTGGGACGTCCGTCGAATGTCGTTCCGATCGACGCTGGGCAGCGGGTCGTCTTCACCGCCGGTGGGCTCGGCCTGCCGCCGGTGTACCCGATCATGCGTGAGCATCTGTCCATCGGCAACCACGTGACGCTGATCGCTGGTTTCCGTCGCGAAGACCTGATGTTTTGGACGGGCGAGGATGACTATGTCGGCCAGATCAAAGCGCAGTACGGCGACCTGCTCGACATCGTCTACACCACCGACGACGGTAGCTTCGGCATCAAAGGTTTCGTCACCGCGCCGCTGAAAGACATGCTCGACGCCAACGCGCCCATCGCCAAAGTTGTCACGATCGGTCCGCCGATGATGATGCGCGGGGTGTCGGATCTGACCAAGGGGTACGAGGTCGAGACTGAGGCCAGCCTCAACTCGATCATGGTCGACGCCACGGGCATGTGCGGCGCCTGCATGGTCCCGTACATCGAAGACGGCAAGATGATTCGCAAACACGCCTGTATCGACGGCCCCGAGCTGGATTCGCATCACATCGATTGGGACAAGTACCTGCCCAGATTCGGCCTGTTCAAGAAGCAAGAAGCCGCGGTGATGGGCGAGAAAGGGTACGTCGTGCCGCGAGGGTAGCGCGGGACGATGGCTCGGGATTCTCCGAGTTCGGAGAAGACGTCGGTCAAGGAATCAGTAGGGGGAGGCACAGGATGAGCGCCACGTCGAACGCTAGTCGCGTTGACTCGGACTTCGTCGGATTGATGACTGGATTCGAGCAGTACCAGAGAAAGGCTCCGGACCAGATCGGTGCGAGATCAGAGGGCACCCTGCTGGTTCTTGATGCGAATGTGTTACTTCACTTGTACGCGTATTCAAGGTCAGCCCGAGAAGAGTATTTGGACGTGATCGAGCAAATGTCGAGTCGTCCCGGCACTCGACTTTTCATCCCCCATCAGGTCGTGAAGGAGTTCCACCGAAACCGTTTCCAGGTGATCCGCCAGACGGTGGATGAGAAGAAGAAACTGGTACGAGCGGTTGAGGAACTTGAGAGAGAGTTCAATCAAGCTGACGCTGCCGCCAAGAGAGTTAGCGAGCAGATAACACACGCTCGCAGGGACCGCGGGACTGCTGTCGGCGGGAAGGGTCGCGCGGACGAGCTCCAGTTGGATGAGGCTCTTGAGCGTCTGGCCGGTGAGATCGAGGATCTGTTTGGCGATTATGATCTACGGCCAGAGGATCTCGTCAAGCACGATCCGACTTTGGACAGACTCACCGCGGTTCTGGATGGTCATGTTGGACGAATGCCGGATCCACAAGATCTGGACAATGATCGCGCTGAGGGGGCTCGGCGGAGCGAGAATCACGAAGCCCCTGGTTTTCGTGATGGAGACAAAGACGAAAACCCTTACGGTGACTATTTGTGGTGGGCTGAGGTGATGCGCCAAGGAGCGTACAGCGAATCGCTCGTCGTCGTCACTGACGACCTGACGAAGGGGGACTGGCTAGTCAAGGAAGGCGGTTTGAATCTCGGACCACACCAGATACTCATTGAAGACGCCCGTACTGCCGGATTCGTAGACCTCGCCATTATCAGTTCCCATCAGCTCCTTGAATACGCGCGGACAGTCGGCGTCGATGTTTCAGATGAAGCTATACAACAAGCAACGAGTCTCCAGCCCGAACAAGAGCCATGGACGGCGCACGCGGCTCAGGAGTTGCTGAATCGCCTACGGCGGGAGGGGCGCAACGATCAAGCTAACATGATATTGCTAGTGTCCGTTTGTGGCGATGATGGCTATTTGGACCGGCAAAGCATCATTGAGTGGTTCGGGTGGGATGCTGGTCATAGTCTTCGACGCTTCACTATGCCTGCGACAAGAATCGCTGACTGTCTGAAAGAGGATGGTCTGCTCGACGATAGCTCGATCGTCCCACTGGAGGCGTGCTACGACGGCCCTGGTGCGGCGGTGGGGTATCAAGTTCCGGCTGAATTCTCTGCGTTCTGGAATGAAAAGGATCTCGCGGAGGCCGAAGAATCTATGGGCTCCGCAGGTTACTAACGCTTGCTGGGTGTAAGCGGCGCATGACTTCGTCATGGGAGGTTGTGGATGGACTTGTCGTTGTTCGGCTGCGAATGAGCGCGAGATCAGCCTCATCCTTTCGTTCTTCCAGCCAGTCTCGGACGAGCTGACGCACGTTGGAAGAGATTGTGGTGCCGCTGCCCGCCATGGCAGCGGCCACTTCGAGCGTCTGATAGTCATCTTCACTGAGATCGACAGTGATCCGGGCTGGGTGTGCGGTCGTGCTCATGATCTGAGCTTATCGGGGGCTCATGAAATACGGTGCTTGCATTGATCGGATGCGCGGGAGGATCGCCGGAGAGGGGCGCCAGAATCCTGTCACAGTTGGACCTCGCGCCCACGTTGCGACGCTCAGCCAGAGGTATGTCTACCGGAACGCGGCGTTGAAGTAGCTCCCGCGCGTCGAGAATTAGGAGAAAGCCTTTCGGAGTGAAGTCAGGTCGCGGGTGGGCGACTTTCATACGGATTCACCGGGCGCGGTTGACATCCGGGGCCCATCCCGTCGTTAGCGAGATCGTGCGGGGTCGCGCCGATGGCAGGCAAACAGCGCGACCGGCTCTCAGAAATGTCAGAGGTCGTCTTTATGCTGTCGCTATGAATGAAATGATGCCAGTTCGGGAACCGCGTTCCGATGAGGCGCTAAGCGGGGAGCAGGCAGTGGAGATCGCAGGCGGGCAGCTGTTCGTCCTTTTGCGACGGGCGATCGTTGGCTTGTGGCTAGCGGTGGCGTTGGCGACCGCTGCTGTGGGCTGGTCTGGTTCGAGTGCGGGTCAACCTCTTGCGAAAGCGTGGTTCGCCTTCACTCTGCTCATCGCTGCTATAGCTTGGGCTGCCGTGGTGTTGATGGCTTGGTGCATTAGGCCACCTCAACCGGTCTCTGAGAGTCGTGCGCTGCTCAAGAGGCTTTGGCAAACGGCGAGAATCGTCCTCGCGGTGTTCGTGTTCTTCGCGGGCTCCGCCTGGGGTAGCTTCCTTGGTGTTGTGTTCAATGCGGCTCCCGCCAGCGCCTGGGACGCAGATCTCTTCGCCGTACTGGGCGGGTTTGTCTGGCCCATAGTCGGTGTGATCGCAGGGGTTGTCGCCTGGGTCATGGTTCTGATGAGCGGTCTCGATGTGGCGCGCACGCCCGACGAGGCGAAGCGGGTAGCCATATCTGCCTGGCTCGAGCGGCGTGATGCACGGCTTCCTGACTCCATTCCGGGACAGGTGGTGCTGCAATTCGTTTTGTGGATGTGCCGAGGTCGGCGTACGACGGTGGGAGTCTCCGTTCTTGGCCCCCTGGTGATTCTTTTCGCTGCGTTGGTACTCTTCAACCTCGCTTGAGCGGCCTAACCCGGTCAGATTGAGGAATCTCCGCTCACCGATCCTGCACTTTCGCTGATCTTGACGCTGAGGAGGGCAATTGAGCCAGATCAGTGAGTTGAGCCTGGAGTAGACGCGCTTCATCTAGAGGCACACCCGGTCTCGGGGGCTGTGCGAGTGGATGACGTCGTCGAGACGATGAACCATTTCCGGATGTTCGACGCCATGTTTGACGCAGCCAGGACGCCTCTGACTGCTGATCGGGGCCAGCGCTACCACGCCATTCTGAAGACTGGCACATCGGATGCCGACAAGCAGTGGTTTGCTGTTGGCGGATGGAAGAGGCGAGTGTACGGGGTGGATCTGCACGCGACGACCGACTCTAAGGACGTTGAGGCGGCGACCATCGCTCTTCGGGACGCATCATCATGTTCGAGCAGTGTCTGTCTAAAGGGATCTTGCCGTTCATCGTCCTCGACAAGGATGAACAGTTCTACTATCGAGGACTGGCTGAGTAGGGGTCCGTGCCGGGTCACCTGCGGAACACCTTCCGCCACTTCCAGGACAGCTGCTACGCGGCGTTCTCCAAATTCATTTCGGAGCCAGGCGAGGTCAGGTACTGAAAGGTCAATTGGATGTCAGTGAACCGCATTCATCTCGGGCCCTCCCCGGTTCACTGGTCGAGTGTCTAGGTGGTGTTGACGAAGAGGTAGGTGTGTCCTGGCCTGTGTCGCTTTAGGGATTCCCGTACGGCGTCGGCTACCGTGACTTCAACGTACTGTAGGCGCTCCTTTATAGAGGCTGGTGGCGTTTCCCTGGTCGTCGAATTCGTCGTCAGAGTTGGTGCAGTTGAGAGTGACGTTGATGGAGTCGTTGCAGAACCGTTCGCCGCCTCCGTCGTAGCCGGGGGTGACTTGGTCGCTGATGTCGAGAATTTGGTGATAGTGGGCCAGGTGTCGGTGACGATTTGGTTGAGGTCGGGGTTGGTGGTGTAGGTGGGGTCGTTGGCGTGCTTGAGGAAGGTGGTGATGTGTTCGAGGGTGAGGCGTTCGATGTAGAGGGGGTTGCGGATGAAGAGGTAGTTGAGGGTGATGCCGGCGCAGTGTTCGGCGTATTGGGCCAGCGGCATGGAGGTTTCGGGGACGCCGGGGTTTTGGCGCTGCGTGTAGCACCAGAAATCGGCGAACATGAGGTCGTAGTTCAGTGTTCCATCGGGCCGATACAACAGGTAGCCGAACTTATCCTCGAACTCGTCGGGGCGACCGTCGAAATAGGAGAACAGAGAGTTGATGTCTCCGATGTGCACACAGCCTGTGGCATTCATCCGCTCGGCCAAGCGCCTGATTTCTCTCGGGTTGCGGTTGGGGAAATACTCATCGATCATGGCGACGATGGCGTCATTGTCGTACGCCGGGGTGGGGATGATCCACCAGTGCGTCATGTCGAAGATCTGTTCGTCGAGTGTGTCGACGGCGGTCCGCAGAAGATCCTCGTTGAGCTCATCGCAATCAGTGGCCAGCTGAGCTTCGGCTCTGGCGTATTCGCCTAGGTGGAGCCGCGTCCATTGGCAGGCGCGCAGGCTGGTCTCGACGATGGGCAGGATCCGCCCGACGAAGAGGGTCTTGGTCGCATTCTAGGCCTGCCCGCTCAGCTCGACACTAGGACCGAATCCGAGGCGCGTTTCGAGGCTCGACAGGCGGGCTTTCCACAGGTTGAGGGCGTGATCCCAGGTGGTGAGGTTGGCTGCCAGTCTCGACTGGAACGCTTCAGATTCGCTCCGATTCCAGATCAATCCCATCGTCGACCTCCCGCAGCGCTGCCCCGATCTGCGTCCGACTCGTCTTCGCGCAGACGTTGCTCGCGCGTCAGCTCGTCGGCTTCCTCGTCCAACCAGCGCGCCTGAGCGGCGTGACTGCTGTGGAGCGTCTGACTCGTGATGTCGATCATGCGGGCGACGTTGGTGCTTCCCGGCCCGCTCCATCCGGCCAAGATCATGCTGACGGCCGGTTGTATCCGATCGTCGTGCGCGACCAGACGTTGACGCAGGGTGTCGGCGTGTTCGCGCGTCTGCCTGATGGTCCGTAGGAACTCGTCGGCTGACTGCTCGCGGCTCGGGGAGCACTCCGGGGAGGTGATCATGACGGGACCGCTTTGGCCAGGTCGGCGTCCGCGCGCGTCATGGCGTCAGCGATTTGGCGTACGACTTCTGCTCTGGCGTCGATGAGGTCATTGAGTTGGGTGAACACACTGAGAAGATCGTTGGTCAAATTCTCGGCTGCCGTGTCCACATCAACCGTCAAGACCCACAGTGGAGCCCCCATCACAAGATATGAGGTCGTCATCGAATCATCGAGCTTGACCGACGGGTCGGGTGAGCGCATGTGTCGCCGTACGATCCCGTAGGGCGTCACCGCATGATGGCGGGGGACTGCGTCAACTGTCGAGCCACTGCCCATAAGGACGCGGCATAGTCAGGACCGCGCCGGGCGCTGCGTGGCAGCGTCACTCGTTTGGTTGGGCCAGTCAAGCCGCCCTGTGGGCCGTAGTACGCCCCTTGTTCGACGCCGGGAGCCGCTGTGGCGAACAGCAGGGGCTCAGCGCCTTGCTCAGCCGACTGTGACGGCAGGAGCGTGTGAGTCGCTGGCTGGCGGGCGTCTTCGGGACGTCGGACGAGGTTCGCTCCAGCAGTTTGAAGGTTGGTTCGGGTGTATCCAGGGTGAGCGATCGTCGATGTCAGCGGCCACCGTTTCGCGGTGGCGATCCTCGCAATGTGCATCCCCATCAGCATGTCCGCCAATTTCGATTGTGCGTACGCGGCCCAGGGGTTGTAATGAAGACGCCACTGCAGATCAGCGAAATGGATGCTGCCCCAGTTGGCGACCCCGCTGGACATCGTGGCGATTCGTCCAGCGCCCGACTCGACCAACGCCGGGATCAGGAGGCTGGTCAGCAGAAACGGACCCAGGAAATTGCTCCCGAATTGGAGTTCGAATCCATCGGTCGTCTCCAAGCGCTCCGGCGGGGCCATCACCCCGGCATTGTTGACCAGCGTGTGGAGGGGTTCACCGTCGGAAAGAATCCCCTCGGCGAATTCTCGCACGCTCGCCAGATCGGCCAAATCGACTCGCCGTACCTCCAAACGGGCTCCTGTCACACTCGCTTCGATCTCCGCCCGGGCGGTCTCCCCCTTGTCGGGTGATCGAACCGCCATGATCACGCTCGCCCCTGCCGCGGCTAGGCGCTTGGCTGATTCCTTGCCTGTGCCGCTATTCGCCCCAGTGACGATCACACGGCGGCCGGTTTGGTCTGGTACTTGATACATCTGACTCTTCTTCCATGATCGACGCAGGCATGATCGACGTAGGGCTGGACCGCGAGGCCAGCCAGTGACATCCACGGTGCTATCTTAGCAACGCGCAGTGCTCATGGTCAGCGTGCACCCTCGGCTTGGACGCGTCGCTGCTCTTGGATGCCGGCGGCGGAGGTGTTGATCGAGCGAGGGTAGACGAGGAAGCGGTAGACCAGAAACTCGGTGACCAGATTGACCACCATGGTGGCGATGAGGATGGTGTAATGCTGGGCCGTGACGCCGATCGCCCAGGGTTGTTCGGCTAGTCGAGCGCCCCACCAGGTCGACAGCGGCGCGAACACGGCGTAATACAGCCCGACCTTCGCCATCGCCACAGGAATGTTGCTCACCGATTTGAACGTGAACCGACGATTGGCGGTGAAACTCCACGTCACTGAGGCGATCAGAGCGGTCAGGTACGACATCCAGTAGGGCAGTTCGAGCCCCTCGGCCAGCAGGCTGAACACGACAATCTGGATCACCCCTGCGCTCAGTTCGAACGCGGTGAACCACACGGCTTTGACGATCTCCTGACGGCGGGTCAGCACCTGCCGCCCAGTGAAGTCGCGCTCCAAACTGCCTGTCCTCATTCGTCTATTGATACGCCATCAGGTCGGACCCGGCTGTCCGATCTCATCATGCGTCTCATTACTTCTTCGTCGAGAGGCCATCGCTGCGTACGAGATAGGTCGTCCACCTGCGACGCGGAGATGGTGGGCGTTGCGAAGGAGGGTGTTGATCGCGATCGCCGAGTAGTAGCATTATCGCGTCACTGCGAGGCTGATCGGGGGGATCATGTCGAATCCAGACGTGGCGCGGCGTTCTGCTGATGTTCCGGGCGCTGATGAGCCGAAACGTCGCGGCCATCCTGTGTTGTGGACCATCGTGTCGGTCCTGCTGATTGTGGCTGGCCTCACCTTCGCCGCGCCATCTTTGTGGCCGTCGATGTTGGACGAGCCCGGCCAAGTCCGGGACATGGACAACAATCTGGTGATTCCCGACGAACCGCAGGCGACGTCGTCAGAGATCCTCGAACAAATCCAGATGGTCGTCGATGATGGTGGCGACGGTTTCGTTGTTCCCAGCGTGGATCTGGATGTGCCTCTGGGGTCGATCAACGCAGTCGAGGGGGACATCAATCCACCCGATTTCACCGGCGCTTTTGTCGTACGAAACCACGGGGTCAGTCTTGACCAGGCCGATCAGGGCACGGTCTACATCGCGACACATTCATTGTTCGGCGGTCGCGCGCCGGGCAACTATCTGCAGACCTTCGGACAGACCACCCTCAAGCCCGGCGACATCATCAAAGCCAATGGCCGACAGTACGAGTTCGTCGAAGTTCGAATCGTCGACAAGAAGAAGCTGGCTGAGGACGCCGAGCTGTGGACCAACGACCCCGGCCGTCTGATCGTCATCACCTGCGCTGTTCGCCCTGAAGGCGGTCGCGCCGTCAATAACATGGTGATCATCGCCAAGCTCATCGCCTGATGATATGAGTCTGGTGGACGACCCCTTATCCTGCCGAGTCACCAAGTTGGGGACGATTCTGGTTCACCGGGGTGGTCGATTGGTGGCGACACGGTGATCGGGTTGCGTGATCCGTACGCCGATGTGTGATGCTGGGTTGAGGACCAGATTCTGATGGGGGAACATGATGATGACGCGGTACGACGAGGTGATGGCGGCGGCCCGGGCTGAATTGACGGGGTTGATCCGACAGAAGGATCCGGCGGGAATCGCGGCGATCCGGTCGGTGATGGCGGAGTTGGAGAACGCCTGCGCTGTGCCGCTCGACGACGCTGCTCAGGCGGGTCTGGGCGGAAGTTCCGCGTCCGGACAACACACCACCAACGATCGGGAAGGCTCCGCGCTGGACGCGCCCAGCCAGCACATCGCCGGTGCGCAGCCGTACGGCCACACGGAGGTGGCCCGGCGTGTGTTGTCCGATGCCGAGGTCGATCGGATCGTACGTTCCGAGATCGCGGCCCGGCGTGACGAGGTGGCCACGTTCGAGCGTCTTGGACGAGATCGTGAAGCGGCCATGGCGGGCTATCAGGCGGCGCTGATCGAACGAATCGGTGGGGCGTACGTGATCACGCGAGGTGGCGATGATTCTGCCGGCGATTCGTGACCCAAGATTCATCACCATCAGGCGCGGCGGTGCGTTGACCGATGAAAGTCATCACCTGTTGGCGTTGTGGGCGGCTGACTGTGCTGAGCATGTGGTGTCGGTGTTCGAGAGCGTACGACCAGCTGACCAGCGCCCACGCCAGGCGATCGAGGCGGCTCGCAGGTGGGTCGCCGGAGCGGTGACGATGACTGAGGCCAAGGGACTCGCCGGGGCCGCTCAGACTGCTGCTCGCGAGGTGAAGGGGGTGTCCGAGGCGGCAAGGCTGGCCACGTTGGCCGCCGGTCAAGCCGCGGTGGTAGCCCACGTCGCGGCGCACGAGTTGGGCGCGGCGGCGTACGCGATCCGTGCAGTGATGGAGTCCGTGCCGAAAACCGGTCGGGAGGCGGCGCGAGTCGCCGAGCGCGACTGGCAGCGTCGGCGACTGCCCGAGCCGATTCGCGAGTTGGTGTTCGACGACCAACGACTGCGGAGCGACCTGTGTTGGCACGTGTTCGACGAAGTCAGATAGGTCAGCCCACGCAGTTGGCCCGCACGCCGGTTGAGGGTCAGGCGGGGCATTGTGAAACCATGGGTTCTGATCCTTCGGGGAGTGACGGCGATGATGTCTGAGGGGAGACAACCGGGGGTTCCTCGATGTCACGGGCTGCAATGTGCCTTGCCCGTTGGGTGTTGCCCGGGTAGAATTGCTCTGATAACTCGAACGGGTGCGAGTTGATGTGCGCGGGGCTGTTTTGGGGAGTTGGATCGGGCGCCACTGATGATACTGATAGTGGTCGACTATTCAGCTAAACGCCAGCGTACGACAATGAGCGCGGCGTGCACCCAAGTGGTGGACGCTGAACCCGGTCGATTTCGCACCTGCTGGCATGG
>JAITVK010000021.1 GCA_031285845.1 Propionibacteriaceae bacterium
AGCCATATCGATCTTGCCTTCTCTCACGACAAGCAAGCCTGAACCCCGAAGGGCTACGCGCTCAAACTATCTGAGGCACCACACCCCACCACCCGCTCAAACAAACTGAGGCACGTCGATGAGTTGGCTTCGCGCGGACTGACGCAGTAGAATGTTTCAGCCGCATGCGCCCATAGCTTAATGGATAGAGCATCTGACTACGGATCAGAAGGTTGGGGGTTCAAGTCCCTCTGGGCGCGCTGAGAGGTCAACGACCTCGTTCCTTCGACTCGCCATGAGTCACATCATCCCTCACGACGCATATGTTTTCTTTTCGTTGTGGATAACTCCCCCCACCCACCTCGGCTTGACCAGACTGGAACTCAACGGCGTCTGCAAGACGCTGACGTGGACAGGAGTGGCTCATGTGGATTCTCGTCGCCGCGATCGGCGGTCTCATCGTCGGGTGCTTCATCTCCCACGATCTGTCACGCCTGAGCTACCGGCGAACGGGGCCGACGACCACGCGGCGCGGACAAACGCCGTCACCGACCACAGATGAGCCGAACGCGGGCATCCCTGACCTCGTTGGCAGTGTCCCGACGTCAACGACCGTTCGTCTGAACCCGACCGCGGCGACCACACCGCAGAACCTCCCCGCCATCGACCTCGCCATCAATCCCGACGACACCGCCGCGACGGGTCCCTGTCGGACCACAACGGCCGCGCCGTCCCAGACGGCAGATTCCGAATCGGAGCCAGCCCAGGTGGATGAGACCCAACTCCCGCGCCCGACACGCTGGTGGATCCCGGTGGCGGTGGCCGCGGCATGGGCGCTGGTGGTGTGGCGGGTACCGCTGGCCGCCTCGGCCGGACTCGACGACTGGGCGCGCCTGGCCGGCTGGCTAGCCTTCGCCAGCGTCGGCGCCTGGCTGGCGGCGGTCGATCTGGACGTCCAACGATTGCCCGACCGGGTCCAGGTGCTCTTGGCGGGGCTCGTGATCATCGCGGGGATCCTCCACATCTGGGGCAACCCGACAGCCGGTCTGACCGGGGTCCTGGCCGCAATCGGTTGCGGAGCGGGCTTCTTCCTGATCCACCTGGTGAGCCGGGGAGGCCTCGGATTGGGCGATGTCAAACTGGCGATGACCTGCGCTTGGTGGCTGGCGCTCGACTCGACCACGGCCGTCATCGCCGCGATGATGCTGGCCTGCGTCATGGCCATCGCGTACTCCCTGGTCACGCGCGAGCGCCAGTTCGCCTTCGGTCCCTGGCTGATCACCGGCGCTCTAATCGGCGGACTGCTCTGGTGATCGGGCGCGCCGCCAACGATCAGGAACCGCCGCCTCAACGAACCGCGACAGGCCTGGTCGAAGTGGAGCGGCGGCGAGCATCGGTCACCTCGGCAACAGAGCGTCAGGGGCAGGCTCCGGTCGCGGTGGAGTAGGATTTCGCGCTGGGAGTTCGGTCGTGGTGGGGTCGACCGCCACTTCCTCATCGATTTTCACGTACGACCTGTCCCCCAGCGCGTACCCGACACAATGACGGGCACTATGACCGACCTGAGCACCTTGTCCTCGACGTCGCACACCGAGAACCCAACCAGTCCGCCGGCCGAAACGACACAGCCGACCGTGTCGGCCTGGCGCGGTCGGATCGTCGTGTTGGCGGGCATCATTCTCGTCGCGCTCAACGCCCGTCTGATGGTGGCGGTGGTCTCCCCGATCACCGACCTGATCTTGGGCGAACTGCCGCTGACAACGAGTGATGAGGGCCTCATCGGATTGGCCGCGCCGCTGTGTTTCGCCGCCTTCGGCGCAATCTCGCCAGCGTTGGGCCGTCGCTACGGTTTGGAAGCGATGATGATCGCCTCCTTGGTGATCACGTCGATCGGCGAGGCGGCCAGAGCGTTGGCGACCAGCCCGAGCGAGTTTCTGTGGTGGACGGTTCCATCGCTGGCCGGAGCGGGCATCGGCAACATCATCACGCCGCCGCTGATCAAGAAGTACTTCCCTGATCGCCTCGGACTGGTCACCGCCCTTTACACCACTTTCGCCACCCTCTCGACCTCATTGCCTCCGCTGTTCATCCTGAACATCGCACTGGCGACCGGTTGGCGATTCTCGATGGGAATCTGGGCGGCGGTTGGCGTCCTCGGTGTGATCCCGTGGATCGCGGTCGTGTTCTCCTCCGATCGTGCCGGAGCCCGTCTGGCTGCGATCAAACGCCGGCTGGACCCTCGTACCCCAGTCGTACGACCGCCCAAATTGCCCATTCCGTTGTGGCGCTCACCGATGGCCTGGTCGTTGATGCTGGTGTTCTCCATCAACTCGATCATCGGCTACACGATGTTCGCCTGGCTGCCGGCGATGCTACGCGACACCGGCCAATCCGGGGCTGAAGCCGCGTTCAACCTGGCGGCGTTCACCGTCGGATCCTTGCCGGGGGCTCTCATCATGCCGTTCATCATCACGCGGATGCGGCGGACCTGGATTCTGCCTCCGATCTTCTTCCTCGGATACGCCATCGGCTTCCTCGGCCTGACGCTGTCGCCGGGCGAGCACACGCTGGTGTGGATGATTCTCACGCGCCTCGGCGACTGCTTCTTCCCGTACGTCATGACCATGATCAATCTGAAGACTCGCTCAACTCGAGGTTCGATCGGATTGTCAGGCTTCGTCCAAACCATCGGCTACACGATCGCCACCGTGGGTCCGTGGGGATTCGGTCTACTCAACACCTGGTCGGGCGGCTGGCACCTGCCCATGGTCGCGATGCTGGTCCTGCTGCCCCTGCAACTGGTGGTCGGCATCATCGTCGCGTTCTCCCGACCGATACCGGCGTGACTTGACGCGCGACCGTCGCGGGGGAATACGGCCTGACAGTACGACAGACGGTCGCGGGACGAACCGATGATACCGAGCGACTGGGCTGACCGACTGAAGATCTGGCCGAACGGTGTCTGATCACCAGGCCCGCCTCCGACCGCTCAGAGCGTCAGAAAGGCTTCGAGCGCAGCGGCGAAATCGTCGACGTCATGCAAGGAGCACATCTCGCGGGCCGAATGCATGCTCAGGATCGGCAAGCCGACGTCGACAGTGGGTATTCCCAGCCGAGTGGCCGTGATCGGTCCGATCGTCGTACCACAACTGACCGAATTGTTGGACACGAAGCTCTGACAGGCCACACCGGCCTGCGCGCAGGCTCGCAGCCACGTCGCCTCGCCGGGCCCGTCCGTGCTGTAGCGCTGCCGAGCATTGACCTTGAGCATCACCCCTGACCCGAGCAGGGGTCGCTCGTCGGGATCGTACATCTGAGGGTAGTTCGGATGGACCGAATGACCGGCGTCAGCGGAGACGACCTGGGAGCGGGCACGCACTTGGAAGACCTCGTCGGCGCTCCATCCCAGTCCCAAGCCGATGCGGGTCAAGACATCGTCGAGGAAGGGACCGGCCGCCCCAGTTCGAGTCTGCGATCCGACCTCCTCATGATCGAAACAGGCCAGGACCGGGATCACTCCTGGTGCCGGATCGACGTTCATCATCGCGATCAGCCCCGGGTAGACGCTGGACAGGTTGTCCAACCGACCACTGGCCAAGAAGTCTGAACCCAGGCCGAAGATCTCAGGTGGCTGGGTGATGTAGGCGAACAGGTCATGACCGACGATGTCGTCGACCTCACATGAAGCCACCCCAGCGATCGCTGTCATCAGGTCAACGTCTTGGCTAGCTAGCGCGTAGACCGGCATCATGTGGCGCTGCTGGTCGAGGTGGAGGTTGTCGTTGACGCTGCGATCCAGATGCGGAGCCAACTGGGGGATGCGCAGCCAGGCCCCTGTCTGGATCAGACGCTGGGACCCGTCGCGGGTCACCACTCGCCCGGCCAGCCCGAACTCGCGATCAAGCCAAGAGTTGAGCAGCGGGCCGCCGTAGATCTCCATCCCAGCCTGGGCCCACCTGGCGGACTCGTGCTCCGGATGGGGTTTGAGTTTGAGGCTGGGCGAATCGGTGTGAGTGCCCACGATGTGGAACCGTGGTCGCCCGGTGGGCTCGGCCGGCAGACGGTAGGCGATGATCGCGCCTTCGCGGACGATGAAGTGCCCGCCAGGCGAGCCGTCCCAGCCATCGGCCTCGTTCTGCGCGCGGAAACCTTGGTCGCTCAGCATCCGCGCCGCTGTGGCGCTGGCATGGTACGAGGTGGGTGAGGCGATCAAGAATTCGGGGAAAGACATGGGTACCAGTGTGTCACATCACGCCGAAGGCTCCGAGGGCGTACGAGCGGTGGAGTGGTGGCGAACCGTCACGGCAGCGGTGGAGTGTGGTCGGCGCGCGACGACCGCGGCGACCGACGCGGTTGAATCCGATGAACATGGAAGAATGAGTCCATGGCATCCTTGACTGAGATTCTCGCGTCTCGAATTCACGCCGTGGCCGGGGTCGACCCGGAGTTGCGTCCAGCGACCAAACCCCAATTCGGCCACTTCCAATGCAACGTGGCGCTGCGATTGGGCGCCGAGCAGGGACGCAAACCTCGCGAGGTCGCGACCGAACTGGTCGCCGCGCTTGACCTGTCGGATCTCTGCGAGCCCCTGGAGATCGCCGGGCCCGGGTTCATCAACATTCGGCTGAGGCCCGACGTGTTGGCCCAAGCTGTCACCGAGCAGCTTCGTGACAGCCATCACGGCGTCGAGCAGACCGCCCACCCCACGGTCGTGGTGATCGACTATTCCAGTCCCAACGTCGCCAAGCAGATGCACGTCGGCCATTTGCGCTCAACCATCATCGGCGACTGCTTCGCTCGAGTCCTCAAAGCGGTCGGCGACACCGTGATCCCACAGAATCACGTCGGTGACTGGGGGCGACAGTTCGGGATGTTGATCGAACAGATCTTCGACGAGGACCTCGATCTGGACGCACTCGATTTGGCTGGAGCTGAGCAGTTGTACCTGCGAGCGAACAGTCACCTGAACCAGGACGAGCAGTTCGCCGATCGGGCCCGCGCCCGGGTGGTCGCGCTCCAGGCGGGCGACGAGGCCACGATGGCGATCTGGCGCCGACTGCTGGAGATCTCCGCCGACGGATTCGCCCAGACGTACGCCCGGTTGGGTGTCCTGTTGACCGACGAAGACGTGGCCGCAGAGTCGAGTTACAACTCCATGCTGCAAGCCATCTGCGACGACCTGGCCGATCGAGGCATCGCCGTGATGGATTCCGGGGCGTTGGTGGTCTTCGTCCCCGGGTTCGACGCTCCGGCGATCCTGCGCAACTCGGCCGGCGGCTACGGCTACGACGTGACAGACGTGGCTGCGTTGAGGCATCGAGTCGACGATCTGGGAGCCAAACGGCTGATCTACGTCACCGACGCGCGCCAACATGACCATTTCATGAAGCTGTTCGCCGTGGCCCGGTTGGCCGGATATCTGCCCGACGACGTCGAGGCCACTCACGTCGGGTTCGGCGCGGTGCTCGGCCCCGACGGAACCCCGTTCAAGACTCGCGAGGGCACAGCGGTCCATCTGGACGACCTGTTGGACCAGGCCGAAGCCCAGGCCAGCCCCGAAGTGGCCCTGGCCGCCATCAAGTACGCCGACCTGTCGACCCAATTGCAGAAGGACTACGTCTTCGACGCCACCCGGATGACCGCCACCACCGGGGACACCGGGCCGTACCTCCAATACGCCCACGCCAGGGTCTCACGCATCTTGCGACTGGCCGAAGCCGAAGGTGATGTCATCGACGACGCGACCGCCACGATCAGCGCACTCAAACAGCCAGCCGAACAGTCGCTCGCCCTGGAACTGATCGGATTCCCAGCGGTCGTGGCCGAAGTCGCCAGCGCGTTGACTCCGCACAAACTTTGCGGTTACCTCTACAGCCTGGCCACCCATCTGTCGGGCTTTTATGAGCAATGCCCGGTCCGAAAAGCCGAGCCCGAGGTGCGTCGATCGCGCCTGGTGCTGTGCCGCGCGACCCAGCAGGTTCTCGCCGAAGGATTGGATCTACTCGGAATCGCCGCCCCACAAGCCATGTGATTCAACGAAAGGCGCCCACCGATGTTCGCTGACACACCACCGACTCCCGCAGGACGAAAGCGGCGAACGTTGGCTGGGTTGATCGATTTGGGGATCGTCGCCGTCTACGTGGTCGTTTTGGGAATGATCATCGCCGTGGTCTTCCCCCTGGTCAGCACACCGCTGCCGTCGTGGGTCGCCATGGCGTTGGCTCTGGCGTTCATCGAAACTCCGATCGGGGTGTGGTGGTGGCGTCAAGAGGCGACCACGGGCACGACGATCGGCAAACGGATCGAAGGGTTGCGGGTGGTGGTCATCGGAACTGACGAGGCCCCATCGAGTCTGCGCTGCGCCATCCGCGTCGTCGCACAACTGCTGCCCTGGGGGTTGGCTCACATTCTGCTGCTCGTCGCCGACGATCCGCAGACGGCTCAACCGTGGGCGCTGCCGGGGGTAGCGGTGATCGTGACCATCGCCATCGTCTCGATCGCGGCGGCGTACGTACGGCCTGACCGGCGGGCCGGGTACGACCTGGTCGCCAACACACAAGTGGTCATGATGCGGTGATTCCGCGTATCAGTCGATACTCGATTACACTACTCGAAGGAGGGAGGGGCAGTCCATGACGCCGACGACTCTTCTCACCTTGTGGGTCTGGGCGGCCATAGCGCTGCTTTTCATTCTGGTGTTCTTCGGCATGGGTCTTCGTTTCCACCGTCTGCGCGTACGCCTCAAAGCCGTCAGATTCTCTGCGGGGATGCGACGTAGCGAGACCATCATCGGATTCGCCCGAGCGAGCATCTGTGTCATCGCCGCCATTCCCGCGATCTGGTTGGCCGTCGGGGTGCCAGATCAACGCGGCGTGCTGCTCGCCCCCAGTTTGTGGGGGCTGCTCGCGATCATCGGTTTCACCGCAACCGACCGCCTGGTTCTGGGAGGCACGACCCCCGATGGTGTTCCTCGGCGGGCGTCGGTCCGCTCCTGTCTGCCGATCAAACCGGCGGTGTTCCTCGTCATGGGGCTGGCCGCGCTGTTGTTCGCCGTCGGATGGGCCCGTTCGGAGGCCAACATCGACCAGCGCAGCCACGTGGACTCCTGGGTGTTGGACGGGTACTTCGATTGGGGAGTGATCCGACCGTTCCCCGGCTCGTACTACACCACCCCACTGCTGTGGACGTTGCCCGTGCTGCTCCTATTCGCGGGACTGGGAGCGCTCATGACGTTGCGACGACCGATATACCGCCCGACCACCGGCTTCGTCCGCTACGACCGATTCTTTCGTCGCCGAACCATCCGTGACCTGACCTTGATCCCGCTGGCGGTCATCGCCACCGATCTGGCGATCTTGGGCATCGACATCGCCTGGGGGTATTCCAACCTCGGACCGGGATCCTCCCGTCATGCGATCGTAGTGGCGGTCACCTTCGTCGTCGGTGTCGTCGCGCTGGGCATGGCCTTCTGGGCTTTGGCCAACCTGTTCTTCTTGCCCGTGCCCCGGACCCGCCAGCATCGACTCGCCACCGCCATGGGTGGGGCCACCTGGACTGGGACCGAGGCACAGATCCGACTCGATCCGACCCGACGCGGCGACCACGCGGTGGCGAACGACGCCGTGACCGACAAGGTGATCGACTCCGACCAGGTCGCCCCCGCTGCGCAGGCGTCCAACGACACGGCCGAAGATGGCGCAGCCGCCGATGACTCGACCGCGCCGAACCTCCAAGACCCGGACACGGGCGAGGGGCACGGCCAGGGTACGGACGGTGACGAAGCGGAGCAGGGGTCGCAAGACGGCAAGGCCGATGATCAGACCGGCACGCTGGAAGCAGACGACGGCGGGACAGACGAGGCCGACGCGCAGCACCGCAGGAGCGAAGCCAGCGGCGAGCCGGGCGAGGATGCGCACGGCTCCGCTCCCAAGACCGATGATCCGCCTGACAGCTCTGGAGCGGGCGAAGACGGCTCGACTGACAAGGCTGACGCCAAAGCCACCGACACAACCCATGGTGACGGCGATCGATCCGCCGACAAAGCCCCAGACAGCTCCGGAAGCGACCAAGGCGCGAAAAACTCCGCTGACGAAGCCACCGCCGTTCAGACGAAGGACAAGGCCGGCCACACCCGGTCTCGGACTGGAGCCAAGCCGGCCAAAACCGGTCGCGAAGGCTCCCATGGTCGCGGTTCGAGCCGAATCCCACCTTCCAAGGTGCGCGCCTGCCGGACCAACCCTGTTGGGCGCGCCACTGCAGAGCCAACAGTCGAGCCGACCGAGAAGACGACCCGCGGCCGTGCCAACAAATCCGCTGGATCCCGGCCACGCGCCACGGCCAAGAACCGGGCGTCCTCGCCACAACCGACGTCACTGGAAGCCACCGTGCGGCCGACGAATCCATCGGTGGCGCTCGACCATGACCAGTCGTCGGCTGCCAGCCCGCCCGCGTCGAGCCAGACCAACTCAGCGACGTCGGCGCGTACGACCAGACAGAATCCGGCAGCCATCCTCGACGAGGCTGGAAAAGCCCAAGCCCGCGCCACCACACCAGGGGCACGTCCGCAGAAGAAAGTCTCCTTCGGTGTGACGAAGGGCGGGTCGGGCAAGAAGAAGCGCCCGCCTCGATCCTCGTGAGGCCATGGGGTACGCTGACGATATGAGTTTGGCGGCGCAAGGCTGGGACCAACCCGACGCGGTTCGGGTGCGTGTGCCCGGAAAAATCAACCTCGCTTTGTTGGTCGGTCCGCGTGGCGACGACGGTTATCACGAGTTGGCCACCATCTTCCAGGCCGTCTCTTTGTTCGACGAGGTCACGGCCACCCTTGCCCCAGCCGACATCACGTGTACGATGCGCGGAGCCATGGCAACCGGCGTCGGAGCAGGAATCGACAATCTGGCTGTCCGGGCGGCCGACCTGCTGCGGCAGGAGTACGACATCGACGCCGGAGTGGAGTTGACGATCGACAAGTCCATCCCCGTGGCCGGTGGCATGGCCGGTGGTTCAGCGGACGCGGCAGGAACACTGGTGGCCTGCGCTCGCCTGTGGCAGTTGTCAGCTGACGACGCCGAACTGGCCGAATTGGGCGCCCGCTTGGGCGCGGATGTCCCGTTTCTGATCAGTGGCGGTTGCGCGCTCGGATTGGGTCGTGGACAGCGGCTCACTCCGACACTCAGTCGCGGGTCGTACCACTGGGTGTTGGCGATGTCGGATCACGGACTGTCCACCCCTGAGGTCTACGCACGATTCGACCACCTGGCCGCGCAAGCGGGCCGGACGCCCGCCTCGCCCGACCTGCCGCGGGAACTGATGATGGCGCTGGCCGCCGGAAACCCCCGCGAAGTCGGCCAGCACTTGGTCAACGATCTCGAGCCCCCCGCCTTCTCGTTGGCCCCGTCGCTTCGGACACTGCTGGGGGTGGGGCGACGAGCCGGAGCTCTGGGCGGTCTGGTGTCAGGCTCGGGACCGACGGTTGCCTTCTTGGCCTGCGATGAAGACTCCGCCACCAACCTGGCGCTGGAGTTGTCCAGCCAGGGCGTGGCCCATCAGATCCGGATCGTCACCGGCCCAGTGCCCGGCGCGACCGTGATCTAGAGGTTCCGAGGACACGCCGTACCGTCCAACCCCGACGGATCACAGATCGCGGCAGGTCTCACAACTCACCGTGTCGAGTCATCCAACGATAGGCGACCCACCCGATCGGCACGCGCAGCCAGTAGGTCACCAGCCGGAAAAGCAAGACGATCGACGCCGCGACACCGGCGTTGAGCCCCAGTGAGGCCAGCGTCGCCGCCTCGGTGACTTCGATGGTGCCCATGCCGCCAGGGGTTGGGATGATCGATCCGGCCGACGTCGCGATCAGATACGCCATTGCGACACCGAGGAACGGCAGGTCGCGCCCGAAGGCGTACACCGCCCATTGAAACGCGGTGATATAGGCCGCCAGAACCACGACGTTCCCACCCAAACCGATCGCCAAACGGTACGGACTGGACAGCAATTCCACCAGGCGGGGCCAGGTTCGATGCAACAGCGGGGTGACCCGCCCCAAGACCCATGTCCTCGAGCGCGGGACCACCATGACGACGCCGACCGCGACGACGACCAACAGCACGGCGATCAAAGCGCTGGGCGTGAATTCGAATGGCAGCAACTGACTCGACCCGGTCGCCACGGTCAACACCACCAGGGACGCGACCACGACCACGACATTGGCCACCTGAGTCAGCGCCGCTGTGGCGGCCGCCACGGCCGTGGGCACCTGGCGTCTGGTCATCAGACGCAGATTGATCGCAGCCGGTCCGATGCCCGCCGGGGCCGCCAAGGCGACAAAACTGGAGGCGACCTGACCCAAATAGGCTTTCCAAAAGGGGATTTTCACCGGCGAGAAGGCCAAGAACGACACCGCCGCTCCGGCGTAACCGACCAAACCGGCCACGAAAGCGGCGACCGCCCAACGCCAGTCGGATTCACGCAACGCTTGGACGACTTGCGGCAAGTTGAAGGAGGTCAACACGATGATGATCGCGACGGTCACCAGGATGGTCATCACCACCGACCGCACGCCGATCCGCGTCAAATGGTCAGTCTGGGTCGGAGCACTCGGATGATCTTTGGTCAACTCGGTCCGAAGCCCGGCCAGGACCTCTTTGGCCGGTTCTAATCGGTCTCGAGTCGGTTTGGGAATGGCCGGGATCTGCATCAGGGGCCCCAACTCGGCCAACTCGCCTTCCGGCACCGCCCGCCGCGCCGAAGCCAGCGCCCGAGCCGGTCCGATCAGCGCCGCGATGAGCGCGATCATCTGCGTCAAATCGATACGCCGCGCCAACTGGGAACTGGCGACGTCACCAGACTCCCAGCCCAAAACCCACACCCACCGAGGATCAGCCCCAGACGCGGTGTCGGCGTGGTTCACCGGCTGAGTCGTCACAGCCGCGCCCGCGCGCTCTGCGACCCGGAAACACTGGGGCGTCAACGCGCGGTGAGCGATGCCGCAGCGGTGGGCGCTCAAAATCTGACGCCACATCTCGTCCACCAGATCATCGGTCACCTGATCGGGGGTCAGGTCAGCGAAGCAGACGGACGGTCGAGTGGCCTCACGGATGATGAGCATCGAATCCTCAGCCTCGGCGATCGCCAACACGGCCGGAGTCGCCACCCCTGCGGAACGCACGGCGTACGACAACAAAGCCGAACGTTCAGCCGTCTGCCGCAGCGACAGCGCGGTGCGCCCTTCAACAGCGCGCGACCGAAGATAGCGCCAGCCTCTGGTCAGAATGCTCATGACTTGGCGGTCACCGTCGAGGACGATGATGTTATAGGTCTTCGCGGCCATGGTGCGCACCACGTAGAGCCGATGATCGAGGAAGAATTGGGGGGTTTGGCGTCCGCGGCGGTCGACGACCTTCGATCTGGCTTTGTCGACCCCGACCCGATCCAGCGTCACGGGCGAGAATCCGGCCCGACAGACACCATCGACCAGCGTTTGGCCGTACGCGCGCTGGGAGGCCACCCCGAAGGCGTACCGCGCGACGTAGCCCATCAGACGCCCGGCGAGCAGAGCGATCGCCATGCCGGGCAGCGAGTCGGCGGTCGTCACCACGGCCACCACCACCGAGATCCACAACAGGTTCCACGACCAGCTGATCGAACGGCGGCTGGCCGGGGTCGCCACCGACGTGAGCAGCGCGGTGATGGCCGCGACATAGGTCGGGATGGTCAAAGTCTCGACCGCGCCTTTGCGGACGGACAACCCCTGAACCAGAGAGTCGGGCCCCATTTGGCGGATCAGGAAGACGATGACGATGCCCGCCAGGATGCCGCCGATCGCCCCGATCAGTCCCTGCAAGGCGGCCATCGGGTGCCGTCGGACCAACAGTTCGATGCCGATCGCCACCGGCGGGAACAAGATGACGATCATGTCGAGAACAGCCACCGGTACGAACAGGATCCGCTGCAGCAAGACGGCGAAGGATCGCACATCGGCGGTGATCCCAGCCGTCGTGTTGTGAGCGTAGACGACCATCAGACACACCAGGATGATGCTGACACCACAGCCGATGACCCCGATCAAGTCGGACGGATTCCGTACCTTGGCCCGCGGATCATCCCAGACCCCGACCCGGGACTGCCCGACCACGGCCTGGGACTCAGGCGGAACGGTCGTGCTCATACTGGTGGAGTCTAGTGCAGGCCAACCAACCAAGGTTCTTCCCAGGCCCAGCGAAGCGAAAACCCTGATCGGTCTACCGCTGACATCGTCAAACGTCCCACGATCGACACGCCGACCGGGGATGTCATGGCTAGCCCCAGCTCGTCTGGTTCACCGCCCAAAAGAACGTCAAGAGTCCGACCGAGCACGGGGCCAGCTCAGCGGTCTGCGACATCGCGATGAACGGGCTCCCCGACGAAGACGGCGCACGCCTGGGTCCGGCCGATCGTCCCGGAAGCCACCGTGCGCAGTGAACATCGGTGAGCCCAGTTCTCCACTGCCTGGGTGACGGCCTCGCTCGACCAGCGTCGAGCCCCGAGAACCGCCCCCGGAATTCCGATCAGGATCCTCAAGACCGCCGCGATCAATGATCGTCCGATGGGGCGAGAAGTCCATAAGTCGGCCCGAAGAACTCCGGACGAGGATGCAGACTCGGCGGGCCACACCACCACTACAGTGCCGCCGGGTCGGACAAGCCGCTGTGTCTCATCAAGGACCAAGTCAGGCCGGTGATGCAGATGCAGCAGGTTAGCCACTATCACGGCTTCGGCGCAGTGGGACGCAAGGCCGGTACGCGCGGCATCCGCCCGAACTCCGGTCGTGATTCTCCCGCTACTGACAGCGCGGCCCAACATGGCGGCCGAAGTGTCCACACCCATCACAGACCAACCACGGACTACCAGAGGCCAGCTCCCCAGCCCCGTCCCACAACCCAAATCGACTGCGGTTCCCGGCTCGGGCAAGCAGTCCGAGACCACCCGACCCACTTCCGACGTCAACGGTGAATCCCAGATCAAATCGTAGACAGCGGCGTACGCCGACCAGAAGTGGCTCTCGCGCTCGCAACGATCTGCGTGACGGTGTCGCGCGGACGCCATATCAGTAAATGAACAAGCGCCAACCGCCGCTGGCGATTCCCGAAAGCAACCAAATGCCGTAAACAATAGCGAGGATCCCAGCCCACCAGGCCGAACCACCAGTCACCAAAGCGACGATGCCCACGATCACGAACAGCCCGCCAAGCAGCCCACACTTGGCCACATAAGCGCCTGTCTTGATCTTCTGCCCAGCAGTCGTCTGAGGCTTCTGTTCGGCCCCCGCCGCGCTCGTGGGCTCCCGATCAGAGCCGAGTGTTTCGTCAGACATGATCCAACTCCCTTTCTTCGATGTCTGTTCCTGCGATTGAACCCATCTCCGGGGACTCCAGCAAAACCCATTCCCTGAGGCTCTGCCGTTCGCAACTTTGACGCTACGCCCTGGTGCACCACAATTCCAGCCGAAGGCCTCAGGTTTGGCCACCTGGCCACACCAGTCAACTGCCGGGACCGATGGGGCACTACGCTAAATCAATCTTGGCCACCGATGGCCGTCGGCGCGTGCAAGACTCAGAAGCTTCTGTTCGCGCGAGACCACCGACGACGGCAAGAAGGTCAACAACCCTGTGACTGTGCTCGCTGCCGGCCTCGCCGTCACTCGCGTCAAGGTCACGCTTCCCCACGACGACTCGATGACTTTCACCGGCCGTGAACTGGTCGTCACGTCTGGACAGTGTCAGATGGCGAAAATCATGACGTGCCTCAGCAGCCCTAGTTCAGTCGGAAATTCAGATCCAGGTTGTGCATGCCATTCCAGGCCAGGTTGACCAGATGGTTGGCGACCTCCTGTTTCGTGAACTCGGGATTGTCTAACCACCACTGGCCAGTCATCGCGACCAAACCGGTCAACGCCTGCGCTATCAATGAGACGGCCTTGGGATCGAAACCTCGCTTCTCGAAACGCGGAATGAGCAGACCCTCGACTCGGACGATGACGTCGTTCAAAATGCTGGCGAAGCCCGACACACCCGCCTCGGATGAGTCACGCATGATGATCTGAAACCCTTCGGGACAAGACTCGATGTAATCCAGCAAGGCCATGGTGCCCAATTCGAGCAGCCGACGTGAGCCGACAGTACGATCGGTCAGCGCGTCGCGTAACGCATGAAGCAGCGTGTTGACTTCTCGGTCGACCACGACCGCGTACAACCCCTCTTTGCCACCGAAATGCTCGTAGATGACCGGCTTCGACACTTCCGCCCGGGCCGCGATCTCTTCGATCGACGTGCCGTCGAAGCCCTTCTCGGCGAAACAGACTCGGGCGACACCGATGAGTTGATCGCGCCGCTCAGCGGCCGTCATGCGTCGTCGAAGGGTCGCCGGTTCACTCATCCCCCCAGTTTGTCTTATCGCGGCGAGAGACGCCAGTCGATCAGGTGTGGAAGTATTTGCGCACCCCGGCGAAAAACCCCGCACCCAGTGCGACCACCGCAGCGGCAAGCAGGCCGAAGGCGACACTGGCCATGACAATCAGAGGCCACCTGGTCGGCCCGCTCCACGCGATCAGACCGGTGACAGCGAAGACGAGGGACAACGCGGCCAGGGTCAGCATCGGCATCACGTTATGTCGTTGCCGTCGAAAATCGGTGAAGAACAAGGCTCCGACCACGATCAGCGCCGAGAAACAGACGATCGGAACCACCGTCATCGCCCACCCCGGAGCGAGCAATAGGTCGATCAGGACGAGCAGAACCACCACGTCAGCGACCAGTTTGACGAACTGGCTGATCCGATTGACGTCGATCAGACCTGGGGCCAAGGTGAAGGACCACACCACCCACAGCCCCCACAGAACCACCACCGACCATGCCCGACCACCGACCACGATGTTCACCACGGTCGACGCCAGCGCCGCGACCAGGAAAGGCCATTTCACCCAAGCGATGATCTGGTGGCGAGCACGCGTTCTCGGTCCCAACGCTGGATAGACGAGATCAACCCGCATTCAGATCACTGCCTTCCACCCGAACTGTCACGTTGTCACGACCGAGCAGCGCCAACAACTCCTCCTCGAATGACGGATCCGCTGTCATCTTGGTGATCGACAAGACCGTACGCCCATTGAACGTCACCATCGCACAACTGGCTCGGTTGGTCTGAGCCCCACCGAGGACGAAGCCGAACGACCGGATGTGATCGGCTAACTCCGGCGGCATCTGAACCACGCCCAGGTTGGACAGTGTGTTTGAAAACACCTTGTCACCGAGGAAACCATAGACGATTCTGGCCACCGGCGATTTGATGAACAGCGGAACGTAGCGCACCGTTCGTACGATCCGAAGCGTCGAGTTCAACATCTGCGACATCATCGCCTTAGAGCCTTTGCGACGCAGCTGTTCGGCGATCTGGCCGATGATCGCGTCGACACTGGTGACCTCTTCCAGACGCAGTTTGACGCCGCAATACATCGAAAAATTGCGCACCGTCACACTCGGGTAGAACTTGCGCATGTCGACCGGAACCTGAATGTTGATCTCACCGGTGAGGTCCTCGGTCGCGTGACGGCCAGCCAAGAACATCAGAGCCAGGACGTATGCGGTGATGCTGGCGGAGCGCGCCTTGGCCGCCCGCTTCAATTCGGAAGCGTCGATCAGGAAGTGCAGGATCTGACACGGACTGGTCAGTGCCAAGTCGCCACTCATCTGGGTGGCGATCTTGTCGAGGAAACCCGAGGTGGTGGCGGTTTTGTCCGCCCGCGGAAACTCGTTGGCCGCCTCCGCCGCCGAGGGTGAGGCGTTGATGTCGACGATGCCGAATTCGGTGTCGCGATCGCTGCCCTCTGAGCCGATCAACAGATGCAGGTACGTCGCGGCGAGCGCTTTGAGGAAGGTCATCCCGCCCGCGCCGTCAGTCAGAATGTGGAAGAACTCGACCGACACCCGGTCATGGAAGTACGTCACGCGAAACGACGGCGAATTCGACCCGGAGATCGCCAGCGGCTGACACGGCAATCCGACTTCTGGCTGGATGGCGTAGCGCCGCTTCGAGGCGTCCAGGTAATGCCAGAAGAAGCCCTTCTTGACACAAGTGGCGAAGGTCGGGAATCGCTTGATCGTGAAGTTCAACGCCATCTGGAGCAACGGGATCACGACCGGTTCCCGCAGGCGCATCGACAGCCGGAAGACTTCCATGTGTCCATGCTTCATCGACACGGGGTAGATCTTGGCAGCGTCGTCCAGCCGATACCACGTCTTAGGAGACCGGGCGTAGAACCCTCCCAGGTTGGTCATGCTCAGCCGAGCGATCGCCTCACCTAAGGGCAAGCGGACACTGGCGAAATAGGCCAGGGCGGCCACGAAGTCGTCTTTCAACGCCGCTTTCTCATCCCGAGGCAGAACACAACGACTCGTCAGACCGTCGAGGAACTGACTCACAATGACGGTCTGGTCGGAATCGAGTTGGTCAAGATAGTGGCGTAGCGCCTTCGCGCCGTCGGCGACGGTGGCCACGCCTTTGCTCACAACAATTTCTCCTGACCAGTTCACGCTACCCCGTAAGCTTGCAGCACTAACCCTACCTTGGCTCACCCGAACCGCGGTCGACGAACCTGACCATCACCATCGCGGACCTGGTCATCCCCCGCGTGACGAACCGCCCACAGCGATGATCAGAACCCGAAATGGACCCCATCAGGCAGCAGGTCACGAGCTGGTTCGGCATAGTCGATCGCAGTCACCGCGCCATCCGTGATATGAAAACTCGTGACCGAAGCCAAGGAGCATTGACGTTTTCTCGGATCGTGCCACAAGTGACGTCCCTCCGCCTTCAATCGGGTCACCCAGATCGGCAGTTGATGAGACACGACGACAGCCTGACCGTCGGGTCCGGCAGCGACCGCCACGTCGCACAGGGCTTGAGTCATCCGATCCGCGATGACGGCGTACGGCTCGCCCCAACTCGGACGGAAAGGATCAATCAAATGCCGCCAATTCTTCGGCGCGCGCGCGGCAGCGGCGCTCGACCCCATGATCTGACCAGCGAAGACGTTGCCCGCTTCGATCAGACGCGCGTCACACACCACACCCAACTGCGGAAAAAGCTCCGCCACGGGAATCATGGACTCTTGGGCGCGCTCCAACGGCGAACAACGCAGATGAGCGACTGGGACACCGACGAAAAACTCGGCGGCTTTGACCACCATGGCCCGTCCCAGAACGGACAGATGAAACCCAGGAAGGCGTTCGTACAAGACCCCTGCGGGATTTTCCACCTGGCCGTGTCTCATCACATGAATGATGGACATGCGACCACCCCCTGGGAACAAGCCCGGTGGAGTTCCACGCGAGTCCGACTCAACGACCGGCGCGACGACGCTGGATACGCGTCTTCTTCAGCAGCTTGCGGTGCTTCTTCTTCGCCATGCGCTTGCGACGCTTTTTGATGACCGAACCCACTGTTGACCTTTCCTCGGGGAATACCCATGATGCTTCTCGACCGGTGTTCCACTGGCCGACTATTGATCCTACCGTGCCGGACAGTCACGACCAAACCTCACTCATCCTGGCGACGACTATCAGCCTGCGCGCGCCAGTCTGGACCACGTCTTAGCACGAGTCGTCAGACCTGATCGGATCAGGCTGAGTCGTCATGTCCGCCGAACGCTGGAAACATGCCTTGACTGCGGCGACGATTCCCGCCTTGACGGCACGATCCTCCAGAGTGGCCAGCGCGGCGATCGTCGTTCCGCCCGGCGACGTGACCCGCTCTTTGAGCAGTGTGGGGTGGTCACCTGACTGAACCAGCAGCTTGGCTGAACCGAAGAGGGTTTGCGACACCAACTCGGTGGCTTGGGCCCGAGGCAGACCGAGCAAGACTCCGGCGTCGATCATGGCCTCGGCGACATACATGACGTACGCCGGACCGGTTCCGGACAAAGCCGTGACCGCGTCCATCTGCTGCTCGTCGACCTCGATCACCCGCCCGATGCTCTCGAGAACCACTCGCGCCTTGGCCAACGCCGGCGCCGCGCCTGGGCCGCTGCTCGACATCGCCGACATCGCTTCGCCGACCAACGCCGCCGTGTTGGGCATCACGCGTACGACCGGCTGATCGGCCCGAAGATGATCTCGCAGCGTCTGCTCGGTGACCCCGGCGGCGATCGACACGACTACCGTGTCAGCGGCGAGCTGGCCTGCGATCGACTCCAGAATCGTCACGACATCGTGCGGCTTGACCGCCACCACCACGCAGCCGACGCCTGTCACCGCCTGTTGGAGGTCGCTGGCCAGCGTGACGCCGTACGTGCTCGCCATCGCCTGACCGCGGTCGCGGTGGGCGTCGATGATGACGATCGACTCAGGGTCGGGCCGGGCGCTGGCCAACCCGGCCAAGATCGCCTCACCCATCGCCCCGACCCCGATCAGGCAAACCGACATCGATGCCGCGGTAGTCATGATCGAGCCAACAATTCCAGCAGTTGGATCGCGTTCAAGGCGGCGCCTTTACGCAGGTTGTCGCCCACCACAAACATGGCCAAACCATGACCTGGGCGTACGGACTGATCGGAACGAATCCGCCCAGCCAAAACCGGGTCGTGACCGGCCGCCGCCCGCGGTGTGGGAACATCGACCAGCTCGACGCCAGGAGCGCTCCCCAGCAAAGTCCGAGCCTGATCCGGACTGATCTCACGAGAGAACTCGGCGTTGATCGCCAGCCCATGACCGGTGTAGACCGGGACTCGAACACAGGTGGCCGACACAGCGAGCTCGGGAATGTGAAGAATCTTGCGTGATTCGAACCGCAGCTTGATCTCTTCGTCGGTCTCCTCGTTGCCGTCGTCGACCCGGTTGCCAGCCAGCGCGATCACGTCGTAGGCGATCGGAGCGACGTACGGGCCCAAATCGCCATGATCGTCGTACCGACCATCGAAAGTCAGACCGGCGGGACGATCCAAACCGGCCACCTGATCGGTCAAGGCACGCACGCCTTTGACCCCCGAACCAGACACGGCTTGATAGGTTGACACGACCAGCCGGATCAATCCGGCGGCCTCGTGCAACGGCTTGAGGACCGGCATCGCCGCCATGGTCGAACAGTTCGGGTTGGCGATGATTCCCAGCGGCCGGTCAGCAATGTCGGCGGGATTGACCTCGCTGACCACCAGGGGCACCTGCGGGTTGGAACGCCAGGCGGAACTGTTGTCCACCACGACCGCGCCCGCCTCAGCCACTCGCGGGGCGTACTGCCGCGACATCGTCGCCCCAGCCGAGAACACTGCCAGATCCAGATCGGTGAAATCAGCAGTGGCCGTGTCTTCGACCACCACATCATGCCCACGCCAGCTCAAGGTCTGGCCCGCTGACCGCTCGGACGCGAAATAGCGCACCTGGTCCGCAGGAAACTCTCGCTCGTGCAATACCTGGCGCATCACAGCGCCGACTTGGCCCGAGGCCCCAAAAACACCCAACTTCATGGCTCCAGCCTAGATGATGGACTCGACGTCGCACCGGGGCGTCTCAGCCGACGCCCGCCCGCAGGGCAAACAAGCAGCCGGGCGCGAAGAACACTGCCGAATTTTGATGCCGGGATGCCGATCGAGCAC
Source organism: Propionibacteriaceae bacterium (assembly GCA_031285845.1). GTDB lineage: Bacteria > Actinomycetota > Actinomycetes > Propionibacteriales > Propionibacteriaceae > WQYJ01. The sequence goes on from JAITVK010000021.1 coordinate 19,607, forward strand.
TAGTATGGAGATATGGCTGTACCATTTCTCACCCTCAATCAAGGCAACACTATCCCCCAACTGGGCTTCGGCACTTTCAAAGTCGAGCCCGGGCTGACCCAAGGCATCGTCGAAGAGGCGTTAGCCGCCGGCTACCGTCACATCGACACGGCCACCGGTTACGCCAATGAGACCGGTGTCGGCGCGGCGATCCGCGCGTCAGGCATCCCCCGCGACCTGTTGTTCGTGACCACCAAACTGGCTAATCCCGATCAGAAGGCGGGCGACGTGCGCGCGGCGTACGAACGCAGCTTGGCGGCACTGAACATCGACTACATCGATCTGTATCTGATCCACTGGCCGATGCCCGCCGTCGACAAGTACGTGTCCACTTGGGATCAGTTGGTCCAGTTCAAACAGGAAGGTCTGACCAAATCCATCGGCGTGTCGAACTTCCAGATCCCGCATTTGCAGCGGATCATCGACGCCACTGGCGTGGCTCCGGCCGTCGACCAGGTTGAACTCCACCCGGTCTTCCAGCAGATTGAACTGCGCAAGTACCTCGATGAGCATGACATCACCGTGGAGGCTTGGGGGCCGCTCGGCCAAGGCCGATACAAGCTGGACGATTTCCCCGCAATCACCAACGCGGCGATCGCCCACGACAAGACTCCCACTCAGGTGGTCCTGCGCTGGCACATCCAGTCCGGCACAGTGGTGATCCCCAAAGCCAGTTCGCGCGCCCACATGGACGAGAACTTCGATCTGTTCGACTTCGAATTGACGCCCGCCGAGATGGAAGCGATCGAAGGACTCGACACCGGCAAGCGTTTGTCGCTCGACCCGGATGAGTTCAACTGATCCTTCGCCAGATCCTGACAGGTCTCAGGGGTGTCACCAAGCGGTGGCACCCCTGATTCGTCTGCAGCCCGCGTCAAGGCTCAACGCCTGATCGACCGGGCCATCCTCACTGCTCGATGACCGTCAACCCATCATCATCGGGATCGACATCGAAGTGGACGGTGTCAGTCTCGCCGACCTCGCCGGCGAGCACTTGGCGCGCTAGCGGATCCTCGACCGTCGTCTGGATCAGCCGGCGCAGCGGACGAGCGCCGTACGCCGGATCAAAACCGTTGTCAGCCAGCCAGCCGCGCGCGGCCGGTGTCAACTCGATGGTGATCCGGCGATCCGCCAGCCGCTTGTTCAACCGGTTGAGTTGGATGGTGACGATCGAAGCCAAATCCTCTCGGCTCAGCGGATCGAACATGACGATGTCATCCAGCCGGTTGAGAAACTCCGGCTTGAAGATCATGCGCACAGCAGTCATCACCGATTCGCGCTGCTCGTCAGGATCCATCGTCAGATCGGTCAAGAACTGGGAGCCGATGTTCGAGGTCATGATCAAGATGGTGTTGCGGAAGTCGACCGTACGGCCCTGACCATCAGTCAGACGGCCATCATCAAGGACTTGCAGCAAGATGTTGAACACTTCCGGATGGGCCTTCTCGACCTCGTCCAGCAAGATCACCGAGTACGGCCTGCGGCGCACTGCCTCGGTCAACTGACCGCCTTCTTCGTAGCCGACGTACCCTGGAGGAGCGCCAACCAACCGTGAGACGGCGAACTTCTCGGAATACTCGCTCATGTCGATGCGGATCATGGCCGCCTCGTCATCGAACAGGAACTCGGCCAAGGCCTTGGCCAACTCGGTCTTGCCGACCCCGGTGGGGCCGAGGAAGAGGAAGGAACCGGTGGGACGGTTCGGGTCGGAGATTCCGGCCCGCGCTCGACGCACCGCGTCCGAGACGGTCGCCACAGCCTGCTCTTGCCCGATCAGGCGCTGCCCGATCCGTTCTTCCATCTCCAACAGCTTTGCCGACTCTCCTTGCATCATCTTGCCTACCGGGATTCCCGTCCACGCGGAGACGACTTCAGCGATGTCGGTGGCGTCGACTTCCTCGGACACCATCGTGTTGGCTCGTTCAGCCTGCGAAGCTTCCTCCAGTCGAGCCTCCAACTTGGGCAACTCGCCATAGAGCAACTCCGAGGCGCGGGTCAGATCGCCTTCGCGCTGGGCCCGATCAGCCTCGACCCGGACTTTGTCGATGATCTCTTTGATGTCACCGACCTCGTTCAATCCGGCCTTCTCGGCCTCCCACTTCGACTCCAAGGTACGAAGGCGCTCCTGCTCGTCAGCCAATTCGGCCTGCAATCGGCGCAAACGCTCGCGTGAGGCGTCGTCGGCCTCCTTCTCTAGCGCGAACTGCTCCATCGTCATGCGGTCGACGTGGCGACGCAGTTCGTCGATCTCTTCCGGGGAGGAGTCGATCTCCATGCGCAGCCGTGAAGCCGCCTCGTCGATCAGGTCGATCGCCTTGTCCGGTAGCTGCCGGGAGGTGATATAGCGGTTGGACAGTGTGGACGCCGCCACGAGGGCCGAATCTGTGATCCGTACCTTGTGATGAGCTTCGTATCTCTCGCGCAGACCGCGCAGAATCGCGATCGTGTCCTCAACCGAGGGCTCACCGACGTAGACCTGCTGGAAACGACGTTCCAAGGCGGGGTCCTTCTCGATGTGTTCGCGATACTCGTCCAACGTGGTGGCCCCGATCATGCGCAACTCGCCGCGGGCCAGCATTGGCTTGATCATGTTGCCGGCGTCCATCGCCGAATCGCCACTCGCTCCAGCGCCCACCAAGGTGTGCAGCTCGTCGATGAAAGTGATGACTTGGCCTTCCGCGTCGCGGATCTCGGTCAGGACGGCCTTGAACCGCTCCTCAAACTCGCCACGATACTTCGCGCCAGCAACCATCGATGCCAGGTCGAGAGCGACCAGGCGGCGACCTTTCAGTGAGTCGGGAACGTCGCCGGCCACGATCCGCTGGGCCAAGCCGTCGACGACAGCGGTTTTGCCGACGCCAGGCTCACCAATCAAAACCGGGTTGTTTTTGGTGCGTCGGGCGAGAACTTGGACCACTCGACGAATCTCGGCGTCCCGGCCGATCACCGGATCGAGTTTGCCCTCACGGGCGCGTTCGGTCAGATCGACCGAGTACTTGTCCAACGCGGATTCTCCACCCTCGGATTCAGCCGAGGTGACGCGCTTGCCGCCGCGACGCTCGTTGAACGCCTCGATCAGCTTGTCGCCGGTGACGCCGCGGTCTTTCAACAGTTGGCGCACATCGGAGTCGACGGTGGCCAACCCGATCAGCAGGTGCTCGGTGGCGACGAACTGGTCTCCCATCTGCTGGGCTTGGGTCTCAGCTTGAGCCAGGACGCGCGCGACCGCCCCCGACAGCGTCGGTTGGGCGACCGACGAGCCTGACGTGGCGGGCAGCGCGCCGATGAGTTTCTGCGCGGCATTGGCGATGTCGCTCGGATCGGCCCCCAGCGACGCGAGCAGGGGGGCGACCGTGTTGTCGGGGATGAGCAGCAGCGCGGTCAACAGGTGCGCCGGCTCCACGGCGGGGTTTCCGTTGGTCAATGCGAGTCGTACCGCTGCCGTGTAGACGTCGCGACTCATAGCGGTGAGTTTTTCAGTATCCATACTGTCTGGTGTCACTCCTTGTGAAACGATGTACGCCCGCTGCGTTTCGAATGCTGAGTCGCGGCCCTCCACGAACCGCTCATTCAAAAGTTGAGCGTACCAGGCTCAAGTTTAGTACGATGCCACCTGACTGTCTAGACTCGCCCGCGCCGTCACCGCCATCAGCCCCAGCCGACCCGACCGATCAGGGCAGACGCGCGATCACCGATCGACCTCAGACCTAGCGTCGGCCGGGCGTCGATCACCGGCGATCAACTCACAGATCAGGATCAGTCAGAACCTTCTCGAGCGCGTCCAACGCCTGTGGCGACTCCGACTCGATCACCACGCTGGCGCCACCGTCGACACCCAAGCTCATCACAGCCAGAATCGACTCAGCGGCCACCCGCTTGTCCGACCCGGCCACGCCGATGCGGACCTTCGCTGGCTGAGCGGCCGCAGCCTTCACGAACACGGCCGCCGGACGGGCGTGCAGCCCCTCCGCCGCCGCGACGACAACAGTACGTTCCATGGTTTCCTCCTTCAGATCTTGACCAACCCACCCGGGCCGATCAGTTCTCACCAGCCGACGCCAACCGAGCGGCGACGACCTCCCGAGCGCGCCACGCCGTCGGCGAGGCCAGGGCCAATTCGGCCAGGCCCTGGCATTGCTCCAGACTCAGCTTCGACAATGCCTCAGCCACAGCGGGCAGAGCGCGAGCCGACATCGACAGGCTCGTCACACCGGAGCCGACCAGAACCGCGGCCAGCGCCGGATTCGACGCCGCCTCGCCGCAGACCCCAACCGGCTTGCCTCGCTGGCCACCGGCTTTGCCCGTCATCGCTATCAACCGCAGCAGAGCTGGCTGCCAGGGGTCGAGATAGCCCGACAGCTGAGCCATCTGGCGGTCGGCTGCCATGACGTACTGCGTCAAGTCGTTTGTTCCAATCGACGCGAAATCGGCCACAGCCAAAATCTCGTCGGCCAAGATGGCCGCCGAGGGCACCTCCACCATCACCCCGGCCGTCGTCAGACCGTGGGCGGCGCAAGAATCGACGAAGCCGCGCGCGTCCTCAACCGTGGCGATGAGCGGAGCCATGACCCACACATCGACGTCCACACCACGCCTGGCCTCGTCGATGGCCTGCAACTGGTCATGCATGATCTCCGGGCGTTGCACCGCGACACGATAACCGCGCACACCCAGAGCCGGATTCGGCTCCACCTCGGCGTGAAGGAACGGCAGGGGCTTGTCGGCGCCAGCGTCCAGCGTCCGAATCACCACTTTGGCGTCGCGACCCGCGAAAGCCTCGAAAACTGTTCGGTAGGCTTCGGCCTGCTCATCGACACTGGGAGCCGTCTTGCGATCCAAGAAGCAGAACTCAGTTCGGAACAATCCCACGCCCTCGGCTCCGGCCGCCGCCGCGCGTTGGGCCGAGGCGGCGTCTCCGACATTGGCCAGCAAGGCGACTCGATGTCCGTCACTGGTGGCGCCGACCCCCTCCCAATGTGACGAGGTCGCGGTCTGTCTGACCGTCACCTGACGCTCGACCAGGTCTTGGCGAGACGGTTCGACGATGACCACACCAGCAGTGCCATCGACCAGAACGTCATCGCCATCATGAAGGCCACCGGCCTCGCCCAATCCGACCACGGCAGGCAACCCGAGATCGCGCGCCAAGATCGCGGTGTGAGAGATCAACCCGCCGTCACGGGTCACAATCGCCAAGATCTGAGCCGGGTTGATGCCCGCGGTGTCGGCGGGGGCCAAATCATCGGCCACCAGGACGTACGGCGTGTCGCGCACCGGAACACCAGGCGGATCACGATCCAACAGCGCCGCCACGATACGAGCGCGGACATCGCGAACGTCGGCGGCTCGCTGAGCCATCCGCCCGCCCAGCTCCTCGAACTGGGCGGCCACCGACTCCCCGGCGTCCCACACCGCTCGCGGCGGATTCAGACCAGCACTGACTCGCTGCTTGGCGTCGTCGACCAGCATCGGGTCCGAGGCGATCAAGGACTCAGCCTCGACGATGTCTTTGGCCTCTGCGGTCAGGTCGGGACGCGCGGCCAGCGCTTCCAACGCGGCCACCACGAGTCCAGACGCCTCATCGATGCGCTGTTGGGCCCGCTCGACGCTCGACTGCCCAAGCCCACCGGCTTCAGGTTCTTCGATCGGAGCGGGCATTCGTACGACGAAGCCGTGAGCCACACCGGCGCTGGCAGCCAATCCGTGAAAAGTTGTCATGGGTTTTCTCCTGTTCAGTCACGACGGATGATGGCTCCGAAGTTTTGTCCACGCCCAGGAGCCCGATCACGGCGGGCGGCTCCTTGGCGTCACCAGCCCATCCATGGTTGAGGTCCCCAAGCTGTCTTCAGCATATGCCCGATGGCCCGCTATGGAGTCAGTTTGTCATCCCACCGACGGCCGCCACACCAAGCGACGCCCGCCTGCTCATGCCAGCGGGTCGATCCCATGATCGGGTGGGTGAACCCCTCGACGATCATAGAATCGACCCGTCCAGGCTTTGATACGAGCAGCGTCGACGCTCAGACGGCTCGAGCCGCGCCAGTCGCGCCAGCCTCGGTCTTGGTGGTCGGCGTCATGTCTTGGTCGATGATCGACTGGACGGCGTTGCCGGCCTCCGCGCCCTCATCCTCGCGCCCAGGAGTCTTCATGTTGAAGACCTTGATCAGGATGCGGAACAACACGTAATAGACCGCGGCGTATATCAACCCGATAATCACCAACAGCCATGGTTTCGTGGCGATGCCCCAGTTCAGCAGCAGGTCAGTTCCGCCAGCCGAGAACGAGAAGCCGTCCTTGATTCCCAAAGCGTTGCACAAGGCCAACGAAGAGCCGGTCAGAACCGCGTGCACGACGTACAACGGGAAGGCGACGTAGACGAACGAGAATTCGATCGGTTCGGTGATGCCGGTGATGAAAGCGGTCAACGCGGTCGAAATCATGACGCCGCCGACGGCTTTGCGGTTCTCGGGACGGGCCGCGTGCCACATCGCCAAAGCAGCGGCGGGCAGCGCGAACATCAGGATCGGGAAGAAGCCGGTCATGAAAGTTCCAGCGGTCGGGTCGTGATGCAGGAAGCGAGCGATGTCGCCTTGATATTCCACACCATCGGCGGCGGTGAAGCTGCCGAACATGAACCACGGGAAGGAGTTCAGGATGTGATGCAGGCCGAACGGAATCAGCATGCGGTTGGCGAACCCGTAGACGAAGGCGCCGAACACACCGACCGACGGGTTTGTGATCCATTCGCCGACAGCGTTGAACGCGATGGCGAAGAACGGATACACCAAGGCCAGAACGACACCGACGACCACGGCGACCGCGGCGGTGATGATCGGCACGAAGCGGCGTCCGCCGAAGAAGGCCAAGAAGGTGGGCAGTTTGATGCGATAGTACTTGTCATACAGGAGTGCGGCGATGACACCCATGATGATGCCGCCGAGCACGCCATAGTTCATGACCAGCGCCTCTTCCCCGCCATAACCGGGCATGTAGGGCAGGTACGGCAGAACGGCGTTGCCGACGCCTTGGAAGACCATGATGCCGATGAAGGCAGCCAGAGCGGTCGCACCTTCAGACTTCTTGGCGAAGCCAACCGCGACGCCGAGCGCGAAGATCAGGGCCAGGTTGCCGAACAGGGCGTTGCCGGCGGCAGCGAAAATGTCGGCCACCGGGTTGAGCCAGCCAGCGAACTGGCCGAGGCCGTCCTTGCCCAGCATGTCGGCTTGTCCGATACGAAGTAGGATGCCGGCGGCGGGCAGCGCCGCGATCGGCAACATCAACGACCGTCCGATGCGTTGCAGCGAGGCCAGGACCCCGCCGGACTGCTTCTTGGTCGTACGCGATTCTGAGGTCATAATCGTCTCCTCAATGAGTGGACAGTGTACGGCGTCACTCATACGAGGCATCCTGTCTAGACATCTGTATGAGTTACGAACATAGTCTTATATGCCTGATCATGACAATGTCAAACCGATATGGCCGTTCGGGCGTGTCCTGCTGTCGTCACTTCCAGGGTCTTTCCTTGTCAGATCGTACGTGACTCAGCTGGCGACGTCGGGTGTGAAGGCGTCTCAACCCTCGGATCACCGGTCACCCAACCCAACGAGGCGCCCAGCGGAAGCGCAGCCGCGGGCCCGGCGAAAAGATACCGACATGAATCAACGGCGAATGGATGATCAACGATCCGGCCCGCCTACGACTTATGCTAGGGGCATGGAGATGAGCGGCACCCTGCTGAAACACAGGCAGATCCGCAACTATCTGCGGGCCTTGGCCACTCATGAGTTGCGGGTCGGAGACGCCATACCCTCAGAGCGCGAACTGTGCGAACGTTTCTCCGTCGCCCGGATGACCGTGCGCCAGGCGGTCGACGCGCTAGTGGTCGAAGGGATTCTCACCCGGGTCCAGGGCAAGGGCACCTTCGTGGCCACTCCCAAGGTCGATCTCCAGATGCGTTTGACGACTTTCGAAGAAGAGATGACCCGGCGTGGCTATCGAGCGTCCTCCACCGTTTTGGCCGCCGACGTTCGCGTCCCACCGGGAGATGTCGCTGACGCCCTGGGCCTAGACGAGGGTCAGCACACCTATTACCTGTATCGGATCCGCTTCGCCGACGACGAGCCGCTGGCTCTGGAGGAATCCTGGCTGCCTGTGGCGCTGTTCCCCGGATTGTACGACCCGGCGCCACCACAGAGCTTGTACGCCACTTTGGCCGAACGTGGGCTGCCCCCGGATTGGGGCGAGGACACGATCGACGCTGACGAGGTCTCGCGTCACGAAGCGAGCCAACTGGGCATCGATCCAGAGCGTGCCGTGCTGCGAATCGCACGACGCACTTTCTCAGGCACGGTCGCCACCATCTACTCGCGCAGCGTCTACCGCGCCGACCGCTACACCTTGTGGGTGCCCGTGCTGGCGCCGAACCTGCCCTCAGCCAGCCATTCGGTGCGATTCGTACGAGAATCGAGCTCACGTTCCTGAGACCCGACACGACAGCTACGCCCATGTTCACTATGTGGTATGACAGTCGTGTTGTTCTACTCATCTAGACCAGGCGGCGGTAATATACAGATACGCCGCCGATCACCGTGATCCGGCGAAGAGAAAGAGGTTGGACATGGCTAAGGCAGACGTGATTCTGGCGGGCCTGGGAGGTTCGGACAACATCGTGGAAATCGAGCCGTGCATCACTCGCCTGCGGGTCGTCGTCAATGATCCGGGCCTGGTCAACGACGCCGTTTTGAAATCCGCTGGAACCTTCGGCATCGTCCGCTCCGGTTCGGCGATCCAGGTCGTGGTCGGCCCCGAGGCCGACACATTGGCTGAAGACATCGAGGACTTGAGATGACCCTGGTCATCGTCTCCCCCGTCGCTGGTCGGGTCGTCCCGCTCAGCGAAGTCCCTGACCCCGTGTTCGCCCAAGCGATCGTCGGCCCAGGCGTCGCCGTCGAACCCGACGATGACGCCACCGACGCAGTCGCGCCGATCTCTGGAACGATCGCCAAACTGCATCCGCATGCTTCAGTGATCGGTTCCAGCGATGACCGCGGCGTGCTGGCTCATTTGGGCATCGACACCGTTCAATTGGAAGGCCAAGGGTTCACCCTCCATGCTGGCGACGGCGACACCGTCACGGCTGGACAACTGCTGACCACGTGGAGTCCCGCCGATGTCAGAGCCGGTGGCCGCAGCGCCATCGTGCCCGTCATCGCGATGCAGGCCGAGCCTGATCAGGTGACGATTCTGGCCCAGCCCGGAACTCACGTCGCTGCTGGCGACCCGTTGATGCAATGGACCGATCCGCAGTGAGCCGTCGGCGTGCCGCAAAAACCCCATTGAATGACGAAGCTCCCCGCGAACCGATCAGTGGCGCGCGGGGAGTGCTTCACAAGTACGGCGGGTGGATCGTCGCCGCCATCATCTTCGTTTTGGCAGTCGGATCGGGCTACCGCTACTTCAGCACTCCCGCCCCTGTCCTGCCGCGCGACGCGACCGGCGCGGTGACACAGGCGACGACGATCGCCATCTCCAATGCCACTATCGGCGACTGCATCGAGTCGTTGCCCGCCGATGAGAAAGCCGCCATCGACAAGGTGCGGTTCGTCCCATGCCGCGACGCCCATCAGGTCGTGATTCTCGGAGCGACGAAGACGACCGAGACCGGCAAACCTGAGGCCGCCCAAGCGGCCGCCGCCGAGTGTGTTCCGATCGCCGAGTCCGTCACCGGCCAAAACCCGGCCGCCGCCGATGTCCGCTATCGGCTGACGATCCTGCCGCCGGGCGGACAGCTCGGCACCTACCTCTGCCTGGCCGATTACGCTCCAGACAACGCGCCCGCGCTTGACATTCCACGCTGAGCGACGGCCCCATCTCACTCAGATCAGCCGACACCGCCAACGCGCGTCAGCCGCAGGCCGTACGACCAGATCGTCACAGGCCGAGTGTTGATTGGCGTGGCACCACCTGATAGTCGACCAACAGTTCCCGTGGCGAGGTGGCCGGATCGAAGTCGTCGACCAAACCAACGCGTTCACACAACATGCGCACCGACTCCGCCGCGATACGATCACGCCCCGGATCGATCGTGGACAAGGTCGGCTGAGAGAACTGGGTCTCCTCGACATTATCGAAACCGATCACGGCGACATCGTCGGGCACGCGAATCCCGCGACGGATCAGCTCATGCAGCGCGCCCAAAGCCAAAGTGTCATTGAAACACACCACAGCGTCCAACCGATGTCCGCGATCGAGGAGCTCGCCCATCAGACGGGCCCCGGTCGGTCTGACCCAGGGCCCCGGCCCGGCCACCAGGCCAGGATCCAGCGACAGTCCAGCAAGTTCGAGGCCCAGTTTGACTCCGCGAAAACGCAGCACCGACGATGACAGGATCGGCATCTCATTGACTCCGATGACGCCGATGCGAGTCCGCCCCAACGCCGCCAGGTGTTCGACTTGAGCCGTGGCCGCTTCGACGTTGCGCATCGACACATGGTCACAGGGCGCGTCGAACACCGACTCGCCCAGGATCACCATCGGGAACCCGACGTCGAACAGGTCGACGTCATCTTGGCCGACGTAGACCGGAGAGAACAACACGCCGTCAACCTGTTGGCCCCCCTCGCCGCGCAGCACGCGCAGCTCCAGATCCCGCTGGTACTGATGCTGTTCGACCAACACAGTCAGCTCACGTTCGGCGGCTTCGCGCACCACCGAGTCGGCCAGTTCGGCGAAGTACGGGATACGCAGTTCGGGGATCACCAGCTTGATCAGGCCAGTACGTCCTTGGCGCAGGTTGCGCGCGGTCACGTTGACCCGATACCCCAACGTACGAATCGCCGCCTCGACACGAGCCTTAGTGTCCGGACGCAAGTAGCGGTACCCGTTGATGACGTTGGAGACCGTTTTGACCGAGACCGACGCCAGCGCCGCGACGTCGCGCATCGTCACCGACTCTCGCACACGACCCATGGATTCCCCTTGCTCAAACCGACACTGCCAGCCTATCCCACGAAGCCGGCGCCGCCGAGGACGCGCCTGAGATCGTCAGCCCGACTCGCCTGATGAGACCATGCCTGTCGGCCAGCCGTCCTCGGTCCACACCAACGTATGGATAGCGAGCCGGAACTGGCCCCCGTCGTCACCATCGTAGTAGTGAAATCCGATGTGATCTCCGGACGCTGAAGCGCCACCGGGACCGATCATGGAACCATCCGTCCACAAGACCGGTGTGCCACCGCCGTCAAGCATCGCCTTCCCCTCAGCGTCGACGTACGGACCTGTGACCGTGGCGGAGCGTCCGACCATGACCCGATAAGTCGAATCCGCCCCCTGACAGCAGTAATCCCATGACACGAACAGGTAGTACCACTGATCGTGACGGATGACATCGGCCGCCTCAATCGGATTGTTCGGTGTCCCGACCCGGGAGGCGACCTTCATCGGGACGGCTCCTTGGGTGACCATGCCACTGGGCCAGGTCAGCGGAACCACGAAGATCCCACCCCAGAATGAGCCAAAAAACATCCAGCCCGACCCGTCCTCGTCACTGATGACCGCCGGGTCGATGGCGTTGAAATTGTCCACCCCCGGGGTCGAGGCGATGACCTGACCTTGATCCACCCACCCGAAGTCGGAGTCATCCGGATCCAAACTGACGCTAGTCGCCAAGCCGATAGCTGACTTGTTCGACCCGAACGTGGACGCGGCGTAATAGAGATACCATTGGCCGTCATGAGCGTACAACTCGGGAGCCCAATAGTTTTGCACCCCATCGATGGACTCGCGCACCCACTGGGGATCCCCAGCCGCAGTCCACGCAGTTCCGACCAACTGCCAGGTCTGGCCGTGATCGGTGGAGCGTCGAATCTGCGGGGCTCCGAACCCGACCTTGACATCTCCAGTCGAGTAGACGTACCAAGGCTCATCCCCGGGTGACACCACCAAGGCCGGGTCATGGACCCGAATATCACCACTGACATCGATGATCTGCGGCGTCGACGACGCCGATCCGCACGATGCCAAGCTCGCCACCGCCATCAAAGCCACCCCCACCCTCGATCCACCGAACCGATTCCCCCCGAACATCACTGGCCTAGTCTTCGGCGACCGTCGCCAGCCGAAGCAACGTCCATGACACGGCCGGAACCTTGATGCAGACCCGACCCTGGGCGACGACCGGGGTCGTGTTGACGCTAAGGACCTGGTCGCTGGGATCATCAGCACTGGCGATCCATCCCGAATCGACATGAGACAAGGTTATGGCTTCGATGATCGCGGCGGAATCGAAGCCCCGCAGTTTGATCTCCACGTCGGCTGCTTCCTCGCAGGAGCGGTTGACGAGGAAGACCGACATCTGGCCGGTGGCGGGATCGCGGGTGGCCACGGCGTCGACCAGTGGCGTGTCACCGAACTTGGCTGTGTCATGACTGGGGCAGTCGATGGCCGTCTTGAGCACCTCGCCGACCGCGTGGCGAGCCGTCAACGCGAAGGGGTGGAAAGTCGTCTGGGTCCAGGCCCGACCGCCAGTCTCGGTCATGATCGGAGCGATGACGTTGACCAACTGAGCCAGGGAGGCCGAATAGACCCGATCAGTGTGACGCAGCAGTGACATCAAGAGGTTCCCGACGACCACCGCGTCAGCCACGGTGTAGTGGTCTTCCAAAAGCACGGGGGCCACCGGCCAATCATCGCCACTGGGTGGCCGTGATTCCGCCCGATGCTGATACCACACGTTCCATTCATCGAACGAGATGCCAATGGTTTTGCTCTGCTTTGTGGCCGCCTTCACGGCGTCGGCCGTGGCGACGACCGAGTCGATGAAGTAGTCCATGTCTATCGCGGAGGCCAGGAAAGAATCCCGGTCGCCTTCCTCTTCGAAGTAGTAGGCGTGAGCCGAGACCATGTCGACTTGGTCATAGGTCTGACTGAGGACCTCGTGTTCCCAACTGCCAAATGTCGGCATTCCGACTCCCGAGGAGCCACAGACCACCAGTTCCACCCCGGGATCGATCATGCGCATCGCGCGAGCGGTCTCGGCGGCGGCACGCCCGTATTCTGTGGCCGTCTTGTGGCCCATCTGCCAGGGGCCATCCATCTCATTGCCGAGGCACCACATTTTGACCCTGTGGGGCTCGACTGAAGCGTTGGCGACTCGCTGATCAGCCCAGTACGAACCAGCCGGCGCATTGCAGTACTCCAGCAGCGCCAGCGCTTGATCGACTCCGGCGGTGCCTAGATTGACCGCCATCATCGGCTCGACTCCCGCCTGCCTGGCCCAAGCCATGAACTCGTCGACCCCGACCTTGTTGGGCTCGGTGGAGTGCCACGCCAAGTCGAGACGTCTGGGGCGCTGATCGACCGGGCCGACCCCGTCGGTCCACTGATAGCCGGAGACGAAGTTGCCGCCGGGGTAACGGATGGTAGTCACGCCCAGTTGCTTGACCAAGTCGAGCACGTCGGATCGAAAGCCCTCTGGTGTGGCAGTCGGGTGGTCGGGCTCGTACAATCCGGTGTAGACACAGCGCCCCAAATGCTCGACGAAGGAGCCGAAAGTACGGGAGCGAACTGGCCCGACGATGAAATCTGAGTCGACAATACAAGTAGCCTTCATGGGACTGTCCTCACATAGGTTGAATGGGCGGCATGGCCGCAGTTGCTACATCGTTGAACAGATCGTATTCCTTGACGCCAGGCCTGTCAAGACCCTGCCACCGACCGGCCGCGAGCCTCAAGAAACATGCCGATGACAAGCGCTTAACCCGACAGAACCTCCCAAGTGGGCAGACTGCGTCACTCCAGGGGTCATTGTCGAACGACGCCAGCGAATACTCTTGCCCCGCGGCGATGTACATCGTTATACAAACGTGATCTATTCCTCTTGCTCATAGTCATCCATGGTGCTTACGATTGATGCGGATCAGCGTTCTTCATCGATGTATTAACGCTAACACGAGTAGGCAACACAACCGTCCGAGGCACGTGCACCGCGAAGTGAACTCTCGGACAGACAACACACAAGGGGGCACCCATGCAGAAGAAACAAGCGGCGGCCATCATCGTCGCGCTCGGGCTGACCGCAGGCGGTCTGGCCGGTTGCGCCGATCAGACTGCCGGCGGCGACAGTTCGACCACCGGGGCGGACACACTGACCTACATGTTCCGCGGCAGTGAAGACGAGAAGGCCGCTTATCAGGCCGCCATTGACCAATTCACGGCCGACACCGGAGTCACAGTCGACGTCATCGTGACCGACGCCGACCAATACGCCACCAAACTTCAGGCGGCCATCGCTGGAAACCAGGTTCCCGACGTCTTCTACGTCGAACAGGGCAGTCTCCAGTCCTACGTCAACTCTGGAGTCCTGATGGACATCACCGACAAAGTGGAAGAGCTGGACGTCGACCTGTCAAACATTTGGCAGTACGGCGTCGACTCGTACCGCTACGACGGGACACTGCAAGGCACCCCGGACGGCAGGCTCTACGGTCTACCCAAAGACGTGGGACCATTCGCGATGGGCTACAACAAAACCATGCTCGAAGCGGCCGGAATCCCGCTTCCCGACCAGGACAAACCGTACACCTGGGACGAGTGGACCTCAGTCATGAAGCAGCTCACCAAAGATACGGACTCCGACGGCGCGATCGACCAATGGGGCACCGGCCTCAACGTGTCATGGAACATTCAAGGTCTGGCCTGGAGCAACGGTGCGGATTGGACCAACGCCGACAAGACAGAAGTCACCGTGGACACCCCAGAAATGGCGCAGGCCCTGCAGTACATCGCCGACATGACGAACATCGACAAAGTCACACCAAGTTCATCCGAGGCGGCCACGCTTGACACGTACCAACGCTGGATGGCCGGCGACATCGGCTTCTTCCCGATCGGACCGTGGGACGTGTCGACCTACAACAAGCTCGACTTCGACTACGACTTGATGCCCTTCCCCGCCGGTTCGACCGGAAAACCGGCCACCTGGATCGGATCCCTTGGCATTGGAGTGTCTCAGACCACCGGCAATCCCGACGCCGCAGTCAAACTGGCCGCCTACCTGTCGTCTGACGCCGACTGCATGAAGCAGTTGGTCGCCGCAGGAATCCAGATTCCCAGCCTGCTCGACCAAGCTGAAACCTATGCGGCCGACACTGCCGCCAAGCCAGCCAACAAACAGGAATTCTTGGACATCGTCGAAGACTATGGTCGGGCCATGCCTGCCGCGTACACCTACAGCCCAGCGTGGTACGACGAGTTCTTCACCAACATCCAGCCCGTCTTGGACGGCACTCAAACCGCTGCTGACTACCTGAAAGAAGTCCAACCGCGGATGCAAGACCTGCTTGATCAGGCAAACGCCGACGCCAAAGAGGCCGCAGGCGGCCAGTGAGCCAGACCTCGACGACGAACAGGTGAACCGATCATGACGACCGCCACGAAGAGCCGGGTCCAACCCCGACGACACTCACAGCTCTACCGCTCCGAAAACCGCTGGGCCCTGCTCTTCGTGGCGGCGCCGGTCATGGGCTTCCTGCTGTTCACCGCCTACCCGCTGTGCTTCGCGCTCTACGCGTCCTTGACCAACTGGAACGGCCTGGGACGAATGAAGTTCATCGGAGTCAGCAATTACATTGGGCTGCTCGGCAACGCGAACTTCCACAAAGCCCTGCTGAACACGCTGTTTTACATGATCGGCATTCCGATCGGATTGATCCTGTCTTTGCTGTTGGCTATGGCGATGAACCGTAAGATCCGCGGCCGGACCATCCTGCGCACGGTCTACTACATCCCGGTCATCTCATCCCTGGCCGCCATCGCCATCTTGTGGCAGTGGGCGTACAACGGCGACTTCGGACTGGTCAACCAGGCGCTGGACCTGATAGGGATCCAAGGCCCGAACTGGCTGCAGTCGACGACCTGGGCCAAGCCGGGCATCATCATCATGGCGGTTTGGAAAGGCCTGGGCTACTCGATGCTGCTCTACCTGGCGGCTATCCAATCGGTGCCGAAATCGCTGTACGAGGCGGCGACACTGGATGGGGCGAGTGGGTCTCGCCAGTTCACCGCGATCACGATACCGATGGTCCAGCCGGTGACTTTCTTCCTGATCGTGACCAACATCATCGGCGGCGCCCAGATTTTCACCGAGATCAACATCATGACCCCGACGGGCGGTCCTGAGCTCAGCACGGCCTCGGCGGTCTGGTTGATCTGGCGCGAAGCTTTCAGATACCAGAAGATGGGATCGGCCACCGCGATGGCGATCGTCCTCGGCCTGATCGTCATGATCGTCACCTTGATCCAGTTCCGTCTCAACCGGAACTCTTCCTTCGTCCTCGACTAGGGGTCTGACATGTCGAAACACTTAGCCACCCGCACCTCTCGCAATCGGGTCATCAACATCATCACCGTCATCATTCTCAGCGTCGGCGGGATCGTCATGATCGCACCCCTGCTGTGGATGTTCACCACGTCGATCAAAACCAAACTGGAGGTCTACGCTCTACCCCCGGTGTGGTGGCCTTCCAAGCCCCAGTGGGACACGTACGTTCGAATGTGGTCGGCCGGGACCATCCTCGACGGCATCAAAAACTCGGCCATCGTTTCGCTGACAGTCACCATCGTGGGAACCTTCACCAGTTCACTGGCGGCGTTCGCGCTGGCGAAGTTGAGGGTGCCCGGGCGCAACGTGATCTTCATCGGATTGTTGAGCGCGATCATGATCCCGTTTCCGACGATCATGCTGCCCCAATTCGTCATGTTCTCCAACCTTGGATGGGTCGACACCCTGCTACCGCTGATCATTCCCGGATTGTTCGGCAACATCGTGATGATCTTCTTCCTGCGCCAGTATCTGGAGTCGGTCCCGAACTCGCTGATCGAAGCGGCCAAGATCGACGGCGCGTCCTATTGGAAGATCTTCACTCGGCTGATCTTCCCCATCATTCGCCCCGCTGTCGCCGCCCAGTTCATCCTGTGGTTCATGGGCATCTGGAACGACTACCTGGCTCCCATCATTTATTTGAATTCACCACAGAATCAGACCCTTCAGGTGGTCATCGCCAACATGAACGTCACGTACGCCACCCAACGAGACTATCCTCTCATCATGGGAGCAAGCTGTATTGCCCTCGTGCCGATCTTGGTGGTGTTCGTCGTCTTCCAACGCCAGATCATCGAATCAGTCGCACTGACGGGGACGAAAGGATAGCCCATGATCGACGAGGTCGGGTGGATGGGCGGCGTCATGAGCGCTCTGCGCCATGCGACCGACTTGGTGTGGGCCAATCTCGCGATCCTGCTCGGCGTCCTCGCGGGTGGCGTCGTCTTCGGCGTGGCCCCGACCATCGTCGCCGGAACCTGGATGGTCGCCAACCGGGACGACGAACCGCATCGCTGGCGCTCGTTTTGGAGTCTTTGGCGTCGATCCTGGGCACACTCCAACCTCGTGTTCGCACCCGTGTGGCTGATCGGCGCGTCCTGTTGGCTCGACTGGCAGATCTCGGTCGAGATGAGTTCACGTCTCGCACTCGGATCACGTGTCGGGCTGATCGTCGTCGGCGCCTGGACGATCGTGGCCATCGCGCATCTGCCGGTGATCCATGACCGGTCGTTTCGCCGCGCCTGGGCGGCGATGGTGTTGGCGCCACTGCTCAGCCTGGCTCGAACGGGCCTGATCGTCGTCGCCACAGTTGGCGTGGGTCTGGTCGCCAGCCTGGCGCCGATCACCATCGTGCTGATCGCGCCTGCCACCCTGTTGTGGATCTGGGCGGCCATCGTTCGGCATGGAACATCAACCGAAGACCCGTCAGCCGAGACTCAAGATCCGAACCGACCAGAGTCGAGCCAGGCCGAGGGCAAGTGGCGCGCGAAAATCGCCAACACCTCCTGAGCCGCTTCGACAGCCGACAGCCGCCCGGCCATGACATCGGCCTCCAACCCGGCTCGTACCTGCTTGACCGACGCGGTCTGCCGAATCGAATCCAGCAACTCATCGTCGATCAGGGACCACATCCAATCCCGCTGCTGATGGGCGCGGCGCCGCTCCAGACCCCCCGACTCTTCCAGATACGCCCGATGTTCCAAGATGGCGTCCCAGACATCCAACAGGCCGACCCCCGTGTACGACGAGGAGGTCAGCACCGGTGGACGTCTCGCCTTCGGATCGGAAGTGATCAGTTTCATCGCCGTTTTCAGCTCGCGGGCAGCCACTCGGGAGGCGGCTTCGTTGTCACCATCGGCTTTGTTCACTGTGATGATGTCGGCCATCTCCAAAATGCCGCGCTTGATGCCCTGCAACTGGTCACCAGCACGAGCCAAGGTCACCAACAAGAACGTGTCGACCATGCCTGCCACCGCGACCTCGGATTGGCCGACACCGACGGTCTCGACCAAAACCACGTCGTACCCGGCTGCTTCGACCACTAGCATGGACTCCCGCGTGGCTCTGGCCACCCCACCCAGATGGGTTCCGCTGGGCGATGGGCGGATGAACGCCTGCTCCGACATCGCCAATGTCGCCATGCGCGTACGATCACCCAAGATCGATCCACCAGTCTTCGACGACGATGGGTCGACCGCCAATACCGCCACCCGGTGACCCTGTTCGATCAGTTTCACGCCGAGTGCGTCGATGAAGGTCGATTTTCCTGCCCCGGGAACCCCCGTGACGCCGACTCGTACGGCTGGAGCAGCCGGTTTTGGGAGCAACTCCAACAACTGATGAGCGGCGGGACGATCCTGGACCCGCATCGACTCCACCAACGTGATCGCGCGAGCGATCTGGCGACGCTGCCCGGCTGCCACGGCTTGGGCCAAACCTTGAACTGAGTCCACTGTGCTGCTCTCCTCCTTGACCCGACCACATCGATCGGCCCACACCTGAAGTGTCACACCATCGAAGCGCCGATCACCGTGCTCACAGCGGTTCGGCCCAGTCCTGATCAAAGGGACCTGCAGGGCTGGCCGGTCGGGGGTGTGCTTCTACCCTAGCCGACCAGCCCTGGCCAGACCCAAACGATCATCGGTGGGTCACATGACTTTCGCGTCAAGGACGAGCCGGCTCAATCCGTAGATGATCGCCGTCAAAAGCAGGCAGGATCCGATCTGAAGCAGGGTCGGACTGGTGATGATGAGGTTGAGGAACCACATCAGGGCGGCTCGCAGTGGCGCGATGGGGGTGAACACCGCGATGATGGCGACGATCACCGCGTCGGTCACCCAGCCGTACCACTTGTCCTGCATCAAGACCACCGTATGGATGACGACAGTGACAAGCAGAAGGAAAGCGAATTGCTGGAACAACGCAGCGATCGGACCCTGGTTGATCCAGCCGAACGCGTCGAACAAACTGAGACGTCCGACCGCCCCGCCGGCGTTGACCGCGAAGGGCTCATAGAGACAATACGAGATCACGGCGAGCAGACTGACTGCGGCGCAGGCGATGACGTACGTCACCAGCGCGCCCCAGTAGATGGTGGATCGTTTCGCACCGAGGTTGATCATGCGCTGGACACTGCGCAGTGGTATCCAGAACGCCGCGAGAAGCGGGATCAGGTAGAAGTACATGCCCCAACCGACCGACTGCTGGTCGAAGTTTGCTCCGCTGATGGCGTGCATGATCATGAAAACGACATCCTGAATGAACGTGCAGGCGAGCACGATGCCAGTGAAGAGATAGGCCATTTTGAGGTTCTTGAAGTTCAGCCGCGCGGCCGCCCAGATAGTGTTATGCATTGTTGTTGCCCCCAACGAGTGCGATGAAGAAATCCTGCAGGCTGAGCCGACTGACGCTCACTGCCGATGGTGGATTGATGCGATGGTCCCAGATGTGGGCCGCCATCACCGCACCCGCCGTGGTGGTTCCGATGCAGTTCAGGCCAACGAGCAGAGGTTTCACCGCATCAGCCATGCCCGACAGAGTGTAGGCCTGCTCGTCAAGATCCGCGATGTCGGCGTGGACGAGAATCCTGCCCTGGTTGATGATGAGCAGATGCTCGGCCACCTTCGCGATCTCGTCGATCAGGTGAGTTGAGACGATGATCAAGCGCGGATGCGCGGCGTACGATTCCAAGAGCAGGGCGTTGAACTGATCGCGCATGATGGCGTCGAAGCCCAAGGTTGGCTCATCCATGAGAATCACCGGCGAGTTGTTCGCCAACGTGATGATCGCGGTGACCATGGTTCGCATGCCGAAGGAGAGGTGCTTGTACTTCTTCCCGCTCGGCAAGCGGAAACGGTCGACCATCGTCAAGGCGAAGCCCATGTCGAAGTCATGTTGAAGACTGGCCGCCGCTGCGACCAGGGACGAGACGGTCATGTTGAACTGGGTCGAATTGGCTTCGACATAGTTGACAGTCGTCGGCATGTGACGCGGACTCACCGCTCGTCCGTTGACGAGAACGTCCCCGCTAGTGGGCGGGATGTGACCGGCGATCAGCTTCATCAACGTGGTCTTGCCAGCGCCGTTGCGCCCGAGAAGGCAGTAGATCCCCGTATCGGGCAGGTCGATAGTGATGTCATCCACTCCGACGGACCTGCCGTAGCTTTTGCTAAGTCCCACAAGCTTAATCATGGGTCTTCCTTTCATGTTGTTGAATGAGCGTCGCCAAGTCGGCCTCAGTGATACCCAAGGTCCGCGCCTCGCCCAGAAAGTCCGGCAGTGTGTGCGTCAGGAATGACGCACGCCTGCGCTCGATGATCTGTTCGCGCGCACCAGGCGCGACGCACATCCCGATGCCGCGGCGCTTGTAAAGCACCCCGGCGTCGGTCAGTTTGCTGACCGCTTTGACGGCGGTCGTCGGGTTGACGGACTGGACTTTGGCGATCTGGGTAGTCGAGACGATCAGATCGTCCGCCTTGTACACCCCGCTGATGATGTCATCCTCAATCATCTTGATGATCTGGACGAACACTGGTTGAGAATCGTCCACGCGCCACCCCCTAGTTCATTAGTTAATGACCTAACTCACTAACTAAGGTACCTGGCGGCACGTCGGCTGTCAATCCGGGGAGCGGACAGGCGCGATGACAGTGTCCATGTGAACAACGACACAGACGCAGGGCGAGCCGATTCGATCCATCAGGCCACCGAATCATCCCCGGATCGACCCCGATGTGGATCATGCCCCGGCGCTCTCAAGTCAGGACGCGAGCCCCCATCTCAGCTCGTACGCTCAATTCGGCTGCCTTGAAAGCGTGGGCTTGCGTCATGGCGCTCTCCGTACGGTTGATGCAGTCGAGGATCAACTCGCCGAAGTACGGGTACCCCACTCTCCCGTGGACGTTGATGTGCCACTCGCCTTCGCCATTGGCGAGGAAAACGTGGCCCGGACCCTCGTCGGTTCCGACGTTGAAGTACTTGCGCTGTTCGATGTAGCCCTCGGTGCCGAGGATGAACGTCCGCCCGTCCCCCCAGCCTTGCAGCCCGTCGGGAGTGAACCAGTCGACTCTGAAGTAGCCGGTCGCGCCGTTGTCGCAGACCAGTGAGCAGTCGCCAAAATCATCCAATTGCGGATGTTCGGGATTGGCATAGTTGGCGATCGACGCGTTGACGATCCGCGCGTCAGCCGCACCGGTGTAATACAGGATCTGTTCGATGTTGTGCGAGCCGATGTCGCAAAGGATTCCGCCGTACTTGTCCTTGATGAAGAACCACTCCGGACGGGTCTCGGCCCGTAGCCGATGCGGACCCAACCCGATCACCTGCACCACCCGCCCGATGGCGCCCTGCTCGATCAGTTGGCCGGCATAGACTGCGGTCTCGACGTGGATGCGTTCGGAATAGTAGACCGCGAACTTCTTCCCCGTCTTCGCCACGGTGGCCTTGGCGCGATCCAGTTGATCCAAAGTCGTCAGCGGCGCCTTGTCGGTGAAGTAGTCCTTGCCGGCTTCCATCACGCGAATGCCCAAGTCGGCCCGCTCACTAGTCACAGCCGCCCCCGCCACCAGCGCCACCGAATCATCGGCGAAGATCTCCTCCTCCGATGAGGCGACCTTGACATCGGGGAAACGTTCCACGTACTGAGCGACCTTCGCCGGGTCCGGGTCGTAAACCCATTTGACTTGGGCTCCGGCCCCGATCAGTCCTTCAGACATCCCAAAGATGTGTCCGTGGTCGAGGTGACAAGCGGCGAAAGTGAACTCGCCAGGCCCCACCACCGGTTGGGGAATCGCTGTGGGAGCGTAGGTCGCTCCATCTGTCGCAGTCATATCAATCTCCTTGTTGCGCGAGGCGTGCGGAACCGACGATGGGCTCTCGTCGCGTGAACGAAGATCCCCACGGTCTAGCGCTGGGCCGGATCGGGTGACCCTTCGACGATGATGAAGCCGCCCTGATCGACCACCGAGTTCTCCTTCTCATAGAAGTGGTGGGCCAATTTCGGCAGTTCGCCCCGTTGATAGTACAGGTCGTCAGGGGTCAGAGGTAGTTGGATCGTACGATGCTCGTTGCCTGACTCGTAGATCGCGGTGATGAGTTCGATCGCCGCTCGACCGTCTACCCCGCTGATAGCCGGACGACGTCCCTGATTCAACGCGGTGACGACGTCGGCCACCTGGCCCTCATGTCCTTCGTACCTCAGCGGCGCATGCGCGGCCGCGACCTGATCAAGTTTCGCCACCAACTCGGCGTCACCACCCGGGGTCGGGAAGCCATTCGGCTGTGACACGGAGGCGATGGGGGTCTTCCAGGGCTGAGTGACGCGCGCCTTCTCCCCCTGGATCATGATGAACTGCTCCTCACCATGGTCGACGACCGAGGCGGTGATCTCGGCCAGGCCTCGATCCAATTCGAGGATGGCCACCGACAGGTCTTCGACTTCGGAATTGTCGTGGGCGGTGTTGGCGAGAACAGCGGTCACCGCTTGGGGCCGACCCGCCAACCACAACGTGAGATCCACGTGGTGCACGGCATGGTTGAGCGTGCAGCCACCGCCCTCTGAGGCCCAGGTCCCCCGCCACCACAGATCGTAATAGGCCCGACCGCGCCACCAGGCCGAGTTGACTTGCATGTGGGTGATCCGACCGAGCAGACCCGACTCAACGACTGCTTTCAGCGTCGCCATGTCGTCACGGAACCGATTCTGAGCCACCACCGACAGCGTCTTGCCCGAGGCTTTTTCGGCGGCGAGCATCGCGTCACATTCCTCCAGACTGGGCGCCATAGGCTTTTCTCCCAGCACGTTGACACCCGCGTTCAGGGCGTCGATCGCGATCGGGGCGTGAGTGCCCGGCGGGGTGCAGATGCTCACCAGATCCACCTCGGCCTCAGCCAGCAACTTGTGATGTGAGTCATAGACTTGCGCCTGATCCAGCCCAAATTCCTGCTTCTTCTCTTCGCACTTGTGAGGGTAGATGTCGCACAGCGCCACGATGACGCATTCTTGGGACAGATTCAGGTACCCACGAATGTGAGCCCGAGAGATGTTACCCGTTCCGATGACGCCGACTTTGAGCATCAGTCCTCCAAACTTCATCTGAGTTTTCGCTCACCACACCGATGAAGCCTCGCTGTCACCAGCCGTGTGCAAGCGCTGACATCAACATAATGCACCGTTGAAGGAGCACCAACCAGAGTGAGGGGCCAGCCAAAAGTTGCCGTGTTTTTCGTCCGTGCGGAGTGGTCGGCGCGGCGGTCGGGTTGATCCGGTCAGGCCGGTTCACCCGGTCGCTCCGGTCATACGCTCCGGCGTGATCGCGAGTCGCCGCGACCTGTCGTGGCGACGTGACAGAATGACCGACATGAAGTTGACTGCGGACCAGGCCAGACGAGTCGCTGTGGCTGCGCAAGGCTTTAGCCAAGACCGTGACAAGACCGTCACGATGCGCCAGGTGCGACGGGTCATCGATCGACTCGGACAATTCCAGATCGACGCGGTCAACGTCTTGGCGCGCGCCCATCTGATGCCGCTTTACTCCCGGTTGGGGCCGTACGACACCGCGCTTTTGACTCGGGCCGCCGAGCATGCGCCCCGCCAACTGTTCGAGTTCTGGGGCCATGCTGCCTCGCTGATCGACGTCAACCTGTATCCGGCGTTGCAATTCCGCCGCCAGGAGGCCGCCCACCACGCTTGGGGTCGGGTCACGACGATGCTCGCGACTCGCCCACAGATCATCGAAGAGGTCGCTCAGGCAGTGGCGCAGCACGGCCCGGCCACGGCGCGCCACCTGGATCTCGGGGAAGACAAGCAGCGCGATCATTGGGGCTGGAACTGGTCGTTGGCCAAGACCGCCCTCGAGTGGCTTTTCTGGTGCGGTCGAGTCGATGTCGCCGGTCGTACCCCTCAATTCGAGCGGGTCTACGATTTGCCCGAACGTGTCATCGCCGCCGAGTTGTTGGCCGCCTGCCAGCCCTGGTCCAAGGTTGACGCGGCCGAGCAGGCCGAACTAGCCCACCAAGGTCATGTCGAGTTGGTACGACGGGCCGCCCGCGCCTTGGGAGTGGCCACCTCACGCTGTCTGGCCGACTACTTTCGGACCGATCGGACGCGCACGCGCGCCGCCGTGGATCAACTGGTGGCCGTGGGCGAACTAATCCCCGTCGAGGTCGACACGATCCGCGAGCCGACGTGGTTGTGGCACGAGGTCACTGTGCCCCGCCACGCGTCGGGCACCGCCCTGATCAGCCCCTTCGACTCGCTGGTGTTCGAACGCCAGCGATTGGCCCGGTTCTTCGACACCCAGTACACGATCGGGCTCTACACTCCCCGGGCCCAGCGCACCCACGGCTATTACGTCTACCTGTTCCTCCTCGACGGTCGCTTCGCCGCGCGCACCGACTTGAAAGCCGACCGCGTCGACTCCGTTCTGCGCGTCCAGTCGGCCTGGTTGGAGCAGGGATGCTCGAATCGGCGCGCGGCAGTGGTCACAGAACTCGTGAGCGAGTTGCGCCGAATGGCGGACTGGCTGCGACTGACCGACATCACGGTCGCGGACGCCGGCGATCTCGCCCACGACCTCAGACTCGAGCTGGCCCGTCCGCGGGCGTCAGCTTGACTCCCATTCTGATTCTCCCCTGTCTGGCCACATGCCGTCCCATCCAAGGGCCTCGGGTCGACTCAGCCCACCCTGGACGAGCCAGTGGGGTTCGCCGTCCCATCCACATCCCTCACTTGGACCCCTCCCCGATCAGTTGCTGATCGAATCAGGCCTGACGCCGTACGATCCGCGTAGGCTGGGATGACATGAGAGTGGTGCTTCAGCGAGCGTCGGTGGCCGAGGTCAGCGTCGAAGATGTGACCGTGGGACGTCTGGATGGGCCAGGCCTGGTCCTGTTGGTCGGAATCACGCATGACGACACAGAACAGAAGGCGGCCAGATTGGCGGAAAAGATCTGGAATCTGAGGGTTCTGGATCCAGACACCATAACCCCACCCGACCCCGACCAGTCCACCGCGGTTAACGTGAAACCTCTACCCGACACCCCGAGCATGCACAGCGAGGTCAGCGCCGCCCAGTCCAACGCCCCACTGCTGGCGATCAGCCAGTTCACGCTCTACGGTGACACTCGGAAGGGGCGGCGTCCATCATGGGATGGTGCTGCCCCTGCGAACCTCGCTCAGCCACTGTTCGACCATTTCGTCGACTGTCTGCGGAATCTGGGAGCGCGCGTGGAAACGGGAGTCTTCGGGGCGATGATGCAGGTCAGCCTGACCAACGACGGCCCCTTCACGCTCATCCTCGACGTGTGAAGCGCTGCCGACTTAGAACTCGAGGGCAACCCTTGCCGGTGATCGGCGTGACCCAGTGAGTCCCCACCCGCGAATCGATCGAGACCCTTTGTCGCTGATCGCCGCGGGTCGGTGAAACTGCCCGCCAAAAACTCGGGCAGGTCGGCCTTCGATGTGATCGACATGATCGGGCGAAGCACCGCCAGCCACACATTCAGTCATCAGGGCAAAAAGTAGTGGTTGGGTCCATTAGAATCACCGCGTCCTCACTGATCCAGCAAGGAGCGGTGGATTCCAACAGACCCAACCACTGTTCGGGGGTACTTCCTACCATACCTGACGGTTCAAGCCCCCGATTGAGTTTGTTCAGGCCTTCTCAGACTCCGACTCTTCGACGACGGTCTCGGCCTCGGTCGCCGCATCCTCGGCGGCCTCGACCGACTCGCTGGCCGAGGGCTCAGTCGCGACGGTCTCGTCGACCGCTTCAGCGGCTTCGTCGACCACCGACTCGACCACAGGGGTCGCAACCGGCTCAGCGGTCTTCTTCGGACGCTTGGTGGCCTTCGCCTTGGGGCTGAGTTCCTCGGTGACAATCTCAATGACAGCCATCGGGGCGTTGTCGCCCTTACGGTTTCCGACCTTGGTGATCCGGGTGTAGCCACCTTCGCGCTGCGCCAGAGGCGGAGCGATTTGAGTGAACAACAGGTGGACGACCGTTGGGTCGGTCACCGTACGCATCACCAGACGACGGGAATGCAGATCCCCGCGCTTGGCCTTGGTGATGAGCTTCTCCGCCAGCGGCTGAACCCGACGAGCCCGTGTCTCGGTTGTCGTGATCCGGCCATGTTCGAACAACTGAGTGGCGAGATTGGCAAGAATGATCCGCTGGTGGGTCGGTGTGCCCCCCAGACGAGGACCTTTGGTTGGCTTTGGCATGTGTTCTTTCTCCCAGTTCTTTTCACTCAGACGGCGAGGTCATCGTCGGCGTCATAATGGTTGATGGTGTAGGAGTCCACCCCCGGGATGGAGTCCTTCAAGGTCAGGCCCAATTCAGCCAGCTTGAGTTTGACCTCGTCGATCGACTTCTGACCGAAATTGCGGATGTCCATCAGGTCCTGCTCGGAGCGGGACACCAACTCGGACACCGTATGGATGCCTTCACGCTTCAGGCAGTTGTACGACCGCACGGTCAACGACAGGTCTTCGATCGGCAGCGCCAAATCAGCCACCAACTGATCGTCGACCGGACCCGATCCCAACTCGATGCCCTCGGCCTCGGTGTTGAGTTCGCGCGCCAGCGAGAACAACTCGACCAGGGTACGACCAGCCGACGCGACGGCGTCACGCGGCAGGATGCACGGCTTGGTCTCGACATCGATGATCAACTTGTCGAAGTCGGTGCGCATCTCAACACGCGTGGCCTCAACCTTGTAGGTGACCTTCAACACCGGCGAGTAGATCGAATCGATCGGAATCCGACCGATCTCGGCGTCGGGGTTGTTGTTCTGAGTCGAGGACACGTAGCCGCGACCACGTTCGACGATCAGATCCATGTCCAAGCTGCCTTTGGCGTTCAGCGTGGCGATATGCAGGTCCGGATTGAAGATCGTGACCGAACTGGAGGTCTCAATGTCGCCCGCCGTCACGACGCCGGGCCCCTTCTTGTGAAGGTAGATCTCCACCGGCTCGTCTTCATCGGAGCTGAGCACCAGGTTCTTCAGGTTCAGAATCAACTCGGTGACATCCTCGACCACACCAGGAACGGTGCTGAACTCATGCGAGACGCCTTGGATGTGGACGCTGGTGACGGCCGCGCCGGGGATGGCGCTGAGCAACGTACGACGCAGCGAGTTGCCCAAGGTGTAGCCGAAGCCAGGCTCCAGCGGCTCGATCACGAACTGTGAGCGATACTCGCCAAGGGATTCCTCGGTCAGAACTGGACGTTGTGCTATTAACATGTCTTTCCTTCCCGTCGCCCGCTATATGACGACGAACTGTATGGATGGTCTGGGAGAAGGTGCCGCCCGACAAGGGCGGACACGATCACCTGGAGTAAAGCTCGACGATCAGCTGCTCTTGCAGATCCACGACAATCTGGTCGCGGGTCGGCAACGAGTGGATGATGATGCGACCTTGGGTCACACGAGAATCCATCCAGGCCGGAACGGTCTTGGAGTCGAAGACCTCGCGCGCCACCACGATCGGGTGGAGGTTGATGGACTTCTCCACCACATCGACGATGTCTTGAGCCGAGACGCGGTACGACGGGATGTTCACCCGGGTGCCGTTGACCTTGAAATGGCCATGGGACACCAGCTGGCGGGCTTGACGCCGAGTGGCGGCGAAGCCTGCGCGATAAACCACGTTGTCCAGCCGCGATTCGAGGATCTGAAGCAAGATGTCACCGGTCTTAGCCGACGAACGGGTGGCCTCTTCGTAGTAGTGACGGAATTGCTTCTCCATCACGCCGTACGCGAAACGTGCCTTCTGCTTCTCCTTCAGCTGCTGGGAGTACTCCGAATCCTTCGTACGTCCGCGGCCATGCATGCCAGGAGGGAACGGCCGGCGCTCGAAGGACTTCGAATGCCCAACGAGATCTGTCCCGAGGCGACGGGACTTGCGGGTCATGGGACCTGTGTAACGAGCCATGAAAAAATGTCCTTTCTTGGGGCTTAGACGCGACGACGCTTCGGCGGACGGCAACCGTTGTGGGCCATGGGTGTGACGTCGGAGATAGCTCCGACTTCGAGGCCGACGGCGCCGAGGGAACGAATGGCGGTCTCACGACCCGATCCTGGACCCTTGACGAAGACATCCACCCGCTTCATGCCATGATCCATGGCCCGCCGACCAGCGGCCTCAGCGGCCATCTGCGCAGCGTACGGTGTGGACTTGCGCGAACCCTTGAAACCGACTGTGCCGGCCGAGGCCCATGAGATCACCGCACCGGTTGGATCCGTGATAGCGATGATTGTGTTGTTGAACGTTGACTTGATGTGGGCCTGGCCCACGAGAATGTTTTTCTTCTCCTTGCGGCGAACCTTGGTTTTGGCGCTCGCCTGCTTACGGCCTGCAGTAGCCATATAAATCCTTCTTTCTTCCCTGATCGGTGAACGCGATCAGCGAGCCTTCTTCTTTCCTGCGACGGCCTTCTTCTTGCCTTTACGGGTACGAGCGTTCGTCCGAGTGCGCTGGCCCCTGACGGGCAGCCCGGCGCGGTGACGACGGCCTTGGTAGTTGCCAATCTCGATCTTGCGGCGGATGTCCGCGGCAACGCTACGGCGAAGATCGCCTTCGGTCTCGTAATTGGCTTCGATGAAGTCACGCAAGATGACGAGTTGGTCGTCAGTGACTTGGTGGACTCGCAAATCGCCACTGATCCCAGTGGCCTTCAGGATTTCGACTGCTCGGGTACGCCCGATGCCGAATATGGAGGTGAGTGCGATCTCCAAGCGCTTGTCGCGCGGGAGATCGACACCGATAAGTCGTGCCATGTGGCCTGTGTCTCTTTCGGTTGTTCGACTGGTCGCCCAGTCGCGAAGGTGTGGACGTGACGCGTTCCCCATTTCAGAGGCCCCGGCCTTCGCCCGGGGGAGACCTGGATCGTACGAACGATGTCGTGGATCCAGGGTGCGTACACGCTAGTGACGTGCCCTGAGGATGATCCTCAGGAGGTATTCAGTTGTCATTGAGTCTGTGGTGGACACGGTCGAACCGAGGCTCACCACGGTGCTGGATCAGCCCTGACGCTGCTTATGGCGTGGGTTGTCGCAGATCACCATGACGCGGCCATGGCGACGGATCACCTTGCACTTGTCACAGATCTTCTTGACGCTCGGCTGAACTTTCATCGAGCTGCTTCCTTGTTCTTCAGGTGGGGAACCCCCCACGGTGTGCGTACTTCGCCTACCAGCTGGACTAACGATGCCCCAAGGCAAACTATTCCCACAAGTTCACTCACTTGTGTCGGTAGACGATCCGACCGCGAGTCAGATCGTATGGGGAAAGCTCAACGACCACTCGGTCGGAGGGCAGAATTCTGATGTAATGCTGCCGCATCTTTCCTGAGATCGTTGCCAAGACCTTATGGCCGTTGCTCAGCTCAACACGGAACATCGCATTGGGCAGGGCCTCGACCACTGTCCCCTCGAGTTCGAGGGCGCCTTCTTTCTTTGCCATACACTCTTTCGTCGTCGATTGGAACCGTCAGGCCCACCTGGGCGCAGACAGTCAACGCCAAAGTATACGCGCGGACGGTCACTTCTTCAAATGAATCCCCAGGTCACGCGGTGACAACGACTGAGCGCAAGGTCACCGTCAAGCTGAGCGTGTGAATCGCCAGGTCACGCTGTGACACATGCGATCGTACGCCACCGTGGCGCGGAGCGTGGAATCTCATGCTCGACTGGCTCGCGGATCAGATGGCGCCAGACCGCTGGCGGCGTCCGAACTGGAACGCCCGGATGATCTGGAAAACTCCCAGCGCGACCAACATGAACCCGGCGAACAGGAACAGCACGGCCAGGCCCCACAGCGGGCTGGTCAGGACCGCGATCCCACCGAGAATGGAGACGACGCCGAACAGGATCGCCCAGCCGCGCGAGGCCATGTCCGCGCTCTGGATCAGCGCGATCACGCCTTCGACGATCCACAACACACCGAGGAAGACGCCGACGAAGACTCCCAGAATGACTGCTGACTCGGCTGGACGAGTCACCACGACCAGGCCGACCACTACCATCAGGACACCCAACACGATGTCCAAGAACCGCGACCAGCCTCGCATCCCAGCCGTGAAGATGCCCACCAGAACGTACCCCACGCCGGCGATGATCCAATAGATGCCCAGCAACCAGGCCAGACTGATCGCCGACGCGTCAGGCCACACGATGATCAGGATGCCGAAGACCAGCGCGGCCAACCCGCTCAGGCCAAGACCGATCCGTACCCGATTGGCGGCCTTGCCCGCCAATTCTGAACTATCCAACGTCCACAGCGGCGACCGGAGTGGCATGACAAGCCCCTTCCTTCATCTTGGGTCCCACTCGGTCGTCGAAGCGGCGGCATTGTGGGTTCACTTCCATCGTGCCACTATCACGAGGGGTCGGCGGGAAAACAGGCACGTCAGGGTGGACGCGCACGGACCAGTGACGGTGGCGTGACGCGATGATGCGGGATCGAAACGACGGCTTAGGCAAACCAGCCGAGCCAGTCCGTACGAGAAGAGTCGAGGACCGGCACCAAGACCGCCGGCGAGACGACTACTCGGCCAGACCGTACAATCGATCGCCGGCGTCGCCCAACCCAGGGACGATGTAGCCGTGCTCGTTCAAATGGTCGTCGACTGCGGCCACCACCAGCGTGAACGGCACGTCGAGGTCTTTGGTCAACTCCGTGATGCGACGAATGCCTTCAGGCGCGGCAATCAGGCAGACCGCTGTGATGTCGTCGGCGCCGCGATCGCGCAGGAATTGGACCGTCCCACCCAAGGATCCTCCGGTGGCGAGCATCGGATCGAGAACATAGCACTGCCGACCCGACAGATCCTTCGGCAAACGCTCGGCGTACGTGAAAGGCTCGAGAGTCGTGTCGTCGCGGACCATGCCAACGAAACCAACCTCGGCCGACGGCATCAGACGCGACATCCCTTCCAACATACCCAGTCCGGCACGAAGGATCGGCACGACCAGAGGACGCGGTTTCGACAGCTTGACGCCGACCGCCGTCGCGACAGGAGTCTTCACCTCACAAGGCTCGACCCGGATGTCACGGGTGACCTCATAGGCGAGCAGAGTGACAAGTTCCTCGACCAACTGGCGGAAGATCACCGAATCGGTGGATTCCGCCCGCAGGAGGGACAGCTTATGAGCGACGAGAGGATGGTCAATGACACGAAGTTCCACCCGTCCAGCTTTCCACAAGTTCACCGCGTACGAAAACTGTGCGATCTTGGCGATGACGGCCACGATCCCTGAGCCGGGCCTGCGTCGTAGGTCACGATTGGGTAACAGTGTGGAACTAACTATGATAGCACTATACCTCAGCGGACAAAACCTGCAAGGATAGGCTTGCGGAGCACAAAGGAGGAAAGATGGCTGCGTGGGACCGGGACGATCTGACCGACGACGTGGTGACCGAAGACGAACTCTCCGGTGACAACGACTTTGACGACGACGATGATCCTGAGGCCGACGATGAGGATGACGAGCTTGAAGACGCCGACGATGACGAGATCGACTTCTGCGTGGCCCTCTACCGCGAAGACGGCGAACCCACCGGCGTGGCACTCGACCCCGACCTGGCCAACGACTTCGAAGGTCTGATCGACTTCCTGCAACGCATCCCCGGAGACGCCGGAGCGCTCGGTTTGGTGTCCCTCGACTCCGACGAGTTGATCGCCGTGAGAGTACGGGGGCCCCGCCACGTCCAAGTGTTCGTCTCCGACGCCTACTTCTTCGACACGTGGCCGCTAGTTCGCGACGCCGTCGACTTCCTCGGAATCGAACCCGGCGTCGGCGATACCCCTGAAGAAGGGCCCGTCGGTGACTTGGGCATGTTCGCCGACCAGGGGGTCTCCGAGATGGACCTCGAAGCCATGCTCATGGGCACCGACGACCTCAGCAGCGAAGACATCGCTGAACGAATCGCCACCGGGGTACGCTTCGGCAGCGCGTTCCGTAAAGCCGTCGACGACTACTGGGACGTGGACGATGAATAGCATCATGCGATAGACGCTTTGACGTGGTTGACGGTGTGGTCACGGCTGCCTGCAACAGTCGTTTGGCTGTCACGATGCAGCGAGGCTCGAATCGGCGTCGAAGTGCCTCAGTTAGGAATGAGCGCGTGGCTGGTGTTGGTGCCTCACGTTGTTTGAGCGCGTGGCTTGCGTTCATTGCTGGGTTGCCAATCGGTTGATTGATGCTTTTAATGGTCTCATATCGAGCAGGAGTGAGTCGGCGAGGGCTTCTGTCTTGGCTTGGGCGAGGGTCGTGAGCTGGTTCTGGATGGTGATGATGCGTCGGGTGAGGTCGGCGGGGTTGATGCCGGCCAGGGTCGCTTCGAAGGCCTTGATTTGGGGGTCGGTGAGGATGCCGGAGTCTTTGACTCGTTGCCAAGGGGTTCGGGGCTGGTCGTAGACCCGGACTCGTCGCCCGACATTGTCTTTGCGGTAGCCGATAGGTTTCTTAGTTGGTGTGAACACGTTGCCGAGCAGCGACATCAGAGACCACATTTCGTTGAGAAGGTCGCGTTCCTCGGTCGTGTCGTAACGCCAGTAGAAGGCATGTTTGCGGACCCTGTGGTTGTTCTTCGATTCGACTGTGGCTTGGTCGTTCTTCTTGTAGGCCCTGGACCGGGTTTGTTTGATGTCTTCGGTTTGGAGCCAGGCGGCCAGCTTGTGGTTGATGAACTCAGACCCGTTATCGGAATCGAACCCGGTGACCGGGAACGGGAACCGGCCGGTCAACTCGGCGACGGCCTGGGTGACCCAGCCCATGGCGTTGTTACGGATGGTCGCGTTCTCGGTCCATCCGGTGGCCATGTCTGTCATCGTCAGGGTGCGGGCGTATTCACCACGGGCGACCGGCCCACAGTGGGCGACCGTGTCCGCTTCGATCATGCCAGGTTGGCCACCCCAGTCGTCTCCGGCGGCCCTAACGTCGATAGAGCCCTTCAACCACGCGTTCGTGGAGTGGGTCGTCGAGATGCCATGCAAGCCTGCCGCTTGTTTGAATCCTCGCAGGTACCGGTCGATCGTGGCCGCGCTCATCGCCTGCACTTCGCTCAGGGCGTCACCGACCAGCCAGTCATCGAGGTCACCGGCATCCAGCAGGGCTGGTATCCACACGTCCATCATCGTGACCATGTACTTCCCGCACGGGCACAGCATCAACACCCACAATCGCTCCAGTAAGCGCCGCGCTTCATCACTGAACCCTCTCGCCCGCAGGCGACGCCTGTCAATCTGCTGGGCGGGGTCAGGTAGTTCAGGGCCTGTCAACAGTCGCCTGGCCGACGAGCGGGCCAATCCGGTCGTGACCATCACCTGGTCAAGGATGCGACCCCTGTCCTTCTTCGACGCCCTCCCATACGCCGTCCTCAACTTGTTCGTGACCTGCCTACGAGCAGCCATATCGATCTTGCCTTCTCTCACGACAAGCAAGCCTGAACCCCGAAGGGCTACGCGCTCAAACTATCTGAGGCACCACACCCCACCACCCGCTCAAACAAACTGAGGCACGTCG
>JAITVK010000003.1 GCA_031285845.1 Propionibacteriaceae bacterium
CCAGTCGGTTGCGTTGGGGTAGATGAATCCGCCGTCTCCGGGTACTGGTGGGTGTAGTTGGAGGGTGTCGACCATGGTGTGGACGATGGCTTCGGGGTTGATGGGGGAGTCGGGTTTGACCGGGGTGTCGGGAGTGTCCTCGAGCCAGTAGACGAGGTTTGAGGTGGGTGCGTCGGTGCGTTGGCATTGGTATGGAAGATAACGGGGGCCGATGGTGATGGGTGTGCCTTGCCAAGCGGGGTTGGGGTCGGATTGGTCAAGCGCTCGGCAGTAGGTGTCGTAGTCGGGGTTCCAGGCGAGGTCACCATTCCAGCAAGGAACGGGGTTGCCGTCATCATCGTGGCATTCTGACGCAGGGGGCTCGTCCGCGGTCACGGGCGCAGAATCAGGTTCGGTGCTGACCGTGTCGTCAAGACAGGAAGACGTGGCGGTGACGGTGACATCGCCGCTGTACCGGGCGTGTGACTCGACTTGACTCGTGCACTCAGCGTGTGCCTGTGATCCGAGCCAGATGACGGCGGAGATGGCTGTGAAAAGACTGAGGATCATTGGAGAGACTCGCTTCAGCATGGCTCCTCCTTGTCCTCGCCATTTGTCACGACGTAGCGATCTTCGGGTGTCCGAAGGACGACATAGGTTGAGATTCCTTTGGGCACCCGAGTGTCTGCTCCAACTTCCCTGCCGCCCGCATCAACGAGTATGGCGTTTGTGGCATCTTCGCATCCGGTGACAAAGTAGCGGGTGCCTTGTTCATCTTGGCCGCCCCGGTTGACGGTGGTCGCGGTGAAGATGCCATAACCCTGGAGTTTGTATCCCTTCTCTGCCCATTGGGTCCACAATCGAAAGTCATAGGTTACTTGCGGGCTGAAGGCGACGTTGTAAATCGTGTTCCAGTCGTTGGCTTTGAGGTCTTGTCCGATGTCGGCCCAGGTGTGGAGGTAGTCGTGGACGGCTTGGACGGCGGCTTGGCCTTCGGCTGACCATTCGGGGGTTCGGCTGGTGGTGGGTGTGGTGGGTGTCCAAGGTTCGGTGTTGGGGGTGAAGCTGGGTACGGGTTGTGGTGTTGTGCAGGCGGCGAGTAGCAGGCTGGACAGGAGGAGTGCAGTCATGAGGCGGGGCTTGCGGTTGGTGGTGGATCGGAGGGCTGGTGGGTGGCCAGTGTCGCTCATAGTGCGGGGTTTGCGGCGGGTGGGGTTCGTCGTCATGGGTCCTATTCAAACATGGTTGCTTGGGTCCGATAAAGTTATCCACAGGAACTCACCAAGATTCTTGACAATTGCTTGACGGCCTCGCTGATCCGTCGACTGCTCGGCCGAGGATCCTCCACGGCTTCGCCGCTGCTGTTGTGCGCTGCCATTCGAGGATCTGTCGCGCTTGAGGTCTGGGGAATGATCGGATAAAGTTGTCCCTCGGTAAGTCCACCCTGGGGTATGGGGTAATTGGCAGCCCGCCGGATTCTGGTTCCGTCAGTCTAGGTTCGAGTCCTAGTACCCCAACGAAGCCTGAGGGCTCGGCAAGCGTAGCTTGTCGGAGCCGAAGGCAAGGCAGGGGTTGTGGTTCTGTGAACCGATCACCCCAACGAAGCCTGAGGGCTCGGCAAGCGTAGCTTGTCGGAGCCGAAGGCAAGGCAGGGGTTGCGTGTCGGGGATTCCCGATGTGTCAATCCTGGCAGGGTCTGGTAGACTCTTCCTGCTTTTAAGGCATGGCCCCGTTGTGTAGCGGTCTAGCACGCCGCCCTCTCACGGCGGTAGCGAGGGTTCGAATCCCTTCGGGGCTACAAGGGCTGGGTATTGTGTCCAGCCAACCGGTGAGTTCATTCATGACTCACCGGTTTTTTGTTGTGGTGAGGCGCAGCGATGCGAGTCCCACTTGGCTGATCTGGCGACCGACTCAGTAGAGTGGTCGTTGGTCGCTATCAGGGATGCCGCTGTGTCGCCAGACGTAGCTGGTGAGCGTGTCGCACCACTGGCCGGCGTTGGCCAGTTGTTCGCTCAGCAGCAGGCTCACCCGATCGTACGTCGTCGGTTCGATCTGGCCGCGTAATTCTTGCCAGGTCTCGCATAGCCTTTTCACCGCTTCGACGCCGCCGAAGTGGATGTCGTAGATGTGCTGCGCCACGGTTGTGCCGTCGGGTAGCCGGTGGTTCCAGGCGACATGATGGAAGAACAGCAGCAACTCGGTCGGGCAAGTGTCGACCGAGTCGTAGAGCGTGGACCATGGCTGGTGATACTGGGTGGTGTATCCGCTGCCGCTGGTGCTCGTTCGATCCACGCCGATGCCATCACGATCAGCGAAATGGTAGGTTCCCCACGGCGAGTATTCGTAGCCGTCGATGTTGGGTCCGTAGTGGTTGCCGGGGGTGACCATGAAGCCGACGCCGAGCGGCGCGGTGTAAGACTCATACAGGTCACAGGAGTCGAGGATCATCGAACGGAGGGCCTCGTGGACGGTCGGCAGCGGGGCGAAGGTCGACCGGATCCAGTCGTCGAGGATGGCGCTCGGGTCACTGGTCGGATCCCAGGCCAGCCGACCATAGCCGTAGAGGTTGGCTTGGGCGAAAGGATGTCCGGTCCAGAACTCGTCGGTTCCGACGTTAGCCACGGCCACGATCGATCCTGGTCTGCTGCCTGGACCGCGCCCGGCCACGACCTCCCACTGGGCGCGCTCGTCGCCCCAGGGGCGAAAATCCAACACCTGCTCAGCCCAGCGCTGCGGCAGATAGCAGATGTGGCGTTGTTGGCCGGTGTATTCCTGGGTCAGCTGGACTTCCAGTCCGACCGCGGTGTGGGGCATGGCCGCGAGCAGCGGTGAGACAGGTTCGCGGATTTGGAAGTCGATCGGACCATGTTTGATCTGCAGGATGACTTCCGCGTCGAAATCACCGTCGAGTCCGATGAAATGATCGTACGCCGCGCGGGCTCGATCGGTGCTGCGGTCACGCCAATCTTGTCGATGGTTGTAGACGAAGCAACGCCAATGCACGCGACCGCCGTGGCGTGCGACAGCCCGGGCGAGCAGGTTCGCGCCGTCAGCGTGGGTACGCTGGTAGGCGAATGGTCCGGGCTGACCTTCGGAGTCGGCTTTCACGACGTACCCACCGAAGTCGGGGATACGAGCGTAGACCTCGTCGGTGACAGCGTCCCACCACTGTTGGACGGTTGGAGCCAGCGGATCGCAGGTGTCCAGTTTGCCTAAGACGATGGGGGAGGCGAAGTTCACTGACAGGTGAACCCGGACGCCCCAAGCGCGGAAATGGCGCGCCAATCGTTCGACCCACTCCAATCGGGTGGTGAGCAAGGTGGTCTCGGTGGCGTGGACGTTGACATTGTTGAGACAGACTGCGTTGATGCCGACACTGGCCAGCAGCCGGGCGTAATCGTCGACGCGATCCAGATTCCACCGCAGCCGACCGTCGTCATAGAACAGCGAAGATCCGGCGTACCCTCGTTCGACTTGTCCCATCACGGGATGAATGTCGACGTTGTCCCAGTGGTCGACCATGCGGATCGGGATCGCCGGGGCGTGAACTCGACCCGTACTGAGCTCGTCCGGGTTTCCGGTCAACCAACGGAAGAAGCCGTAGAGCAGTCCGGCCGGATCGCCTCCGGCGACCACGGTGGGGTTCTCGCCGCTCACTCGGAAGGTTTCTGGCGCCAGTCCTGAGTCGATGACTAGATGGAGTTCGGCCTGGCTTCGGTCGCTCAGTTCGGCGTCGCCACGCTTCAGTTCGCCGAGCAGGCTCGCTCGAATCGGTGAGTCGAACGCGTCAAGCCAGACGAAGCGGTGACGGAGTTTGGCGTACGTCGTCGGCGCCAACCACGCGGGATGTGCCATCAGACTCCTGGTGCGCAGATGAAGATCGTGGCTGAACCGGTGGCGCTGACATCCTCACCGAATGGGATGAGGACGGCTTCTCCGGCGCTGAGGTCGATGGAGGAATCGGCTTGGCGCAGATGGGCCTCGCCGTCGACCACCAAGGCGATACGGCAGGAGTCGGTGCGTGGCACTGACATCGCCTGGGAATTCAGGTCTCCGCGCCAGACGGCGAATTCGGGGGTGGGGGTCAGATATCGGACGAAACCACCGTCATCTTCGGTTTGAATCGGGCGCGCTTCGCAGGCCGTGAAGTCGACCACTCGGATCAACTCGTCGACGTCGATGTGTTTTGAGGTCAATCCGCCGCGTAGGACGTTGTCAGAGCACGCCATCACCTCGATGCCGACCCCTTTGAGATAGGAGTGCAGCGTCCGAGTGGGTAGAAACAGCCCTTGCCCGGGTTCGAGGTGGACTCTGTTGAGCAGCAACGCGGCCAAAATCGACGGCTGGCCTGGGAAGTCGTGGTTCAAATCCAGCGCCGTACGAGCGAAGTCGCCCAATTCTGACTCGTCATCGACGTGACCCTTGGCCAAGCGGAGCACCTCGTTGAGATGGTCGGGGTGATCCTGGCTGAGGATGTCGAGGAAAACCTCTTCCAGTGCCGCGGAGCCCTTGCGCTGGGTGAGCGGACCGAT
This sequence comes from Propionibacteriaceae bacterium, assembly GCA_031285845.1. Lineage (GTDB taxonomy): Bacteria > Actinomycetota > Actinomycetes > Propionibacteriales > Propionibacteriaceae > WQYJ01. The sequence goes on from JAITVK010000003.1 coordinate 4,512, forward strand.
GACGGTGTTGAGTGAGTCGCCGACTCCCAGCCGAACGAACAGGTCGACCGTATGGGCCGGATCCCTGAAACCGCACAGACCATCGAACGGCGTCAGCGCCACGAACAACTCTGGTTTGGGCCAGTCGTCTCGATAGATTCGCTCCGGGGCGGCCAGATCGATTTTCGCGTTCGTCTCCCGCTGGTATCCCTCTTCCGCCTGTTCGCGGTTGGGATGGGCCTGCAAGGACAACGGGTGCTCGGCGGCCAGAATCTTCATCAGTGCGGGAAAACGGTCGCCGAAAGCGCGATAGGTCCGATCACCGATCCACTCGGGGTGGTCATGCAGGGCTTGGTCGAGGTCGACGCCGTCAATGGTGGACGGAGCCAGCGGATGGGCTCCCAACCAGTATTCAGCCTGGGGTTCGCCCGTCGGATCATTGCCGAGCAACTCGGGGATAGCAGTCGGTGATCCCCACGCATAGTCGCGGATTTGTCCAGTGAGACGCTGCATATCATCCTTCCGTCGTGGCCGGTCCACGCATCGGTTTCGCTCTGTCAGAAGTCTAGCCGCCTGGGCATGGTCGGGTCGAGAACCCCGGCGACCCCCGGGTAATATCCAGCGCGCCCAGGAATTATCCAGGTTGTTTTGATCCCGCTCGGTACGATGGAGTCATGAGCGTCGAACGAACACCAGTCCAGCCGGTCCTGACTGACCAGGAGATCAGTGTTCTGGACTTTGAGCGCCAGTGGTGGAAGTTGCCGATGGCCAAAGAACAGGCGATTCGCGAGACTTTTGGCTTGTCAGGGCCGCAGTACTACCAAATCCTCAACGCGCTGATCGATCGGCGGGAGGCGTTGGCGGCCGACCCGCTGCTGGTCAAGCGGCTGCGCCGGATGCGGTCCCAGCGTCGCGAGCAGAGGCACGCGACGTACTCTCAGGCGGAATCGCGCTGAGGCGGTTTTGCCCCCTGAGCGGACGTGCCGTGCCGGCTCTGAGAACTCCCACAGGTGGGTTTGTGTGCAATTGCTTGTCACAACTGATTTCTAGCGCTATGTGAGCGTAGGGTAAAATCTCCGACATGGCAGATAACCGCGTTCCTCCCTGGTCCACCTATGTGGAGTCTGGTGAGCCCGCGGAGCCGCCGCCGTCGTCGCCCAAGAGTTTCGCGCAACGTAGCGCGCAGGCGACTGGGTCAGGCGAATCCGCCCGTGTCATTGGGCCCCAAGAGCCGGTCGAAGTGCCGGGCGAGACTTCGACGCGACCGTCCCGAGCGATCGAGGGCAGTGTCAGTTCGCGTCGTGGTGGGACCAAGCCGCGCCACGGCGTGGCGACCACATCTCACCGCGGGGTCAAAGTCACGCTGCTGGTGATCGGATTGGTCCTGTTGTTGGTGGTTGGCGCGGTGTTGTTCATGTGGTTCGACCTCAACGGAAAACTCCACAACCGAAACGTCGATGATCTGCTGGGCTCGTCGCGACCGACGAGGGTGGAGAACACAAACTCCGCAACAGTGACACATCCTGGTGACCCTTTTCCGGGGCGGGCGATGAACATCTTGGTCATGGGAACGGACTCCCGCGACGGGGCCAATTCCGCCACGTCGGGTGACGAGGTTGCCGGAGCTCGCAGCGACACGACTTTCATCGCGCATGTGTCGGCTGATCGAACCCGGGCTGAGGCGATCTTCATTCCCCGGGACACGATGATCACGATGCCCGAGTGTCTGAAGCCCGATAAGACGGTCATACCCGAGGCGGGCAATTTCGAACAGTTTAATTCCGCGTACTCCCACGGGGACGACTACGGTGGGACCGCCGGTGGCGCTGCGTGTGTCATCAGAGCGGTCGAAGAGATGACCGACGTGCAGATCGACGCCTACGTGGTGGTGGATTTCGCCGGTTTCACCACGGTGGTCGACTCGATCGGGGGACTCGACATCACGATGTTGTGTCGCTTGTACGCTCCCGATGCCGGCGGCTTGGATCTACCTGAAGGAGTGGTCCACATCGACGGAGCCCAGGCAGTGCAGTTGGCGAGGGCCCGGACCGGCGTGGGTGTCGGGGATGGCTCTGACCTGGGGCGAGTCGAGCGTGAGAAGGCGCTGCTTCGGGCGATCCTGTCCAAAGTCATCACGCTGAACTATGTGACCGATTTCCCTAAACTCTACGGCTTGGCCTCGGCCGTGCTCAGCTCGGTGACCACCGACTTGGGCAACGTCGCCGAATTCGCTGGGTTCGCCTACACGTTGCGTGGCCTGAATTTGGCTGACGTACAGTTCGAAACGCTTCCGGTGGCGGATTGGTCAGAGAACCGCAACCGTGTGGTGGTAGATCACAGTCGCGCCGACTACCTGTGGCAGGATCTGCGGAACGACCAACCATTGGGTTCGGCTTACGCCGCCGATCACCCGGCTGCCGCTCCTGACCCGAGTTCGACCGAGGATCCCGCAGTCGCCGACCCCTCTCAGACGCCGACTGTTCCCGCAGACGCGTCAGGCGAGGCTGGGGCGACCACACAGCCTCAAAGCACCGCCCCGCCGACGATCCAACGGCCAACCGATTGTGACTGGTGAGTCAGTGGCCGGTCACTGACCGATCGGGTACACCGGAATCTCGTACCCCGTGGCTTCGAGCTTGGTCAGGTCCAGTGTGGAGAAGTGCGGTCGGGGAGCGATGTTGGACTTGCCAGCGTAGTACTGCTCAGTCGTCACCGGGATGACATCGTCGCTTGAGCGTCCGTGGTTGACGAAGACGGCGGCGGCGATCTGCGCCCAACTGAGACTAGGTCCGCCATCGGTGCAGTTGTACGTCCCGTAGGCGGCTTTGGTGTCCAGCAGATGCTTGATGGCGCCGGCCAGGTTCGCGGTGTGAGTCAACCGGCCGATCTGATCGTCGACGACACTTGGACTGACGCCTTTGTCGGCCAGGTCGGCCATGATGCCCAAGAAGTTGCGACCATCGCCGACCACCCAGCTGGTTCGCAGCAGATAGTGGCGCGGCACGGTCGACACCGCCAGGTCACCAGCGGCCTTGGACTGGCCGTACACGCTCAAAGGCGCTAGATGATCGGTCTCAGTCCATGATGGGTGGGTCCCATCGAAGACATAATCGGAGGAGACGTGGACCAAGGTGTGACGGTGGGCGATCGCCAGTCGGGCCAACAGGGCCGGGACCTCGGCGTTGGCCTGCCAAGCGCTGGAGCGTCCCTCACCGGTCTCGGCGCCATCGACGTTGGTCCATGCGGCCGCGTTCAACACGGTGTGATAGGCCGTCCAGTCGAACGCCTCGACCTGGGCCGGGTCGGTCAGATCCAGCTCGTCGATGTCGACCCGACGAGCCGTGGGGTAAAGCTTGCCCAGCGCCCGTCCGAGTTGACCGTTGCCGCCGAGGATCAGGATTCCCGGCATGGTCTGCGCGACGACATCCGGCAGGTAGGGATGGTGGCGGTCCTTGTCGGAGATCTCGGCTTGGTCCAACGGGATTGGCCAGGGGATGTCCACCGTCGGGTCAGCCAGGTTGAGGTAGGAGTAGTTCGGAATCGCGGCCGGGCTCCAGTGGTCGTTGACCAGGTAGGAGTACGTCACGTTGTCGGTCAGGGTTTGGTACGCGTTGCCCACTCCGCGTGGGACGAACACCGCCACCGACTCGTCGACTTCGATGGTGAACACCTGGGCGAAGCTTGATCCGGCCCGTAGATCGACCCAGACACCGAAGAATCGCCCTTGGGCGGCGCTGACGAACTTGTCCCACGGCTCGGCATGAATGCCGCGGGTGGTGCCCTTGGTGTCATTGAAGCTCATGTTGTTCTGCACGGGGCCGAAGTCGGGCAGTCCGGCGGCCATCATCGCTTGGCGCTGCCAATTCTCTTTGAACCAGCCGCGGTTGTCGCGATGCACGTCCAAGTGGATCACCAACAGCCCGGGAATGGGCGTGGTCTCAATGTTCATGGTTGGCCTTTCTCGATGGTCGGCGAGCCTGGGCGATCAGCGGAGCTCTCTACCCCCGCAACGGGGTCACTGGCCCTGTTTGGCGTACGCGGCCTCGGTGGCTTGTTTGGCGTCGGCCCACCACGACTCATGGGCTTCGTACCACCCGATGGTCGCCGCCAGACCCTCCGCGAACGAGGGGTATGTTGGACGCCAACCCAACTCGGTGCGCAGTTTGGTTGAATCGATGGCGTAGCGCAGGTCATGTCCGGGACGATCGGCCACCATGTCATAGGCGTCGTCAGGCTGGCCGAGCAGCCGCAGGATCTCTTCGATGACCTCACGGTTGGACTTCTCGCCGTCAGCCCCGATCAGGTACGTCTGGCCGATCTGGCCTTTCTGAATGATCGTCCACACGGCAGCGTTGTGATCGTCGACATGGATCCAGTCGCGCACATTCTCACCGGTGCCGTACAGCTTGGGACGACGCCCGGTCAGAACATTGGTGATCTGCCGGGGGATGAACTTCTCGATGTGTTGGTAGGGCCCATAGTTGTTCGAGCAGTTCGAGATCGTGGCTCGAACACCGAACGAGCGGACCCAGGCGCGGACCAGCAAATCGGAACCAGCCTTCGTCGAAGAGTACGGCGAGGACGGGTTGTAGGGGGTGTGCTCGGTGAACTTGGCCGGATCGTCCAAGTCGAGGTCGCCGTAGACCTCGTCGGTGGAGATGTGGTGGTAGCGCTTGTCGTGGGTGCGTACCGCCTGGAGCAGAGTGTAGGTCCCGACCAGATTGGTGGTGATGAACGGTGACGGGTCGCGCAGCGAGTTGTCGTTGTGGGATTCGGCCGCGAAATGGACCACGACGTCACAAGCGGCGACCAGCGTGTCGACCAACCCGGCGTCGCAGATGTCGCCGACCACGAGTTCGACCCGGTCGGCGGGCAGACCCTCCAACGAACCGCGGTTGCCGGCGTACGTCAACTTGTCCAACACTTTCACCCGTGTCATTGTGTTGGCCATCAGCCAGCGGACGAAATTGGCGCCGATGAAACCTGCGCCACCAGTCACCAGTACAGTCTCCATGGGAAGCTATGCTAGTCCATGACTACTGGGCGTGCGCAGTCCACCGATTCAAGGAGGCACAGTGAAGGGAATCATCCTCGCCGGCGGTGCTGGAACCCGGCTTCATCCCCTGACTTTGGGGTCGAGCAAGCAGATGCTTCCGGTCTATGACAAGCCGATGATCTACTACCCGTTGTCCACGCTGATGTTGGCGGGGATTCGCGAGATTTTGGTCATCTCGACCCCGACCGACGCCCCAGCTTTTCAGCGGCTGCTGGGCGACGGATCGCAGTTCGGCGTCGAGTTGAGCTACCAGGTCCAGCCCAGTCCTGATGGTTTGGCGCAGGCCTTCATTCTTGGGCGTGACCACATCAATGGCGACAAGGCGGCGCTCATTTTGGGTGACAATCTGTTCTCCGGCCCTGGGCTGGGTCGTCAACTGACTCAGTTGACCCAGGTCGACGGGGCCGCCGTCTTCGGCTATTGGGTGTCCGACCCATGCGCGTACGGTGTGGTCGAGGTCGACGACCAGGGCAAGGCGATGTCGATCGAAGAGAAACCGGAGCAGCCGAAGTCCCATTGGGCGGTACCGGGGCTGTACTTCTACGACGAGCGGGTCTGCGATTACGCGGCCGATCTCAAACCGAGCCGTCGCGGTGAGTTGGAGATCACCGACTTGAATAGGATCTATCTGGAGTCCGGGGAACTCAGCGTGTCACTGCTGCCACGTGGCACGGCTTGGCTGGACACGGGCACCTTCGATTCCCTGGCTGAGGCTGGCGACTTCGTGCGTACGGTCCAGAAGCGTCAAGGGCTGTTGATCGGTTCGCCGGAGGAGATCGGCTGGCGCAAGGGCTTCATCACCACTGAACAACTGCTCGCCCACGCCGACGGTCTGGGCAAGTCGGGCTACGGGCAGTATCTGCGGGCGGCGGTCGCCCAGCACAACTACTCCGACTGAACTCACCGAAGCCGTGCGCCGGTCGGCGCGCGATCAATCACTGAGAGGGATCCCCCATGAGCCTCGTGCATATTGTTTACGCCCATCCGAATCCAGTGTCGTTCACTCATGCGCTGTTGGACGCTTTCGTCGCCGGATTGGACGACGCCGGTCACCAACATTCGATCTCAGACTTGTACGCCATGGGGTTCAACCCAGTCATGTCGCCGGCCGAGTACGCCCGCGAGTCCAGGTGTGACGCGGCGTTGCCGGTGGCCGGTGATGTCGCCCAGGAGCAGGCGGCCCTCGACGCCGCCGATGTCTGGGTGTTCGTCTACCCGGTGTGGTGGAGCGACTGTCCAGCGATCCTGAAGGGGTGGTTCGATCGGGTGTGGACGGTGGGTTGGGCCTACCATGAGCCGACTGCCACCCCGACCCGCAAGGCCCTGGTGCTGTGTTCTGCTGGACAAAGCGTCGAACACCTGCGTGACACCGGTTTGGGTCAGGCGATGCGTGCTGTGATGGTGTCCGACCGGATCTTCACCAGGGCCGACGTCGCTGACATGCAGGTGTTCGCCGGATCAGAGGGGGCCGATCCAGCGCAGTGGGAGCTGATCCGTCAACAGCACCTTGACCAGGCTCGTCACTTGGGGCAAACCATCGACCTGGCCTGACGCCACACCGGGGTCGAGCTGACCTGAACCCGGTCGCGGGTACCGTACACTGGAAGGCACCCGCCGGTTGTGGCGCGTCCCAAAGCGCGCGGTCGGGGTTTCTGGTGCCCAGTGTTCGCCACGAGAGTTGGTGGCAGTGAGGAGAGTTGACGATGACGATTGACGTGCTTTTTCCCTTCTATGGTGATGTCGCCTTGATGAAAGCCGCCGTCCGTTCCGTGTTGGGACAATACGATCGGGATCTGCGCCTGGTGGTGGTCGACGACGGCTACCCGGATGATTCGATCCCCGGCTGGTTCGAGTCGTTGGGTGATGATCGGGTCGAATATCACCGCAACGAGCACAACCTCGGCGCGAACGGGAATTACCGCAAGGCCTTGACGTACGTCAAAAACGACTTGGTGGTGGTGATGGGTGCTGACGACATCATGCTGCCCAACTACACCGAATGGTTGCGCCAAGCTGCGGCCGCCCACCCGAAGGCCGACATCTTCCAACCCGGAGTGGTCGTCATCGACGAGAATGGCGCGGCGGGCAACGGGCTGACCGACTCGATCAAGGCGGTGCTGCGTCCGAGGGGCCACGGCGTCAGGGTGCTCTCCGGTGAGCGGATCGCCACCTCGTTGCTGCGTGGCGATTGGCTGTATTTCCCGTCACTGGGCTGGCGCGCCGAAGCGATCCTGTCCAACAGCTTCAGGGAGGGTTACGACGTCGTCCAGGATCTGATGCTCGTGATGGACATCATCATGAAGGGCGGTTCCTTGCTGCTCGACGACGCGTTGGCGTTCTGCTATCGACGCCATTCCGGCTCTGATTCTTCCGTCCGGGCGGTTGCCGGGTCGCGCTTCGCCGAGGAACGCCGGGCTTTCCTGGTGTTGGCCGACGAGACCCAAAAGTTAGGATGGAACCACGCGGCCAGAGTGGCCAGGTTGCATCTGTCGAGCCGCTTACACGCGGCCAGCTTGGCCCCCAAGGCCCTGCTGACCGGCAATCGGGAGGGGATCCGCAACCTCTCCAGCCATGTCATTCACTGATCGACCACCGCTGGACCCCGCCCAGAACCGACCACGATGAACCTTCCTTCCAAGGCGACGCTGTTGCGCGTCGGATCGGTCGGCGTGGCCAGCGTGATTGCCGGTCTGGCCGGCCTAGTGATCATGATTCTGACCGCCAAGGTGCTCACGCCGGCCCAGAACGCCGAGTTCATGGTGTTCTGGTCGGTCCTGTTCTGGGTGTTCGGCGTCTTGGGTGGGATCCAGTACGAGACGGTCCGCTCGGTCCAGACCACGCAGTTGGACGCTGCCGTCACCCCTAGTGTTCGCGGGGTCGCGGTCGTTCCGGCTGGTCTGATCGTCTCGGTCATCATCGCGGTGGTGTTCTTCGTCTCGGCGTTGATGTGGGGGCCTCGGGTGTTCGGTCATCAGCCGATCGCCTCGGCGCTGATCATCGCTGTCGCCGCAGCGCTGTACGGCGGGTACAGTGCGATCTTGGGCGCGCTCGGGGGGCGTGGCGACTGGGTTCGGGTGGCCGGTTTGATGACCGGGGACACCGTGATCCGTTCGGGGGCCATGATCCTGGTCGCCGTGGTGGCGGCCGCGCTGACTCCGATCAAACTCGCCGCCGGGCTGGGTGCGCTCGCCTGGGTCGTGTTCTTCGTCGTGTCGCGCTCCTATCGGTCGGCCTGGTCGGCGCGGGGGGATGCGACGGCCTCGGCGTACGCACGGCAAGTGTCGGCCTCAGTGGTGGCCAATCTGGCCAACTCGGCCCTGGTCGTGGGTTTCCCCACTGTCCTTGGCCTGGTGGTGGGCTATGACACGCTGTCGACCTCGGCCGGGCTGCTGTTCGCCATCTCGATGACCAGGGCTCCGTTGATGATGCCGCTGGTGGCGTTTCAATCCATGATCGTGGCCCATTTCGTCCAACATGAGGGCAGTGGGCGGGTCATCGCCCGTTTGGTTGTGGTCGTGGCCGGATTGTCGGTCGTGGTCGCGGTGGCGGCAGGACTGATCGGTCCACCGCTGCTGGGTCTGCTCCGACCGGAATACCATCTGTCGGCGCTGGTGATCGGCGCTTTGACGTTGGGGGCTGGGTTCTTGACGCTGGTCGTGGTGACCGGGACGTTGGCGTTGGCGGTGAAGCTTCACACGGTGTACATGGGCGGCTGGATCGTGGCCATCGTGGTGACCGTGATCGTGCTGGCTCTGCCTGGTCCGATCACGAACACCGTGATCGCCGCGTTGATGATCGGACCGTCCTGTGGGGCGATCATCCATGTCGTGGGTTTGATGCGGTCTCGCCGCAAGATCGCGGCGGCCAACGATCCGGTCGACTGAGGCGAGACCGTCGTGTCAGGGCGCTGGCGTCGCGCTCGGGTCTTGGTGTGGCGCGGGCTTCATCCCCGGGGTGCCATCCGGATCGGTCGCCATCGGTGTCGGATCGACGAGTTGGCCGGGTTGGTCTGTGACGCCTGGCTGTTCGGTTGAGGCCGACGGACGCGTGACACTTGGCTGATCCGTGGGGGTCGGATCGGGGCGCTCGACGCTGGCCAGACTGACCTCTTCAGCCAGGCGGCGGATGCGATCCTCCAGCGTGGTGATCTCCAGCGACAGATGCAGACACACACCCAACACGAGCAGCAGCGTCAGCGCGAACAGCAGATTGGCGGGCACTTCGATGCCGACCAGGCGGGCCGCGAAATTCAACGACTGAGGGAAGATCGCCAACACGATGCAGACCAGGCCCACGAACAACCACAGTCCGGCGTGCCGCTCCTTGAGCTTGCCGGCCCGAACCAGCATCAGCACGCTGCCGAGGAAGACGATGGCGATGATGATGAACAGCAACATGGACGGCATCACGAACTCCTCCGAACGCTCGTCGCCCGCTGGGTCAGAGCGATGGCGAGGGAAAACAAGCTGCGAACCAGATACACCATGGCCTTGAACGGGTTGTTGGACGGGGCCCCCCCTTGACGAGCTCTCATCTCGACCGGCACCTGGGTCACGGTCAGTCCTGAGCGTACGGCCATGACGAGCGAGTCGATCGTGTCGCCGAGGTACTCCACGGGATAGTAGCGGCAGTACTGCTCGATCGCGGTGCGGTTGGCCGCCCGGAAACCGCTGGTGACATCAGTCAACCGAACATGGGACAACCGCGACAGGACCCACGCCAAGACCACCATCGCCCAGCGGCGTGGGCCATGGACTGTGTACGCGCCCTTTTGAGCGAATCGCGCGCCGATCGAGATGTCCGCCTGATCCAATCCGGCCAAGACTAAGTCGATGTCTTGGGGATCATGTTGGCCGTCGGCGTCGACCTGAATCGCGCGGTCGTACCCATGACGTCGGGCGTACTCGTAACCGCAACGCATGGCGCCGCCGACGCCCAAATTGAAGGGCAGCGGGATGACGATGGCACCGGCTTGACGTGCCAATTCCACTGTGGAATCGAGCGAACCGTCATCGACCACGGCGATGTCGTATCGCAGATGATGGCTCTTCAACTCGGCCAAGGTCGACGCGATGACCTCCTCCTCGTTCCAGGCCGGCATGATGATCAACGTCTTTGGTGCGTTGGTGCGCTGGCTTATGGCTAAGGGGTCGTCCATGTGGTTCAGACTAGCGCATCGGTCGGCGTGACCTGCGGCTGGACTCGGTCTGCGAACCGGGTTGACGTCGCTCAACGGTAGCGACCGGCGGCGAACAGCAGCGTCGACGGTATCGCGGCCCGACCAGCCGGTGTGGTCAGGGGATGACGCCGCAAGAACGCCAGTCGTTTGGCCAGGCTCGACTGGTCGAGCAACTCGGCCACCATGGCCTGATCGGCCGGTTTCAGCCGATCACCGATGGTGGTGCGAAGTCCTGCCGCTTGGCGGGTGACCAGCCCGCGATCCTCGCCCAGCAGGCGACGAGCTCGCGCGATCAGCCGCTGGACGGGGCCTGCGGCATAGCCGATCTCATTGTGGTCGTGCTGACGGTAGCGGGCGTGAGGCGTCGAGTCGAAGATCACTTCACCCAGCCCCGCGGCCACACAGTAGGTCCACCAGTCGTGCATCACGGCGTACGGGCCGATCGTGGTGGCGGAAAGCCTCGTCAGCGCCTGGTTGAACGCCATCGTGTGACCGGGGGCGATGTTGTGGAACAGCGCGTGGGCGAAGTCCAGGTTGGTCGGCGCGTCCTCGGTCACACCGACCAGATGTCCGGTCTGGTCGATGATGGTTGAGCGCCCACACGACAATGTCGGCCTGGACGGATCGGCGTCGAGGATCACCTGTCGTGCGATCTCGACCTTGTCCGGCTCCCAGAGGTCGTCCTGGTCGCAGAACATCACCACAGGGAAGGTGGGTGGCGCGGCTCGCATCAGGGTCGCGAACGAGTCGCGCGCGCCCAGGGGAGAGCCGTGATCGACCTGGATGGTCATCGCGCCGGTGTCGGCGCTGGTCAGGATGGACACGGTCGTGTCATCAGAGCCGTCGTCGCGCACCATCAGGTGGATCCGTTCGGCGACCGTCTGGTCACGCAGGCTGGCGAGTTGCTCACGAAGGTACGCCGCCCCGTTGTGGGTCGACAACAGGATCAACACGTCACGAGCGGACATCGGTCACCTGAGCAGTGGAGCGTCCGATTGTGGTGTGGCCCCACAGATGGTACGCGATGCGGCGGAGCCAGGCTGGCATGTGACGATACAGCGGCCCGCGCAGGATCCGGTTGCGTACGTACTGGCACTTGGTGATGAAACCCATGGCCAAGAACTCGCGCTGGATCTGCGCCTCGGAGCGGGCCAGAGTCGCGCCGCCGCGGCGCGAGAAGGCCCCAGCGCCGACTCGGTAGTGGACGAGGACCTGGCCCACATTGGCGACCTTGGCCCCATTCATCAGCATCTTCACCCATAGCAGGTAGTCCTCCATCTGCCGTAGCTGTGGATAGCCGCCGACGGCTTCGACAGCGGGCTTGCGGAACACCACGGTCGGGTGATGGAAGGGACAGATCAGTCGGGCTTGGCGCTCGATCTCGGCCTGGTCGGTGGGAACAGGGCGCACCGCGCCGGGGCGTCGTGGGTCGTCGGTGAATTCGGCAATGGCGCTTCCGACCAGATCCATTCCGGCCATCATCAAGGGGATTTGGAGGCTGAAACGTTGCGGCAGACAGATGTCGTCGGCGTCGGCGCGGGCTACGATCGGTGTCGGCGCGGCTTCCAGGCCGACGTTGAGCGCGTTGGCCAAGCCGCCATTGTGTTCCAGTCGGATAACGGTGACCGTGGGGTCGGCTTCGATCTCGTCCAGCCAGCGGGCCACGCCGTCGCCAACCGGTCCGTCGCGTACGACCACGGCATGAGTCGGCGGCAGCTCTTGGGCGGTGGTGGCCGATTCGAAGGCGTGTCGCACGAAGGCCTCGTCATCGCGGGCATACACCGCCATGAGAAGTGTGAAACCGTCCATGCTGACTTCCTGTTGACTGCTGCCTAGATTGTAGCGGGCCCACATGGAGCGCGAGTGGACCTAGGGCCGGCACCGCCGGTGTGTTGCGCGGCGTGCCTCTAGACGAACAGCAGGTACGCCACATTGCGGGAAAAACCGGTCTTGTGGACTCCGAGACGGACCACCGACCAGACTCGTCCTAGCTTGGAGCGGGTCGGAATCTGGCAGTACGAGCGTAGGAACGTCGTCTGGGTGGGATTGAGACGGTCAGCGAACAGTCGCAGGAAGTCCTCGGCCTGCGGGTAGGTCTTGGCGATGTCGGCCCTGACGCCGTCAGGATGCAGGAAACGGTTCAGCTTGTAGCTGAGTCGGCGCATGTCGGTCACGCCCACCTGGTTCGCCGTGTGCTGGCGGTAGAGGATCGTACAGGCCTCCAGGTGATCTATCTGGCCGAAGGCGGCAGCGATCAGCGAGATCCACCAATCGTGCATGACCGCGTGGGGCGGGTCGGTGACGATCAGATCAGCCAAGGCTCGGTTGTAGATGATGGTGCATCCGGTGGCGGTGTTCTGGATGATCTGGTCACGCAGTGTCGTACGGTCGTAATCGGCGAACGTGTTGGTTCTGAAAGATCCGCCCAACGGGGTCAGCGCCTCGTCGACGACGGTCAGATCGGTGTGGACCAGACAGGGGGTGCCGGGCGCCAACTGGGCCTCCAGGTCGGTGATCTTGGCGAGGGATTGCTCGATCTTGTCCGACAGCCACACGTCGTCTTGATCGCAGAGCATCACGTAGTCGTCGCGCTCGCGGATCATCATCGACATGAAGTTGTGGCGCGCGCCGCGCTCAGCCTCGCTAGTCGTCCACTTGATCAGATCCGGATGGCTGCATTGATAGTCGTTCAGGATCTGACCGGTGGCGTCGGTCGAGTGGTCGTCTTGGATCACGATCCGATCAGGCAGGCGGGTTTGATTGAGCAAGGACTCCAGTTGCTCGACCAAGTATGTCTGACCGTTGAAGGTGGCCAGCAGGACGGTGATCATGCCGGGTCTTGGAAACTGATCTCTGGCTCGGTGTAGACCGGGCCGAGCACATGTTGGGGTCCGCGCACGGCGAAGGTTCCGGCGTGGTTCATCTGATCGAGGACGCGGTCTTGGTCGTCCCGCACCGTCAAACGGATCGAATAGTCGCCCTCGCCGAGCATCAGCTTGGGCAAGGTGATCACGAACTTGACCAGCCCCTCGGTGGCCGGCATCGTCCACCCCAAGGTCTCGCGGGTGTCGGCTTCGACGAACGTCGTCCCGAGGAAGTTCTCGACACTGACTTTGAGCGCCCAATCGGGCACCTTCTCGGTGAAGGACACTTCGAGGTGGAAACACAGATCCGATCCCGGTGTCATCACGACCTGGAAGTCGGAGTGATGGTACGACGTCGGCGACGACAGGTAGATTCGTTCGATCCGGGCTTCCCAGGGCGACACCGTGGTGGTGTCGGTGGCTTTGGAGGCGTCGATCGACTGTTGGTAGTCCCGACGCAGACGACCCAAGGCGACGATCGGGGTGGAGTCTTCGACGATCTTGCCGTGTTCGAGAACCACCGCCCGGTCACAGATGTCGGCGACTTGTCCGGCCGAGTGCGACACGAAGATGATGGTACGGCCCTCGGCCTGGAATTGGCGGATCTTGTCGATGCACTTGGCCTGGAACGGCTCGTCGCCCACAGCCAGCACTTCGTCGACCAACAAGACGTCGGGGTCGACATGGACGGCGACAGCGAACGCCAGCCGAACGTACATCCCGGAAGAGTAGAACTTGACCTGGGTGTCGATGAAGTCCCGGATGCCCGAGAATTCGACGATCTGATCGAAATAACCTTCGGCTTCCAATCGGGTCAGTCCGAGCACGGAGGCGTTGAGGAAGATGTTCTCCCGCCCCGTCAGATCGGGATGGAACCCAGCGCCGAGCTCCAACAAGGCGGCGATCCGACCGCGGGTCATCACCCGGCCGGAGTCGGGGGCCAAGATGCCGCCGATGACTTTGAGCAGAGTGGATTTGCCTGACCCGTTGGGGCCGACCAAGCCGACCGACTCCCCGACGTTGATCGTCAGATCGATGTCGTTCAAGGCGGTGAACGACTCGTCGTGAAGGCGACCGCCTTTGGCGGAGACGAACCGATCCTTGAGCGACTTTTGTTTGCGGATGGTGAACGTCTTGTTGAGATGCTCAGCTTTGACGACTTCGACGGCCATTCAGATCTCCTGCGCAAAATCACGTTGCAGACGCGCGAAGACGCGCGAGGCGATGAAAAGAACCACGAATCCGACGGCCAAAGCGATCAGCATCCGGTGGTCGAGGTGTTCGGGCCATGGATAGTCGACTTTCTCGGTCTTCCACCACACGAACTGAGTGCCCATGATCGCCAAAGTGATCGGGTTGGCTAGATAGATGTCTTGCACGATGGCGTTCATGTGTCCGGCGGCGAGCGACCACGGATAGATGATCGGCGAGGCGTAGAACCCGATCATCAGTGCGACCTCGGTCAGATACTGCACGTCGCGCAGGTACACATTGGCCGCCGACAACAGCAGCGCGAAGGCTGTGCCCCACACCAAGACGATGGCGATGGCCAACGGGAAGTGGAGGAAGTTGACCGAGGTGTTGATCCCCGAGGTGGCCAGGACGAAAACGACCAAGATGACCAGTTGGATGAAGAAGTTGAACAGCGCCACGCCGATGCTGGTCAGCGGCAGAATCTCACGCGGCAGGCGAGTCTTCTTGATGATGCCCGAGTTGGCGACGATCGACGCGGTGCCACCGGCGACCGACTCCTGGAACAGCGACCACACGGCCAAACCACAGTAGATGTACACCGCGAAATGATCGATGCCCCGGTCCGCGCCGAGCACCCGGCCCATGACCATGTAGTAAATCACCAGCATGACGATCGGGCGGACCAAACTCCAGACCAGCCCCAACACGGAGTCCTTGTATTTGGCCTTGATCTCACGCCGGATCAGCAGATCGAGCAGTTCACGCCTGGCCCAGATGTCTTTCAGTGTCCCCAAGGTGCCTCTGACCAGGCCTTCATGGACGAAGACGTCAGTCAGGGGGAGCTTCTCCAGGGCTTGCTCGCGCTCGGAGGTGTTCACTGTTCGCCGCCTTCTGATGCCATGGACCACAACTGTCCCACAGTATACCCAGGCGCTTCAGTCGCCTTGAGCGCCACTGGAGCGTGGAATCCGCCACGGCGGCCACGGTGTGCTGTCATCTCAGGGCTGCTCCTTCGTGTCGACCGGGTCCAAGTTGATCAGGAAGCTGCCTGAACGTTTGGACAGGTTGGGGTTGAAGTACGGGTCGGCGTCGACGATGTCGCGATAGCGCTCGTAGACCAGATCGGCTTCGCGGCGGCGTCGGGCCTCTTTCTCCGAGGTGGTGTCATAGCCTCGGGTCCGCGACTCGTAATGGTACAACTCGGCGCGGTGGGCGAACAGGTTGTCCCGCCCCAGATCGTGAACCCGGATCGACAGGTCGACGTCCTGGTACGCCACCGCCAGCTTCGGGTCGAACCCGCCGACGGTGTCAAAGTCCGCCTTCTTCACCATGGCGCAGGCCGCAGTGACGGCGTAATAGTCCACGTTGACCTGGAGGCGTCCGAAATAGCCGAAGTCGGCACGTGGGTACATGTGGTGAGCGTGGCCGGCCACTCCACCCAATCCGAGGACGACCCCAGCGTGTTGGATCTGATCGGTGGGGTAGAACAGCTTGGCTCCGACCATGCCCACACGGTCGAACTGGGCAAAAGAGACCATCGTGGTCAGCCAGTCGGGGCTGATGACCTCGGTGTCGTTGTTGAGGAACAGCAGGTAGGTTCCACGGGCATGCTCGGCGGCGATGTTGTTGATCTTGGAGAAGTTGAACGGGATGTCGACGTCCAGTGTGGTGAAGCGATCACCAAGCGCAGCCTTGTGTTTCGCGTACAACTGCTCCATGCGCGGATCCTCGGACTGGTTGTCGGCCACGATGATCTCGTAATTGGTGTAGGTCGTCTTGGCGAGGATCGAGGCCAGGGCCCGGCTGATGTCGTCGTAGCCGTCTCTGGTCGGGATGATGATGGAGACCAACTCGGGCCGAGTCACCTCGTAGATCACGTCGTACAACCCCCACCCGGCGCCGTGACGGACTTCGGCGGCGATGCCGCGACGGGCGACCGCCTCCTGAACCGCTTTCAGACCGGCCTCGAAGGCGTACATCTTGGTCGACTGGTCGTTGGCCGTCGAACTGGGGACCATCCGCCAGTGATAGAGCACTTGCGGGATGTGCTTGATCCGATCCGGGGTCGTGGCCTCGGTGAAGCGCAGCACCAGGTCGTAATCCTGGGAGCCTTCGAAACCGGGCCTGAAGCCGCCGATGGCGCTGATCAGCTCGCGTCGATACACCCCCAGATGACTGATGTAGTTGGTGCTCAACAGCAGATCGGGGGACCAGTCCGGCTTGAACGCCGGATCTGAACGCGTGGAATGCAGGTCGATCTTGTCTTCGTCGGAGTAGATCAGGTCGACATCGGGATGCCGATTGATGACCCGGGCGACTTCGTACAACGCGTGGGGGGCCAACTCGTCGTCATTGTCCAACAAGGCGACGAACTGCCCGGTGGCGAGGTCCAAAGCCGAGTTGGTCGCAGCGCAAATGTGTCCGTTCGTCGGGCGCAACACCACCACGATGCGCGGGTCCTGCTCGGCGTAGCCGGTCAGAATCGGGGCGATTCGAGGGTCGGTCGAGGCGTCGTCAGCCAGACACAGCTGCCAGTGGGGGTACGTTTGCGCCTGGACCGACTCCACGCAGCGGCGAAGCCACACCGGGTCGGGGTTGTAGACCGGGACGACCACGCTGATCACCGGTGTGTGATCCCAGGCGTCGATGTCGCTCGGATCCGACCGGGTCGACGCTTCGCGGGTCGAGATCCACTCGGCATAGTCGAGCGCAGCCTGGTTGTGATCGGCGGCGGCCGGCGGCGCGGGGGAGCGCAGCCGCTTCAGAGTCGCTCTGAGACCGTGGTGGCGCAGGTAACGCATGGCTCGCACGAGGTCGTGGGGTCGTACGCGGCGAGCAAAGGCGATCACTGTGGTGAGGACAGTGCCTGGCATGAGTCACATCCTGTTCAGGTTGATGTACGGATCCAGATCGGTCTGGTCGGGGTGCTTAGCGATCAGGCGCCGCTGCATCGCGGCGGTCACCTTGTCGGAGATCGGCGCGGTGGCGTACATCTGCGCCGTGGGGCAGAACAGCACCTGGGTGTGGCGGGCCTGGCGAATGTCGACCGTCAGCTCCACCCCACCCGCCGGTGGCTTGGCTGACAGATCGTCGATCCATTCGATGGCGTCTTCGCGGGCGACGAGAGTGAAGTCGGTGGTCGAGGCGGCGACGTAGCGTGGCAGCCAGGTTCGGAAGTAGGTCCCGATGGTGTTCTTGTTGCGTCCACGGTCGTCGTAGACCCAGCGGGGTTTGTTGGCGTCGATCGACAGTCCCGCCACCAACACCTGGTTGTCCAGGTTCGCCACCATCCCCGTCACCACGCCGATGTCGGGCTCGGTGATCCGCGAGACCATGGTCGTCAGCCATTCGGTGTTGGTCGTACGGGCTTTGCGGATTGAGCGCAACCCCGGATTGGCCAGGAGCACGTACTGTCCGCGAGCCTGACGCACCGCTTGGCCCCAACTGCTGGCCGCGACCAACTCCACCGGCTCATAGGACTGGTGGCGCAGGTTCTTCAGCCAGGTGGTGTGTTGATTGGCGGTCGGGTTGACGATCACCACCGACACCAAGGGGCGTTCGGTCAGCGGATAGGTGATGTGGTACGCCCCCAGATAAGTCGTGTCGATGTTGACCTCGGCGTTGACGCCGCGGCGAGCCAGAGCCTCGGTGAGAGCCTCGCGACCAGCTTCGAAGGCGTACAACTTCTTTTCCGGTTCGTTGGCCGTGCTCGTCGACAACATCTTCCAGTGGTAGAGGATGGCTGGAATGTGATGGATGGTGTTCGCCGCCGCGGTCGCGCGCAGCACGAAATCGTAATCCTGGGCGCCATTGAACTGGGAGCGCAGTCGGCCGGTCCGTTCGAGTAGGTCGCGACGCACCACCACCAGATGGGTGATGTAGTTGTGGCCGAACAGCAGCTCACGGTTCCAGTTCGGCTTGAAAAACGGTTCGACCCGCTTGCCGGCCTCGGTCATCTTGTCTTCGTCGGAGTAGAGGAAATCGATGCCGGGGTCGGCGTTGATCGCGGCCACGTTCTCGTACAACGCGTGTGGAGCCAACTCGTCGTCGTTGTCGACGAAGGCGACGAAAGCACCACTGACCAGGTCCAAGGCTGAGTTGGTCGCCTCGGAGATGTGGCCGTTCGTCTCACGGAAGGTGACTTTGATCCTCGGGTCGGTGGCCATCGCCGCCAGCAGCATCGGTCTCACGTGCGGCTCAGTCGAGGCGTCGTCGGCTAGACACAATTCCCAGTTGGTGTAGTACTGGTTCTTGATCGAGGTCAAGAAGGCTTGGAAATAGCGTTCCTCGACGTTGTAGACCGGTGTGACGATCGAGATCAGTGGCTTGTTCGCGAACGACGTGATCGTCCGTTCCACCGCTTCGAGGTCGTAGGCCTCATGTTTCTTGATCCACGCGGGGTAGGTTCCCGTCTTGAGTAGTCGGCGCACGACTTGGCGAGCCACCGACTTCACGCCACCGGATCGGGCCAGGTTCCACGCCGTCGCCACCTTGCCGATCAGTTTGTGGCCTCCCGGGCGCTGGTTGACTTTGACGGTGACGACCGGATCGGTGGTGTCTGCGGGGCGCACCTGGATGGCGAGGTTCGATCCGATCGTGGCGTGGTCGACCCGGATCGACAAGCCGTACTGCACGCCGGAGCGCAGGCTGTGGACGGCGTTGACGTCGTTGCGGGTCGTCGCATGCCAGCTGACTGGCTCCGCGTTGACGCTGACGACCTCAAGCGGCTTTTTCGTCGTCGGATCGAAACCCCAGCCGGTGAGGATGACGGCGTCGTCGCCCTCGGCGGGCTCGATGGACTCCACATGCAACCGGATCGAATCGTGGTTCATCGTCATCCTCACATCCACGCCGCAGTCGGCGAACCGGCGGCGGTTCTTGGTTTTGTGAGGTCAATGTGCTTGACTCGTGCGCAGAAATTCACCCGTCTGACTATAGTGGACGACGATGTGCGCTGGCGCGGTGACAGTGGCGCGTCGAGCGTGTCCGAAGTGAACTGTTGGTCGTCGACGTAGAATGAACCACGTTGTGAGATGCCAGAAGCAGCAGAAGTACGAGAAGATGGGATGCCATGAAAGAATCGTCGACGACCCCCACGTCGATCCTGGGACGGTTGAGATGGAACTGGGTCAGTGTGGTCGCAGTGGTCTTGGTCGTGCTTGGTGGGGCGGCCACAGCCTACGGATGGGCGGTGGCTTCGCCAAGCGGGGCCTCGCCCGACGACGACTTTCATATGGCGAGCATCTGGTGTCCGACCCCGGTGGACCAAGCCTGCCAGTTGGACAAGGACGAGAATGGCCAAACTGTGGTGGTCGTCCCTAAAGAGGTCGCCGCCTCGGCGGGCTGCTTCGCTTTTGACCCCAACAAGTCGGCCGGTTGTGTGTTGGAGATGGCCGGTGAGACTGGAGCGACCACACGTTTCGACACCGGTTTGTACCCTGGCGGCTACTACGACATCATGCACATCTTCTCCAGCGACCATGTTTATTCGTCGGTGGTGTCGATCCGGCTGATCAATGCCGGATTGGCCGTCGGTTTGTTGGGCGCGGCCGCCCTGCTTGGCTCCAAGGCGAATCGCCGCCTGATGATCTACTCGATCCTGCCGGTGTCAGTTCCGTTCATGGTCTACCTGGTGGCCTCGGTCAATCCGAGCAGCTGGGCCATCACTGGTGTGGCGGTCGCCTGGTTCGCGACCTGCTCGGCGGTGTTGGCCAAGGTTCGGTGGCGGTTGATCGCCTCGGGAGTGTTGGCCGGTGTTGGCGCTGCGATGGCCGCGGTCGCCAGAGCGGACGCCGGAGCGTACATCGTCTTGATTTCTCTGGCCAGCGTGGTCCTGCTGTTCAACCACTATCGCCAGCACCGCTGGCGTTTCGTGATTCCGGTTGCCACCGCGGTGATTGGTTTCATCGGCTTCTGGTCGGCCCGCCAGAACGGTTCGCTGGGCTCGGGCATGGACGGCAAAGGCCATATCGGCGACATCGGTCTGCTGATGTACAACCTGATGAACATCGAGAAGATGTACGTCGACTACTCCGGCTTGTGGTTCGGCCTGAACTGGATCGACACCCCGATGCCGTCGATCGTGTCGATCTCGGTGCTGGCGGCCTCGCTGGGCGTGTTGTTCGTCGGGCTGAGGCGCTTTGGCGTCAACAAAGGATTGGCCTTCGGCGGTGTGTTGTTCGTCTACGTCGTGCTGCCGCTGTGGATCCTCCAGATGGGCGGGACCAGAGTCGGTGGCGAAGTCCAACCCCGCTACATCCTGCCCCTGGTCGCGATTCTGTGGTGTTTGGCGTTGTGGTGGGGCAAGCGCGGTGGAGCGCCGCGGTTATCGTTGCCTCAGACGATTCTGGTGTACGTGTGTGTGGTGGTGGCCCATGCCGTGGCCTTGCACACTCAGATCCGGCGTTTCGTGACGGGGACGGATGTGGCGGCGTTCAACCTGGACTATCAGGTCGAGTGGTGGCACGCCGGTCCGATGCCGATGGCGACCTGGATCCTCGCCAGCCTGGGCTTCGCCGCCTTCGCCGCGATCATCTTCGTTGTGCGTCGCTCGCAGTACGACGCGCCGACCGAGTTGGACGAGGTCGACAACCTGGACTTGCCCCAGGATCTCGACTCGTCGGCCGCTGTTGGTCGGCGAGCGATGCCCGCAGCCGCCTGAGGGTTTCGGTGGTCGGCTCGTCGATGATCACCGTCGCCTGAGTGGCTCGGTGGTCGACTCAGGCGGGGTAGCCGTCAGGATTGGTCGACTGCCAGCGCCACGAGTCGCGACAGGCGTCAAGAATCGTGTGCGTGGCCTGCCAGTTCAGGTCACGACCCGCCTTGGCCGGTGAGCAGTACATGGCTGCGACGTCGCCGGGGCGCCGAGGCGCAATCTGGTAGGGGATCGGATGCCCGCAGGCTTGCTCGAAGGCGGAGATCAATTGCAGGACGGATGTCCCCTGCCCTGTGCCCAAGTTGTAGGTCGCGACCCCAGGGCTCAGGTGGTTCAGCGCGGCGAGGTGGCCTTGCGCCAAGTCCATGACGTGGATGTAGTCGCGAACCCCGGTGCCGTCGATGGTGTCATAGTCGTCACCGAAGACGTTGACTCGGTTGCGCCGTCCGGCGGCGACTTGGGCGACGTAAGGCATGAGGTTGTTCGGGATGCCGGCCGGATCCTCGCCGATGAGTCCGGATTCGTGGGCGCCGACGGGGTTGAAATAGCGCAACAGCGAGAATTGCCAACTCGGGTCCGTGTGGGCCACGTCCCGTAGGATCTGCTCGATCATGGCCTTTGTCCAGCCGTAGGGGCTGGAGATCCCGATCCCTGATCGACTGGACTCCGTCAAGGGCAGGGTTTCGGGGTCACCGTAGACGGTGGCCGAGGAGCTGAAGATGAGGCGGCGGATCTGAGTGGCTTCCATGACTTTCAGCAGCGACAGTGTGGCGTTGATGTTGGTGTCGTAATAAAGGGCCGGTTCGGCCACGGACTGTCCGACGGCTTTGAGCCCCGCCAGATGGATGACGGCCTCAGGGTGGGTGTCTTCAACGATCTTGAGCAGACGGTCGGTGTCGCGCAGGTCGCTGTGGTGGAACACCACCGGTGCGCTGATGATCGACTCGACCCGGTCGATCGCCGAATGGCGGGAGTTGCTCAGGTCGTCGACCACGATCGATTGATGTCCGTTGGCCGCCAGGGCGACGATGATGTGCGTGCCGATGTAGCCGGCTCCGCCGGTGAGAAGAATGCGCATGGCCACTACCTTACTCGGCGTGATCGTGCGCAGGATGAGTTGTCGGATGAACCACCATAACATGTATCTCATAACGATTTCGTTAAGAAATCTGAATAATAGGTTGCACTGAGCCCCAATTATGATGCAGACTTGATCCGCCGGTGCGATCTGATTGTCGCCGCGGCGAAAGGAGCACAATGAGCGCGATCACAGACATTCTCGGCCAATTGCCTTTGGGTGATTTGGCGAGCAAACTCGGCGTCAGCGAGAGTCAAGCCAAGTCGGCCTCGACTGAGGTCATCACGTCCCTGCTCGGAGGCATGACTGCCAACGCTCAGGACTCAGGTGGTGAGCAGTCGCTGGCCACAGCGCTGACCGGCCACGTCGCCTCAGGACAATCCTTCGCCGCTGACGGAGTCAAACTCGATGACCTCGACACCGATGATGGCGGAAAGATCGTTCAGCACGCATTGGGAGCCGACACCGCCAAGACGGCCGCCGCGATCTCGCAGAAGACCGGCACGGATCAGTCGCTGCTGCAGAAACTGCTGCCGATGTTGGCTCCAGTGGTGCTGGGCTACATCGCGCAGCAGGCGATGCCGAACGCCGCCGGGGCGAACCAGGGCGGGGCCAATGCGGCCTCCCTGCTGGGCGGGCTACTCGGTGGCGGCTCGTCCGCGGGCGGCAACGTCGTGGGGTCGTTGGTCGGCGGACTGCTCGGCGGTGGATCGGCCAACTCTGCTGGCGGTGGATTGGGATCGCTGCTCGGCGGGTTGCTGGGCGGTGCCACGGGTGGCAAGGCGACGACCACCAAGCCCCAGTCGGGGTCAGGCGGAGTCCTCGGCGGGCTTCTCGACTCCATTTTCTGACCGACAGCCGTCACAAAGACAACTGAATGTTCTCGCCTCAGACTGGATGTCATGGCTAAATCGGTGCGAAATCGTGTGAATTGCTGTATATCACTGCAATGACGTGCTAATCTGAGGCCACTGGTTCTCCTGGCAGCATGATGCCAGGCAGACAGGTCGATGAAGCATAAGAGTTGGAGCATTCCCCGTTGCCCCGACTCGTCCGATGAAAGTCGGATTCTCCCACCCCGGATGGTGGCGGTTTCCCCAAGCCGCCACCATCATTATTTTCCGGCTGTGTCGCAGCACAGTCCTGGGTTAAGGTAGGGGCATGACCCTATCTGACCAACTTCTCACCGACCTCGCGCGCCTGGTGGAGATCCCGTCGATCTCAGCCCAGCCAGAACACGCCGACGACGTCCAACGTAGCGCCCATCGTGTGGCCCAGATGCTGACCGAGGTCGGCTGTCCTGACGTACGAGTCCTGCCCGGTCCTGCAGCAGGAGTCATCGCCCGGTTCCCGGCCCCCGCCGGTGCGCCGACCATCTGCTTCTACAGCCATCATGACGTTCAACCGGTGACCGATCTGGAGACCTGGGTCCATGAGCCGTTGGCCGTGACACAGGTGGGGGATCGGTTGTTCGGGCGCGGCTGCGCCGACGACAAAGGCGGGATCGCCGTGCATCTGGCGACCTTGCGCGCCTTCGACGGTGTCCCGCCAGTCGGGGTGACCTTGTTCATCGAAGGCGAGGAGGAGGTGGGCTCGCCCCACATCCTCGACATCATCTCCGACAACGCTGAAGCTTTGGCCGCCGACGCTTTCGTGATCCTCGACTCTGCCAACTGGCAGGTGGGAGTCCCAGCCTTTACCACTAGCCTGCGCGGGGTTTGCGACGCCGTGATCGAGGTTCGTACCCTCGATCACGCCCTGCATTCGGGACAGTTCGGTGGCGTGGCTCCAGACGCGCTCACCGCTCTGTGTCGACTCTTGGCCACGCTGCATACCGACGAGGGTGACGTCGCGATCGACGGCCTGACCGTGTCCGAGCACTTCGACGTTCAGTACGACGACCAGGCGATTCGGACTGAGGCTGGCCTGCTCGACGGGGTGCGCCCAATCGGCACTGGGTCCGTGGCCGATCGGTTGTGGGCCAAACCGTCGGCCACCGTGATCGGTGTCGACACCGTTCCGATCGCCGAGTCGTCGAACACCCTGCTGGCCTCGGCACAGGCCCGCGTCAGCCTCAGAGTGCCACCGGGGATGACCGCTGAGGCCGCACTGGACGCCTTGGTCGCGCACTGTGAGAGTCACGCCCCATGGGGTGCTCACGTCGAGGTGACGAGGGGCTCGGCCGGAAACTCTGGGCAGGTCCGCGCCGATGGGCCTTTGGCTCAGGCGGGCATGGTGGCGTACAAGCAGGCCTTCGGTGTCACTCCGGTCATGATCGGTCAAGGCGGTGCGATTCCCCTGGTCGGTGAGCTCCAAGCAGCCTTCCCGGACGCCGAGTTCTTGGTGACGGGCATCGCGGACCCCGATTCGCGCATGCACGCTCCCAACGAATCGGTCAGCCTGTCGGATCTGGAGCGTACGGTGGAAGCTCAGGTGGACTTCATCCGACGGGTGGCCGGCGCCTGAAACGCGGATGAGGATCGGGGCGACTGGTTTTGGTGGGTAAGGTGTGACTGTGATGGACCTCGATCCTGGTGATGACGACCAGCCAAAAGACGAATGCGGGGTATTCGGAGTCTGGGCGAATGGTGAGGAAGTGTCGAAGCTGACCTACTTCGGTCTGTACGCGTTGCAGCACCGTGGGCAAGAGTCAGCCGGGATCGCCGTGGCTGACGGTGAGCGGATCATGGTGTTCAAGGACATGGGCTTGGTTTCCCAAGTCTTCAACGAACCGACTCTCAACTCGTTGACCGGTTTCGCCGCGATTGGTCACACCCGCTACTCGACCACCGGTTCGACTCGGTGGGACAACGCCCAACCGACGTTCTCGGCCACCTCCTACGGCGACGTCGCTTTGGCGCACAACGGCAACCTGACCAACACCGACCAGATGCAGGCCTGGCTCGGTCGACTCGATCCTCGCCACGGGGCTCCCAAGACGCAGACCGACTCCAGCTCGGACACGGCCTTGTTGGCTCGTCTGCTGGCGCGCGAAGCTGGGCCATGCGAACAAGCCGCGCTGAGCATCCTGCCGCGGCTCGAGGGCGCCTTCTCGCTGGTCTTCTTGACAAAGGACTGTCTTTACGCTGCCCGTGACCGCCACGGAGTACGACCGCTGTGTCTGGGGAAACTGGGCGATGGCTGGGTGGTCGCCTCGGAGTCGGCGGCGCTGGACATCGTCGGCGCGCAGTTCGTTCGCGACATCGAGCCGGGCGAACTGGTCGTCATCAACGCCGATGGTCTGAGATCGGTGCGCTTCGCTTCGCCGCAGCGGCGTGAGTGCTTGTTCGAGTACGTCTACCTGTCGCGACCCGACACTGTGCTGAACAACCGCCTGATCCACAACATTCGCGTCAAAATCGGCAAACTGTTGGCTCAAGAGTGTCCGGCGGCAGCCGACCTGGTCATCCCGGTGCCCGACTCGGGCACCCCAGCGGCGATCGGTTACGCTGCCGCGTCTGCTATTCCATACGGGCAGGGCTTGGTCAAGAACGCGTACGTCGGGCGAACTTTCATCCAGCCGTCGCAAACTTTGCGTCAACGCGGCATCCGGCTGAAGCTGAATCCGCTCAAACATGTCGTTCGCGGCAAGCGCTTGGTGGTCGTCGACGACTCGATTGTCCGCGGAAACACGCAGCGACAAGTCGTGGCGATGCTGCGTCAAGCTGGCGCCGCCGAGGTCCATGTGAGGATCTCGTCGCCGCCGGTGCTGTGGCCGTGCTTCTTCGGCATCGACTTCGCTGACCGTCAGGAGTTGATCGCTCGCCAGATGGACGTGTCTCAGATCGCGGCCTCGATCGGTGCGGATTCTTTGGGGTACGTCAGTTTGGACTCGCTGGTCGCGGCCACTCATGTGGCCAAGAATCGGTTGTGCCGGGCCTGCTTCGATGGTCGGTACGCGATCCCGGTCCCGCCGGGTCCGGCCGTCACGCTCGGTTTGGATGACCAGGGACTGGGTCAAGCCGTCGACAATCCTGCCATTGAGCCCACATCCCACCGCCTCGCGAAAAAGGAGACACGATGACTGAGCAGACAGCGTACGCCAAGGCTGGAGTCGACATTCGAGCCGGCGACGCGGCCGTGGAGCTGATGAAAGCTCATGTCGCCCAAGCCACTCGCCCCGAGGTCATCGGTGGCTTGGGCGGTTTCGCTGGACTGTTCGATCTGTCCGCCATTCAGCGGTTCCGTCATCCTGTGTTGGCGACGTCGACCGACGGCGTCGGCACGAAAGTGGCGATCGCTCAGGCGATGGGCGTCTACGACACGATCGGATTCGATCTGGTGGGGATGCTGGTCGACGATCTGGTGGTCGTGGGCGCTGAGCCGCTGTTCGTCACCGACTACATCGCCTGCGGCAAGGTCCATCCCGAACGGATCGCCCAGATTGTCGCCGGAATCGCCCGGGCCTGCGCCGAAGCTGGCGCCGCCTTGCTGGGCGGGGAGACTGCGGAGCATCCTGGCTTGTTGGGGGGCGATGATTTCGATGTCGCGGGCGCGACCACCGGGGTGGTCGAGGCTGACGATATCTTGGGGGAGCGTCGGGTCCAGATCGGCGACCAGGTCTTGTGTCTGGCGTCGTCGGGATTGCATTCAAACGGATTCTCCCTGGTGCGTCAAGTCCTGCTCAACGAGGCGAAGATGAGCTTGGAGGCCGAAGTCGCCGAGTTGTCTATGACGCTGGGCGAGAAGTTGTTGACACCGACGAAGGTCTACGCCATGGACTGTCTGAGCGT
Source organism: Propionibacteriaceae bacterium (assembly GCA_031285845.1). Lineage (GTDB taxonomy): Bacteria > Actinomycetota > Actinomycetes > Propionibacteriales > Propionibacteriaceae > WQYJ01. The sequence continues at coordinate 31,250 of JAITVK010000003.1, forward strand.
CATCCGGGCGATCGAGGTTCACGCGATGAGTCACATCACCGGAGGGGGATTGGCCAACAACCTCGCCCGAGTGATGCCGTCGACTATGACTGCCCAGTTGGATCGGGGATCATGGACTCCCGATCCGATCTTCGCCTTGGTCCAAGACCGCGGCGGCATCAGTCGCTCAGATTTGGAGGAGACGCTCAACATGGGCGTGGGAATGGTGATGATCCTGCCACAGACCTCGGTGGCATCGGCGCGCTCGATCCTCAACCAGCGCGGCGTCCAGTCGTGGGTGGCGGGCGAAGTCTTCGCCCGAGGCGCGGGCGACCCAGCGGTGAGCCTGACCGGTTCCCACCAGTGACGGCACCCGGTCACGGGTGTCGGCTTGGCGTGGGTCCGGTTGAGCGGGTAACCTTGACCCTACGATTACATTCCACACATTTGACCACGCGGGTTAGCCGCGAGCGAAGGAGGCTGACCCTATGGGGCGCGGCCGTCAAAAGGCAAAGCAGACGAAGGTTGCTCGTGAGTTGAAGTATCGGTCGGTGTCGACTGATTTCGCTTCCCTGGAGGAGGAACTTCGGGGTAGTTCTGGTGGCACCATCCCAGCAGCGTATGCCGATCTCGCGGGTTCGTATTCGGATGATTCTGAAGACGATGAGACCAGAAGTTGGGACACCGACGAGGATTAGTCGTACGGGTGCCCCCGGCGTGGTCACTGATTCCGCAGGAGGAGCAATGGAACCCAAGACAGCTCGATTCGATCCAGCCGCCCTGATTTCTGGGTGGCGCTTCGTGACCGGACGGTCGTCAGATGACGCAGCGTCGGATCCCACAGTTGATTTGTCCACCGATCATCACCAGTCGGGGTGGTGGGCCCCAACCTGGGCCCCTGACCGGCTGCTCGAGGGCTATCAGACCTTGACGTACGACATGCCCGATCGGCCTCATCACGCTGACGAGGGCGACGGGCATCTGATCGCCACCTTGATTCGTCATCATCCGCCGCGTCAGCGTCGAGCCGTGCTCTACATCCACGGCTGGAACGAATACTTCTTTCAAGCCCATGTGGCTCGGGCTTTCGAAGAGCTGGGGTACGACTTCTACGCCATTGATCTGCATCGCTACGGGCGCAGCCTGCAACCCGGTGAGATGCCCGGCTACATGGAGTCTGTCGAAGAGTACTTTCCTGAGTTGGACGCTTGCGTCGAGCGGATCCGCGACGATCATTCTCAGATCCTGTTGCATGGCCACTCCACCGGTGGCCTGATCGCCAGCCTCTACGCCGCCGACCGGCCGAAGACTTTCGTCGGGGTGGTTCTGAATTCGCCCTGGATCGACATGCAAGGCTCCGCTCTGTTCCGCGCGCTCACCCCGCCGATCATGCGCGGCTTGGCGGTCGCGTCGCCAACCATGGCCTTGCCGATGAGCGAGAACGAATTGTACGGTCGGTCCCTTCACAAAGACTTCTGTGGGGAGTGGGATTACGACCTCAGTTTGAAGCGAGTCGATTCTCAGCCGATCCGTCCAGGATGGACCCGCGCGGTTGTCAACGGGCATGACCGGGTGGGCGCTGGATTGCACATCGACTGCCCGGTTTTGGTTCTGACGTCGGCTCGCTCCTCGGCGCCGAAGCAGTGGTGTGATGACGTCATGACATCCGATCTGGCTCTCGACGTCGACCGGATCGCCGCGCGCGCCCATTTGTTAGGCTGGCATGTCACCTTGGTGCGCCTCAGTGATGGTTTGCACGACCTGTCTCTGTCGCGAGCCGATGTGCGGGAACGCTACTTCGACGAGATCCGGCGTTGGGATTTGGCGTACGTGCGCGTACGGGCGTGGCAAGACCGGGTCTCACGCGACCTTGATCAGTGAGTCGATCGTGCCGATCTGAGCCTGGTCAGCCGGCGCCTAGTCGAGTCGTGACAGGTGGTCTTGCCATCTGGTCGGCGTCCGCGTCACTGTCCTGTGCTCAGGCTTTTCAGCGAGGCCAGCAGAGAGTCGGCCGAGATAGTCGACACAGCCCCGTTCTGAGCCTCGGATTGCAGGTTGAAGGAGACCTTGACCCCGTTGACGTAGAAGGTGGGAGTGCCGTTGATTCCGGCCGCTGAACCCTCCTGCTCCATCTCTTGGACGAAGCCGCTGGTCTGCTTGTCGTCGTAGCATTGCTGGAATTTGGTCAAGTCCGTGCCCGTGATGCCCGCCTCGGAAGCGAAATCTTCGCGCAGTTGAGCGTCGGTGAACCCGACGCCTTCCTCGGGCTGATGAGCGAAGATAGCCGAATGGTAGGCCCAGAAGGCTCCGACGGTGTCAGCGCAGGTCGCCGCCATCGCTGAGCGTTGGGAGGAATCATTGTGGATGATCTGGTCTCCGACCAACGTGCGCAGATGGATCCGCAGCTCGACATCCCCCGACTGGCTCAGCTGGGCCAACGCGTTGCCGTAGATCAGCTCAGCACGACCGCACCACGGGCATTGATAGTCAGTGTGCAGCTCAACGACGATGGCATCCGATTTCACCGATTCCGGGTTGACTGCGACGTACTTGGTCAAATACAGCGGTTTCGCGCTGGCGCTGGTCGACGGGGTGCCGCTGGCGGTGGGGGCAGGGGTGCTGCGCAGCGCGAGCAGCACAACCGCGATGGCGAGGCCGATCGCGATGATCGACACCACAGTCAAGCCGACTTGGAGGGCTCGAATGGTGGTGTCGCGCGGATCGGCGGCGGGGGAGGGTGGGGTCGGATTGTCTGGTTCCCTGGTGTGATCAGCGCTGGCCAAGGATGCCTTGGTCGCAGGTGGGGTGGTTCCGGATCGCTTCACTTTGGCCATGGTTGACTACCTTCCTCGCAGCTTGACTGTACCAGGTGGCCGACGGCCCAGGAAAACCCTTGTGAGCCCGCTATGCCTGTCCGGTGAAAAGACTGATCGTCGAAGCGGCTGATGATGTGGTTCACACAGAACCATTGATATGGACGTGATGTTGTGGCCAAGGTCGGGATCGAACCGACGACCTCATCCTTTTCAGGGATGCGCTACTACCGACTGAGCTACCTGGCCGCTGAGCCGTGATCGACTCGACAGCGACCCCGATGGGACTTGAACCCACGACCTCCGCCGTGACAGGGCGGCGCGCTAACCAACTGCGCTACGGGGCCATATGGCCTTGCCGGAAGACCGGCCTGACAAATTATATCCTAAGCTCGCCTCAAGGGCCAATCTCGGCCGAGTCGGAAGAGGGCATAAAACCGATCCGCCTCGACTGCGCGCATCCCCAACGGGGTTCGAACCCGTGTTGCCGCCGTGAAAGGGCGGTGTCCTAGACCCCTAGACGATGGGGACATGGCTACAGCGCCTACCAGTGTAGGGGATCAGAGCCGATCCGTCACCTAGGCGCGGTGGCTCAGGTCATCTGGGCGCGTGCTGTGAGAGGCGCGGTGACTCAGCTCGGTGACCCACGATTGGCCGAGGCGCACCGAGTCAACCTCGAGCTCGGCGCGAGCCCGACCGTGCCAGCCTCACCGCGGGTGCCGAACCCGACCAGGCCAACCCTGCGTCACCGCGCAATGACCTGTCACAATGGGAGCATGGATTGGTCGACCGTGATCGTGGCGGGAGTCGCCGCCCTGGTCGGGGTGGTGGTGGCTTTCGTGGCGGATCGCCGCCGATCTCAGGCTCGTCGGCGCATTCTCAGTTCGCCACCGCAGCGAACGAGTCTGGAATCGTTGGCGGCCCCGGAATACCTCAGTTCGGATCAGGTCAGGTCACTCCGCCAGACTGAACGTGCGGCGAGGCTGCCCGACGACGGCGCGCTGCGACACCCGCCTGTGACGTCAGACCAACCAGAGTTGGCGGCCGGTTGGGCCAGTGCTGACTTCATCAACGACCCGGTCGCCAGGCGAGCCGTGATGTGGGACCCGATGGTGTTGATGGTCGAGACGGTGACACGGTGGCAGTATCTGCCCCCGGTCATCCGTACGGCGTTGGATGCCGACCGAGCGTTGGTGGTCGTCGCCTCGTCCATCGACGAGTCGATCGTGACGACGTTGGGACTCAACGCCGTCGCTGGTCGGCTGAGGTGCCTGTGTGTCCTCACAGATCAGGTCGCCGACGTGCCGAGGTTAGTCGGAGGAGAGGTGGTCTCCAGCGCTGATCTGGCTGCCGACTATGTGCCGGCGACCAGTTGGGGTCGGTGCGAGGCTTGGGTGGCGGACAGCGACCACAGTTGGATCGTGGGTGGCTTCGGCACTCAGCCCCAGCCCAACTCATCCAGTCGCTCGTCGTCGATGCCGAAGAAGTGAGCCATCTCGTGGATCACGGTGATCCCGATCTCTTCGATCAGTTCATCGCGGTCGTCGCACAGTCGTTTCAGTGGGCCGCGATAGATCAGAATACGATCCGGCAGCACAGCGCCGTACGACGTGTCTCGTTCCGAGCGTGGCACGCCTTCGTACAAGCCGAGCAGGTCGGGATCGGAACCCTCGGGCTCGTCCTCGACGAGGATGACCACATTGTCGACCAGGTCCAGCAACTCCATCGGAACCGAATCCAAGGCTTCGGACACCGCTTGGTCGAACTCAGCGTCGGTGATGTTCACAGCCATGGTCGCCATCTTACCCAGGCCAGCGGTCTACACCGGCGATCAGGTGTGAGGCCGCGGGTCCGGTCGGTGGAAGTGAATCATTGTTTCGCGTCAACAGTGGGTCTCAGCTTGGGGTTCGGGAGTAAAATGGCCTAAACTGTGCGGTGGTCCGTTGCAGTGACGGACTCGTAACAGTAAAGGTTGGGCAGTTGCTCATGAGCCAGCGATGAGTTGTACAAAATGAGCACTCGAACCATGTGACTTGCCCAGACGCGGTCTGGGCACAAAGGAGATTTGTGGCTAAGCCCCGCGTCCACGAGCTCGCGAAGGAGCTCGGACTCGACAGCAAGACTGTGCTGTCCGCACTCACCGACATGGGTGAGTACGTTCGCTCGGCGTCATCGACCATCGAGCCGCCCGTGGCCCGTCGGCTGAGGGAACGCTTCTCGTCTCAATCCGCGCAAGCGGCTCCGATGCCCGCGGTCGCGACACCGCCGCCCGCTCCAGCCGCTCGTCCAGCGTCGACTGCTAGCCAACCGCCTGCTGAAGAGGTCAAGCCCAAGCCGGAACCGGTCGTCACGCCGACTCCTACGGCGCGCAAACCCGCACCGGCAGCGCCGCGTGGCGCCTCGGCCGCTCCAACACCGGTCGTGCCGCGTCCGGGCCGCCAGGCCGCATCCGAGGCCACACCGCCCGCGCCAGCCGCACCGTCGAGGCCAACGCCGGACAAGCCCGCCATTCCTAAGCCATCCTCGATGATTCCTCGCCCGATCCCACGGCCCATGCCGCATCCTGGGCAAGGTCGTCGTCCCGGCGCGCCGCGTCCGGGAAACAATCCGTACGCCTCATCGCAGGGCATGGGGGTCCGTCGTCCGCGCGAGGACGATTCTCGTCCCGGTACGGGCGGGCCCAGGCCGCCACGCCCCAGTGGTGTTGGCCGTCCCGGCGGTGGCATCGGCGGTCCTCGTCCGACTCCCGGTGGGATGGGCGCCAGCGGCCAGGGGCCATCGAGTCGTCCGGGCGGACGCGGTCGCGGCGGAGTCGGCGGCGGTTTTGGCGCGCCGACACCCGGACAGGCCCCGGCTGGCCGCGGAGGTCGCGGTGGTCGAGCGGGTTCGGGAACCCAGGGAGCCTTCGGGCGTTCGGGCGGACCGAACCGTAAGAACAAGAAGTCGAAGAAGGCGCGTCGTCAAGAGTTCGACGAGATGGAAGCGCCGACGATCTCGGGTGTGCGTATTCGCCCGGGTGACGGCCAGACGATCCGGCTCCCCCGTGGCTCGTCGCTGACTGATCTGGCCGAAAAGATCTCGGTCGATCCGGCTCAGCTGGTTCAAGTGTTGTTCAACATGGGCGAGATGGTCACCGCCACCCAGTCTGTGTCGGATGACACCTTGGAGATCTTGGGCACAGAGCTCAACTACGACATTCAGGTGGTGTCTCCTGAGGACGAGGACCGCGAACTGCTGTCGTCGTTCGACATCGACTTCGGTGAGAATTTGGCCGATGACGCCGATCTGGTGGTGCGCCCGCCGATCGTCACAGTCATGGGTCACGTCGACCACGGCAAGACCAAGCTGCTCGACGCTTTCCGTCACACCAATGTGGTGGCCGGCGAGGCGGGCGGGATCACCCAGGCCATCGGCGCGTACCAAGTGACCACTGAGGTCGACGGCCAGGAGCGCCAGGTGACTTTCATCGACACCCCGGGCCATGAGGCCTTCACCGCGATGCGTGCCCGTGGCGCGCAGGTGACGGACATCGCCGTGCTCGTGGTCGCCGCCGACGATGGTGTGATGCCTCAGACGATCGAGGCGTTGAACCACGCCAAAGCGGCCGACGTGCCGATCGTGGTGGCCGTGAACAAGATCGACAAGGTGGGCGCTGATCCGACCAAGGTGCGTGGCCAACTGACGGAGTACGGCCTGGTGCCCGACACCTACGGCGGCGACACGATGTTCGTCGACGTCTCGGCGGTGACCCGTCAAGGTCTCGACGAGCTGTTGACCGCGATCGTGTTGACCGCTGACGCCGAGCTGGATTTGCGGGTCGATCCCGACATGCCGGCTCAAGGCGTGGCCATCGAGGCTCATTTGGATCGTGGACGCGGTCCGGTCACCACGGCCATCGTTCAGCGCGGCACCCTGCGCATCGGCGATCCGCTGGTCGCTGGCAATTCGTACGGTCGTGTGCGGGCGTTGATCAACGACGTCGGCGCGACGGTGGACGAGGCTCCGCCGTCGACTCCGGTCCAGATTCTGGGCTTGACGGCCGTTCCTGGCGCTGGCGACAACTTCCTGGTCGTCGACGACGAGCGTACCGCCCGTCAGATCGGCGAGCGTCGTGAGGCGAGAATGCGCGCGGCCGCGTTGGCTAAGTCCGCCAAGCGTCGCACGCTGGAGGACCTGTTCCGCGAGATGGAGAAGGGCGAAGAGCTCAACCTCATCCTCAAAGGCGACTCGGCCGGTTCGGTCGAAGCTTTGGAGGACGCCTTGCTCGGCATCGACGTCGGCGACGAAGTCAGCCTGCGCATCATCGACCGTGGCGTCGGCGCGATCACGGAGACCAACGTCACGTTGGCGGCCGCGTCGGACGCGATCATCATCGGTTATCGGGTACGCGCCCAAGGCCACGCCACCCAGTTGGCGAACCAAGAGGGTGTGGACATCCGCTACTACTCGATCATCTACCAAGCGATCGACGACATCGAGTCCGCCTTGAAGGGCATGCTCAAGCCGATCTTCGAAGAGCAGGAGCGCGGCACGGCTCAGGTCCGTCAGGTCTTCCGTTCCTCCAAGGTTGGTGTCATCGCCGGCTGTATGGTCATGTCTGGCACGATTCGGCGTCACGCCAAGGCCCGGTTGGTCCGCGACGGCATCGTCGTCGCCGAGACCTCGATCAACACCTTGCGTCGCGAGAAGGATGACGTGGTCGAGGTTCGTGAAGGCTACGAATGCGGTGTGACCTTGGACGGCTTCAGTGACATCCGGGTCGACGACATGATCGAGACGTACGAAATGGTTGAGAAACCACGGGTCTGACAAGGAGAGACACCATGGCCGGAGCTGGAGCGCTGAAAGTCGCTGAGCAGATCAAGCACATCGTGACTCAGACGCTGTCACGTCATATCAGCGACCCCAGACTGGGATTCGTCACCATCACCGAGGTGAGGCTGAGCAAGGACTGGCAGCAGGCCGAGATCTTCTACACCGTCTTAGGCGACGAACAGTCGTGTCAGGACACCGCGGAAGGCCTTGAGGCGGCCAAGGGCCAACTTCGTACGGCCGTGGCGCGTGGGTTGACCCTGCGTACGACTCCGGCGTTGGCCTTCATTTTGGACCGTTTGCCGCAGGCCTCGGGCGAGTTCGAGCAACTCTTGGCCTCGGTCAAGGCTCAAGACGCCGACATCGCGGCCAAGGCCCGTTCGGCCCAGTTCGCCGGCGACGAGGATCCGTATAAACATGATGACGAGGCGACCGAGTGAGCGCTGACCTGTCCGGGGTCGTCCTGCTCGACAAACCGGCGGGGATGACCTCGCAACAGGCGGTGTCCCGGGTCAAACGTGCCTTGGGCGTGCGTAAGGCTGGTCATGGCGGCACGCTGGATCCTGACGCGACCGGTTTGCTGGTCATCGGGGTTGGGCGAGCCACCCGGCTGCTGGGATACGTCTTAGGTCATGACAAGATCTATAGCGCCACGATCCGTCTGGGTGTCGGCACGGTGACTGATGACGCCGCCGGTGAGCCGCTGGGAGAGGTCCGTGACGCGAGCAGGCTGGATCTGGCGACAGTGTCGCAGGCGATGGCCCGCCTGACCGGTGAGATCCAGCAGGTTCCGAGCGCGGTGTCGGCCATCAAGGTGGACGGTCGGCGCGCGTACGCGATGGTACGCCGCGGCGAGGCGGTCGAGCTGGCGTCGCGGGCGGTGACCGTGCGTCGTTTCGACTTGAGGCAAGCGGTGGTTTCCGCGCCGTGGCTCGATCTGGAGGTCGAGGTCGAATGCAGCTCAGGAACCTACATCAGGGCGCTGGCCCGGGATTTGGGACGCGACTTGGGTGTCGGTGGGCATCTGACGAGGTTGCGACGCCAATGGATCGCTGGTTTTCCGCCGGATCGCATGGTCGGTCTGGAGGCGGTTGGTCGCCCAGACGTCGCCTCGCTCATTTCTTTGACTGAGGCGGCCGGCTGGTTGTTCGACTCGGTGACCGTGCCCGATTCGATGGTGGCCGACATCACCCAAGGCCGCCCGATCCCGGTGAGCCTGACCGGGACGACTGATCATCCGACAGCGATTCTGGGACGGGTGCGCCCACAGTCGGGATCGGCCGAACCGGTGGTGGTGGGCCTGTACCGAGCCGATCCGGATCATGGCGGACGAGCCGTCCCCGTGGCGGTGTTCATCAGCGGTGGCGACGGTGATGGTATCGTGACCGTGTCGGATTCGTCGGCGATGGCACTCAGTGATCAGAGTCGGCCAACGTCACCGCCCGGCGGAATCGGTGATGAGCAGGATCCATCCGCTCATGATCAGACAAGGCGGGGCCAGTGAACACAGTTGTGGCAGTGGGTAACTTCGACGGAGTGCACCGCGGACACCAGGCGATTCTGGCTGCCGCGAGACGACTGGCCGGTTCATCAGGCCACGTCACCGCGGTGACGTTTTGGCCTCACCCTTTGACCGTGCTGGCCCCTGATCGCGCTCCGGCTTTGCTGTGCGATCTGGACGAGCGGAAACGCTTGTTGCGACAGTACGGCGCCGATGACGTCCATGTGGTGGATTTCACCGCCGAGCTGGCCGGCTTGAGCCCCAACCAGTTCATTCAGCGGATCCTGCGGCCGATTCACCCCCAGGCGGTCGTCGTGGGAAGCAACTTCCATTTTGGAGTCGGCGCCAGCGCTGATGGTGAGCGGATGCGAGCGCTGGCCGAGGGTCTGTTCGATGTCACGGTGTTGCCGCTGTTGAGCGATGGCGGGACGGTGTCCTCGTCCCGCATTCGTCAGGCGCTGGTCGATGGTGAACCGGCGCGGGCCGCCAAGATGCTGGGCCGGTGGTTCCGCTACATCGGTGTGGTGGTGACGGGGGATCGCCGCGGTCGTACGCTGGGTTTTCCCACCGCCAACATCGAAGTGCCCGCGCTGCGGGCCTGCCCAGCTGACGGGGTCTACGCCGGGTTCCTGGTCAGTGACACTCAACGCTGGGCGGCGGCCATCTCTGTGGGCGACAACCCGACGTTCGACGGCGCTGATCGGCGTGTCGAGGCGTATGCCATCGACCAGGTCGGACTTCAGCTCTACGGACAGCGCATGGGAGTGGATTTCGTCGCCAAGGTGCGTGAGCAGCGTCGTTTCGACTCGCGGGAAGACCTGATCGAGCAGATGACGGCGGATGTGCGCACGGTCTCGGCGCTGGTGGCCGACACTGAACCGGACCTCTGAAGAGCAGATTCTTGCGCTAAGCCTGACATTGGCCATCCTGCGGCGCAGATCGTGCACGGCTCTCCCGCCCAGCCTGACCTCGGTGGCGCTTCGACGCGAACTCCGCCCGCAGCTTCGACGCGAATCTGGCCCCTGATTGTCCCCGCGATTACCCGTCGCCACGTCGGCGGTGGTAATCTTGGTCAGCCGTTTGACGGCCGCGAATCGAGAGCGCCTGTCCATCAGGGACGGGCATCGCGCAACGGATGAGGAGTGGCACATGGATGCTGCGGAAAAGACCAAGATCATTCAGGAGTACGCCATCACGACCGGTGACACCGGTTCGGCTGATGTTCAGGTGGCCCTCCTGACCAAGCGAATCGCTCACTTGACTGAGCATTTGAAGGCTCACAAGGGCGACCACCACTCACATCGTGGTTTGATGCTGATGATCGGGCGTCGCCGTCGCCTGCTGAACTACCTGGCCAAGCAGGACATCGAACACTACCGCAAGCTGATTGAGCGTCTCGGCCTGCGCCGATGATCGTCACCAGGGCGCAAGCACTGTCTTGCGCCCTGTATGCTTGAGGAAAAATACAGATATTTCTCGCACACCGCCTTCCGGCGTCGGGTACGGTCTTTGGTGGTGGCTTTCGGGTGTCAAGCCCCGCGAGCCTCGATCGAAGACCGCCGCTGACGATTGTGGGGCCATGCCTGGTGATGAGCATTGGGTGTGTCTGTGTGCGTGTTCATGAAAGGAACACCTATGGAAGGCCCAAACCTTCGTTACACTGAAGCCGTTCTTGACAATGGCTCTTATGGGCGTCATGTCGTACGCTTCGAAACCGGTCTGCTCGCCCAACAGGCGGCAGGCTCGGCGGCTGTCTATCTGGACGGCGACACGATGTTGTTGTCGGCCACCACCGCCGCCAATTCTCCTCGGGACGCGGTCGATTTCTTCCCGCTGACTGTCGACGTCGAAGAGCGGATGTACGCCGTGGGAAAGATCCCCGGCTCGTTCTTCCGCCGTGAGGGTCGCCCCCCGGAGTCGGCCATTTTGGCCGCCCGTCTGGTCGACCGTCCTCTGCGTCCGTGCTTCACCAAGGGCCTGCGTAACGAGGTCCAGGTCGTCATCACGGTCATGGCTTTGAATCCGCATGTGGTCTACGACACGCTGGCGATCAACGCCGGCTCGATGTCGACCACGTTGGCCGGACTGCCCTTCATTGGCCCAGTCGGTGGCCTGCGCATCGCGCTGATCAAGGATCAGTGGGTGGCGTTCCCCACCATTGAGCAGACGAAAGAAGCCGTCTTCGACATGGCGGTCGCCGGTCGGGTCCTGCCCGACGGCGATGTCGCGATCATGATGGTCGAGGCTGAGTCGACTCCCCAGACTTGGGAGTTGGTGCGTTCGGGTCGTCCGGCTCCGACCGAAGAGGTCGTCGCCCAGGGTCTGGAGGCGGCCAAGCCGTTCATCCGTGCGTTGTGCGATGCTCAGGCCGAGCTCGCCGCCCAGTTCCCCAAGCCCACCAAGGTTTTCCCCGTCTTCCTGGATTACCAAGAGGATGTGTACGAGGCCGTGGCCAAGGCCGGGACTGATCGAGTTCGCGAAGTGAACTCGATCGCTGCCAAACAGGAGCGCGAGACCGCAACCGAGCAGTTGTTGGCCGATCTGCACGAAGAACTCGATGAGTTGTTCCCCGAGCGTGAGAAGGAAGTCACCGGGGCCTATCGGGCGTTGACGAAGAAGGTCGTGCGCCACCGCACATTGTCGGAGCAGGTCCGCATGGACGGTCGTGGTCCGAAGGACATCCGGACTTTGTCAGCTCAGATTGGGGTGATTCCCCGGGTGCACGGCTCAGCGCTGTTCATGCGCGGCGAGACCCAGATCCTCGGGGTGACCACGCTCAACATGCTCGACATGGAGCAGAAGCTGGACACCTTGGCCCCGGAGACGACCAAGCGGTACATGCACAACTACAACTTCCCGCCGTACTCCACCGGTGAGACCGGTCGAGTCGGTTCGCCCAAGCGGCGCGAGATCGGCCACGGCGCGTTGGCTGAGCGGGCGTTGCTGCCGGTGATTCCCAGCCGCGAAGAGTTCCCGTACGCCATTCGTCAGGTCTCCGAGGCGGTCGGTTCCAACGGGTCGACCTCGATGGGGTCGGTCTGCGCTTCGACCTTGGCGCTGCTGCACGCCGGTGTCCCGCTGAAGGCTCCGGTGGCCGGTATCGCCATGGGCCTGATGAGCGAACAGATCGACGGCAAGACCCACTACCTGGCCTTGACGGACATCCTGGGCGCCGAAGACGCCTTGGGTGACATGGACTTCAAGGTCGCCGGTACGAGAGATTTCGTCACCGCTTTGCAGTTGGACACCAAGCTGGACGGCATTCCGGCAGAGGTTCTGGCTCAGGCGCTGTTGCAGGCTCGTGAGGCTCGGTACATCCTGCTGGATGTCATGGCCGACACGATCGCGGCTCCCGGCGAGATGAGCCCGTACGCTCCGCGGATCATCACGGTGCGCATCCCCGTCGACAAGATCGGTGAGGTGATCGGGCCCAAGGGCAAGGTCATCAACCAGATCCAGGACGACACGGGCGCGAACATCGCGATCGAGGACGACGGCACCGTTTACATCGGGGCTGACAATGGCGAGGCGGCGGAGTCGGCTCGCCAGATGGTCAATGGCATTGCCAACCCGCACCTGCCGGAGAAGGGTGAGCGCTTCTTGGGAACCGTGGTCAAGACCACTGCCTTCGGAGCCTTCATCTCCCTGGTACCGGGCAAGGACGGCCTGCTGCACATCTCCAAGATGAAGCTGCTGAACAACGGCGCTCGCGTGGAGAATGTCGACGACGTGGTGTCGGTGGGCCAGAAGATTCAGGTCGAGGTTCTCGACATTGACGACCGTGGTAAGTTGTCTTTGGTTCCGGTGATCGAGGACGAAGGATCCACCGACCAGGAGCACTGATCTCGCAAGCTGTGGCTGTGTCATCGCGTGAGAGTTTTAACGAGTGAGATACTCGTTAAAACTCTCCGGACGCAGTCACAGCTTTTTGGTACCCGGGCGGTTGTCGGATCGGGGAGCGAGATCACCACAGACGAGATGATCAGGAGAAACACCCAAATGAAAGTGGCAGTGTTTGGCGCCAGCGGGCGCATGGGCACCCAGGTCTGCGAGACGGTCGCGACCCAGTCAGACATGGAATTGGTCGCCGGTGTCGACATCGGCGACGCCGTCGAGCCGGTCGGACTGGCCGATGTCGCGATCGATTTCACCAATCCGGACGCGGTGATGGACCACATCACGTGGTGCCTGGCCCATGGGGTGCGCGTGGTCGTGGGAACCTCCGGCTTCACCGTCGCCAAGTTCGACCAGGTCAAGCAGATGGTGAGCGACCATCCGGACGCCAGTGTTCTGATCGCGCCCAACTTCTCGGTCGGCGCTGTGCTGATGATGCATGTGGCCACGCTGGCGGCGCCGTACTTCGACTCGGCGGAAATCATCGAAGCTCACCATCCACTCAAAATCGACGCCCCCTCAGGCACGGCCATGGCCACGGCCTCGGCGATGGCGAAGGCGCGTCTTCGCGCCGACTGCGCCGCATGTCCAGACGCCACCGTCCATGAGCTTTCGGGAGCCCGTGGCGCCTCGATCGACGGGATTAAAGTTCATTCGGTTCGCCTGCCTGGTGTGATCGCTCAGCAGGAGGTGCGTCTGGCTTCCGACGGGGAGAGCCTGACCATCATCAACGACGCGCGTTCCAGGGCGTCGTACATGCCCGGAGTCTTGGCCGGCGTACGCTGGGTGATGAGTCATTCAGGACTGACGATCGGGTTGGAACCGGTGTTGGGCCTGCCGAGCTTGGAGGCGTGAGGACATGTTCGACCTACCATTGAGCGACCCGCCCGCGCTGGGCGAAGACACCGTGCGCATCATCCCGTTGGGCGGGTTGGGCGACGTCGGACGGAACATGACCGCTTTCGAGATCAACGGTCAGATCCTGCTGATCGACGCTGGCGTGCTCTTCCCGGAAGAGGATTATCCCGGCGTCGATCTGATTCTGCCGGGCTTCGACGTCATCGCCGACCGGATGGACGACGTCGTCGGGTTGGTCTTGACCCATGGGCATGAGGACCACATCGGCGCGGTGCCGTACTTGCTGAAAACCTATCCTGGGCTGAAGATCTTCGGATCGAAGCTGACGCTAGGCTTCCTGGCCCCGAAACTGAGGGAACACCGCCTCAACTCGGTCGATATGGTGGAAGTCCACGAGGGTGAACGGTTGCTGATCGGGCGGGAGTTCGATGTCGAATTCGTCGCGGTCAACCACTCGATTCCTGACGCTTTGGCGGTGTTCGTGCGTACGACGGCGGGCACGGTGCTCCACACCGGCGATTTCAAGATGGACCAACTGCCGTTGGATCATCGTCTGACGGATTTGCGCTCCTTCGCCCGTTTCGGGGCCGAAGGGGTCGACCTGTTCATGGCCGACTCGACCAACGCGGAGGTGCCCGGTTTCACCACCGGGGAACTCGACGTGGAACCGGCGCTGCGCCGAGTGTTCGACAAGGCCCAGGGCAAGATCGTGGTGGCGTGTTTCGCTTCTCACGTCCATCGTGTCCAACAGGTCATGAATCAAGCCGCCGAGCACGGACGCCGAGTCGCGTACGTCGGGCGCTCGATGGTGCGCAACATGGAAATCGCCCGCGACATGGGCTTCTTGCAGGTCCCCGGCGGCACCCTGGTCGAGTCAGGTGAGCTCGACTCCATTCCTGAGGACCACCTGGTCATCATTTGCACAGGCAGTCAGGGCGAACCGCTGTCGGCGCTGTCACGCATGGCCAATCGCTCGCATCCGTCGATCAAGATCGGTCCCTCGGACACGGTGCTGTTGGCATCCTCGCTCATTCCCGGCAACGAGAACGCCGTCTATCGGGTGATCAACGGGCTGGTCAAACTGGGGGCCACTGTGGTCCATAAGGGCAACGCGCTGGTCCATGTCTCGGGCCACGCCAGTGCCGGTGAGTTGCTCTACTGCTATAACATCATTCAACCGAAAAACGCCATGCCAATCCACGGCGAGGCCCGTCACTTGGTGGCAAACGCCGGACTGGCCACAGCCACCGGCGTCGCCAACGCCTTGGCAGTCGACGACGGCACGGTGGTGGATCTGCGTGATCACCAGGCCCGTGTGGTCGGGCGAGTCGACGCGTCGTACATCCTGGTCGACGGGACGTCGGTCGGCGGGGTATCGCCGGAGTCGCTGGCGGATCGTCGCGTTCTCGGCGCGGAAGGCTTCATCACGGTGATCGCGGTCATCAACTCGTCGGCTAATCCCGTGGTCTCCGTCGATATTCAGGCGCGTGGATTCTTAGACGACGGTCAGGTGTTCGAGGCAGTCGAGCCCTTGATCCGGTCCAATCTCACGGCGGCGCTGAACGATTCGGTGACCGACACCTACCTGCTCCAGCAGGTCATCCGTCGTACGATCGGGCGCTGGGTCGCCACCACGTTGCGTTCGCGTCCGCTGATCTTGCCGATCGTGGTACGAACCTGAGGTTCGTCGCCGCGGGGCGCATCGTCCTCGCGGGGCGAGCGAAGTGCCTCAGTTAGGAATGAGCGCGTGGCTGGTGTTGGTGCCTCACGTTGTTTGAGCGCGTGGCTTGCGTTCATTGCTGGGTTGCCAATCGGTTGATTGATGCTTTTAATGGT
>JAITVK010000022.1 GCA_031285845.1 Propionibacteriaceae bacterium
ACCATTAAAAGCATCAATCAACCGATTGGCAACCCAGCAATGAACGCAAGCCACGCGCTCAAACAACGTGAGGCACCAACACCAGCCACGCGCTCATTCCTAACTGAGGCACTTCGCTCATCGGTGACCGTACGACGCTGGACATCGTCGCCACGGTCAAGCCGACAAGGCGGCTTGACGAGATCGATCAGTACCAGCCCTTGGATTGGAAGGCGGCCCAACCACCGCACGGGGTGGAGTAGCGACCCTCGATGTAGCTGAGGCCCCACTTGATCTGGGTCTCAGGGTTGGTCTGCCAGTCGGAGCCGAAGGCGGCCATCTTCGAACCCGGCAGAGCCTGCGGGATTCCGTACGCTCCGGACGGGTTGGCGGCAGTCGTGCGCCAACCGGACTCTTTGTTCCACAAAGCCACCAGGCAATTGAACTCGGACTCGTCCCAGCCGCGTGCCAGCACCAAATCGTGGGCGATGGCCTGCGCCGAACCGGGGGTCACGCTCACTGCGGGAGCGGAGGCGGCTGGAGCCTTGGTTCCGGTGGTGGTGACCTTAGTGACCGGTTCACGTGTGACGACCTCGGCCGTCACTGTCTCGGACACGACTTGACCGTCATGGAGGACCTGGAGCACGGTCTGGGTCCGCACGCCCTCGACGCCTTCGGTCACAACTGTGACCTTGCCTTGAGTGGAGTCGGGGTCGTCCGAATTCTGTGTCTCGAAGGCGATCGCCACGTCGCGGTTGACCGTTTGTTCGTCGACACGAACCAGTGAGATGGGAAGCTTGTCGGTCAGCTGATCGGCGACCAACGGGGTGATGACGTCGTTCTCGTCCCAGGCCAGCCCAAGATCGGTCAGAGCGTTGGCGACGGTTCCGAAAGAATGAATCGTCCGGGTTTGCCCGTCTGCGGTGACGTCGACGTCGTAGCCGGTGTCCACCGTCAACGCCATGCCTTCGCGCGGTACAGAATCAGTTTGAGGCGCGGAGACCTGGATCGAGGATTCGCCCAATCCGAGGTCTTCAAGCACAGCGGACACTGTGGTGGAGTAGGTCCAGTAAGCACCGCGTTGGCCGTTGAGCGTCAAATCGATCAGTCGGGCGTACTCGACCTCAATGACGGCCTGGTTCCCTGCGACGGCCTCCATGGACGGCGTGACTCGGTCGCGAGCTGAGACGGTCACACCTTCGTCGGCGAGCACTTCGGACACTGAGCCATAGATGACGCTGACCGTTCGTGGCTGACCGTCGATGATGAGTGTGACGTCATGCCCAAGAAGAGGTTTGAGGCCGAACCCTGAGAATGTGAGGGCGAGAACCCCGACAACGGACAGGGCGATGGTCTTGATCACCGACACGCGGCACTCCTTCTGCAGTCATACGGACTGATGCCCGCATGCTCACAGAGTTTAGCCGAAGGCTGAGCGAAAACCAAGAAGTTCCTGAGAAAACTAAGGATGCGGCGCGTGCTCTGGTGTCGGCGCGTGAGACCCTGACGGCCGGATCAGGCTGTGGTGACCGAGTAGTCGCCGGCCTCGTCCACCGCGTCCTCGATCAGGCCCAAACTGATCGGTGATTGCGAGGTCACGACCATCTGGCCGGATTCGAGATCGACGTTGACATGGTCGACGCCTTCGATAGCGGACACCTCTTCGGTGACATGGGACACGCAGTGCTGGCAGGTCATGCCGTCGACGATGTAGCGGGTTTCCATTTTCACTCCTCAAATGGGTTGATGGCGGTGTTGTGTCACCATCATACGCGGCAGATGTCTAGCCGTCGGTGGACTGAAGCCTCGGATCGTCTGGGTTGTGGACAAGTATTGTGGATAAGTTCGTCGACGCCGCTAATACTCTGCTCGGCAAGCCGTGTCAAACGTCGTTCTTCCCGGGCGAGTCGCGGCGGTGTGAGGGGTCGCCGAGCCTCAGTTTAGGCGTGAATTCCGGGCAATTTCCGTCGCGGGACCATCGGTCCAAGTGGTACGGCAGATTGGCTATTCATCTGGCTGAGTTATCCCCCTCTTGTCCACAACCCCCTGTGGATAACTCCGCGCTTGGCGGCGGGTTTATCCACATCCGAGGTCTGTGAACATGTGGATCGTGAGTTAGGTTCGCCGTACGAACCGGGGTAGGTTTCCAGCCGAAGCCAGCCAGCGGGTCCACAAAATGTCTGAGGTCGCCGATAGTCTTCGCAGCACCCGTTGGGGTGGGCCAGCGCGGTGTGGATCTGGGCGCGAGTTCACGTCCAGTTGGCAGGCTTCGTCCAAGATGAGGAGGGCACGTGACAATCGCTCAAGAGCTCACGTACGCGCGAGAGGATGGCCCTGATCGGGTGCCCCCGCAGGATGTGGCCGCTGAGCAGTCCGTCTTGGGCGCGATGCTGATGAGCAAAGACGCCATCGCGAACGTCATGGGTTTGCTGAGGGGGACGGACTTCTACCGCCCGGCTCATGAACTGATCTTCGACACCATCTTGGATTTGTATAGCAAGGGCGAACCGGCCGACGCCATCACGGTCGCGGCCGAGTTGGCCAAACAAGGCGAGATCGCCCGCGTCGGCGGGCATGTGTACATCCACGATCTGCTCGCCTCGGTCTCGATCGCGGCCAACGCCAGCTTCTATGCGGAGATCGTCCGCGAGAAAGCCATTTTGCGCCGACTGGTCGACGCCTCGATTCGGATCGCCCAACTCGGCTACGCCGGTCAGGGTGACGTCGACGAGATCGTCGATCAGGCTCAGCAGGCGATTTATGAAGTGTCCGACGGAGCCAGCGGGGAAGACTATCGCCAGGTCTCGGAGCTGTTGCAGATCACCTGGGACGAGATGGACGCCCTGGCTTCGCAAGGGGGGCGATTCTCTGGCGTCCCGACGGGATTCACCGATCTGGACGGCCTGACCAATGGCCTGCATCCGGGGCAGATGATCATCGTCGCCGCTCGCCCAGCCGTCGGCAAATCGACGCTGGCGTTGGATTTCGCTCGCAACGCGGCCGTGCACAACCGCATGACCACAGCGGTCTTCTCGTTGGAGATGAGCGCCTCGGAGATCATGATGAGGCTGTTGTCGGCTGAGGCGTCGGTTCCACTGGAGAACATTCGTACCGGTCGGTTGGATGACTACTGGGACAATTTGTCGGCGGTGACATCCCGATTGAGTGCGGCGCCGCTGTTCATCGACGATTCTCCCAATCTGACGATGATGGAGATCCGGGCAAAGGCCCGTCGGCTCAAACAGCATCACGACTTGAAGATGGTCGTCATCGATTACATCCAGTTGATGAGTTCGGGCCGAAAAGTCGAGTCGAGGCAGTTGGAGGTGTCTGATTTCTCGCGTCAGATCAAACTGATGGCCAAGGAACTCGACATCCCGGTCATCGCGATCTCGCAGCTGAACCGAGGCACGGAGGCGCGAGCCGACAAGAAGCCGATGCTGTCTGACTTGAGGGAGTCCGGTTCGTTGGAGCAGGACGCCGACGTGGTCATCCTGTTGCACCGAGCCGATGTTTACAACAAAGAGGAGCGTCCAGGCGAGGCTGACCTGATCGTGGCCAAGCATAGGAACGGACGAACCGAGACACTTCAGGTCATCTTCCAAGGGCGTCTGTCGCGCTTTGTGGATGACCCCGATTCGGGGTTCCGCAACAGCGCCGACCATGAGCTGGGCGGTTGATCGGCGTTTGACCCATCCAGGTGGGCCGGTCGTCGCGCAGGCAGTCCTCGCGCAAGTGGTCCTCGCGCAGGTGGTCGACGTCGGGGCGGGCTGAGTGATGGCGCAGCCGTGAAACTTTCAGCTCCGACCGAGCCGGCCAAGAGCGCATCGACACTGCGTATTGCATGATGACAAGCGATGATCGGCCGATGGACCGGTGAGGTGGTGGTCTCATCAGGGGGGCAAACCTGCAAGAATAGACGGGTGCGCTTCTGGCGCCACGACAGGGAAGGACGACGAAACGATGCCAGGATACAATCTCACGCGAGCCGAAGCGGAAGCCAGGGCTGAACTCATCACGGTTCAGGGGTATGACATCACCCTAGACTTGACGGCTCAGGGGGAGACCTTCCCCTCGACGACGACGATTCGTTTCACCTGCGCCACACCTGGGGCCTCGACCTTCCTCGACCTGATCGCGCCATCCGTGACTCGCATCAGCCTCAACGGCCTCGAGCTGGATCCGGGGGAAGTCTTCAGTGACTCACGTATCCAGTTGTCGAATCTGAAAGCGGACAACACCGTCACCATCGAAGCGCAGGCGGCGTACTCCCACACCGGTGAGGGGCTGCACCGTTTCACTGATCCCGTGGACGACCAGACTTACATCTACACCCAGTGCGAGGTCGCCGACGCCCGTCGCTTCTTCGCCTGTTTCGAACAGCCCGACCTGAAATCGCAGTTCGTCTTCCATGTCATCGCGCCAGCGCAGTGGACCGTGATCTCGAATCGTCCCACCCCTGAACCCGTTCCCGGCGACGGCGTGGGGGTTCAGGCTGGAACGGCCGGGGTGTGGAACTTCGAGCCGACCGTGACGATGTCCACCTATCTGACGGCGGTCATCGCTGGTCCGTATCGCCGTTGGGACGACCTCTATGAGTCCACCGACGGTCGCCAGATTCCGCTGGGAGCGTTCGTCCGCGAGTCGATGGCGAGCTACTTCGACGCCGAGGAGATCTTCGACGTCACCAAACGCGGTTTCGGGTTTTACGAGCAGGCGTTCGGCGTCCCGTACCCCTATGACAAGTACGACCAGGCTTTCGTGCCGCAGTACAACGCCGGGGCGATGGAGAACATTGGCGCTATCACCTTGACTGAGGATCGCTATGTCTTCCGTTCCAAGCCGGTGGCCGCACTGGTCGACGCGCGGGCGAACACCATTCTTCATGAGCAGGCCCACATGTGGTTCGGTGACCTGGTGACCATGAAGTGGTGGAACGACCTGTGGCTCAACGAGTCCTTCGCTGAGTTCATGTCCCATCTGGCTGCGGTCAACACTCGGTGGCCGAACGCGTGGGCCGACTTCTTGGCTCAGCGCAAACTGGTCGGTTACGAGCAGGATCAGCTGCCCACGACTCATCCGATCGTGGCGAACATCCGCGATCTGGCTGATGTCGAAGTCAACTTCGACATGATCACGTACGCCAAAGGCGCCTCCGTGCTCAAGCAGTTGGTCGCCTGGGTCGGTCAGGACAACTTCCTGACCGGTGTGCATTCGTATTTGACCAAGCACGCCTGGGGCAACGCCACGCTGCATGATTTCCTGACCGAAGTCGAACAGGCCTCCGGGCGCGACCTGACCGAGTGGTCCACATTGTGGCTGGAAGAAGCCGGGGTCACCATCTTGCGGCCCGAAATCGTCGGGCGTCGCGAAGGGGTTTATGAGCGGGTGACGATCCTCCAGGAGATCCCCGAGGTCTATTCGCGTTTCGGTCAGATCCCTCATCGTGACCTGCCACCGGTCGAGGTCCATCCCAGTCTGCGTCCCCACCATCTCGCCGTCGCCGGGTACGTTTTCGGTGATGGTGAGATGACCCGGGCGTGGAGTCATGAGGTGGATGTCGCCGGGGCGTCGACCGATCTGCCTGAGTTGGTCGGGCAGGTCATCCCTGATCTGCTCATCATCAACGACGGCGACCTGACGTACGCCAAACTGCGGCTGGACAAGGCTGGCCTTGAGGTGTTGCCGCGGGTGTTGGAGCAGATCGACGACCCGCTGACACGGGCCTTGGTGTGGGGCAGTTTGTGGGACAGCCTGCGCGACGGCGAGTTGTCCGCTCGGACTTATGTCGATCTGGTCTTAGGCGCGATCGAACGCGAAGACTCCTCGACCACGGTGTTGTCACTGTTGGCGCGGCTACGTCAAACCTTGAAGCTTTATGTCGCCGCCGAGTTCCGGGCTGAGACCCAAGACGACGCGGCCGCTCAGTTGGTCGGGCTCGCGATGCGGGCCGATCCTGGCTCTGACCAGCAGTTGCAATTCTTCAAGGCCTTCGCCGCCTTGGCCTGCAACGACACCCAGTGGCGGTTCATCGCCGGTGTTCTCGATGGGGTCGAGGAGGTTCCAGGCCTGCTCGTCGACACGGATTTGCGTTGGGAGCTGCTGACGGATCTGGTGGCCGTCTCCGTGCGTGGTGCGAGCGACATCGACGCCGAACTGGCCAAGGACGACACGATTTCCGGCCTGGAGCGTGCGGCCGGAGCGCGAGCGGCACTGCCGAGCGCCGAAGCCAAGCGGGCCGCTTGGCGCGCCGGGGTGTTCGACGAGTCGGTCACCAACGCCGCTCAGCGACACATCCTGGCCGGTTTCACGAAGGTCGCCGACCCGGTTCAACTGCGCGACTACGCCATTGAGTTCTTCGCTCAGATCGAACAGGTGTGGGTCACGCGTTCGCGCGAGATGGCTCAGAATGTCGTCAAGTTGGCTTACCCGGTGGCTTCGGTCAATGATCCAGAAATCGATGTGGTCGAGATGGCTGACTTGTGGCTTGATCGGCTGGGGGCCAAGTTGCCCGCTTTGCGTCGGTTGATCCTGGTCGGGCGTGAAGAGACTCTTCGGGCCAGGGCTGCTCAGGCGGTGGACGCCGCCGCTTGAGGCCGCTGGTTCGCCTCGGTGAGCTTGTCGCTTCGGTGAGCTTTCGGCCTCACTGCGTGATCACGACATCAGGTGGAGCACGCAGAGGAGAACGGCTGTCCAGTGACAGAAGGCCGCGATCACCGTACAAGAGTGGAAGACTTCGTGGAAGCCAAACCATTTTGGCGACGGATTCGGCCATTTTCGCGAATAGACGACCGCACCGAGCGAGTACACCACCCCGCCGACGATGACCAAGACGACGATCGCGATCCCCCCGCTGGCGGCGAACTGCGGCAACCACCACAGGGCTGTCCACCCCATGACGACGTACATCGCGGTGTAGAGCCGTCGAGGCGCGCTCAGCCACAGGACCCGGAAGAGCACTCCGGCCACAGCCAATCCCCAGATCAGCGACAAGATGATGATTCGGGAGGTTCCGGTGAGCAGGATCACGGACAAGGGCGTGTAGGTTCCGGCGACGAACAGGTAGATGTTCGAGTGGTCGATGCGGCGCAGGACTGCTTTGGTGGTCGCAGACCAGTTGCCGATGTGATAGGTCGCCGAGTTGCCGAACAGGAGCAGGGCGCAGCCGAGGTAGATCGCCAGCGCGGCTTTCACCCCTGCTGACGGGGCGACACAGATCAGGACGATGATGCCCGCGCCGAGCAGGGGCACAGTCGCCGCATGCAGCCAGCCGCGCAGCTTGGGTTTCGGTTCGGCGGTGACCGGTGCGGTCGCAATCGTGGCGGACGCCGGCTCGTCCGAGGCGTTCGGTGTTGGCGGGGAGGGGACAGTGGAGTTCCGCATCAGGCTCCTTGGGTACGGTGACGTAACCTACGCTACCGTAGGTAGTCTACTCCCTTGTTCTTGATGAGGGGCGGTTCGTAGGACGATCGATGAGCAAAAGAGACCTTGCACATTGACTCATGGCAATCAATGTGATCTTATGTCCCTAGCATCACCACTGACAGCCTGTGGGGCCTTCCCGCCGTCACCGTCATGGATGCCTCGGGCGAAAAGGAGTGTTCATGTCCGTTTCTTGGTCGCACGCCCTGCGGCGTTGTGTCTATGTCGCGATGGCCGTGTTGCTCACCGCCACGCTCGCTCTGCTCGCGAACCAACGCCCGTACGCCGAAGGGGCTGAGCCTGGGGACGGGTTGATCACGGCGTTCACCATGGCAGCCGAAGGTGATTCGACCAAACTCGCCGGCGAGCAGTTCGCCGTCCGATGGAAGATCGATGTGAGCGCGGCCAGCGAGCAAACTTTGACTGATCCGGTGGTCACCCTCAAGGTGTCAGGTGGGGTGTGTGTCGACTCCGTCAATCCGTCGGATGTCAATGGTGTCGTCGCCGACGTCAGCCAAGATGACAGTGGGGATTTCACTGTTCGCTACGAGCTAGACGATCTGTCTGGTGGCAGCGCGGGGATGGACGTTCCAGTGCTCATCAACACCCGAGATGGTGTCTGCCCTGATCAGTCGGCGATCAGTGTCACCGCCGAAGCAGTGTCAGAAGCCATGACCGTTCAAGCCAATGATGGGGAGTCTCTCGTCCTCACGGTCCTCACCAATCAGCCGACGATTGATAAGACCACCGTTGACATCACCGGCGCGGACTACGCACAGACTCCGACGGCCTGGGGCGGTCGCAGCGACGACGGTGGTGCGACCCTGAGCAGCGATCCGAGCGAATTGGGCTGGGTCCGGTTCGACTATGACCCTGGCTGGCCATACGGAGCAGGAAAACGGGACTTCTCCTCCGTCGTCGTCACTGATGCCTTGCCGGCCGGAACCCTGTTCGATCCTGACAAAAACCCCGACTGGACTCTCAGTTCAGATGGGAGTTCGGTCAGCTTCACGTACGAGGATCCTGACGGAGTCGTCTCCGGAGATGACCTGAACTCCTACGTGCAGCACGTCCCGGGGTTGTATCTGAAGTTCCCCGGAGCCGCCGTCGGACAAGAGATCACGAACTCGGCCACGATCACGGGCACGGTGAAGGATCCGACACCTGGGGAGAAAACATATGTCGGCGCGGATGATCTCGTCTTCAAACTGGCGGCCGACTGGAATCCTGGCGGCGTGCTGACAAAAGGTTCCTATAGCTCGATGTGGGATGTCGAACAGTCGCGCGAGACCGGCATCGATTACTTCTTCACACTGACGAACCCTGCGACCGACCAACCGATGGCTTTCACAGTCACCGACTACACCGCGAATACGGCTCCGGCGAATGCTTTGGAAGAGGATGGTGAAGAGAAAGACCTCGATCCACGCCTGTATTTCACCTCACTGAGTTTTGAGCGGATCACCATTGACGGTCAGGCGAGTGGGTCGATCGATGTGTCGCTGTGCCGCGACGGGGGCGAACCGACCTGGCTCACCACAGTGGAGTTGGGCGATCTCGAGGCTCCGTCGACTCTGCTCATCCCCGAGGGGCTGACCGTCACCTGTGTCCAAGTCAAGAATCACGGTGATTTCGTCGTTCCTCCGGAGGCCGAACTGAAGTGGACCCTGCGAACCGACCTTCGTGACACCACGGTCGACGCGCTCCCAGAAGGGGTCACCGAGCAGGAGCTGTGGAACACCGCTCACGGCGATTTCACCTGGGGAGACGGGCTGCGCACACTGACTGCCACCGCTGGCACGTACGGATGGCTGCGTGAGTACGGACCATCGGTCAGGTCGACGAAGATCGTCTACGGTGGCAACGCCGTCCAAGGCGATGAGGTGGCGTGGCAGCTGATCGGCAGTTTGGATGGCAGAGTGGTGGGGTTGACGACTCTGGACGACGTCACGGTCATCGACCTGCTGCCACCGGGGTTCGCGTACGTCCCAGAGTCGTCCAGCGGACCCTGCTATACCGGTCCCGATGACAGGGCCGACGCTCCCGAGCCCACTGTCATCAACAACTTCCATGGCTCAGGTCGTCAAGCGCTGACCTGGGCTTGCGGCCACAAGGATCCTAGTGACGACATCAGTGGCGGTCTACTGTATGGCATCGACTTTCGGACCGTCGTGACTGCCGACGCCACCGAGGGGACCAACATCAATCAGAGCTATGTGACGTGGACCGGTGGTGACGGGGTCAAGCCCGGCGGATGGGACATGACGGATGACGAGTGGGACCTTGATTCCGATGGCGACACGACGGAGTCGGTGGCTGCCTCCGAGGCTGAGGTCAACTACTTGGCGCCGAAGGCGCTGCTCGCCACCAAACAGGTCAAAGGCTCCCTCGACAATGGCTTCTTGGCTGCGCCCCAGTACGGCTCCTCGACGATCGAGGATCCTTCGGTGTCGTATCAGCTCAAGTTCAGCAATAACGCCGAAGGTGACCTGACTCAGCTCACCATGGTCGACGTGCTGCCCTACGTCGGTGACAAAGCGCTGACCGCCCCAAGCGGTGGGACGCAGATCGAACGGGGATCCCAATTCCCGGTACGGCTGACCGGCGAGGTCGCGCTTCC
The DNA here is from genome assembly GCA_031285845.1 of Propionibacteriaceae bacterium. Lineage (GTDB taxonomy): Bacteria > Actinomycetota > Actinomycetes > Propionibacteriales > Propionibacteriaceae > WQYJ01. Next base: position 10,022 of record JAITVK010000022.1, read on the forward strand.
ATCGGATCGGGCCGACGATTTCACGGTCTTCTACACCACAGACGCCCCGGCTGGTCGTACGGCCGCTGAACTCGCGACTGACGCGACCTGGACCGCGTCCCCACCAGATGGGACCTGGTCCGCTGTCACAGCGGTCCGGATCACCCTCGACGAGGGTGAGGTTCTAGCCCAAGGGGAGAAAGTCACTTTCGAGTTGGCGGCGGTGGGCGAGGCTGACGACCCATCACTGCGCGGCGCGTCAGCGTTCAACTCTTTCGCCAGCTCGGTCAACGGGGGCGGGGCTTTCGCAGAGTCGAGTTTCGTTGAGTTGCGGTTGGATAAACCGGCCGGCCCTACGTTGATCGCGGCGGTGGCGCCCACGGTCACGGCTCCGCAGGGCGGTTGCGACGCGGGACAATGGACGCTGGCCCCAGGCGCTGTGACGCTGCCCGCTGTGGACAACGCCACCTGGCGGATCAACGGCGAGGATCAAGACCCTGGCGAGCACTCGGTCACAGCTGGTGACCCGATGACGGTCGACCTGATCGCCGCTGAGGGCTTCGCCATCGATCCGGCGACGATCCCGACCGAACCGGTGGCTGCCAAGCTGGACGAAGCCAGCGGGATCCTGTCGTGGAATCTGAGCGACCTGTTCGTCGCCCCGACTAAACCCGCTTCTTGTGCGTCGGCGACGCCAACGGTCACGCCGAGCACGTCACCGACTCCGAGCGTGACGCCGACGCCGACTCCGAGCGCCGCTCCGACCGTGGTCCCGACTCCGAGCGTGACGCCGACGCCGACTCCGAGCGCCGCTCCGACCGTGGTCCCGACTCCGAGCACGTCACCGACTCCGAGCGTGACGCCGACCCCGACTCCTACTGGCCAACCGATTGTGGAGGTGACCCCAGCCGCTCCGAACATCAGCGCACCTACGGGTGGCACGGTGGCCGGCGCGAACCTCGCCTGGCCGGTGCTTATGGTGGCGCTCGCGGCCTTGGGGTCGCTGCTTTGGTCCGGCCTCGCCCGGCGAACCGATGCCTGTTGAATCGGCGTGGCGGGGCGCGGATCGGTTGTTCCAGTAGAGTAATGCCGTGAAGCTGGGCGATGTGGTGACGAGAGTCGGTCGTCGCTTGCGCCTGTCCGGCCTGCTGTATTCGACGTACGAGCGGAGGCTGCTGGCCAGCCTGGATCGGGAACGTCTGCCACGCCACGTCGCTGTCATGGCCGACGGCAATCGGCGCTGGGCCCGCCTCAACGCGCCTGGTGAGACTCTGGTGGCCGGGTACGAAGCTGGCGCGGCGCGCCTGAAAGAGTTCGTCTCGTGGTGTGACGCGGTCGGCGTCCAGGTGGTCACTCTATGGGTGTTGTCGCCCAGCAATCTAGATCGTTCGGAAGACGAAGTACGGCCGCTGTTGGACGTCATCGTGTCTTTGGTCGAGTCACTGGCTGACGAGGGCCGGTGGGCGGTGCAGATCGTGGGGGCGCTGGACCTTCTTCCTGAGCCGATCGCTGAGGCTCTGCGGCAGGCTGCGGATTCGACGGCAGGTCGTCAGGGCATGCATGTCAATCTGGCCGTGTCGTACGCCGGTCGTCAAGAGTTGCGCGACGCCTTTCGTTCGCTGCTCGCGGCCGAGGCGGGCAAGGGGACGACCTTGCAGGAGTTGGCGAAGACGTTGGAGATCGACACGATCGCGAGCCACCTGTACACCGCTGGGCAGCCTGATCCTGACTTGATCATTCGCACGTCGGGAGAGCAGCGCTTGTCAGATTTCCTGATTTGGCAGTCGGCGCATTCCGAGTTTTATTTCTGTGAGGCCTTGTGGCCGGATTTCCGGCGGGTCGATTTCCTGCGGGCGCTTCGAGCTTTCACGCAGCGCGAACGGCGCTTCGGGCGCTGACGGCGCATGTGAGCGTCGGTTCTGGCCATCGGTCAGGGGGCTGAGTCGCCGCAGTGCCCACAGCGTGAGGGGATCGTCACCCTGACGAACTCGGTGATGATCCTATGACGGGTCGCGGATGGCGTAGATGTCACCCAGGCGATGGGCGGGTCGAGCCGGACGACGTTCTTAGGCCGGACCGTGGACGGAGTAGATGGCGTAATCCATTCGGCGGGTGCCTCGCTCGACTTCGATGAGTCTTTCGGTCGCGTCAGGGTCGAGACTCAACAGGTCGAACCAGAAGTCCTTGGACGGGCCTTGGGCCCAGATCGCCAGCGTGCCACTGGGGCGCAGATGTTCGAGCGCTCCACGAATACCGTCGATCGTGTAAAGGTGAGCGTTGTTCTCGTGGATGAGGAAGCTGGGACCGTTGTCGATGTCGAGGCAGATATTGTCCCATGGTCCGAGCAGACCGGGCAGGGCTGGCTGTTGGGCGAGCAGGGTGACGATGTCGCCATGGTGCAGGGTGACCCGAGGATCGTCGGCTAGGCGCGCCAAAACCGGTGTCAGGCCTTCGCGGGCCCATTCGATCAGCGGCAGAGACAATTCGACGATGTCGAGGTGGGTCGCCCCCATGTGGAGCAGATGATCGGCGGTGAAACCCAAACCCAGGCCACCGACGAGGACCTGTCCGGGCGCTGGTCCGATGGCTTCGGCCAGCGCGATTTCGGAATCGATGTGCGCCGAGTCCATAGCGAAAGCGCCGTTCACAATGAGTTCGTCCACGTCGGCCCCGTTCCCGACACGTCGACGCAAGACGATCTCATACCCGTCGGCTTCGTTGCGAGCCAGGGTGGTGATGTCTTCAGTCATCTGTCTATAATCCTCTATCCCTCTTCAGTGCGTCAACCAGCGATGCGGGATGCCCAGGCTGGATCAGGGTCGCTCACTCCAGACTCAGGGCACAACTAGCCGATGGGGGATTGACGAGCATGAACGGAGAATGGTAAGCATCCATGCCCCAGCGTCAGGCGGGCTGCGCCGCGAATGGGGCGCTGGCGTCGACCTCGCCCGCAGATGGACTGCGCCGCGAAAAGAGGCGTGTGCATCAATCTCAGCGTCAGTCGAGGTGCTTCGCGGGCGTCGACCCCACAGATCAGGCGGACTGTTCCTCCTTCGCGGCTTCCACGGTGGCTCGGGCCTCGGTGAGATACCGTTCGCACAGGCCAGCCAGCGCTTCGCCTCGGGTGAACAGTTTCATCGACTCCGCCAGGCTTTCCCCCCCAGACTCCAAGCGGGCGACGATCTGAATCAATTCGTCGCGGGCCTGCTCATAACTCAGACCAGCCACGTCCTGGTCGGATGGTTCACTCGCTGAGCCGACCTGCGGATCGACCGGTCGGGCACTGCTGGTTTTAGACGTTGGCATGGTTCTCCTTCTGCTTGTCGGTCACAGTCATGGTGAGTGTGCCATCGGCCACCCGACCTGTCAGACTGGCGCCGATCTTGGCGTTTTCGGTCGATGTGACCGTGTTGCCCTGCTGATCGATCAGAATCGCGTAACCGCGGGTGAGGACCGATTGGGGACTCAGCGATCGGATCAGTGCCGCGGTGTGGCTCACCTGCGCGGCCTCTTTGTCGACCCGGGTTCCTCCGGCGAGGATCAGGCGGGCTCTCAGCGTACGGATGTGGTCGGTGTAGACCTCGAAGCGGGAGGCTGGGTCGCGCAGAACTGGGCGTTGTCTCAGCTGATGCAGACCCAAGGATTGGTTGGCGACGAAGTTGAGGATCGACCCAGCCAATCGCTGACGCGCCTGGGTGACGAAGGCCAACTCGTCGCGGACGTCAGGCACGACCCGTTTGGCCGCGTCGGTCGGAGTCGAGGCGCGTAGATCAGCGACCAGGTCGAGAACGGGGGTGTCGACTTCATGACCGATCGCGGAGACGACCGGGGTGTGAGCCCGAGCCACGGCTCGGGCCAACGCCTCATCGGAGAACGGGAGCAGGTCTTCGACGGACCCGCCGCCGCGGGCAATGATGATGACGTCGATGCTGGGGTCGGCGTCGAATCCAGCGACTGCCGCGATGACTTGCTGAGCCGAGGATGGGCCTTGCATCAGAGCGTGCCGAGTCACAATGCGGGCCGCAGGCCAGCGCAAACCGATATTGACGACGACGTCGCGTTCAGCGGCGGAGTCTTTGGCTGTGATCAAGCCGATGCCTGCGGGCAGTAGCGGCAGACGGCGTTTCAGAGCCGGATTGAACAGACCTTCGGCTTGGAGCAGCCGTTTCAGATGCTCGATCTGGGCGAGGAGCTGGCCTTCTCCAGTGGGGCGCAAGTCGGTGCACTCATAGGACAGTCGGCCCGATTTGAGCCAAATGGACGGTCGGATCTGGGCGGTGACGGCCATCCCCTCGCTGACTGGTCCAGCCGCGTCGAGTACGGCGGTCGACAAAGTCACGGCGACTGAGACCTCTTCGCTCGGGTCGCGAAGTGTCAGGAAATGGATGGCTCCAGTACGGCGGTTCAGCTCGATGACTTGGGCTGACACCCACACTGTGCCAAGTCGCTCCACCCATTTCTTGACGGCAGAGGCGACTTCGCGCAGAGGAACCGGGTGTTCAGGTGAGCTTGTCAACGCCATGGGTTCACCCTATCCTGTCGCCCGATTGAACTCAGCCGGAGTGTGATCGGCGACAACCGACCCAGGGTCAGGCAGTGAGGCGATGATCGAGTCGATCCCGGGTTGCTCGGGTAGATCGGTCAGACGCGAGCTCATCGGTTCGGCGCGCGAATCTGTCACCGGTTCGACCACCGCGCTTCGTCCCCGCCCGATCATGGCCGGCACCTCGGTGGCCGAGCTCACCAATTCTGCGGCCGCCACCGGACGGGTGGCGGATGTGACCGGCTTCATGTCGGCCAGGGTCTCATCGGCGACTTTGAGGTCGCGGAAACGCCGTGCTGAGACCAGCACGCGCGCCTCCAAAGAGCCGACGGTCTCGTTGTAGGCCTTGACCGAGGTGTCAAGGGCTCGACCCAGTCGGTCAAAGTACGAGCCCATCTTACCCAGCCGGTCGTAGAGTTCGCGGCCTAGTTGTGAGATCTCGCGGGCCGAATCGGCCAGCACCTCCTGATTCCAGGCGTAGGCGATGGTCCGTAACATGGCGATCAACGTGGTCGGGGTCGCCAAGATGATGCTCTTCGACGCGGCGTGTTCGATCAGATCGGGCTGCTGTTCGAGGGCGGTGGAGGCCAACGCCTCACTGGGCAGGAACAGGACCACGAATTCGGGGGTGGCCGAGTCAGCCTTCCAGTAGGTCTTGGCCGACAGTTTGTCGATGTGACCGCGCACGTGTCGGGCGAAGGTGGCCAGTTGACGGGCTTGGTCGTCTTCGGTTTCGGCCATCTCCGCGTTCAAGAACCCTTCCAGTGGTGTCTTGGCGTCCACGTAGACGAACTTTCCACCGGCCAGATTGACCCGCATGTCAGGGCGAATGTCAGTGTCGTCGACCGCAGAAGACTCCTGGGTGACAAAGTCGCAGTGGTCGACCATGCCAGCCAGTTCGACCACGCGTTTCAGTTGGAGCTCTCCCCAGGCGCCGCGAACGTGAGGTCGGCGCAAAGCGGTGGACAGAGCAGAGGTTTCTTTTCGTAGCATCTCCGAGGTCTGCTGAACCGACCGAACCTGATCGGTCATTTCGACCGAGGCGGCGACCCGGTCTTTCTCCATCTGAGTCAGACGCGATTGGAGTTGTTCCAAGCTGGAGCGCATCGGGGCCATCAACTGCTCAGTGGCTTGCAGACGCTGACCGGCCGAGGCCTCGACCGCTTTAGTCTGCTTGTCAATCGCCTCTTGAGAAGCCAGTTTGTAGGAGTTCACCATGGTCTCGCGGTCTTGGCGCAGCTTCTCGGCCTGTTCCAGAGCGGCGTCGCGTTCTCCGATCGCCTTGTCGGTCAGCGCCTCTTGTCGGGCGAGCGCCGCCTGAGTCTCCGCCGTGGTCGTCCGCGCGTCAGCCGCCTCGGCGCGTGATCGCTCGACATCGGCCACCCCGCGGGCGACTTCGGCTCGAGCTTGGGCGGCTTCGGCCCGTGCCGCAGCCGCGTCGGCTCGAGCTTGGGCCGCCTCGGCGTCGTCTTGAGCAGTGTCGGCTCGCGCGCGCTCAGTGTCGGCGCTGCGGCGAGCGGTCGTCACGAGATATGTCGCCAGCACTCCGATCAGAATTCCACCGATCAGAGCCACCACGATCCATGCTGTGTCAGTCATAGGAACCACTATGGCAGGCGCCTGTGACATTTTCGGGTCCTTGCCCGCAGATGGCTGGGATTGTTGGCGGTGACTCACCTGGTCCACGGCGATTCGATAGAGTGGTGGGTCGTACCCCCGTATCTGAGATTCAAGCGCTGACGAGGTGATTCATCGCTTGGGGCAGGTCAACGAGGATCATGCGCTCCATGGAGGGTCCACCGGGCGCACAGGATCAAGGAGCCTGATCATGTCACAACCTTTCGCGTGGCGCGGACTGTCGGTGGACATCGCCCGCAGCTTTTTCCCCCTGCCCGTGCTGATGTCCTTGGTTGATCGGCTGTCCAGCCTGGACCTCAACGTGCTGCACCTGCATCTGACCGATGATCAGGGATGGCGTTTGGAGATTCCGGGCCTTGAACGACTGACCGAGATCTCGGGAGCGACCGCGATCCGGGGTGGGCATCCGGGCTGGTTGACGGTGGAGCAGTGGACCCAGTTGGTGCGGCACGCCGAGCAACATGGGGTGACTGTCGTGCCCGAGATCGACCTGCCCGGTCACATCAACGCCGCTCTTCATGCTTGTCCGGAGCTGAATCGATCGGGTGTGGCCACACCGGCGTACACCGGCTGGAAGGTCGGCTTCTCTGGGCTTGACGTCCGCTTGGCCGCCACTGAGCCGTTTCTGCGCCACGTTCTGGGCGAGGTCGCCGCGATGACGCCTGGGCCGTGGATCCACATCGGCGGTGACGAGTGCCAGTCGACGCCGTCTTATGAGTACGTCGAACTGATCAGGTTGGCGACCTCGATCGTGGAGGAGCTGGGCAAACGTCCCATCGCCTGGCAGGAGGCCCTGGCCGCCGACTTGCGCGAACGACTGACGTTGCAATGGTGGGTGTCGGTCGATCATCATGTCGGGGTGGACGAGTGCACGCCAGGGATCTCACCAGCCACGCTGTCGGCCATCCGCTCGCGCCGGGCGCTGGTGAGGCAAGCCGAGCTTGGAGCGCCGATCATCCTGTCTCCGGCGCGGTTCGCCTATTTCGATATGAAGTACGAGCAGGCCGACACGTTCGGACGCGATTGGGCGGGCCCGATCAGCGTGGACAAGGCTGGGTCGTGGGATCCGCGAACCGTGGTGTCTGACCTGCCTGAGGCGGCGATACTCGGGGTGGAGGCAGCGATCTGGACTGAGGCTATTCACACACCGAGCCGGCTGAACGCCATGCTGGGCCCTCGGTTGGACGCTTTCGCCGCAGTCGCCCACGGTGGCATCGCGCGATCCTGACATAGGCTGTCCCAACCCAGGTGACGGTGATCACGACCTCACGGACCGACCAGGGACGCTGATCGCGCCAGCTCCTATGACGACAGATTTCTCCAGTCACACGAGCAGTCGAACTGCGGTCAGCGCCGTACGCTGTGGTAGTAGCTGATCAACGCTTTGGTCGACGCGTCCTGGCTGGCCAGCGCGTCGGGATCACCGCCCAATGCCGGAGCGATCTGGAGCGCGAGCTTCTTGCCGAGTTCGACCCCCCACTGATCGAAGGAGTCGATTCCCCAGATCACGCCTTCGACGAAGGTGATGTGTTCGTAGAGTGCGATCAGTTGGCCGACCACTGATGGGCTCAGTTCGCTCGCCATGATCGAGGTGGTCGGACGATTGCCGGGGAAGACCCGATGGGGAACGAGTGGTTCGGGGGTGCCTTCGGCTCGTACCTGTTCGGCCGTCTTGCCGAAAGCCAGCGCTTGAGTCTGGGCCATGAAGTTCGCCAGGAAGAGTTCATGGACGTCCACGTCACCATCCTTGAGTCCATGGGCCGGGTTGGCGACGGCGATGAAGTCGGCCGGAACGATCTGCGTGCCCTGGTGGAGCAGCTGATAGAAGGCGTGCTGGCCGTTGGTTCCCGGCTCGCCCCAGAAGATCTCGCCGGTGTCGGTGGTGACTGGCGACCCGTCGAGTCGGACCCGCTTGCCGTTGGATTCCATCGTCAACTGTTGAAGGTAAGCGGCGAAGCGATGCAGATATTGGGAGTACGGCAGCACGGCGTGGCTGGCCATCCCCAAGAAGTCGCGATACCAGACTCCGAGCAGGCCCATCAGCACGGGCACGTTCGCGTCCAACGGCGTACGGCGGAAGTGTTCGTCGACTTTGTGGAATCCGTCGAGGAATTCGGCGAAATGCTGCGGCCCGACGGCCACGGCCAAAATGGTGCCCACTGCGGAGTCGACCGAGTAGCGCCCGCCGACCCAATCCCAGAAGCCGAAGGTGTTCTTCGGGTCGATGCCGAAGTCTTCGACCAGGTCAAGGGCGGTGGACACGGCGACGAAATGTTTTGCCACCGCGTCGGCTCGACGCTCGGGTGTGCCGTCGATCGCGCCATCGGCCTGAAGGCGATCCCACAGCCACTGCCGCGCCAAGCGGGCGTTGGTGAGGGTCTCCAAGGTGGTGAAGGTTTTCGACACGATGATGAACAAGGTGGTCTGCGGATCCAGGTCGCGGGTCTGCTCGTACAAGTCGGCGGGGTCGATGTTGGAGATGAAACGGCATTCCAGATGTTCGGCGACGTACGGCTTGAGCGCCTCGTAGACCATGGTCGGGCCGAGGTCTGATCCGCCGATTCCGATGTTGACCACCGTGGAGATGGGCTTTCCGGTCACGCCGACCCACTGGCCGTCGCGCACCTGATCGGCGAAAGCGTAGATCCGGTCGAGGACCTCATGGACTTGCGCGACCACGTCGACGCCATCGACGAACAGCTGGTCTGCGCGCGGGCGGCGCAACGCGGTGTGCAAGACACTGCGCTTCTCGGTCACGTTGATCGGCTCGCCGGCGAACATCGCGTCGCGTCGCGCGACGAGGTCCATCTGCGCTGCCAGGTCCACCAAACTGGCCATGATGGGGGCCGTGGTAAGGTTCTTCGAGAGATCGACGTGGAGGTCGCCGACAGTGAACGTCATGTCCTCGACCCGGTGCGGATCTGAAGAGAACCAGCCTTTGAGATCCGGGTTGAGACTGTGGCTGAGTTCGGTCAGGTGGCTCCATGCGAGCGTTTGGGTGGCGTCTGGGATGTGCATACGCCCACTTTAGTGGGTCGATGGACCACGTAGACATTGTCCAACCTCGTAGCGGGGGCTGCCGATCATGACGCGATGGTGTCATGATATAAGACAAGTGGAGAGGTATAGTGGCGATCACGATACGTCAGATGTGGGGCAGCGGGCCCGATTCGGACAGTGGGGTGCAGCGAAGATGAGTGCCTGGCAGAGATTGAGGCGCCGATGAGGCACGCCCTGAGAACAGTACTTTTATTCACAGCCGTTTTGGTGTTGTGCTCGTCCACATCGATCTGGGCAACACCGGCCTACGCGGCCCCGGTCGAGACCCGGATCGGTGTGGATCACGTAGTGGTCGACGGTGAGACTGTCACCGCTTCGGGTTCGGTACGAGCCGTGGATGGTCAAGGGGTGTCCGGGTTGCTGGTGGCGATTCTGTTGGACGGTCAGACTCAAGGCACCGCGATCAGCGGGGATGATGGCTTCTTCACGTTCTCGTTCGTCGCGCCTGGGGTTGGCGAGCACATCGTCGAGGCCAGTTGGGTCGGCGACTCTCGCTATCTGCCTGTCGCCGGGGCTCAAACCTTGGTGATCGAAGCACCGGCTCCGCATGTCAGCGAGGTCACGGTCGTTTTGAACCCGGTCGAGGCTCCGGCCGGTGCGGTGGTCACGGTCACGGGCACGTTGATCGGCGATGGCGTCGCGATCACGGACGCCGCAGTCAAACTGAGTTCCACTTATGGAACAGTCGACGCTTTGGTGGCCACCGACGCCGCCGGGGCGTACTCCGCTTCGGTGTCACTGCCCGATGCTGAGGGTTTTCCTTCGACCTACACCATCACCGCTGAGTACGCCGGCGACGAGGTTTACGCCAGCGCCTCTGGCCAGGCGGTCGGCTCGATTGTCGCCGCGCCGTCGCCGAGCGTCGAGCCAGTCGTGTCGGACACGGCGTCGCCCAGCGTCGGCCCTGAGGCGACCGCGGACACTGGTTCCACTGGGACCAACGACAACAGTCGAGCGGCCGCAGTGGCTGACTCGCGCCTGAGCATCGTCGCGATCTCGTTCGCTGCGGTGGCACTGATCGCTCTCGGCGTGCTGATCATTTTGGGCTTGGTGTCTCACCGTAACAAGCGTCTGTCTTTGGACGAGCGTCGTGGCTTCGGAACCGATTTCGGTCAGCGCAGCAGTTGAGCGACACCCCCAGGACGTACGGCCGTGAGATCGGCGCCTGCGAATTCGACAGTGTGCCGCGGTTATGGCGACCCGTGACGAGGCGGACGTGGCGAGTAGAGTGACGTCATGGAAAAACGGGTGTTTGGATCGACCGGGCGCGAAGTCAGCGTCATCGGTCAAGGATGTTGGCAGTTCGGCGGCGATTGGGGGTCGGTGCCTGACGCTCAAGCTTTGGCCGTCCTCGACGCGGCGGTCGAAGCCGGGGTCACGCTGATCGACACTGCCGACGTCTATGGGGATGGTCATTCGGAGCAGTTGGTCGGTCAGTTCCTGCGTACGATCGGCGCGGAGCGGGCTGACAAGCTGACGGTGATCACGAAGATGGGACGCCGGGCCAACCCTCATGTCGAGCAGGCCTACACCTACTCCAACTTCCGCGCTTGGCTGGATCGTTCGCGGGCCAACTTGGGGATGGACACGATTCCGCTGGTTCAGCTGCACTGTCCGCCGACTCCGGTCTATTCCCGCGACGAGGTCTACGACGCGCTGGATCGGTTGGTCGACGAGTCGGTGATCGCGGCGTACGGGGTGTCGGTGGAGACGGTGGCCGAGGCGATGACGGCCTTGGAGCATGAGCATGTCGCGAGCATTCAGATCATCTGCAACATCTTGCGACGCAAGCCGTTGACGACAGTTCTGCCCGCAGCCCAGGCCAAGTCGGTCGCTGTCATCGCCAGAGTGCCGCTGGCTTCGGGTTTGTTGACGGGCAAGATCACCACGTCGACGACGTTCGCCCCCGCTGATCATCGTCAGTACAACCGTCACGGCGAGGCCTTCGACGTGGGGGAGACCTTCTCTGGAGTGCCATTCGAGGCGGGTGTGGCCGCTGGGCGACGCGTCGCCGAGATCGCCGCCGCCATGCCCGAGCATCCCACGCCGGCCCAGTTGGCGCTGCGGTGGGTGATCGATCAGCCGGGCGTCACTGCGGCGATCCCGGGGGCGTCAAGGCCTTCGCAGGCCCGCGACAACGCGGCTGCCGCCGATCTTGCCCCGCTGTCTTCGTCCGTGTTAGCGCAGTTGGCGGCGGTCTACGACACTTACGCCGCCCCGTACGTCGCCGACAAGTGGTGATGGTGGTCTATGGATTCGATGAGACGCGCCCGCGCCGGGGCGTACCGGATCTTTGGCTTGCCGTGGGTCTGTGGATTCGGGCGTGGCTAGCGTCAGGGTGCGCCGTTGCGCGAAACGCGGTAAACTATGCCGTCGGCGTGTCCACGCCACCATCTCCTGCCATGGGACCTCCCCTTGGCCGACAGTCCAGAGGAGACCACGCGTATGCGCAGTTATGAAGTCATGATCATCCTTGATCCCGAAGTTGACGACCGTCAAGTCCAGGGCATCATCGACAACCATTTGAAGCCAGTCATCAAAGCCGGTGGTACGGTCACCAACATCGATATCATGGGTCGGCGTCGCTTCGCCTATGAGATCAAGAAGAAGTCTGAGGGGACGTACGTGGTGGTCAACCTCGACGCCAGCTCTGACGTCGTCAAGGAACTCGACCGCCGCTTGAGCATCGATGAGAAGGTGCTCCGCGCCAAGGTCTTCCGTCCTGAGGCTCAGTGACATCCGACTTTGTCGTAGGTCTTTGTAAGACTTGGACACACACCTACTAAAGCGAGGCAGAACATGGCTGGTGAGACAGTTATCACGGTCGTCGGCAATCTGACCGGCGACCCGGAGTTGCGGTTCACTCCTTCCGGAGCCGCCGTGGCGAATTTCACTGTGGCGTCCACACCGCGGACATTCGATCGGATGACGAACGAATGGAAAGACGGCGACGCCATGTTCTTGAATTGCTCGGTGTGGCGTCAAGTCGCCGAGAACGTCGCCGAGTCGCTGACCAAGGGGATGCGAGTCATCATCCAGGGTCGGCTGCGCTCGCGGTCGTACGAAACCCAGTCGGGTGAGCGACGCACGGTCTTCGAGGTCGAGGTCGACGAGGTCGGTCCGGCTTTGAGGTACGCCACCGCCAAGGTGACGCGCAACCCTTCATCGGGTAACTTCCAGTCTGGTGGTTCTGCTGGCTGGTCGGCTCCGGCCGCCGCTACTGAACCACACACACCTGCGGCCGACCCCTGGGCATCTGCCCAGTCAGACGAGCCGCCGTTCTGATGTCCTCCTCACTGAGGTCACCAGGCCGGTCAATGATCGTGCCGACTGACCACCAGTGAACGGGGTCTGGGTGTCCGACCCTCGCGTCGGGCGCCGTGACTCGCAGCCAGCGGGTCACACCCACAAACTGCCCAGCAGGGCACAGGGTTCTCCCAGGATCCACTGGGTCGCAATCCTGAGGCACATTCCGGCCGCTTTGGCCGGGCTCATGAAAGGGAGCACCACAATGGCCGCACGTAAGCCAATCATGAAGAAGAAGATCGTGCCGGTGAAGACGATTCATATCGGTCCGGTCGACTACAAAGACGTCGCGCTGCTGCGCAAGTTCATCTCGGATCGCGGCAAGATCCGTTCACGTCGGGTGACGGGGTTGACGGTTCAGGATCAGCGCAAGGTCGCCCAGGCGATCAAGAACGCTCGCGAAGTCGCTTTGCTGCCGTACGCCACTTCCGGTCGCTGAAAAGGGGAAATGACATGAAGCTCATTCTGACTACTGCTGTTGACAAGCTCGGAGTCGCTGGCGACATCGTCGATGTGCGTCCGGGCTACGGCCGTAACTTCCTGCTACCCCAGGGTCGCGCCATCGCGTGGACCAAGGGTGCGGAGAAACAGATCGAGGGCATTCGGCGTGCTCGCGACGCTCGCGAGATTCGCGGCATCGACCACGCCGGCCAGGTTCGGACCACCCTTGAAGGTCTGGCCGTCAAGGTCGCCGCTCGCGCGGGCGAGGCTGGTACTCTGTTCGGCGCTGTGACCACCGCGACTCTGGCTCTGGCCGTGAAGTCCGCTGGCGGGCCGGCGATCGACAAGCGCAGCATCCACTTGGCCAAGCCGATCAAAACCTTGGGCACTCACTGGTTCGACATCAAGCTGCATGACGCGGTGACCGCCCACGTGCCCGTGGAAGTCGTCGCGGCCTGAGGGCTGCGACGATTGATCATCGCGACACCGTGTCAGTGCGTTCACGGAACCATCTGACCGAGGAGACCATGGCGCAGGCTCTGCGAGCAGAGCTGGCGCGATGGGAGCCCGTTCTGAGGCCTCTGGTGGAGGCCTTCGTGTCGGCAGGGCATTCGATCTATTTGGTGGGCGGCCCGGTGCGCGACGCCTTGTTAGGCATCACGGCCTCTGACTTGGATTTCACCACCTCGGCCCGGCCGGATGACATTGAGACGATTCTGCGTGGGTTGGGCGGTCCGATCTGGGACATGGGCCGCGAGTTCGGCACTATTGGAACGATCCTCACGTTCGCCCACCATGACGAGGCACCCGGTGACGCGGAGCGTCAGTGGCGCGTCGAGGTGACCACATTCCGCGCCGACGCGTACACCGCGAATTCCCGCAAACCGGAGGTGGCTTTCGGTGATCGGATCGAAGAGGACCTCGTGCGACGCGATTTCACGATCAACGCCATGGCGGTCAATCTGGCTGACCGAGTGTTCGTCGACCCGTATCACGGTCTGGTCGATCTTCAAGCCGGGGTGCTTCGAACCCCGGCCACTGCGCAGATGTCGTTCAGCGATGACCCGTTGCGCATGATGCGCGCGGCCAGATTCGTCGCTCGTTTCGGTTTCCGGCCGACGGCGGAGCTGGTCGGCGCGATGATGAGTTTGTCGGATCGGCTTCAGATTGTGTCGGCCGAGCGGATCCGCGACGAGTTCACCAAGTTGTTGATGAGCGACACTCCCCGGGTCGGGGTCGATCTTCTCGTCCAAACGGGTTTGGCACAGGTCTTTTTGCCGGAACTGCCCGCTCTGCGCTTGGAAGTGGACGAGCATCACCACCACAAGGATGTGTACGACCATTCCTTGACCGTGCTCGATCAGGCGATCAGCTTGGAGAAAGCCCGTCATCATGACCCTGACATCGTCAACCGTTTGGCGGCGCTGCTGCATGACATCGGCAAACCCAGGACCAGGCGGTACGAGGCCAAGGGCAAAGTCAGCTTCCATAACCATGATTTGGTCGGCGCGCGATTGGCCACCAAGCGCCTGACCGCTCTGAAGTATCCCAAGGACATCGTCACGGAGGTGGCTCGCCTGATCGAATTGCATCTGCGCTTCCACGGTTACGGCGAAGCGTCGTGGACCGACTCAGCCGTACGCCGTTACGTACGAGACGCTGGGGGAGAATTGGAGCGGCTGCACATCTTGACGCGGGCCGATTGCACCACCCGGAACAAGGCCAAGGCCGACCGTTTGGCGCGCAACTATGAAGAGTTGGAGTGGCGCATCGACGAGTTGGCCACCCAAGAGGAGCTGGAGTCGATTCGCCCAGATCTGGACGGCAACCAGATCATGGAAGTGCTGGGCATCGGGCCAGGGCGCGCGGTCGGGCAGGCGTACGCTTTCTTGTTGGATCGACGTTTGGAGCGCGGACCGGTCAGCGTCGAAGCGGCGACCGATGAACTGTTGGCGTGGTGGCAGGCCCGTCAGAGCGAGGTTGGCGGCGATGGCGGGGTCGGATAGCCGGTCGGAGCCGAATCTGAAGGCTCGACCGGGTCGCCTTTGGCCCAGGCCTGGGCAGGGGGCATTGGCGGACTGGCCGGTGGCGTCGCCCCCGGGGCGGTTGGCGAATACGGGTTTGGCGGCGACTGCGGGTTGGCGGGCGGCATCGGCCACGGCGCGGTTGCGGTGGGCGATGCGTAAGGCGCGGCTCTAGTGGCGGAGGTCATAGTCGGGGAGGACATGGTCGCTGGTTGGTTGAGGAACACGGGTGGTTGGGTCGCCAGCTGTGGGCCGGTTCGCTCGGCGTCTTTCTCATCCCGATTCTTGCTGATCCCCCAGAGCAGCAACCCCAAGCCGACCGCGCCGGCCACCACAGCGATTCCGATTCCGCCGAGCAGCAGCAGGCTGACTTCTGCATTAGGGAATGGGGTGGACACGATGACGTGCCCGGTGGGGTTCTCGGACATGCATACCACGTCGTAGTCCCCGGCTTCGGGAGCCTCAAAACTGAGATTTGGATGGTACCCCGTCTCGTGGACGTTGTCGGGTTCATCGGGCAGCAGGGTCAGTGTTTGGTCGTCCAATCCGACAGCACACACAGCGGATGCGCTGGTCGACCAGACTACATAGTCGCCGGGTTTGTCGAGGTGAACCACGGCGGGGGTGTTCAGCGGAAACGCCGAGTGAGCGGCCCACTGCAGTGCCACCGATTTGGCGGCCTGCCGACCACCGACGAAGGCGACGATCGGAACGACCACCATGATGAGCAGGGCCACCAGGATGCGATTCTGGCGACGACGCCGAGACAGAACTTGTGGCGGCAATGGTGGCAAGCCAGAATGCTCGGGTTGAGTCATGATGGGCCTCCCTTCGCCAGCAGAATCATTCTACGACACGCCTTCGGCGATATCGGAAAGCTGGCGCCGAAACCAACCCATGCGATCCGAGTGCCGCGCTCGACGAGAATCTTGAGAACTTTGCTCATCAGATGTCAAAGTTGATTGTCGGCGTGCGCACGGTTCGAACCGCCGGTTGACCCGTTTCGGCTTCTGGGGGCCGGTGACCGGTCCTTCAGCCGCCGGGGTCGACCCGTGCTGGGTCTGCCGCTCTGCCTGCACCTCTGTCTGACCCCGGGCTGTCCCCGTCACCTCCGCTACCTGACCGGCGTCGTCTTCTCCGATGCCGCGCCATGGTGTCGGGCGGCCCACCCCGCGCTCCAGGTGACTCCGATCGAGGCGACGATGACGCAGGCCATCGCGGCCAGCTCGGTCGGGGTCAGTCGCTCGCCGACGATGATAAGAGCGAACACGGCGGCCACAGCGGGTTCGAGTGACATCAGAATTGAGAAGATCCGTTGGTCGAGGGTTCGCAGCGCTTTCAGCTCGAGCGCGTACGGCGCGACAGAACTCAACAGTCCCACGGCCGCGCCAGCGCCCCAGATCCACAGGTGCCCCAATCGCGAGCCGTCGATGGTCAACATCGGGATCGTCAACACGACCGCACCGAAGATGTTGGCCCATGCCACCGGTTCGGCCCCGCGCCAGACCGCGCCGACCTTGGGCGCGACCAGGATGTATCCGGCCCAGCAGGCGGCGGCCGCCAGAGCGAAAGCGACACCGGCCCAGGTCAAAGACTGCGGTGCGCCGCCCAGGAGGACGACTCCTAGGCCGGCCAACCCGACCCAGATCAAATCTCGCGCGCCGCGGCTTTTGAGGACCGCCACGCTCAACGGTCCCAAGAACTCGATCGTGACTGCGATGCTGATCGGAATCCGCGAAATCGCCTGATAGAAGGTGAAGTTCATGGCGACCAAAGCCAGACTGTAGCCTGCGAGCACCAGCCAGTCGTGACGTGAATGGCCTCGCCAGCGTGGTCGCACGGCGATGGCGAGAATGAGTCCGGCCATTGTGACCCGCAGCCAGACCAGCCCGAGCGGCCCGACCGCACCGAAGAGATTTTTCGCGATGGATGAGCCCAGTTGAACGGTCGCGATGGCCGCCAACGTCATTCCAATGGCTTTCCTCACGCGTTGAAGGATAGTCGGGTCGCAACGCCCCTGGCCCACGCGAGCGCTGTACGAACGCGGCTATGCGCCACCGTCGGTCCACACTAGCCCGGTCACTGGCCTGCGGCTTGGCTTCCCCGATCGTGGGCGACGGTTCCCGGAATCACTGCTGGACCGGGGATTCCCGCCGCAGTCAGTGCCGCGATCGCCAGTTCTCGAATCGCGCGCACCAAGTCGTACTGCTGATTCGGCCCGGTTTTGATGCGGATCCGCATGGTCAGCGTGGTCGCAGTGATCGAATCGACTCCGAGCAGCTCGGGTGGTTCCAGCAGTTTGTCGGCCATCTGCGGGTCTTGGGCGACCTGGTCGAGCACAGAGCTCAGAATCTCGGTCACGCGCGCGACATCCGCGTCGTACGCCACGGGCACATCGATCAGGCCGGTGGAGAACCCTTGGGAGATGTTGCCGACCCGCAAAATCTCGCCATTGCGCAGATACCACACCATGCCGGACGTGTCGCGCAGCTTGGTGATGCGCAAGGTGACGTCTTCGACCGTCCCGGTGACGTCGCCGACTGTGACCTGGTCGCCGACGCCGTACTGGTCTTCGATGATCATCGAAATTCCGGACAGATAGTCCTTGATCAGCGACTGTCCACCGAAGCCGAGGATGACCGCGCCGATTCCTGCGGTAGTCAACACCGGCGTGGGTGAGATTCCGATCGTCGACATGATCATGAGCGCGCAGACGATCACCACAGTGATCGTCCAGATCGACTTGGTCAGACGGGCGATCGCCAAAACATGGGCGACTCCGCGCCCTGATCGGACTCCCGACACCGTTCCCAGAGCCAGGACGGCTTTGCGAGCCAACGTGCCCTCGGGTTGGACGGACATCCGCTTCATTCGGGCAGTGACGCGGTTGATGAGGAAGACCACGACCACGTGGAGGCAGATGGCTGCAGCGATGATGATCAGGATAGTGATCGCCGTGTCGGGCCAGATCCAGATCAGAGGCTTCTGGGGGTTCATGCCACCAGGATAGTGCGTCGGGTTGGCCCGCAGACGATATCTGACCGCGTAGAGTGGACCCATGACGACAGACTCAACTCTTCGCGAACGCATTTCCGCTTTGGTCGACACTGAGCACGACCTGCGAGCCAAGGTCCAATCCGGCGCCGTCAGTGCGACCGCTGAACGGGAGGAACTGGCCAGCATCGAGCGCGAACTGGATCAATGCTGGGATTTGTTGCGCCAGCGCCAAGCGGCTCGCGACGCGGGGATCAACCCCGCCACAGCCCGCGTACGCCCCGCTGACGTGGTCGAAGGCTATCTTGGGTGACCGAGAGGTCCCACGACAACCTCACGTGCTCAATCCTCACTGCGACGTTTGGCCGAGACGCCGAACCGAGGCCCGTCGCTGGACCACTTCGGCCCGGCGCTGATTTCGACCCCCCGGCCCGACTGTCACCTCGTACACTAGAATCGTCGAGTGAATATTGACGATGTGCGCGCGGATCTGAGCGCAGTCTTGTATGACGAAGACGAGATCGCGGCGAAAATCAACGAACTGGCCGTCAGGATCGACCAGGATTATGAAGGCAAAGACCTTCTGATGGTTGGAATTCTCAACGGCGCGGTGATGGTGATGGCCGATCTGAGCCGTGCTTTGCGCAACCATTGCGAGATGGATTGGATGGCCATCTCTTCCTATGGCTCGGGGGTGGCCTCGTCGGGGGTGGTGCGCATTCTGAAAGACATGAACACCTCGATCGTGGATCGTCATGTGCTGATCGTCGAAGACATCGTCGACACAGGATTGACCTTGTCGTACCTGATCGAGAACCTGAGGTCGCGCAACCCAGCCAGCATCGAGGTCTGCGCCGGTTTCCGCAAGCCCGAGGCGGCTCGCAACCGCCGGGTGGACGTCAAATACCTAGGTTTCGACATTCCGAGCGACTTTGTCGTGGGGTACGGCCTGGATTACGCTGGAAGGTATCGTAATCTTCGAGGGCTCGGCATCTTGGATCCCAAGGTCTACTCTTGAGGCTGCGACACATGTTGTCGTCCCCGGTGGGGCGTCGATGTGTCGGTTGAACGCCTGACATGAATGAAGCGGAGTGAACGTGGCGAAGAAAATCCTCAAAAGCCCCTTTCTTTGGGTGCTGGTCGCTCTGGTGGCATTGGGACTGATCGTCCGATTGGCTCAAGGCGGCTCTGAGTACGAGGAGGTGCCGACGTCGCAGGCCGTGGCCGTCATCATGGGCGACGAGCCGCTGACGAAGGTCACTTTGACCGATCAGGAGCAACTCATCCAGATCGAGAAGGTCGACGGGACGAAGATCCAGGCGTACTGGATCGGAGCCATGGGTGACACCTTGGCCAAGCGTCTCGACACTCGCGTGACGAACAACACGCTGAAAGAGTGGAACGGCGACAACGCCACGCCGGGCTTCTGGAGTTCGCTGCTGTCGTGGGTCCTGCCGATGCTGCTGTTGGCTGGCTTGTTCATCTTGCTGATGGGGTCGATGGGCGGCGGCGCCGGAGGACGGCTGTTCAACTTCGGTCGTTCGCGGGCCAAGGTCGCCAACAAGGACACCCCCAAGACCACGTTCGCCGATGTCGCCGGGGTCGACGAGGCGGTTGAGGAGCTCCAAGAGATCAAGGAGTTCCTCCAAGAGCCCGGCAAATTCAAAGCGCTCGGCGCGAAGATACCCAAAGGCGTGTTGTTGTACGGCCCTCCGGGGACGGGCAAAACCCTGTTGGCTCGGGCCGTCGCTGGCGAGGCCGGGGTGCCGTTCTATTCCATCTCCGGTTCGGACTTCGTCGAGATGTTTGTCGGCGTGGGAGCCTCCCGGGTCAGAGATCTGTTCGATCAGGCCAAAGCCAACGCGCCTGCCATCGTGTTCATCGACGAGATCGACGCGGTCGGACGGCATCGTGGCGCGGGCATGGGCGGCGGCCATGACGAGCGCGAGCAAACGTTGAACCAGTTGCTGGTCGAAATGGACGGCTTCGACGTCCACGGCGGCGTCATCCTGATCGCGGCCACCAACCGGCCTGATGTGCTTGATCCGGCGTTGCTGCGGCCAGGCCGTTTCGACCGTCAAATCGCGGTGGACGCCCCTGATCTGAAGGGCAGATACAAAATCTTGCAGGTCCATGCCACCGGCAAACCGTTGGCCCACGATGTCGACCTGCAAACCGTGGCCCGGCGTACGCCTGGATTCACTGGCGCGGATCTGGCCAATGTGCTCAACGAGGCGGCATTGTTGGCGGCTCGGACTAATCAGACTCAGATCACCAACTCGACGCTGGACGAGTCGATCGACCGGGTGATCGCCGGACCGCAGAAGCGCAGTCGGGTGATGAACGCTCACGAGATCCTGATCACCGCCTACCATGAGGGCGGCCATGCCCTGGTGGCGGCGGCCATGCCAGGGTCCGATCCGGTCCAGAAGATCACGATTCTGCCGCGCGGGCAGGCCCTGGGTTACACCATGGTTCTGCCCGACCAGGACAAATACTCTCAAACTCGCGGCCAACTGCTCGACTCATTGGCGTACATGCTCGGTGGTCGTTCGGCTGAGGAACTGATCTTCCATGATCCGACCACTGGCGCGGCCAATGACATCGAGAAGGCGACGAAGACGGCCCGCGCGATGGTGATGCAGTACGGCATGACCGAGTCCCTCGGTGCGGTGCGCTACGGTTCGGATGATCGGGAGCCCTTCGTCGGGATGGAGATGGGGCACGCTTCGACGATCTCTCCCGAGACGGCCGCGGTCATCGACGCCGAAGTGGCCGCCCTGATCAACAACGCGCATCAGGAGGCTTTCGACACATTGGTGTCCAATCGTGTGATCCTCGACGAGCTTGTGCGCCAACTGTTGGAACACGAGACCTTGGACAAAGAACAGGTGGCGCAAATCTTCGCGCATCTGAAGATGCGTCCGGTACGTCCGGCCTGGACGGGCTCGGACACTCGCCAGCCCTCCGACATCCCGCCTGTGCCCGAGCCGTTCATTCCGGAGCCGAATCTGGACGACGACGCGCCAGGAGGGTTGGAGACTCCGGGCGCGCACCCGGTGACCGTCCAACCGTTGG
Organism: Propionibacteriaceae bacterium; assembly: GCA_031285845.1. GTDB lineage: Bacteria > Actinomycetota > Actinomycetes > Propionibacteriales > Propionibacteriaceae > WQYJ01. The sequence continues at coordinate 31,085 of JAITVK010000022.1, forward strand.
GCCCGGGTGTGGGTTCTCCCGCAGTCCCGCCGCTGTCGGCGTCCGGCGTGGATTCGGTCGGGCAGGCGCCACAGTCATCGCTTCCAGCGCAACCTGGTCCTGCCGTGACGCCACCGCAACTCGGTCCCGTCGGGCCGGCGCCGGCGGCGCCTTGGACTCCGACTGATCCGGGTGTTCAGTCGGGCTCGGCTCCTAGTCAACCGCCGACGACGTCTTCGGGTCTCACTGATCCTGATGCTCACCCGGGCTCGGTGGCCGGCCAGCCGCCGGCGTCGCAGGCTCCGACAGGTTGGGTGGCTCCGATTGGCGGACCCGGGGTGTCGTACCCGAGCGTGCCAGGAGTTGTTCCTGGTGAGCCCGCTGGTGTTCCGCCGGTGACCGGTTCGCCCACCCCGCCTGCTGGTGGTGGTCAGCTGCCAGCCGAAGGGCCTTTGGGTCCGGGCACGTGGATCGACCCGCAGCCGCCGACCCAGTTGCCGCCGCCGCGCGTCTGAGACGGATCAAGCTGTGTTCCACGCGGGGGCGTGACGCCACGAGCCCGCGCAGCATGTCCACCGTCGGACTCGCCCGCGTCCTCTTCCAGGTGGACGGAGCCTCCGCGGGGCTGGGCCGCATCTCCGACCTCGACCACCCTCCTGGCGTAATATCACATAACCCCGAGGTAGGGTAGTGGTATGACGTTTGACGCTGAGCGAGTGGAGGCAGCGATCCGCGAGTTGCTGATCGGCATCGGTGAGGACCCTGAGCGCGAGGGCCTGCGCGACACCCCGGCCCGGGTCGCGAGGGCCTATCAGGAGGCGTTCAGTGGCCTGGAGGCCGATCCGGCGCAGGTCTTGGGCACCCGCTTCAGCCACGACCATCGTGACATGGTGTTGGTGAAGGACATCGAGCTGTGGAGCTATTGCGAACACCATTTGGTTCCGTTCACCGGCCTGGCCCATGTCGGCTACATTCCGGGGGAGGCCAAGCAGATCGTCGGGCTGTCGAAGCTGGCCCGATTGGTCGACGTCTTCGCCAAGCGTCCCCAAGTGCAAGAACGGCTGACCACGCAGATCGCTGACGCGTTGGTCGAGCAGTTGGCTCCCACAGGCGCGATCGTGGTGATCGAGGCCGAACATTTGTGCATGTCGATGCGCGGAGTACACAAGCCAGGTTCACGTACGGTGACCTCGGCCGTACGAGGGACCCTGCACAATCCGGCGACTCGGGCCGAAGCGATGAGTCTGATCTTGGCCTCGCGCGGTCAGTGACAACAGCACATGTCTGGCGTGGGATAACTCCAGGGGCTTGATCGGTAACAGTTCGGTATAGCTTAGGTAACAATTCGCCTCGACGCCTGTTGGTTCATCACGCGAACAGGCAGTGTTGTCGTGATGAGCGAGGCTCGATCATCCCAGTCGGCTCGTACGCGATCTTGGCGAGTCTTGGCTTGTGGAAGGCGTTTTTTTGCAGCAGCCCATCCGGGCGGACGCTCCGATCCTGACCCGGATTCTGGAGCCGAGAACATGGGCACGACGCTGCGAAACAGCTCACCATGGAGGGGTTGACGCCAAACCAGCATGTGCTAGGCTCATCGCAATGGAAGCGCTTCCACAGGGGGAGCCCGACCACTTCCCGGGTTCGGGAAGAGTCATAGGAATCTGTTTTTTGACAGACGAAGGAGTCATCTAGTGCGTTACACAAAACTCAAGAAGGTTGCCACTGTTGGTGTGGCCCTCATCACGGCGGGTGTCGCTCTGACTGGTTGCTCGGGCAACTCCGGCAACGGCGGCGCATCGGCTGGAACCAGCGATTCGGCCAGCACGACCCAGCAGATCACGCTCACCATCGGCACGTTCAACAACTTCGGTTACGACGCCCCGACGAGCACCTTGCAGGGCGCTGACCTGTATCAGAAGTACATGGACACCCATCCCAACATCAAGATCGAAGCCACCGTGGCCGCGAAGTCCGATGACGCCCGCTCCTCGTTCAACACCGCGCTGGGCACCGGCTCGGGCGCGTACGACATCCAGGCCGTCGACGTCGACTGGATGCCCGACATGATCAAGAACGCTGACAAGCTGATCGACCTGTCCGACGTCATTCCGTCTGATCGCTACCAGGATTGGAAGACTCAGATCGCCACCACCACCGATGGCAAGCTGATCGGCGCTGGAACCGACATCGGCCCTGAGGCGATCTGCTACCGTTCCGACCTGTTCGCCAAGGCTGGTCTGCCGACCGATCGTACGGAAGTCGCCGCACTGCTCAAGGGTGGTTGGGACAAGTATTTCGAGATCGGACAGCAGTTTATGGCCGCCAACACTGGCGCCTTCTGGTTCGACTCGATGGCCGCGACCTATCAGGGCATGGTCAACCAGATCGAGGCCTCCTACATCGATCCTGACTCCGGCGACATCATCGCGCTAGACAACGCCGACGTCAAGGCCGCGTACGACCAACTGACCGCCGCTGCCGCCCAGTCGGCTGGCCTGATGCAATGGAGTGATGACTGGAGCGCGGGCATGAAGTCCGACACCGGCTTCGCGACCATGCTGTGCCCGGCGTGGATCATCAACAACATGAAGAACGCCGCTGGCGAGGACTTCAAGGGCTGGGACATGGCCGACGTCTTCCCTGGTGGTGGCGGTGACTGGGGCGGTTCGTACCTCGTCATTCCCACGCAGTCGAAGAACCAGGAAGCCGCTAAGGACCTGGTCGAGTGGCTGACCGCTCCCGAGCAGCAGGTCGCGGTCTTCGCCGCCGCCTCCAACTACCCGTCGGCAGTGGATGCTCAGCAGGACTCCACGGTCCAGGCCAAGACTGACGCCTTCTTGAACAGCGCTCCGGTGGGCGAGATCTTCGCCAACCGCGCCGCCGCCATCGATGTGGTCCCCTACAAGGGCTCGTCGTGGTTCGACATTCAATCCAAGATGGCCGATGCTCTGAACCGGGTCGACGTCGACAAGACGACGAACGCTGCTGATTCATGGAGCACCTGGCAGAACGACGTCAAGGCTCTCGCCTGACACCATGATCCGGTGGTGGGGGGTGATGACACTCCCCACCACTGTTTCTTTGCTTCTCAAGGCGCTGATCCACATCGTCGCGCGGGTCAGCGTCACAACCTGGTGACCGGGAGGTCACACAACTGTCTAGGTGGTTCGGCGTCGAAGCCCCAACCACTAGGCGATCGCCACCGTGTGGACCAGAAAGGTCAGTGCCGTGTCTTCCACAGTTCCGTCAACGAAGTCGCCGCTGAGTCGAAGAGCCAAACTCAGCCGCTTCGACGTCAAAGCCTCGCCGTACTTCTATATCGCTCCCTTCTTCATCGTGTTCGCCATCATGGGACTGTTCCCGTTGTTCTACACGGTGTTCATCTCCACGCGTAAGTGGAACTCGGTGGCTGGTGACCAAGGTGTGGCGGCGGCGTACTGCAATCTTGACAACGCTGGTGACTGCAAAGGCGTCACGTCCTGGATGGGCAACTTCCAGTGGGCGCTGTCGAATCCAGACTTCGTCGAGGCGCTGCGCAACACGATCGCCATCTTCTTGTTGTCGTCGATCCCGCAGATCATCATCGCCATTCTGTTGGCGTTCGTGCTGTCGTCCAATCTGAGGGCGAAGACGTTCTGGCGGATGGGCGTGCTGTTCCCCTACATCATCGCGCCAATGGCCGCGGGTATCATTTTCCGCCAGGTCTTCGCCGATGAGACCGGCGTGGTCAACCAAATCATCACCGGGCTGGGGTTGCCCGCCGTATCGTGGCACGCCAACACGTTCGCCTCATGGGTGGCGGTGTCCACCATCGTCAATTTCCGGTGGATCGGCTACAACACGCTGGTCATCTTGGCGGCGATGCAGGCCGTTCCCAACGAGACCATCGAGGCGGCGGTCATCGATGGCGCCGGGCGGGTGCGCCAATTGTTGTCCATCACCTTGCCGATGATCCGTCCAACCCTCATCTTCGTCATCATCACCTCGACGATCGGAGGTCTACAGATCTTCGACGAGCCGCAGATGTACTCCGAGGGCACGACGTACGGCGGTTCCAACAACCAGTTCTTGACGTTGACGCAGTTCATGTGGAAGACCGGATTCGTCTCCACCAATGACTCAAACATGGGTCGAGCCGCCGCGATCTCGTGGATGCTGTTCCTTCTGGTGGTGGTGTTCGCCATCCTCAGTTACATCCTGACTTCGCGAATCTCCTCAGGGGCGTCGAACGCGCCCAAGACTTCGAAGCGCGCGCGGAAGGCGGCCTCACGATGACTCAGAATCTTCCCTCCTCAGCTTTCGCCACTCAGATCGCAGGCAAAGCCGCTGGCCGTGCCGTGGCCCGCAAGCATCACAAGATCGTGATCACCAGCGAGGGCCGACGCGCCGGTTGGGTGTCGTACGCCATCATGGCCCTTGTCATCCTGATCTCGGTTTATCCGCTCTACTACACCCTGCAGCTGGCGTCCCTGTCGGTCGACGAGCAGCACGGTTTCCCAGGCTTCGGTTTCTCCGATCAGTTGGCGAACAATTTCTCGACCGCGTTCTCGACGATGAACTTCGGAACCGCCCTGCTCAACACGCTGTTCGTGTCGATCCTGGTCTCGCTGTCTGTGGTGGCGTTCTCCACGCTGGCGGGATACTCCTTCGCGAAGCTGCGGTTCCGGGGGCGCAACGCGCTGATGGTGTTCGTCGTCGGGACGATGGCGATTCCGGCGCAGCTGTCGGCCGTTCCGCTCTACATCGTCATGAGCAAGCTTCATTTGTACGGCACGCTGACCGCCGTCATTCTGCCCTCGTTGGTGACCGCTTTCGGCGTGTTCTGGATGACACAGTACATCGACGCCGCGCTGCCGTACGAGCTGATCGAAGCGGCGCGAGTCGACGGCTGCTCGATGATTGGGACCTTCTATCATGTCGCGATTCCGGCGGCGCTGCCCGCAGCGTCCCTGTTGGCGCTGTTCACCTTCGTCGCTCAGTGGACCAACTACTACTGGCCATTCTTGATCATCGGCACCAACGCCAACAACAAACCGTTGCTGACTTTGGCTGTCGCCGGTCTAGCTGGCGGCAATCAACAGAATTACCCGGTGTTCATGGCCGGTGTGGCCTTGTCTGCTTTCCCTCTGATCATCCTGTTCTTCGCCGCCGGCAAACAACTGGTCGCGGGGATTATGGCTGGCGCGGTCAAGGGATAATACTGGATTGATGAGCAAGGTCCACCGAGTCACCCTAGATGATGTCGCACAAGCCGCTGGTGTGGCCCGGGCCACCGCGTCGCGAGCCCTGACAGGCTCCGGTCCGGTGTCGCAGACCACGAGAACTCGAGTCGAGGCGGCCGCCGCACAATTGAGATTCTCGCCGCATCAGGCGGCTCGTGCGCTGGCGTCGAGTCAAGCCCAGGCGATCGCGCTGGTCATTCCTGAACCGGACGCCTTCATCCTGGGCGACCCGTTTCTGTCGTACGTCATCATGGGGGTGTCGGAGGTTTTCCATGACACGACCTATCAGTTGATCCTGGTGATCGCCCATCCCGACGACCCGCCGACCAAGATCTCGCAGGTGTTGCGTCCTGGCTACGTCGATGGGGCGATCGTGGTGTCTCAGCATGGTTCGGGTCAGATCGCCCAGGCGATCGACGAGGCGGAGATTCCGATCGTCTACATCGGACGACCTTGGAGCGGGCAGTCCTTGCTCTACGTCGACGTCGACAATCGGGCGGTTGGTCACATTGCCACCGCCCACCTGTTGCGCCAAGGCTCTCGTCGGATCGCTTGCATCGCTGGTCCGGTCGACATGAGTCCGGTCGACGACCGTACTTCCGGATGGCGGGCGGCACTGAGCGCCGCTGGAGTCGAACCGGGTCCGCTCAGGCATTCTCCGTTCACGGCCAGCGGTGGCGAGGTGTCGATGAGGTCGATTCTTGAGTCGGGGGAGCCGTTCGACGCGGTGTTCGCCCAATCAGATCTGATGGCCGCAGGGGCGGTCAGGGTGTTGACGGAAGCCGATCTGGACGTACCAGGTCAGGTCCGGGTCGTCGGCGTCGACGACGCAGAGGTCGGTCGAGCCACATCACCGCCACTGACCTCGGTCACCAACCCGGCCGAGGAGTTGGCGCGTGGCGCATCCCATATGCTGCTCAGCATCCTGGACGGCGAAATGAGCAGTGAACAGATTCACCCTCAGATCCTGAATCCGCGGCTGATCGTGCGCGAGTCGGCCTGAGTCGGCGACCGACAGGGGACGTCGTGGCGGTGCGCCGTACGTCCTCACCGCAGTTGGCCTCGCCGTCTCGACCGCGACTTCACGTCCTCGCCGGTGGTCTTGGTCTCTTCGCTGTGTCCTCGGGTCTTCGTCGCGCACCTCGGTTTCTAGGTGACTAGGATGGTCCACGCAGGGATGGGGGACCCGGCGGTGACAATTTCGACGATGGAGTGTTGATGACTGAGGTTCCAGGTTCGCCGGTGTGGCGACACAATCACGCTCGGGAACTCCTGAGCTTTTCTCATGCGGCGGCGAGTCCTCAAGGGGGTTTCGGTTGGCTTGATGACGATGGCCGAATTGATCCTCGCCATGACCGTGAGACGTGGATCACCTGCCGGATGACTCATGTGGCCGCGATCGGGACCCTGGTGGGCGATGAGCGCAGCCGTCAGGACCTGACTCATGGGGTGGAGGCGCTGCGCGGGTTGTTCCATGATGACGAGTTCGGTGGCTGGTATGCCAGCGTCGGGTGGGACGGTCGACCCACGGACGACCGCAAGGCGGCTTACCCGCACGCCTTTGTGATTCTGGCTTCGGCCAGTGCCCTGGTCGCTGGCGCGGCTGGGGCCGAGGACCTGTTGCGTGACGCGCTCGCCATCTCGCGGGCTCACTTCTGGGACGACGAGGCCGGGATGGTCGTCGAGCAGTGGGACCGCCAGTTCGTTCACTGCGATGCCTATCGTGGTGTCAACGCGAACATGCACACGGTCGAGGCCTACTTGGCGGCGGCCGACGCCATCGACTGGGCTGGTCTGACCGATCTAGATTCCCGGCTGTGGCGTCAACGGGCCGGTCGAATTCTCGGACGAGTGATCGACCGGGAGGCCCGAGCCAACGATTGGCGGATCCCCGAGCACTTCGACACCGCGTGGCGTCCACAGTTCGACTACAACCGGGATCATCCGGCCGACCCGTTCAGACCGTACGGCGCCACCATCGGTCATGGCTTGGAGTGGGCGCGTCTGTGTCTTCAGGCCGAGGCGGCCCATCCGGCGACCCCGCCGTGGATGTCAGACGCCGCCAGGCATTTGTACGACCGGGCGGTGACCGATGGCTGGGCTGTTGACGGGGCTGACGGATTCGTCTACACCACGGATTGGCAAGGTGATCCCGTGGTTCGTGAACGGATGCATTGGGTGGTAGCGGAAGCCATCGGCGCGACTGTGGCGCTCGGACGGGCCGGATTGATCGATCCTTCAGCGGATCTGCGACGGTGGTGGCAGTACGCCGATACTTTCCTGATCGACCATGAGCGTGGTTCGTGGCATCACGAACTGGACACCCACAATCGCCCCTCAGCGACTGTGTGGGACGGCAAGCCCGATGTGTATCATGCGCTGCAAGCCACGCTGTTGCCGGACTTGCCGCTCTCACCGTCGATTGTGGTGGCGCTGAAGACCCAAGGCGACTGACCTGAGACGGCGAGTGACCTGCGCTCAGCGGGGGGGCTGTTGATCCGCCGAGGTCGGCAGTGACGGAGGCGAGAATCGCGGTGGCACGGGGGTCGCGCTGCGAACCCGCTGAGATCAGACCGGCCCGCTGGCGTGGAATCCTGGATGATCGTGAACTTCGCGGTCGGCCACGTGTGGTCGAAACTGAGCGCGAAAAACACTTCCGGGGGCACGCCTTCGTACGTCAGATCATCTCGGTGGACGAAACCGAACCGGGAGTAGTACGGCGGATGGCCGACCACGACGCAGCCAGTGGCGCCAAGCGCGCGCGACCGTTCCAGCCCTTCGCGGATCGGCGCCGAGCCGATGCCCTGGTTCTGGAATTGGGGCAAGACCGAGACCGGCCCGAGAGTGAACCAATTCGGGGTCTGGTCGGTGACGGCGATCGGAGAAAATGCGAAGTGTCCGACGATGTCGGAATTTGCGCTGCCACGAGCGAGATCGTCAACGCGTCTGCCTGGCGCAAGGCGTGGACGACGTACTGCTCAGTGTGCTGGCTGATGGTCATGTCCGCGAAGGCGGCCACCGAGGGGGCTCTGTCTACCCGGCCTGATGCGTCGATTGTTGACCGGTGTCGGGCGTGGCGGCGATCTTGGTCCGCACCTGACCCAGAAACGCATCTGACAAGTAGTTATGTATTGAATCTAAATTCGACGACGTCGCCGTCGCGCATGACATAGTCTTTGCCTTCGATACGGGCTTTCCCGGCGGTTCGTACGGCGGCGATCGAGCCCAACTCCACTAGATCGTCGTAGGAGACGACCTCAGCCTTGATGAATCCGCGTTGGAAATCGGTGTGGATGACGCCAGCGGCTTGTGGTGCGGCCCATCCTTGGTGGATCGTCCAGGCTCGCGACTCCTTCGGGCCGGCGGTGAGGAAGCTTTGCAGTCCCAAGGTGGCGAAGCCGACGCGGGCCAACTGATCCAGCCCGGGTTCCTCCACACCCATCTCGGTCAGAAACTCACGGGCCTCGTCCTCGGGCATCTCGACCAGTTCGGATTCGAATTTCGCGTCGAGGAAGATGGCATCGGCCGGGGCGACGAGGTCACGCATCTTCTGCTTGGCGGTCTCATCCTCCAACTCGTCCTGGTCGCAATTGAACACGTAGATGAACGGCTTGGCACTCAGAAGCCACAGGTCATGCAGTGGTGCAGGATCCAGTCCGGCGGCGAAGACGGTCTGGCCCCGGCTCAACACGTCGTACGCCTGCTGCCATGCCGCCAACGTGGCCTGGGACTCTTTCTTGATCCGGGCTTCCTTCTCCATGCGCGGCATGGCCTTCTCCAGGGTCTGGAGATCGGCCAAGATCAGCTCGGTGGTGACGGTGTCGATGTCCGAAGCCGGGTTGACCTCGCCGTCAACGTGGGTGACGTCGTCATCGGCGAACATCCTGGTCACCTGGCAGATGGCGTCGGCTTCGCGAATGTTGGCCAGGAAAGCGTTGCCCATGCCTTCGCCTTGGGACGCGCCTTTGACGATGCCGGCGATGTCGACGAAGCTGACCGTCGCCGGAACGATCCGTTCCGAATGATAGAGGTCGGACAGGACCTGAAGCCTGTGGTCGGGCACCCCGACGACCCCGACGTTCGGCTCGATGGTCGCGAACGGGTAGTTCGCTGCAAGGACGTTGTTGCGCGTCAACGCGTTGAACAGGGTGGATTTGCCTGCGTTCGGCAGGCCGACGATTCCGATAGTGAGTGCCACGGGGATAGTTTAGTCGAGGTGGCGACCGGCTCGGGATGCCCCCGTCGAACCGCTGCGACGACCGAAGGATCCTCACGGCCGGGAGCGTCTGACGGGGAACCGTTGGGGGAGGCATGACGGCAGCCAGGGCGAACCATGGCAACTACCCCTCGGTGTCCTCAACCAGGTCAGACTGATGCCCGTGAGTCCGCTCGACCAGTTCGGACGCCTCCCCTTGGGCGAGGCGGGTCATCAGCGGTGGTTCGTCACTCAAGTTGGGACGTAATCCGCGCAGTGCGGTCACCACGTCGTCGGGGCGTACGAGAGGCTCAGTGTGGCAGATCACCATCTCGACGTCATTGTCTTCGGCCACGGCGATGGTTTTCACGGGCGCAGCCGCGTCGAAACTGCGCGGACCGTTCTTCGTCAATCGGGTGACCATCAGTTGGGGGTCTAAGCGGTCGTGGAACGCGGCCAGACAGTCGCGCCACTCGTCGACCGTGGTGTCGCCCAGATGGACCCGCCACAGACTGGCCGGGAACGGATCTGGCCGTGTCACGACACTGACCTCGAAGACGGGCAACCCGGTGGGCATCGCCGCGCCCAGGCGTTGGCGCACCAGATCGGGGTCGACGGCCTGGCTCAGACTCAGCACGACATACTCAGCCTGACTGAGCGCACCGGTCGGCGCGGGATTGATGTACGACACTCGCTGATGGGGGTTGAAGCCTGAGGAGTACGCCATCGGCACCTCGGCTCGGCGCAGCCCACGCTCCAAAGCGCGGGCATAGTCGCGGTGGGAGGCGAAACGCATCGGGCCGATCTTGCCGTATTTGACGAGCAGTCTCATCACGGGAGGCGGCTGCTGTGGTGGTTGTGGTCTAGCCATGTGTCGCCTCAGTGTTCGCAGCGGAATTCGCGGGCCCCGTGATCGGGCTGATCGGGATCAATGAGCGACCGGAGGGCCCCATTTCAATGGCGACCCCCAACTCAGGACAGACCCCGCAGTCGGTGCATCCGCTCCAGCGGCAGTCAGGCACGGCGATGTCGTCCCGGGAATCCTGCCAGTCGTCCCACAACCAATCGCGATCCAATCCGACATCGAGGTGATCCCACGGCAGAATCTCGTCACGGCCCCGGTCGCGAGTAGTGTACCAGTCGATGCTCACGCCGAATCGGGCGAGAACCTCATCACCGATCCGGGTCCAGCGGTCGTACGAGAACAGCTCGCTCCAGCCGTCGAATACCCCGCCGTCACGCCAGACGGCTTCGATGACGGCGCCGACTCGACGGTCGCCACGCGCCAACAGTCCTTCGATGCGACCGGGTCGCCCATCGGCGTACTTCACAGAAATGGCCCGTGAGTAGCGCCGATCCTCGCGAATCGACTCTTTGAGATCGCGCAAGCGGCGGTTGACGGTGTCAACTTCGGCCTGGGCGGCCCACTGAAAACTCGTGTGAGGCTTGGGGACGAAGGCTCCGACTGACAGGGTGCAGGCCACGTCGCGTCGCCCGGTGACGGATCGTCCGACGTCGATCACTCGTCTGGCCAATTCCCCGATCGCGGCCACATCATCATCGGTCTCGGTGGGAAGTCCAGCCATGAAGTAGAGCTTCACGGAGCGCCACCCGGCTTTGAAGGCCGCTTCGACCGTGGCGAGCAGGTCGGCTTCGTCGACGTTCTTGTTGATCACCCGACGCATCCGCTCGGTTCCGCCTTCGGGTGCGAAGGTCAGCCCGGAGCGGCGGCCGTTGCGGGACAGTTCCTCGGCCAAGGTGATGTTGAAGGCGTCGACACGGGTCGAGGGCAGAGACAAGGAGATGTTGGTTCCCTGATAGCGGGCGGCCAGTCCAGCCGTGATGGCGTCGATCTCCGAATGGTCGGCGCTCGACAGTGACAACAACCCCACTTCGTCGTACCCTGTGGCGGCCAATCCCGTCTCGACCATCGATCCGATGACGTCGATGGAGCGCTCGCGTACCGGTCGGGTGATCATCCCGGCCTGACAGAATCGGCAACCGCGCAGGCAGCCGCGGAAGATCTCAGAGGAATAGCGCTCGTGGACGGTCTCGGCCAGGGGCACGATCGGGTGCTTGGGGTACGGCCACTGGTCCAGGTCGGTCAGCGTGAATTTGCGGATCCGCTCGGGAACTCCAGGTCGGTTCGGGCTGATTTCGGTGATCGTCGAGTCGGGGCCGTAGTGAACGTCGTAGAACTGCGGCACATAGACTTGCCCGGTTCCCGCCAACCGTTCCAGCAGGGCGAGGCGATCCACTCCTTCAGACTTGGCCTGTCTGACAAGCTCGGACACCATCAACACGGCCTGCTCTCCGTCGCCAAGGATCACGGCGTCGATGAAATCGGCCATCGGTTCGGGGTTGGTGGCGACGTGTCCGCCGACGACCACCAACGGATCGGAGTCGCCGCGATCAGTGGAGCGCAGCGGGATGCCGGCCAGGTCGAGGGCCTCCAGCAGATTGGTGAAACCCAGTTCGGTGGACAGTGACACCCCAACGATGTCGAAGTCGCGGATCGGGCGGGTGGTCTCCCAGGAGAATTGCTTCAGTCCGGCCTCGCGCATCAGCGCTGCCAGGTCGCCCCACATCGAGAAGGTTCGCTCCGCCAGAATCCAGTCACGCTCGTTGAGGATCTCGTAGAGGATGGCCAGGCCCTGATTCGGCTGGCCGACGGCGTAGGTGTCCGGATACATCAGGCACCACCGGACGTCGGCTTGGGCCCAGTCTTTAGTGATCGAGTTCACTTCCCCGCCGATGTATTGGGCGGGCTTCGACACTCGAGCCAGCAAAGGTTCGAGTCGAGCGTACTGTGCGGAGCGGTTCATTTTCACAACAGGAGCAAGCTTACCGAGTCCGGCCAGGCTGGCGATCTGATGAGTCGATGATGACTGGTTGATGGTCGAGAATATTGAGTTGAGCGCATGAAGTCTTTCGAGTTGAGTTTACCTACTCCAGTTCTTATTATTTGTCTCAGAAAAAGACTCTCGGAGCGGACCTCATCGGCGAACTGTCGAGCAGCCATCAACTCATGAAAGGAAACCACGTGCTATTACGCAGAATAGGGCGACGACTGAGTCGTACCCTAGTCGCTGCCACGGTCGCGACCGCCCTGGTGCTTCCAGGGTCGGCACTGGTGGCCCAGGCCACCCCGGCTGAGGGCACCGACTCGGGTGCCGTTCAGGCCGCTGCCCCGGCGTTCAGAAACGTCATGTACTACGGCGACTGGTCGGTGTGGGGAGGGCAGGACTACTTCTTCCCGAAGGACATCCCTGCCGACCAACTGACCCACCTCAACTTCGCCTTTATGGACTTCGATTCCTCTGGCACCTTGATCCTGACCGACCCTGACGCGTCCTTGGCCAAGGACGTCGGCAATGGTGGCTGGGGCCAGGTCTCAGCCGGGGTGCTGGCTGGATTCGCCCAGCTTCGCGCCGAGAACCCCAACCTGAAGCTCGGGGTGTCCATCGGTGGTTGGTCGAAGTCGGCCGACTTCTCCGTGGTGGCCGCCAGTCCGTCGAAGCGAGCCCACTTCATCGACCAGGTCATCAAGTTCACCCGTTTCACCGGCTTCGACGTGATCGACATCGACTGGGAATACCCGAACTTCCAGCGTCAGCCTGACTTGGTCGACAACCAGCGTGACGAGGGAACCCCGATCGCTTCCCCGGCTGACAAGGCCAACTACGTCACGCTGATGCGTGAGTTGCGCTCCGCGATGGACCAGGCCGGAGCCAAGGACGGCAAGCATTACGAGTTGAGCTCGGCTCTGCCGGCCCCGAAGAAGAAGGTCGACGACGGGATCGACGTCGCTGGTCTGTTCGGCGTGCTTGATTTCGCCAACATCATGACCTACGACATGCGTGGGGCTTGGGACAACACCTCTGGTCATCAGACCGGGCTGTACCCCAACCCGTACGAAACCGAGCGAGACAACAACCTGTCGATCGACGAGTCAGTGAACTACTACCTCAAGGGCGGGGCTCGCGCTGACCAGTTGGTCGTCGGCGTGGCGATGTACACCCGCGGATGGGAGAAGGTCAGCGCTGGTCCGGATCCGACGAACCCGGGCCTGTTCGGCTCTGCCGCTCAGGTCAGCCGTGACGCCGACCAGAGCCCGTCGTACGGCGCTCGCAACGACCGCTTCCTCACCAACGGTGACCAGGGCCGCATGATGGGGCTGTGGGCACAGCGCAATTTCGACGGTCTCAAACGGGCCTACCCCAATGCGACCGAGTACTGGGATGACACGGCCAAGGCGCCGTACATGTGGGATCCCGCCGGTGGCGCGTTCTTCACCTATGACAACGAGCGTTCCATTGGCGAGAAGGGCGCGTACGTCAAGCGTCGCGGCCTGGGCGGACTGATCGGCTGGATGGCCGGACAAGACCGTCCCACGACGTCGAGCAAGCGCGACGCCATGACCAAGGCGATGAAGCAGTCCCTGTTCGGTTCGGCGGCGTTGCCCAAGCTGCCGCTGAGCAACAGCACACTCAACCTTTCGGTGGATCTGCAGAAGACCTACAACAACCAATCCTGGGTCGCCGAGCGCGACCGCTGGGGTTACACGGTCACGATCACGAACAATGAGCGGGTTGACGAGAGGGGCGCTGTCGGCGCTGTTCAGGAACGGTACTCTGCGGTCAAGCTGCCGAAGTTCTACATCAAGGGCGACTTCGCTCTCAATGGCTGGGGGCCGAGTTCCTACCAGAAGGACGGCTACACGGTCATCGACTACTCGCGGGCCAACGGCGAGATCAACCTCATCAAACCGGGAACATCACGAGTGTTCAACCTCAAGGGGCAAGGCGACATCACTGACATGTTCTTCACCCAGCAACTGAACGGGGCTGGTCCGGAGATCTCTCGTCAGGTCCTGATGGGCAATGTCACCCCCACTCCGACTCCGACACCCACCCCGACCCCGACACCGAGTCTGACGCCGACGCCCACGCCGAGCGTCACCCCGACACCGTCGCCGACTCCGACCAATCCGGGCGCGCTGCCGCCCACCTTGATCGTGTGGGACAAGACGGTGACGGTCGGCGACTCCTTCGACCCGAGGGCTGGTGTGGTCGCCAAGGACAAGGTCGACGGTGACATCTCGGACAAGGTTCAGGTCACCGGGTCGGTCGACACCACTATCGCCGGCGAGTACACGCTGGTCTACTCGGTCACCAACAGTGCCGGGAAGACGACCACTGCCACGATCACGGTCACAGTCAAGGAGAAGGATGTCACCCCGACGCCTACGCCGACGCCGACCCCCACGCCGACCCCGACCGTGACGCCGACGCCGACTCCGACGCCGACGGTGACGCCGACGCCCACACCCACGCCGACGCCGACCGTGACGCCGACGGTCACCCCGACTCCTCCGGTCGGTGACGAGTGGGTCCCGGAGAAGATCTACACCAAGGGCGACACTGTGACTTATCACGGCAAGCAGTACCGCGCCAAGTGGTGGACTCAGCGTAATCAGCCGGATAGCTCGAGCGCGTGGGAGCAGGTGGTCGTTCCGAACTCTGACGGGTCGGTCGACTTCCTTCCGGGCAAGGCCTATGTGGCCGGCAACGTGGTGAAGTACAAGGGTCACAATTTCAAGGCCAAGTGGTGGACAATCTCCATCCCTGGCAGTGACTCCTCCTGGCTCGCTCTCACCTGAGAGCGGCCCCGCAGGGTTGGACAGTCCCCCGCTGTCTGCCCTGTGGGGGAGCGGGGACCGGCGTCGCGAGACCATTCCCCCTGGACCGCGACGCCGATCCCTGTCGAGCCACGTCTCGTACGTCATGGTGAACATGAACTGTTGCCGAGTCGTACCGAAACTGCACATTTGTTCCGAGGGCTAGGCAAACGCTCACCGACGTGGCAGACTCATCCCCATGAAGAAACTCATCAATGATGTCAACGATGTCGTCAAAGATTCGCTCCTCGGAGTCGAGGCGGCGCATTCTGACCTAGTCCATGTTGACCTTGACAATAAAGTTGTCTACCGACTCGACGCTCCGATCGTCGACAAGGTGGGCATCGTATCCGGGGGTGGATCCGGCCACGAGCCGATGCACGGTGGATTCGTCGGCTTGGGGATGCTCGACGCCGCCTGCGCCGGTGAGGTGTTCACGTCTCCGGTCCCTGATCAGATGTACGCCGCGACCAAGATGGTCGATGGTGGACGTGGTGTGCTCCACATTGTGAAGAACTACACCGGCGATGTCATGAACTTTGACATGGCCGCTGAGATGGCCGCCGCCGATGGCATCGAAGTGAAGTCGGTCGTGGTCGATGACGACGTCGCCGTGCAGGACTCGCTCTACACGGCAGGTCGTCGCGGTGTTGGTTTGACGGTGCTCTTGGAGAAGATCGCCGGCGCGGCCGCCGAAGAAGGCAAAGACCTGGATTACATCGTCGACTTGTGTCAGCGCGTGATCGCCAATGGTCGCAGCATGGGCATGGCGCTCAGCGGCTGCACTGTTCCGGCGGCGGGCAAGCCCAGTTTCGAACTGGCGGAGAACGAGATTGAGGTTGGCATCGGCATCCACGGGGAGCCCGGGCGCGAGCGTCGGGCGATCGCGACTGCGGCCGAGACTGCCGAGATGCTCGTACGTCCAATCCTGGACGACCTCGACTATCGAGGCTCTGAGGTTCTGGCCTTCGTCAACGGCATGGGTTCCACGCCGCTCATCGAGTTGTACATCATGTACGCCGAAGTCGCGAAGATCCTTCAAGCCGAGGGCATTCGGGTTGTGCGCAATCTGGTCGGCGAATACATCACCAGCCTCGACATGGCCGGATGCTCGGTCACGTTGTTGAAGGTCGATGACGAGATGGTGCATCTGTGGGATGCCCCGGTGGTGACCGCAGGACTGAGGTGGGGCAAGTAATGGCACTCGATTCCTTGGCAGTGGCCGCATGGCTGCGTGACTTCGCGACCCAAGTCCATGACAACGCCGATCTGTTGACCGACCTCGATCGTGAGATCGGCGACGGCGACCACGGCGCGAACATGGACCGTGGCATGAAGGCCGTGGCCGGCTTGGACCCAGCGGATTTTCCCAGTGCCGCCGACTATCTGAAGAAAGCGGGCATGACACTGGTCTCCACTGTTGGCGGGGCGTCGGGGCCGTTGTATGGCACCTTCTTCTTGCGGGTGGGAACCGCGTGGGCCAACGCCGATGACGCTGCCAGCCTGGGGGCCGCACTGCGAGCGGGCCTGGAGGGAATCATTCAGCGCGGCAAGGCGCAGGTTGGGGACAAGACGTTGGTCGACGCCCTCACGCCTGCCCTCGACGCGTACGACGCCCATGCCGGTGAGGGGGTCGAGAAGGCGCTGAGCGCCGCTGCGGCCGCCGCCGACGAAGGGCGTGACGCCACTATTCCGCTGATCGCGCACAAAGGACGCGCGTCGTACCTCGGTGAGCGTAGCGTTGGCCATCAGGATCCAGGCGCGACCTCGATGGCGATGCTGATCGAAGCCGCGAGTCGGAATCTGTCCTAGTGTCCAGGTGGCCTCAGCTCCGATGTGGGGCTGAGGCCCTGGCACGCTTCGGGTCGACGTCATTGAGGTTGATCGACCCATGTCGCGAAAGGCGATCATGATCTCCATTGTTGTTGTGTCACATTCGTACGCCCTGGCGACGGCCGCAGTCGGGCTGGCCGCGCAGATGGTGCCCACCTCGACTCGCCCGCGAATCGAGGTGGCCGCCGGTCTGGATGAGACGATCTTCGGGACGGACGCCGCGGCCATCGCGGAGGCCATCACTCAGGTGGACTGTCCAGACGGGGTGCTGGTGATGGTCGATCTGGGCAGCGCGATCTTGTCGGCGGAGATGGCGCTCGAGTTCGTGGATCCGGAGGTCGCCGCTCGCGTCGTCATTTCGCCAGCTGCCCTCGTGGAAGGGTTGGTCGCCGCTTTGGTGACCGCCAGCACAGGCGCCAGCTTGTCGGAGGTGGCTCAAGAAGCGTGCCAGGGGCTGGCGGCCAAAGTTGAGCAGTTGGGGTCAGATGGTACGGCCGATGGCGAGTCCGTCGAGCCGCAGACGAGTCAGGCCGTGTGCACGGGCAGTCAGGCCGTGTCCGCAGACGGTCTGCCGACGACTGTGACCGCTCACCCGCAAGGCGAAGCTGAGACTGCGACGCTGTCGGTGACGGGCCAGGCGGCCGTCACCACCGTCGAGGCGGAGTCGATGCCGGTTGGCGCCAGCGACGACGGATCGTCGTTAGTGTTGGTGTGGCCGATCCGCAATCTTCATGGACTGCATGCTCGCCCGGCTGCGGTCCTCGTGACAGGCCTGAAAGGGTTCAGCGCCGACGTTCAGCTGTGGAACACCACCAGTGGACGTGGCCCAGCATCAGCCAAGAGCCTGACAGCGGTTCAGACCCTGGGCCTGCGCCACGGCGACCACTTGCGGGCCGTGATCACCGGCGTCGACGCCACTCAGGCCTATCAACGTCTGGAAGAGTTGGCTTGGAGTGACTTCGGTGAACTTAAGTCGCAAGACGCCGTCGCTTCCGAATCCAACACCGCCATGACGGCCGCATCTGGTCAAACGCCACCACGACCGGCGACGCGATCGGCGAACCATCCTGGCCAGGTCGCAGTGGAGGGCTCGCCTGATCTGGCTCCCGGTCTGCGAGCGCAAACACCCGCCGAGGCGACACCGTCGCCGACGAACGCCATCGATCCTTCGGCTGATCATGACGGCGATCAGACCGGCAGCCCGGAGATTTCTGCCAGCGCGACCGGACGACAAATCGTGTGGGGTCCGGCTCATCACTGGAACGCGAGGGTCGATCTCGAGCAGGATGTGGCCCAAGACGCGGCCACTGAGCAGAGTCGGCTTGACGTCGCAGTTCAGTCGGTGGTGGCGGCGCTGCGAGGGCTGGGCGCGAGCGGGGATCAAGACATCTACTCGGTTCAGGAACTGCTGGTGGCCGATGAGGCGACCGCAGAAGAGTTGGCGTCGGCGATCGCGAGCGGTTCTTCTGCGGTCACCGCGGTGACCACGGTTTTCGGCGCCGCCGCGCAGCGACTGGACAGTCTCGACGATCCGTACTTGAAAGCCCGAGCCGAAGACCAGCGCGGTGTGATGGCATTGCTGCAGAGAAGTCTGATGGGGTTGCCGCTGACGGCGTCGACCTCCGGCATCGTGATCGTGCCTGAGCTTGATCCGGTCACAGCCGGCAGCCTCGATCCGAGCGTCTGTGATGGCATTGTGACCACCAGCGGCGGGGCGACCGGCCACGGGGCGCTCGTCGCTCGGGCGCGAGGCTTCGCCCTGGTCACTGGGCATGGCGAAGCGGCCGACGTGCCTGATGGGACCGTGGTGGGTTTGGATCCGGTACGCAATCGACTGTGGATCGACCCATCCAGCGAACAGGTGGAGGAGCTGCGCGCTGAGCAGGCCCGACGAACCCAAGAAGACGAGCAAGCGGCCGTTCAACGGACTCAAGTGGCGCTGACCCGATCGGGGCGTCGAGTGAGCGTGGAGGCCAACATTTCGAGCCTGGCCGACGCTGAAGCGGCGCTGCCGGCCGGCGCCGAGGGCGCAGGACTGGTTCGAACCGAGGTTCTGTTCGCGTCATGGGATCATGCGCCCAGCGCGGAGGAACAGTGCCAGGCGTATGCTCAGATCGGCCAAGCGTTGGCCGGGCAGATGATCACCATTCGTACCTGGGATCCCGGCGGAGACAAGCCGCTGACTTTCCTGTCGCAGGCTCATGAGACCAATCCGATGCTTGGTGAGCGCGGAATTCGGGTGATGCGTCGTCGCTCGGAGTTGTTCGATGAACAGTTGACCGCGATTCTGCTGGCCAGCCGTGACACCCCCATTCAGGTGATGTTCCCGATGATCGCGTTGCCGGGGGCGATGGCATGGGCGCGTTCACGGGTGGAGCAGGCCGAGCGTCGCGTCGGCGGTCATGTCGACGTCGGCATGATGATGGAGACCCCGGCGGCCGCGCTACGCGCTGCGGACTTCCGCGACCTGGCCGACTTCATCTCAATCGGCACCAACGACCTCACTCAGTATGTCTTGGCGGCGGATCGAGGCAACCCGTTGGTGGCAGAGCTCACTCAAGCTGATTCGGCTGCGGTGTGGGACCTCATCGCCTCAGCCGCCACCGCGTTCGCCGGACGCCCAGTCGGGGTCTGCGGTGATCTGGCCAGCCATCCTGACGCGACCGAGCGCCTTGTCAGCCGCGGCGTCACCAGCCTTAGCGTCCCTCCGCCGCTCATCGGCCTGATCAAGCAGTCGGTTCGTTCGGTCGACTGAGCAATCCGACCTGCGTGATGGGCCAAGTCGACTTTCTATGATGGGGCGAGCCGCGAGGTCGAAGGGTTCGCTCCCGTCTCGGCGTCCGACCCACGCGCTGGGCCAAGCCGACCTTCTATGATGGGCTACCCCGAAGTCTCATGACTGTGACGGCGGTTGATCCTCGCGCGGGGTGGCCCGCGGCGACTGTGGCGGCTCCCACCTCGCGGCCGGCGCTGACGTGGGTGGTTCCCAGGTTGGCGCGCCAGATTGTGACTGGGGCGCTGCCCAGGTTGGCGCGTCGGGTTGTGGCGGCGGATTCGCTCCTGGTGTCCCCGACTGAACCTGTGATGTCCTGCGGGAGTCCGGCGTGAGTGCGGGCTGATCCGGCCAGGCTGTCTCAGCGAAACCCGACCCCTCGCCGGAACTCGGACTCTGGGAGAAACCTGGTACGCCGACGAAGCCTGGCGCGGCCATGGCGGGCACCGACTCGGGGAAAGCTGGCGGCATGAACGCAGCGGCGACCGTCTCACGTACGGTGGTGGCGATTCGGGGCAGATCCTTGGCAGTCGCATCTTCGGTGGCCGTGGCCACGTTCGTGAACCAATGCCTGGGCCGTACGACGACCGGAGTGGCCGCAGCCGGCGCTGACATGCGAACAATGCCACGGCGTCGGGCGACGATGTCGACGATCACAACGAGCGCGAGTTGGACGGCCAAGTAGATCAGAACGGTGGGGGAACCGGTTCCGACGCTGCGGTCGAACATATCGGAGATGTCGGTGAAAGGCATCGTCCATTCGCTGAACAGGTTGTTGACCACGTGCAGCGCGATGCTGGCTTCAATGCCGCCAGTGCGGTAGGCCAGCCACCACATCATCAACGCGACGCAGAAGTAGTTGAAATTGAGCCAGGGGTCCTGGGCGTCGTGCATCAGCATGAAAACCACACTGGGGACCAAGGCGGACAACACCAGACCGACCCAGCGGAAGGGAATGATCGCTGCGATCAGTCGGGGAAGGAATGCTCGAGCCTGGAACTCTTCGCCGGCGCACTGGAACGGTGTCGTCACGAGGATTCCCACGATCAGCAGCCACGTGTAGGGCTTCAAGGTCAGATCGTTGAGACCAAAACTGGAGGATCCCTCCACAAGGATGTCCACGACCATCTGAATGGCGTACCCAGCGGCGAAGATGCCCAGAGCGATGGCGGCCCACTTCCAGCGGAACCGGCCCACCACACTGACCAGCCAACCGAATCCTTGGCGGAAGAAGGCGTACGACAGGGCGGTGCAGACGACGATGTCGAGGGCGATGGCGATGTTGTTCACCAGGAAGACGGTGGGGGTGGTGACGATTCGGCCCCCGATGGTCGCGTTCGTGAACTCTGGGTCGATGATGGCCAGCACCACACCGGCGATCACGACGATGAGCAGCGAGGCCGCGGCGTAGGCCGCCAGCGCGATCAGCCCCCACCACCAGGGTCGGGCGGGCGTCTGGAAGAACCGCATCGAGTCCTTCAGCCTGGTCGGCAAGAAAATCTTTGGCGCCGGTGGTTGATACTGAACGGGATAGTACGGCGCAGGCGGTTGATGCGGAGCGGAATAGTCAGCCACAGGAGCACCGAGCGGAGCCGGGTGGTCGCCGATGGGCGAGGGAACCGCTGCCGATGTGGTGGGCGTCGGGTACGGGCTTGGCGTGGCGGCGGGAGCTGGGTGTCCCAGCCAGGGGCCGGCCAGCGGAGCTGGCTGCGGCGTCGGGCTCGCCCCGCCAGCTTCCGGGCCATTGACACCGCTGTGTGGAGGTGGGGTCGGCGAACTGACGCCCTGAGATGGACGTGGAGTCTGGGGGACACCTGGAGTAAAGCTATCGGACATAGTTATAGTGTCGCACGAGGATCTGACACGTGGAGGGTTATCCACAGGCCTGGTGGGACTTTCTACTGGCCGGCGGCCCGTGACACGCTCAGCCTGTGGCTCCACGGGGGTTCAACCGCTAGTCAGGCCACGATCATGAAGCCATCGTGGTTGTGGATTACTATGGAGGCATGAGTTTTTCCACTGACTCCCGCGATTGGCGGAATTGGGTCACCTTGGGCGCGCGAGTCATTCTTGGCGGCGTTCTCATCGCCGCCGGGTTGACCAAGGTCGGCAATCTCGGCGGTTCGGTGCAGGCCGCCGCAGCGTACCAAATCCTGCCATACGGGGCGGCTCAAGTGGTGGGTTGGCTGCTGCCCTTCGCCGAGATCGGTCTTGGGCTGGTGCTGGTTTTGGGGCTGTTCACGCGAATCGCGGGCGTCCTCGGCGCGTTGCTGATGCTGGGCTTCATCATCGCCATCTCCAGTGTGTGGGCTCGCGGCATCTCGATCGATTGTGGATGCTTCGGTGACGGTGGTCCGATCGACAAGGCCGAAGCCATCGCGAAATACCCTTGGGAGATTCTGCGTGATGTCGCGCTGATGGCCTGCGGAGTGTGGTTGGTGTGGTCGAAACGGACGTTCTTGTCTGTCGACGCTTGGTTGTTCCGTCCGGTCGAGCAGATGCTGGCCCGTGACGCCCAGCGTCGCCGCTGAGGCCCAGTCGGCGTCACGACCCTGCGGGGGCGAGTCGCTCAGTCAGGCGCTCTGGATCAGAGCCGACCGAGGTTCAGTCAGCCAGCGGTCCGAAGGGCAGACCGAGACGCTCTAACATCGCCTGTCCGCCGTCTTCTTCAGTCAACACCCACAGCCCGCGGCTGGTGACCGTGATCGTGTTCTCCCAATGGGCGGCGTCTGAGCCGTCGACGGTCACCACCGTCCAGTCGTCGTCGAGGATGGCGACGTTGTCGTCGCCCAAGGTCGCCATGGGTTCGATGGCCAGACACATTCCCTGTCTGATCGGGGCTCCGCCCCGCGTACGATAATTGGGAATGTCGGGGTCTTGATGCATGTGGTGGCCGATGCCGTGGCCGGTGAAATCGCGCACGATGCCATAGGATCCGGCCCGGTTGAGGCTGCGTTGGACCGCCGACGAGATGTCGGAGATGGTTCCACCCAATCGGGCTGCGCCGATGCCGGCCCACAGGGACGCCTCGGTCGCCTGGTTGAGCCTGCCTCGTGCCGCCGTTTCTGGGGTCGACGCGGATTGTCCGGTCTGACCAGGCACGATGACTGATCGGGCGGCGTCTCCGTTCAATCCCTCGACGATCGCGCCGAAGTCGATCGAGAGCAGATCGCCTTGGTGGAGCACACGTTGGGAGGGGATGCCGTGGACGACTTCGTTGTTGACTGACAAACAGGTCACGGCCGGATAAGGGGCGATGCCGAAACCCGGCTCGTACCCTAGGAAGTTGGAGGTCGCGTGAGCGTGCGCCAAAGCCTCCACGGCGATGGCGTCGACCTCGTGAGTGGTCATCCCCGCCTGGACCGCGTCCGTCATGTCGCGCAGTGCGCGAGCGACCACGAGGCCTGCCCGTCGCATGAGTTTGAGCTCATCGACGGACAGGATCTCGATGGAGTCGCGTCGGCGGCGTCTCACTTTTTCAGTGCGGCGATGATGCGAGCGTGAACCTCGTCAACCTCGCCCAGGCCGTCGACCTCGACCAGAAGACCACGATCGCGGTAGAGAGCCAGCAACGGGGCAGTCTCGGCGGTGTAGACCTCGAAGCGGCGACGGATCGTCTCCTCGTTGTCGTCAGCGCGGCCTTCGATCTGCGCGCGCTTGGCCATCCGCTTGATCAGCGTCTCCTCGTTGACGACCAGGCTGAGCACTGCGTCCAGGCTGATTCCCAGTTTGACCAGGATGCCATCCAGCGCCTCGGCCTGGGCCACCGTACGCGGGAAGCCATCTAGCAGGAAGCCCGTGGCGGTGTCGGGTTTGGCCAACCGATCCGCGACCAGGTCGACGGTCACCGAGTCGGGAACCAGTTCGCCCTTCTCCATGATCTGCGAGACCACTTTGCCCAACTCGGTCTGCTCCGCCACATTGGAGCGGAAGATCGCGCCAGTCGAGATCTCGGGAATGCCGAACTCCTCAGCGACTTTCTTCCCCTGTGTGCCCTTGCCAGCCCCTGGAGGGCCCATGATCAACATCCGCATTGGGATTCCTTTCGAGTCTTGTCGGCCCCCATAATCGAGCCGATATGACTCTACCATCGAGCGGTGGTCTGAGGTTGTGAGGTCAAGGTGGGACAGTGGTCAGCACGGGCCGAGCAGTGATGTCCGACCGGTGTGATTTACTGGTGGACATGAGCATCAGACGACACATACGCGGGATCGGTCGCTTGGCGGCGGTCGCTGGAGCGTACTGGATTGGTCAGGCGGCCCAGCGACGTTGGGGAGCCCGTGACGACGAGGTGGAGGCGCGCCTGCCCGGTGATGAGATCGTCGGGCAGGCGCAGTACGAATCGACCCGCGCGATCTCGATCGACGCCCCGGCTGACCAAGTGTGGCCCTGGCTGGTGCAACTGGGCCAAGGCCGTGGCGGCTTCTACTCCTATGATCATCTGGAGAACCTGTTCGGGCTCGACATCCACTCGGCGACCACCGTCGAGGATCAGTGGCAGAATCTCGCCGTCGGCGACATGGTGTCCCTAGGGCAAGGCGCCAAGCTTGAGGCACGCGTTGTGGAGCCGGGGCGGGCGCTGGTCCTCGCCAATCCAGCCGAGGCGCCCGATTCGGGGCCGCTGCGCTTCGACGCGTCGTGGGCCTTCATCCTTGAACCGGTCGGTGACAAGGCTTGTCGTCTGATTGAACGGGAGCGTTACGCCAGCGCCAACCCGGTGATGAAACCCATTTTTCACGCTGTCGGCTGGGTGTCGGCTGTGATGTCGACCAAGATGCTGCGGACGATCCGCGACCGCAGTCAGACGGTGGCGTGAGGTCCGCCTGACCGCAGTCCGCGTCATGACGAAGCCGCGAAGTGAGTCGTCGGTAGCCGTCGGCGACGGCTGAGTCACGGATATAAGACGACGAATCGCTCCCACACCACCTTGGTCGAGTCATCGACCTCGTACCCATAGCTCGAGAACGCCTGGCGGTGGACCTCGCGCCAGTGATCCAGACTGCGGTCACCCTCGCCTTCGGCGGCGGCCTGTTCGGCGGTGATCTGCCCGAACGTGGTGGTGACGACCTCGACATCGCGAATCAGCGCCTTCGGTGTGCCCGCGCCGTCGAGCACGATCGACAGATCACCGACCTTGGGCAGCGGTTCGTCGTCGACGTAATCCTGATACGGCCCGGTGGTGGCTGTCTTATCGCCACTGAGCACCCGATTCACCAACTCGTCGGCCAACTCGGGCGTGCTGCCGAAGCTCCACGCCGGGGGAGCCATCGCCTGCCCCCAGGAGGTGCCCATGAAGACCTCGACTTCGCCGAGATCGGCATGCAGGCTGGCGACTGCCCAGAACCGCTGCAACTGGTCGGAGTCGGTGTGGGCCTCATCGGTGGGAGCGTCGTCGTGGTCAGCGTCGGGCCCGCCCGCATTGTCGGTGTCTGTGTTCATGGGTCAATCTTCGCACACCGATCGAAATGTCGGATCTGCGCACTAGGCTGCGAGGCAGATCGAGGAGAGGAACCATGCTCTACGACCAGTACCTTCAAGACGTCCGACTCGAGGCCGACGCTCCGAACGTCGGTTTTCCGTACGCCCTTCCTGTGGTGAGCGGGTTGCGCCACACGCCATTGTTGTTCCATCCGAAGATGACATTTCTGGTTGGGGAGAACGGGTCGGGCAAATCGACCCTGCTCGAAGCGATCGCCATGATTTTGGGGTTCAACCCGGAGGGCGGGACAAAGAACCTGCGCTTCTCCACCCGGGACACTCACTCGGATCTGCGCATGCATTTGCGAATTGGCAAGGGCCGGCGCGCTCGACGAGGATTCTTCTTTCGAGCCGAGTCGTTCTATAACGTCGCCAGCGCGATCGATGACATCAACGGTACGGAGGCTTACGGCGGGCGCTCCTTGCATCTGCAATCCCATGGCGAGTCGTTCCTGACCTTGGCCGCCAACCAGTTTTCCGATCATGGTCTGTTCCTGTTGGACGAGCCGGAGGCGGCCTTGTCTCCTGGTCGTCAGTTGTCGGTTCTGTCCCTGATCCATCAGTCGATCCTCCAGGGCAGTCAGTACGTCATGGCGACCCACTCGCCGATCCTCATGGCCTATCCCGACGCCTGGATCTATCATCTGACCGATCGGGGCCTGGAGCGGGTCGACTACGATGACACCGAGCATGTCCAGATCACGCGTAACTTCTTGGCCAGTCCCACCCGGATGATGAGGCACCTGCTGGACGAGTAGTCGCGGTGGCCGTCGGAGGGGGTGTCGCCGCGGCGGAGCAGGGGGTGTTCGCGCGATATGATGAGGGTATTCTCATGATCGATTCACGGCATCTGATGCCATCCCATGATGAAATAGTGCCCAAAATCCTCAGGGGCATGATCGAGAGCGAAGACGTTGGTCGATCCGGTCAGAGGTCGTAGGAACAGTCCTGTGTGACGATTGGAGATGGTCGTGGGCAAGCGTACGGTCTTGTGGGTGGTGGTCGGGGTGCTGCTCGTCAGCGGAATCGGGGCAGGAGTGGCTTTGGCACTGCCGCCGACGCCCCAGTCGGGTGTCCAACCGTGGTTGACGGTGCCCAGCCCGACATCGTCGGTCACTGGTGGCGCCGACGCGCCCGGCTCGCCGTCTGGTTCGGACTCCTTGGATCCAGCGGCGTCTGGCGTGGGTCAACGCGCTGCTGGATGGGGTCAGTCTCCGCTCGCTGGGACCGGGCAACGCGCGTCAGCGGGGACCGGGCAGTGTGCTGCCGGGGCCGGTCAGTGTTCGCCGGCCGAGTCAGGGGAGTGCCCCGCCGGAACGGGTCAGTGCGCCGCGGGGGCAGGCCATGGTGCGGGAGCCGGCCAAGACGCGGGCTCAGGTCAGGGGACAGGATCCGGCCAAGGCACGGGCCAGGGCGCTGGACAAGGCACGGGCGCGGGAGCCGGTCAGGGCACGGGTCAGTGCGCGGCTGGAGCGGGTCAATGCGGGCAGCATGGCCGGATGGTCGACATGCCCGAGCCGGGACACGGTCGACATTGCGGATGAGTCCGATGCCATCACGTCACCGCTTGTCAGCCCTGTCAGTTCGCTCCCGCGTGATCATCGCGGTTTGTGCGCTGACAGGGCTGGCTTTGCTGGTGTCCGGTCTGGTGGTGATGCTGTGGGGACGCGTCACCACTGATCGGCGTGTGATGGAGGATCATGAGGTGGCCGTCACGGCCTTGCGGCAGTTGGCCGCTCAGAACGACCCGGTCACTGGTCAGCCATGGTCGAGCGCGGACGCTTTGCTCCACTCGGCGATCCAACACACCAGCCTGGCTCCGGCTGAAGGTGTGATGGCGATCGCCGATGGCGAGGTGACGTGGACGGCCCCGGCCGGAGTTCGGCTACGCCCTGAGACCGATGACGCTCTCGTCGCCGCAGTCATTCCCGACACCGCGGCGACCACGACCACGTACGGACGGCTGTCAACCCCGGTCACGCAGTGGCTCTACACCGTGGTTCCGGTCCATGTCAGCGGGCAACTCACCTCGGCGGCCGTCGTCCGGGTCACCGACATGGATCAGGAGTACCGCTTGCATGCTCCGATCTACTGGGCTTACGCGACGGTGTCGGGGATCGCCTTGGTCGTCATCGCGGGGCTGTGTTGGTTGTTGGTGGGGCGGCTGTTGCGTCCCATCGCCATGGTTCGCCGTACGGCCGAGGAGATAACGGCCACCGATTCGTCGAAGCGTATCCCGGTGACCGGACACGACGATCTGGCCCTGCTGTCGACCACCATCAATTCGATGCTTGACCGCTTGGACGTCGCCGCTCGGGATCAACGCCGGTCGCTTGATGACATCGGCCATGAGCTTCGCACTCCGCTGACCATCGCCCGAGGCCACCTGGAGCTGATGGATCTGGCCGACCCAGTCGACGCCAGCGAGACCCGTGACGTCGTCCTCAGCGAGCTTGATCGGATGCGTCGACTGGTCGACGATCTGCTCACGCTCGCTCATAGCCGCGAGCCGCGGTTGTTGCATCTGCAATCGACGGACCTGGTTCAGCTGACTGACGAGACCATCACCAAAGCGACCAGTCTCGGTGACCGGGTCTGGCAGCTCGAATCGGTCGCTGAGGTGTCGGAGTGGTTGGATCCCCAGCGGATCACTCAGGCGTGGCTGCAATTGGCGGCCAACGCGGTTCAGTATTCGCCGCCCGGCAGTGTGATCGCCATCGGCAGCGCGGTGGAGGCGGGCCAGGTGCGCCTGTGGGTACGCGACGAGGGTCAGGGGATCGCGCTGGAGGATCAGCCACGGGTGTTCGAGCGCCATGAGCGTGGCTCCAGCGGGACGGGAACCGGCTTGGGGCTGGCCATCGTCGCCGCGATAGCCCGATCCCATGGCGGCGACGTCGAGCTCGAGTCTGAGGTCGGCGTGGGATCCACATTCACCATCCGGCTACCGTGGAGGTCCAACCCCTCGTGACCCAGATTCTGTTGATTGAAGACGAGCCTCTGATCTCGGCTTTCATCGCCAAAGGGCTGAAGGCCGCGGGATTCGGCTGCGCGGTCGGATCCACTGGTCAGGCGGGTTTGGCGACGGCGCGAAGTTCGCAGATCGACCTGATCATTCTCGATGTCGGCTTGCCAGACATGTCGGGCCTGGACGTCTTGGCGCACCTGCGCGGCGAAGGCTTCACCACCCCGGTCATCATCTTGACTGCGCGCTCATCAGCCCAGGACACGGTGGCAGGTCTGGTCGGTGGCGCGGACGACTACATGGGCAAGCCATTCAGCTTTGATGAGTTGTTGGCCAGAGTACGGCTGCGGCTAAGGTCTCATCGTACGGCGGCTCCAGGCGCGCTTGTCCACGACGACATCAGCTTGGATCTGCTGACTCGGCGAGTCCACGTGGCCGGTCGGGAACAGGATCTGTCAGCGCGGGAGTTCGCTTTGCTGGAGACCTTCCTGCGTCATCCGGGCCAGGTGCTCAGCCGTGAGCAGCTGCTGTCCGCGGTTATGGGGTTTCGATTTCGATCCAGGTTCCAACATTGTCGACGTCTACGTTCGCTACTTGCGTCAAAAGATCGGCCATGAACGGCTGATCACAGTACGCGGCATGGGCTATCGGTTGGTGTAGCAGCGCTGGGTCGGCGAGAACATGTCCGGTGGAGGGAAAAACACGTCGGGTGGACTGTCCGCACTGGACAATCCACCCGACGTGGCAGTTCGACAATCCGGCGGTCATCCGCAGGACAGGTCGAGGTCAGGCTGGGTTGATCTCTATGATCGGGTCCCCACCTTGGACGGCTGCGCCGACCTTGACCAGGATGTTGCCGACCACACCGGCTTTCGCCGTGGTGATCTCGGTCTCCATCTTCATGGCTTCGAGCACAGCCACGACGTCGCCAGCGGCGACCGACTGACCCTGCTCGACCAGAATCTTGCGCACCGAACCGGCCAACGGCGCGGTCACAGCGTTGGCTGAGGCGCTCGACGAGGTCGTGACCGGAGCCGCGCCGCCGGCGCCACCGCCGATGTTGACCGGGGGCAGCCCGGCTGGGGTTTCATCGACCTCGACCTCGACCTCGTACGGGATCTGGTTGACAGTCACCTTCAATTTCATGTTCTTACTCCTTGCGAATCACCGTACGGGTGTGTGGTTCAGTTGGGCGACACGGGTGCCTTTGGTCCACGTCGGCATGGACGCGAAACGCGGTTGGCGCTTCTCACCCTGATAGCCGAGATAGGCGGCGACCCCTGCCGCGATGGCGACCAGAATATCTTCTGGCACGTCTTGGGCGTTGACCAAACGGAGCGACGTCACCTGCTGCTCCAACTGGTTGACTCGGCCCGACAAGGCCTTGACCAGGTCGAGCAACTCTTGATTCTGACTCATAGCTTTCCTCTCGCCGCCACGACCAAGCCTTCACCGGTCGTGACGGGCATTGCTCAACTGGGGAAGACCCCATGCTTCTTGGCTGGACGCAGCTTGCGCTTGCCCGCCAACTGCTCCAAAGCGAAGGCGACCTTCGCCCGGGTGACAGCCGGATCAATGATGTCGTCGACCAGACCACGCGAGGCGGCCATGAACGGGGTGGCGAACGTGTCGCGATACTCCTGAATCATCTCGGCCTTCTTCGCCACCGGGTCTTCGGCAGCTTTGATCTGGCTGGCGAACACCACAGCGGCCGCGCCTTCAGCGCCCATGACGGCGATTTCAGCGGTCGGCCAAGCGAACACGGCGTCAGCCCCCAGGTCACGGCAAGCCATGGCCAGGTACGCTCCGCCGTACGCCTTGCGCAGCACGACGGTGACCAGCGGCACGGTGCAGGCGCTGTAGGCGAACAGCAGCTTGGCGCCGTGGCGAATGATGCCACCATGCTCCTGGGCCACGCCGGGCAGGAAGCCAGGGACGTCGACCAAGGTGACGATCGGGATGTTGAACGAGTCGCAGAACCGGACGAAACGCGAACCCTTGTCGGAGGCGTTGATGTCCAAGACACCGGCCATCGCGCTGGGCTGGTTGGCGACGAATCCGACCGTACGTCCGTTGACGCGGCCGAAACCGACGACGATGTTCATCGCGTACTGCGCGTGGACCTCCAAGAAGTCGCCGCGATCAGCGATCTTCCGGATGATCTCACGCACGTCGTAGCCGCGGGTGCCTTCCAGCGGAACGATGTCGCGCAAAGACTCGTCAGGTTCGACGGTCATGTCCGGGTCGACGATCGGAGCCTCTTCGCCGTTGTTCTGCGGCAGAAAGCTCAGCAGCTTGCTGGCGATCAGAAGGGCCTGATCGTCGTCGTCGGCCACGAAATGAATGACGCCTGACTTCTGCATATGCGCGTCAGCGCCGCCCAACTCGTCCTGGGTGACCTCCTCGCCGGTGACCTGCTTGATCACGCCAGGACCCGTGATGAACATGTTCGCCTTGCGGGTCTGGATGATGAAGTCGGTCAGGGCCGGGGAGTACGCCGCGCCGCCGGCGCACGGGCCGCAGATCACGGAGATCTGAGGCACCACGCCCGACAACTTGACGTTGGCGTAAAACACTTGGCCGTACCCGGACAACGAGTCGATGCCCTCTTGGACACGCGCGCCGCCGGAGTCGTTGATGAAGACGAACGGGTTGCCGTTTTGCAGCGCCGCCTCCATCATCGCCACGACCTTGATCGAGTGGGTCTCGCCGGCCGAGCCGCCCATGACGGTGAAGTCCTGGGAGGCCACGTTGATGGGACGGCCACGGACCAAACCTGATCCGGTGACGACGCCATCAGCCGCCGGGTCGGCGGTGTCCATCCCGAAGGTGACGGTGCGGTTCTTGCGGAACAGCCCGACCTCCTGGAATGTGTCGTGGTCGAGCAGGGTGTCCAGGCGCTCACGAGCGGTCTTCTTGCCCTGGGCGTGTTGCTTCTCAATACGCTTGGGGCCACCGCCCGCCTCGGTCTCAGCCCGCTTGTCAGCCAGCTGAGTCACGAGGTCGGTCATAGTCTGTGCAGCCATGGGTCAGGCCCTCTCGACCTTCACGGTGTGCGTGCGCCCGCCCAGCGACACGTTGTACGTGACGGTTCCGATGCCAGCGGCTGTGGCGCCCTTGGCTTTGGCTTCCTTCTCGGCGGCGAGCTCGGCGAAGGACTTGGCCACCGAGTGGGGCCCTTCGGCGCGATGCTTGAAGAAGTCGGTCGCCACTGCCGGGAACTGGGCGTAGGTCAGAACGTCTTCATCGGTTCCGTCGTTGCCTTCAAGCTCCTTGGTCTTGCGAACCAGCTCGTCCCATTCGGGCTTGAGCAGGTCGGCCGGACGGCAGGTGATCGGTTCTTTCTTGGTCTGCTCTTCGGCGATCTTGGCCACCTCAGGGTTGACCTCGCCCAGCGTGTGACCGTAGTAGCCCAACACCAGGTCGGCGAACTCAGCGGTCAGCTTCTTGTAACGTCCGAACAGAACGTTGAACACAGCCTGGGTTCCCACGATCTGCGAGGTCGGGGTCACCAGCGGCGGATGACCAGCGTCGGCCTTGACCAGCGGAACCTCGGCCATGACCTCCTTGATCTTGTCGCCCGCGCCTTGAGCGCGCAACTGCGACTCCATGTTCGACAACATGCCGCCAGGGATCTGGGAGGCGAAGATGTCGGTGTCGACCAGGACCGACGACTCGAAGTCTTCGTACTTCGGACGGATCTTGGCGAAGTGGTCACGAATCTTGATCAGACGTGACATGTCCAGATCGGTGGTGAAATCGGTTCCGTCGAGCATTTCGACGAAGGATTCGGTTGGGTTGTGGCCCGGGCCGAGGCTCATCGACGAGATGGCGGTGTCGACCACGTCGGCTCCGGCCTCGATCGCCTTCTGCAAGGTCACCAGCGTGACTCCAGTGGTCGAATGGCAATGGACATTGATCTGAGTGTCCTCGCCGTACGTCTCCTTGATGCCACGGATGATGTCGTACGCCGGCTGCGGCTTCAACAAAGCGGCCATGTCTTTCAGCGCGATGGATTGCGCGCCCATGTCCAGCAGTTGGCCGGCCAGTTTGACGTACCCCTCGACGGTGTGAACCGGGGAGATGGTGTAGCAAATGGTGCCCTGGGCATGTTTGCCCGTCTTGGCGACGGCTTGCATGGCCTTGGCCATGTTGCGCGGATCGTTCACGGCGTCGAAGACGCGGAACACATCCATACCGTTCTCAGCGGACTTCTCAACGAACTTCTCAACGACCATGTCCTCGTAATGGCGGTAGCCAAGGAGGTTTTGGCCGCGCAGCAGCATCTGCAACCGGGAGTTGGGCATCAACTCGCGGAAGGTGCGCAGCCTGACCCAAGGATCCTCGTTGAGGAAACGGATGCAGGCATCATAGGTTGCTCCGCCCCAGCACTCAACCGACCAGTAACCGGCCTTGTCAAGATCGTCACAGGCATCAACCATGTCTTCGGTGGCCATGCGGGTTGCAAGGAGGCTCTGGTGGGCGTCGCGCAGGGCGAGCTCGGTTACACCAATTTTTCGCGGACTCATGTCCCTATCCAACCACGTCTGCGACGAGTTCGGTAATCTTCGTTGACTGCGTGGCACCACGATGGCCCCCATCGTGATGACGCTTGTGAACAGAGGATATGGCGATCAGGCCGTGTCGGAACGGGCAGCGCGAGGCCCGATCAGGCGTCGGTTGGTTGTCAGCGATTGGTTGTCCGCGATCCACACCTGGGCCAGGCACTGTCTACAGTAGAGGCGTGAAATACGTGCAGGTCGGTCTGGGTTATCGATGGCAAGCGTTCAAGCGGGTGCTGAACGACATGGAAGGCTTCGAGCCGGTGGCGATGGTGCTCAGACGTCCGCTCAACGCCGGGGTCCCGGTCTACACCGATCTCGACGAATGCCTTGGGCGTGCCAAAGCTGACATGGTCATCAGCTTCACTCCGCCCACGGTGACTCCGCAGGTCATCGCGACCTGTGCCGCCCATCAGATGCCGCTGCTGGCAGAGACGCCACCAGCGATGACGATGGCTGAGCTGGCCGCACTGGAACAGGCGTCGTCGTCGGGTCTGATTCAGATCGCTGAGCAGTACGCGATGATGCCAGGTCATGCGGCCCGGCTGGCCGCAGTGGCCCGTGGTTTGATCGGTGAGGTGTCGCAAGTCCAGATCTCGTCCACGCAGACCTATCACGCGATGGCGCTCATCAGGGCGTACCTCGGAATCGGTGTCACGAAGACTGCCGTCGTACGAGCGCATCGCTTTTCTGGACCGCTGGTCGATCCGCTGACACGAGCCGGGTGGACCGGTCAGACCGCGGCCAAACAGGCGGGGACCGTGCTGGCGTCGGTCGACTTCGGTGAGGGGCTGTCTGGGGTTTACGATTTCACCGACAATCAGACGCGCAACCTGCTGCGAACCAGGCGGCTGCTGGTTCGAGGATCCCACGGAGAGATCAGCGGTGACCAGGTCGTACGATTGGCCGGTCACAACCTCATCACCACGACGTACCTGAATCGCCGCCAAACTGGGCATGACTTGGATTTGAACGGATATTGCACCTATCAGATCACTTTTGGCGATGAGGTTGTGTGGTCGAATCCGTGGCCCCAAATGCGCTGGAACGACGACGAATTGGCCGTCGCCGAGCTGATGACACGCATGGCGGCCTGGGTTCGCGGAGAGGCCGAGCCGCCGTACCCGCTGGCCGACGCAGTCTGGGACACCAAACTCGGGTTGGCGATCGAACAGGCCGTGGATCAGGATCAGCCAGTACGAGTGTGACTTGGGGATCGGTCAGCTCAGCGGTGATCAGGGTCGCCTCGTTGTCGTACGGCGCGAACGCGTGTTTCACGACGAACTAGCGGTGGCGGATGGTCGCTGCGTGCCGTACGGTCAGCGCGTTCGGTGCCCTGCCCGTTCAGTCCGGGGGCGCGAAACGGCGCAAAATCGAACCGATTTCTTGGCTGCCGACGATCGGGTATGGGTTATGGGCTCAGATGACCTCATTGGCGATGCGAACTGGGGCAAAATCGTCGACGGGGCCGAGATAGGCTCGATTTTGCGGGGTTCTGCCCGGTCGGCGGTAGGGGGCTATGGAAGACGGCTCGCGTGCCGCAAGATCAGAGCCGTTTCAACGGAGCGAACGAGTGTGTCGGGTCGGCGCAGCTGGGCAGAGGTCACAGTGATGACTATCCATCCCGCCTCCTGCAGATCACGCCGACGAAACGCGTCTATTTCCATGTGCCGACGGTCGCCGACGTGAACCGCTCCGTCGTACTCCACGGCGACTTTGGCGCTGGGGTACGCCATGTCAACATGGTACGTTCTCCCGGCTGAGGGGCACCATACTGCGAAGTTGACTTCCGGGCATGGCAGCCCCGAGCGGATCAGAATCATCCGAGTCCGCGTCTCGTAGAGGGAATCTGTTCCCGGTTTGACCCAGCGCTGGATTCGTCGGAGGGCTTTGATGCCCGTGGCTCCCTCGAGTTGAAGCAAGCGTTGTGTGAAGTCCGATTGCGTCAGGAGAGGGTGCTGGCGGCGCATGAGCCCATCGCTGACTTCCACCAGTTCGTCATCGGTGGCGCCGAGAAGCTGCAACAGGTGGTCGACCAGATGCAGCAAAGGAAAGCGGTCCACGGTTCGGAGGGTGCTCAGGTCGTACGCACGCCGATGGGCGATGACTCCTTGCCGGTGCGGGCGATTCACGCCACTGGTCACAAGGAGATGACAGTGCGTCCAGTCTTGGAGCCGCTCCGGCAATGCCACGTCGAGAACATGGAATGCGGTTGGTCCGTACAACACCGCGCGGGTTGACAGGTGCGCCGCCAACACAGCCCGGACATGGGTGAGTAGACGGGGTCTTCGTGACTCGGCTTCGTTTCCCGGGTCGACGGGTGGCCAATGGCCGTAGACCCCGTGAGTCAGTCGGTCGTACCCCAAACGCCGGTAGTTGCTGGAGGTGACTGTCCCCTCGTACGACGAGGTGATGTCATCGTTGGTGAATGACGGTGATGGTGATGTGGTCATGAACACATCGTGACAATTGCGCTGGGCGGGTGGGTGGTTATCCACAGATCGCTTCGCGTCTGTTGTGTCAGTCGGTGGGCATTTCGCGCGGTGTGGCGATGCGGCGGTTCACTGAGGTGGTCGCGTTCCGAGTTCCCTGATTTCCGCCTCGACGAGGTTGGGGCGGAGAAAAGGGCCCGCGACGCGATGGGCGCTCCACATGGGGGACCTCGCCCGGTGCGGATTGGTGTCGCCAAGACCTCGCCCGGTGCAGATCGGCGCAATATCGTCGCCTTTCGGACTCTGCGATCGATTTGGTTGGGGTAATCGAGCTAGCGAGGGGTGTATTCGGGCTGTAACAGCGCAAAATCGATTGTGAAGCCGGTTTTCCGTCGGTTTG
Source organism: Propionibacteriaceae bacterium (assembly GCA_031285845.1). Lineage (GTDB taxonomy): Bacteria > Actinomycetota > Actinomycetes > Propionibacteriales > Propionibacteriaceae > WQYJ01. The sequence continues at coordinate 66,601 of JAITVK010000022.1, forward strand.
GGATGGGTTTCGGTTCGCGCATCGCTCGCTAGATCCGCGATGGTACGCCCGGGGAGATCGACGCCAAGGCTGACAGGCGGAGGGTTCGCGCATCGGCCGTCGGATCCGCGATGGTACGCTGGCGAGAATCGCCGCCCGGCGTACTTTCAGCGTCAGGAGAGATATGGCCAGCACCGTCGACTTCGCGGAGTTCGTTTGCGAGCAGGTACGCGACTGTGGCGCGGCACGGTATCGCAAAATGTTCGGTGACTACATGGTCTATGTCGATGACCGACCGGTGATTCTGATCTGTGACAACACGGCGTACGTCAAGATGCTCCCCGAACTGGATGATCTGATGGGCCAGGCGCAGCAGGGGGTTCCCTACGAGGGCGCGAAGCCGCATCACATCTTCGATGTGGAGAACCACGAACTGGTGGAGCAGGTCGTTGCCACTCTGCTGCCGCTCATCCCGATTCCGAAGCCGAGGACGAAACGCGCGTGAGCCGGGTTCGCATGGTCTTCACCGTGATTCCGCGGCCGCGGAGGAAACGTTGTGAGTGTGGGGGTTGGGGCTGGAAGCTGCTGTGATTCGGCGGTCGAGGAAGACACGCTCGGCCTGACCGCTGCGACGAGCGACGTCTGGGAGCCATGTGCCACGGGCCACTCGACCACAGTCGTCCCACGGTTCTCGTCTAAGGGGTCTTCCGTTCCAAGTCGGCGGTGGTGCTCCCCGGTATCCTTGTGGTGTGAGATTTCTGACTTCAACTCCCGGGTACGATCTGACGTACGACGATGTGTTCATGGCGCCGAGCCGTTCGAGTGTGACTTCACGTTTGGATGTGGATGTGACCTCGACGGATTCTCTCGCGTTGCCAACCCCGCTGATCGCGGCCAATATGACGGCGGTGACTGGCCGGCGGATGGCCGAGACCATCGCTCGGCGCGGTGGTTTGGGTGTGATTCCGCAAGACATCCCCGTCGACGTGGTGGCGGCCACGATCTCTGCGGTGAAGTCGGCTCACACGGTTTTCGACACGGCGGTGACGGTGACGGGTTCTGACACTGTCGGTGCGGCGCTCGCACTGCTGCCCAAGCGGGCCCATCATTGCGTGGTCGTCGTCGACGACGCGGGCGCACCGATCGGAGTGATGACGCGCGCTGATGGGGAGCACGTCGACCGTTTCACTCAGGTACGCGACATCATGAAGACGGATCTGGCGATCGTCGACGCCGAGGCCGGACCGCGCGACGTGTTCCAGAAACTGGCGACCACCAACCATATGATCGCCGTGGCCGTCGACGCTTCTGGCCGCCTGATCGGGGTGATGACGAGCAAGGCCGCGTTGCGGTCGACTCTGTACGCTCCGGCGTGTGATGGCGATGGCAGGCTCAAAGTCGCGGTCGCCGTGGGTATCTCGGGCGACGCCGCGAACCACGCTCGACGCTTGGTGGAGGCGGGGGCCGACGCGCTCGTGCTGGACACCGCCCACGGGCATCAGGATCGCATGATCGCCACCGTCGCCCAGGTACGCGCGATGTTGGAAGAGTCTGGCTCGTCGATTCCGATCGTGGCGGGCAACGTCGTCACCGCCGAAGGGGTCGAGGATCTGATGCGCGCCGGCGCCAACGTGGTCAAGGTCGGCGTCGGACCTGGTGCGATGTGTACGACGCGGATGCAAACCGGGGTCGGGCGTCCTCAATTCTCGGCCGTCCTCGAATGCGCTGAGACGGCCCGCGGATTGGGTGGGTCGGTCTGGGCTGACGGTGGGGTGCGCCATCCGCGCGATGTGGCGTTGGCTTTGGCGGCCGGCGCTGGCGCAGTCATGATCGGCTCGTGGTTCGCTGGAACCTACGAGTCGCCCGGCGACCTGATGATGACCGGGGAGGGCCGTGCCTACAAGGAGTCGTTCGGCATGGCGTCGGCTCGCGCTGTGCGCGCCCGGACGAAGCAGCGTTCGGCGTTCGACCGGGCGCGAGCCGGTCTGTTCGAGGAAGGAATCTCGTCGGCACGGATGTTCCTCGACCCTCAGCGCCCCGGCGTGGAAGACCTGATCGACTTCATCATGTCCGGGGTGCGCAGCTCCTGCACCTACGCCGGGGCAGCCACGCTGCCGCAGTTCGCGCGCAACGCCGTGGTGGGTATCCAATCGCGGTCAGGGTACGACGAGGGCCGTCCGCTGGCGACGAGTTGGTGAGTGCAGCGGCCGTACCGCTGGGCCCAGGTCCGCGATTGTACAACCCGGCCCAGGGGTCGCCGACGCTGAGCGCGAACCGTTGGTGAGCTCACGAGAGTCAGACTGAACCGACCGATCACACGGCCGAGTAGACGGTCACAGCGTCGGCGAGATGTTTGAGGTCGGTCAAATTGTCGATGGTGTCAGCGCCAGCAGTGACGAGAACATAGCGTCGTCCGTTCTTCTCGGCCAAGCTGGCTAGGCATTGCCCAGAGTGCTCGGTGTGGCCAGTCTTGGCGCCCAACAACGTGAAATCGGGGTAGACGCCATCGGTGTGGCGGAAGATCGTGGAGACCACGGTCAGCCCATCGGGGTGGTCGTCGGTGGCAGTGGTGGTGTGGCTGTGGCTGGTGAACACCGTGAAGAACGCAGAATTGTTCAAAGCCGTTTCGAGCAGGCGGATCAGGTCGTGGATGGTGGAATAGTGATCGGGGTCGTGTGATCCGGTGGTGTTGACGAAATGCGAGCCGGTCATGCCCAATTCGGCCGCCTTGGTGTTCATCAACCCCGCGAAACTGTCCTCATCGCCTGCGACCCACTGGGCTAAAGTAAGGGCGCATTCGCCGCCGGAGGGAAGCAGCAGGCCGTAGAGCAAATCTTCGATGGGGACCGTCTCGCCAGCGACGAAACCGGCGGTGGACAGTTCGAGATCTGCCACTTGTCGAAGGGCTGAGGCAGGAACAGTGACCATCGCCTGGAGGTCGTCGACCCAGTCCAGGACGACCAGCGCCGTCATGATTTTCGTCAGTGAGGCCGGATAGATTCGTTGGTCGGCGTTGAGTTCCAACAGCGGTGTCGTCGGCGCGTCGAGACTGACGAGCATGGCATTGCTGGAGTTCAACCTCACCGAATCCAGCGTCGTCGACCCCGATGTCGTCGACGCCACATCGGTGGTACGGGCGGGGTTGGCCGCTGCCGGATGTGTGATCGGCCCGGGCTGGCGCATGATCGCGCCCACGCCCCACCAGATCAGTGCGATGACGACCACGACCGCGATGATCACGGTGGTGACGATCCGGGCGTCACGGGCGGCGCGTCGGCGACGGTGTCGCGGGGGAATCTCCGTCAGATGCATGGCGTTCAGATCCAATCAGTCGCGGTCATGAAACCCAGAAAGCAGCTTATCAGAGCGTAATACTGAAACCTGGGGCTTACGAGCGGGCTGCGGTAGACCTGAGCCGACCGATCGCCGTAAGCTGATGTGGTCACAAGAAAGGTCGACCTCATGCTGGAGATTCCTGAGTCCGCCACGATGGCTGAGCAACTGACGCGGCATGTGGGCGGCGGAAGGATCGCGCGGGTGATCGCTGGCCTGAGCCCGCACGGGTTCGCCTTCTATTTCGGCGATCCGCAGGCGTACGACACCGCGCTGACGGGACGTCGGATAGATCAGGCGCGCGCGATCGGCGGCCAAGTGGAGTTGATGATCGACGACATGCGCCTGGTGTTCAGCGACGGGGTCAACATCCGGGCGACGCGGCAGGGGCGTCTGAGCGATGGCCATCCGCTGCCGAAGAAACACCAGCTACGTCTGGAGTGCGAGGATGGCCGTGGCATCGTCTGCACGGTGCAGATGTACGGCTGCCTGGCCGCTTTCCCGGACGGGATGAACGACAATCCGTACTATCTGGTGGCGACGAACGCCCGCTCGCCACTGTCCGACTCGTTTGATCGTGGGCATTTCGACGCGCTCGTCGCACAGGCGAAACCAACCTTGAGCGTCAAAGGACTGCTCGCCACCGAGCAGAGGATCCCCGGATTGGGCAACGGATGTCTTCAAGACATCGCCTTCAATGCCCGGGTGAACCCGCTGGCTAAACTCCACGATCTGACCAGCGACGATCTGGATCGACTGTTCGCCAGTGTCAAAACGACTTTGGCGGCAATGACGGCCGCCGGTGGTCGCGACACGGAGAAGGATTTGTACGGCGCGCCGGGCGGCTACGCGACTCAACTGTCGGCCAAGACTGTCGGGCGCGGTTGCCCGATCTGTGGCGGTTCGATCACTCGCAAGGCGTATCTCGGCGGCAACGTCTACTTTTGTGAGACCTGTCAGCCCCGATGATCGTCGGCTCACGATCTCGGGTTGATTCACGATCTTCGATCCGGTCGAGCCACTAAACTGACCAGTGGGTGGTTCAACTACATTTGGGACCCCGACGGCTGCTTCGGTGAGTCTGCGGGTGGTTCCTGACAAAGGAGACGCGTATGCCACAGTGGAAAGCTCAGTTCATATCCAGCCCGAAGCCCTGCGAGGAAGGCGATCCGGCGCCGTACTTTAGGAAAACCTTCGATGTCGAACCTGGGGTGCGGCATGCCACGGTCTATGTCACGGCGCTTGGCGTGGTCGAGGCTCATCTCAACGGTTCTCGGATCGGTGACGCGGTCCTGGCCCCGGGATGGACGGCCTACCGCGAGCGCCTGATGGTCGCTGAATATGACGTGACCGACCTGCTGTCGACCGGCCCCAATGTGATGGGAGCCATCGTCGGCGAGGGCTGGGCAGTCGGGGCTTTGACGTGGAACAAGTCCAACCATCATTACGCGGATCGTCCGGCCTTGTTCATGCAATTGGAGATCGAGTACGCCGATCGTACCGAGATCGTGTCGACAGCCCCGTCGTCGGCCCCGGCGAAAGACTCCGATTGGGTGGTTGGGCCAGGTGGGGTCCGGGCCAACGGGCTCTACGACGGCGAGGTCTTCGACGCTCAGCTGGAACAGGTCGGTTGGGCCGCGCCGGGCTACGACGCCACCGCTTGGTGGCCGACCATCAGCTACGACTGGCCGATGTCCTCGCTTCGGTTGTCCAGCGTCCCGCCGATTCGGCGCATCGAAGAGTTGGCGGCCGTCGAGGTGACCGTGTCGCCGACGGGATACCCGATCATCGATTTCGGACAAAACATCTCCGGATGGGTCCATCTGACGCTGAACAATCCCCGTCGCGGCCAAGACATCACGATCCGCCATGCTGAAGCGCTCAAACCCGACGGGGCCTTGGAGCGGGAGACCAATCGTACGGCGCTGGCCACGGACCGCTACATCGCGGCCGGTCACGAACGTGAAGAGTGGGAGCCACGTTTCACGATTCACGGTTTCCGCTACATCGAGGTCGAAGGCTGGCGTGGACTGCCGAGTTTGGACGACTTCCGCGCGGTCGTCGTCCACTCCGACATGGATCGTACTGGCTGGTTCGAGTCATCTGACGCGATGCTGAACCGTCTGCACGAGAACGCCGTCTGGTCGATGCGTGACAACTTCGTCGGGATTCCCACCGACTGTCCTCAGCGCGACGAGCGGCTGGGGTGGACCGGGGACGTGAACGTCTTCATCGCCTCGGCGACCTATCTCTACGACGTCGAGGCGGTCCTCGCCTCCTGGTTGAGCGACTTGATGATCGAGCAGCGCAGTCATGGCGTGATGCCACGCTCCGCTCCACTGGTCGATCCGCGTCCCAGCGAGCCGACTGCGTTGTGGGGCGACGCCATCGTCAACGTGCCGTGGATGCTTTATCAGGAGTACGGTCGCCGCGAGGTTTTGCGGCGCTGCTGGCCGGCCATGCGGGCCTTCGTCGACGAAGTGGCCACGCGGCTGGATCCGAGAGGGCTGTGGAACACCGGTTTCCAGTACGGCGACTGGGCCGATCCGGATGCTCCGGCCAGGGAGCCGGGGCAAGCCAAGACGGACAAATACCTGGTGGCGCAGGCGTACTTGGCGCGCACCACCGACCAGATGGTGCGCATCGCGGAGTTGCTGGGCGAGGACGAGGCGCGTGAACAGTACGTCGAACTCGACACCAGGGTCCGGCTGGGGTTTCAGGAGGCGTACGTCACCCAGCGCGGCATCGTCAAAGACGAGACGGCCACTGGTTACGCTCTAGCGATCTGCTTCGGCTTGCTGACCGATGAGCAGCAGACGTACGCCGGGAAACGGTTGCGCGGAATCATCGCCGGGCGCGGACACATCATCTCCTCCGGTTTCGCCGGCATCCCGTTCGTGACCGACGCGTTGACCATGACCGGGCATCTCGACACCGCGTACGCCATGCTGTTCCAGACCCAATGCCCGTCGTTCATGTATCCGGTGACGATGGGGGCGACCACCTTCTGGGAGCGTTGGGACGCCATTTTGCCTGACGGGCACCTGCATCGCACGGGGATGACCTCGCTGAACCATTACGCGCTGGGGGCGATCAGTGACTGGGTGCGTCGAGTGGTCGGCGGTTTGTCCAGCGCGGCGCCCGGGTGGAGCCAAATCGTGGTCGCTCCTCGACCCGGGGGTGGCCTGACCACGGCTGAGACCAGCCACGTCACACCACTGGGTTTGGCCTCCGTCAAGTGGCAGATTCGTGACGGTGAGATGGTGGTCACGGTGGTGGTGCCCGACGGCGCGACTGCTCGGATCGTTCTGCCGGATCATCCCGAAGGGCTGGTCGCGACCGAAGGTCCGGGCGAGCATGAATGGGCCTATCCGCTGCGTGGAGACCACTGAACTGGCCGGCCGGGGGGATCCTCGGCAGGTCAGTTGGGGTCGTTGCTCAGTTTCGGCCTTGTCAGGGGTTATTCTAGACGGATGAATGACACTGTCTGGTTGACTCATGAGGCCTACACGCGGCTGCGTGAGGAGTACGACTACATCTCCGGCGAGGGCCGCGACATCATCTCTCGTCGTATCGGTCAGGCGCGCGAAGAAGGCGACCTGTCAGAGAACGCCGGTTATCATGCGGCTCGCGAGGAACAGGGTCAGAATGAGCTCCGCATCCGCCAGCTGAAAGCCATTCTCGACAACGCCCAAGTCGGTGAGCCTGGTCAGGCCGATGACACTGTCCATCCGGGGTCGACGGTCACGATCGCCTACGACGGCGACCCGAGTGACACCGACACTTTCTTGCTCGGCTCGCGCGAGCTGCTCGGGCTCGACGACTCCGTCGACACCGCAGTGTTCTCCCCCCAGTCTCCGGTCGGTGCGGCCGTGTTGGGTCATCAGGTGGGCGACGAGGTAGCGTACGAGGCGCCCAACGGGCGAATGATTCACATCACCATCACCGCTATCGAGGGGTTCCCGGGCTGAGCGAACGGGGTCAGAGGACTTTCACCACGCCGTGGCCGACGACGATGCCGATGTCGAGGTGCGCGGTTCCAGCGCCGAGGACGAGTTCGTTGTCGGTGGGCTGACCGCCGTCCCAGGAGACTCGGCCCAGTTGGGCGTCGGCCCGCACGGTCACGTCGGAACCTGGGGCGGCTTCGACCACGATCTGGCCCGACTCGCAGCGTACCCTGGACCAACCTTGCGTGAACTGGCCACTCAACGTCGCTTGGCCCGCTTGAAGCAGGAGATCAGACACGACATGGGCCCCAGTGATCGTGGCGACCCCAGCGGTCAGACGGACTCGTCCCAGATGGGGAAGATCCTGGACGTGCAGCGAACTGCCCGTCAACTCGATGTCGACTTCCAGGGTCGGGTTGACCCGAACGGTCAGTTCTTTGCCGATGCCCAGGGCTTTGACGTCGTCCAATCCGCGCAGCGACCGCGCCCAGGCGATGGCGTCGACGACACCGCTGAACTCCTTGTCGCCGAGGATTTCCAGCGTCGAACCGTTGCGCTTGACTTGGTGGACGTCCTCAGCGGCCGCAGTCGACACGTTCGGGTCCGCCACGATCTTGACTTTGCGACCGGTGGCGCGAACCAGGATCTTCGACACCCCGTTGATCTTGTCGGCCTTCGGGGGGATGTTGCCGTTCGGCTCGGGGGCGACGGGGCCGGTGGCCGGTGTCTCGGCCCCGGCTTCGGGCATGGTCGGCCATTCGGTGGACATCTCGGGGCTGGATTCGGCCGGTCCGGTGCTCTCCAGCGCTCCGATCCGTCGTTTGGCCTCGGCGGCGTCGATGCGTCCGGCGGCGAGGTCGTCCAGAATGATCGTCAGGTCCATGGTGCTCATGCATCAATGGTGGCACATGTCGATGGCGGGTTCGTCATGCCGACAGGGTCGGGGAGAGCAGTCAAGGGTACGATCGGGGTTCTTCGCGATCGAGTTCGGATCGTTCGGTGGTGGTGAGCGAACCGGACTGGCGTCGAGGCGGACGCAGTAGCCTTGAGCAATGGAGTCGAAGACCACACAAACACCGGTCGCGGGGTTGTCGAACATCATGGCCCCCGATTGGGCCCAGGCGTTGGCCCCAGTCGAGCCGCAGATTCACGCGATGGGGGATTTCCTTCGAGCCGAGTTGGCCGCAGGGCGGTCGTACTTGCCGAGTGGGTCGAACGTGTTGCGGGCGTTCTCGCGCCCGATGGCCGCGGTTCGAGTCCTCATCGTGGGCCAAGACCCCTACCCGACCCCGGGACATGCTGTCGGACTGTCGTTCAGCGTCGGTGCGGAGGTTCGGCCACTGCCGGGGTCGCTGCGGAACATGTACGCCGAACTGAGCTCTGATCTGGGGGTGAACCCGCCGAGCACCGGTGACCTGACGCCATGGTTCGAGCAGGGCGTGTTGCTGTTGAACCGAGTGCTGACGGTGACCCCGGGGAAGCCGGGCTCACATCGTGGCAAAGGCTGGGAGGCGGTCACGCAGGCGGCGATCGAGGCGTTGGTTGCTCGAGGTGGTCCGCTGGTCGCGATTTTGTGGGGACGTGACGCTCAGACGTTGACCGGTATGCTCGGGTCGGTTCCGATCATCGCCAGCGCACACCCATCGCCGCTGTCGGCTCGATCAGGGTTCTTCGGCTCGAAGCCCTATTCCAGAGCCAACGCCGCGCTGGTCGAACAAGGGGCCCAGCCGATCGCCTGGGTCTGAGGGGCGCAGTTGGTCTGAGGTGGTGGGCGGGCCCGGCCCATCACCTAGGCCTGGCCCGGGGTGTCGGGTCCGGATTTTGCGACAATCGCAGCGGGCGTGGTTTGGTGGTGTGGCCTATCGGCCTCAATTGTGGAAGGCTAGTCAGATGAGGTTATTCGGACGAGGTGTGAGAGCGCGGCTCGACAAGGACCCCACGGACGTGACGCAGATGTTCGCTTCCGTCGCACCCCGTTATGACCTGATGAACGACCTTGCCTCGCTGGGGCAGGATCGTCGGTGGCGGGTGGATGTCGTCGACGCTTTGGCGCCGCAACCGGGCGAAGTCATCCTCGATCTGGCCGCCGGCACCGGAACCTCGTCGGTCCCGATCAGTCGGGCCGGGGCGACGGTGATTTCGACCGACCTGACTGAGGACATGGTGCGAGTGGGACGCGAACGTCATCCCGAGCAAGTGTTCGTCGTCGGCGACGCGGCTCATCTGCCATACGAAGACGGTTGTTTCGACGCGGCCACCATGAGCTTCGGGCTGCGCAACGTCGCCGACGCCGCGCACGTGTTGACCGAGTTGCATCGGGTGGTGCGCAGTGGCGGGACTTTGGTGGTGTGCGAGTTCTCCACACCGACCTCGGCGGTGATGCGCGCGGCGTACCGAGTGTGGTTGAACCGTGGTATGCCCGTCATGGCGCAGTTGGCGTCCAGCGACGTGGCGGCGTACTCCTATCTGACTGAGTCGATTCTCGCCTGGCCTGATCAAGAAGGGCTGGCGGCGATGATGGAGGCGGCGGGCTGGGAAGACATCCAGTGGCGCAATCTGACCGGCGGCGTCGTGGCGCTGCATCGAGCGACTCGTCCATGACTGCAGGGCCACCTGACTTCGTGCTTGATCAGTACGCGGCCACGTCCTGCCCAGTCAAAACCCAGTACGCTTTCGATCCGACAATGAGGCTTCGGGCGCTGTCGGATGAGCAGGGCTGGTTCGACCGTTCATCGTCGACCACCCCTGGCGTGTCGTCAGCGATCGAGCCAAGTCTGCGGGCCGGGGGTGACTCGCGGTCGCTGACGCGGGGTCGCCATGACGCCCGCGTGGCACGAGCGCTGACCGCCCACCATCGCGATGTTCTGGTCGATCTGGCCCATATTCCGGCCTCGGTCAATCGATCGACGGCCTGTTGGGCGGCGATGTCGGTCGGGGCGCGGCTGATCCTCGGCGGGGAGCTGCCGATGGATGTGCGTCAGCATCGCTGGGGTGTGGCTGACCTGCTGATTCGCGACCGCGACGCCAAGGACCACCCGGTCTACCACCCGGCGGTGATCCGCGACCACGCTGTGCTCGCGCCAATTCATTCGGGACAGGGTGGGCAACTGGTGGCTTCGACATCGTCGCCCTTCCTTGATCAAGCGGTCATTCGTGGCCAGCGGTTTCGCATCGAAACCCATTCCAACGACCTGATCGAATTGGCTCACCTGTGGTATCTGGTGGGCGCGGCCGGTTTTGGCGCGGATCAGGCGTGGGGTGCAATCATCGGGGCCGATCCGTCGAGCAAACCCGGCGGTTACGCCGTGACGTGGGTCAACCTATCGGAGCGTCAGATTCGAACTTTCGCCTACCAGGGCGAGCGTCAGTGGAAGAAACACAGTGCCCTGAGTCGTTATCGGCACGAGAGTCGGTTCCGCGTACGGATCGCCGAGCATGCTCTGGGGCGGACCGGGGCCGACGCGGATTCGGCGCCGGTGTGTGAACCGGTGAGGATACCGCAGTGTCAGAGCTGTCCGTGGTGGTCGACCTGTCGGGTCGTGCTGGCCGATGATATCTCGACGGCGATTGAGCGCGCGCCCCTGGATCCGCGCGAGATCATGACCTTGCGCAGTCTGGGAGTCACGACCACCGGCGACTTGGCGTCGGCTGACGTCGAATCGTTGTTGCCGCAGTATCTGCCGCTGGTGGCTCACCGTGGTGGGGCCGAGGATCGACTGCGGTTGGCCGCTCATCGCGGGCGGCTGATCGCCGACGGGGTGTCGCTGGAGCGGATCACCAGCGGCACGATCGAATTGCCCTCCGCGCCGATCGAGATCGACCTCGACATGGAGACTTCGGCGCATAATCAGGTCTACTTGTGGGGGTTCTTGATCCATGATCGTCGTGAGCCGGGGCTCGAGCCGACGTACTGTTCGGTGTCGTCGTTCTCCGCTCTGACGGCACCGAAAGAGGCAGAACTGGCGCTCGAAGCCGCCAATCGCTTGAAACGTTACGTCGACAGTGTCGAAGGGGTGCCGGTGTTGGTGTGGCACTACTCCTCCTACGAGACGACCACGCTTCGGCGGCTGGCTCATCGCGGTCATGATGCGACCCAAGACGCGTTGGACTGGCTGCTCGGGTTCTCGCGCGAGCGATTCGTCGATTTGTTCGCGGTGGTGAAAAAGCATTTCTTCGGTGTCCAGGGGTTGGGGTTGAAGGCGGTGGCGGCTCAAGGCGCGGGATTCGCTTGGCGTGATCCGGCCCCGGGTGGGTTGAATTCACAGTTCTGGTTCTCTGACGCCGTCAACGCGCCGACCGCGCAGTTGCGTCAGGCCGCGGCGGATCGAGTCCTGCGCTACAACGAGGACGATGTCCGCGCCACCTGGGCCGTGCGGCAGTGGCTGCGCACGCTGTCGTGAGCAGCGTCGTCCGGCGAACTCGCGCAGGGTGTCTGCTGACCGGCGAATCGGTTGCGATGCGCGCAGCGACGCCCAGATCAGCACGCGGGGCGCCTGCTGACGAGCCCAGCGCCGCCTACGACACCAGGCGCAACTGCGGCAGCAAACCGACCTCGGCCATGACGTTCAGGGCCTCGGCCTCCTGGGGACTGAATCGCACCGGCGTCCCGAATTGGGGGTCGGCGATGAACGCCATCACACAGTCACCACACGCCTGCGAATCAGCTTGGCAGGTGTCACAATCAACCACATATGATTTCATGGGACTCAGTGTGACACCCAGGTCGGACATTTTCTGTGGGAGCGATTGGACCGACGCATCAGCCGGAAGTTTTGTCGTACCTGAGGTCTACAGTTGGTCGCATGGCTGGAACGCGAATCGATCCTGGAGACTGCGACGACGGATACGATTCCGCGCTGTTCGACGCCAGTGCCTGGCCGATGTCAGACGATGAATCAGGCCCGGCCGACGCAGATGAGGTCGACGAGGGGCCGTTGACCGCGCCGCTGTCCCACGTGCGATTCTGCGTCATCGACTTGGAGACCACCGGCACAGGGCTTGAGGCTCGCATCACGGAGATCGGGGCGGTCAAGGTCTGCGGTGGCGAGGTCCTGGGGACTTTCCAGACCTTGATCAACCCGGGCGAGTCGATTCCGCAGTTCATCACGTCGTTGACAGGGATCAGTGATCTGACAGTGGCCGACGCGCCTCGCCTGCGTCAGGTTTTCGCCTCGCTGGTCGAGTTTTGTCGCGGCTGCGTCATGGTGGCCCACAACGCGCGGTTCGACATGGGTTTCATCCATCGCGCCGCGATCGGATTGGGGTATTCCTGGCCGTCGAACACGGTTGTCGACACGGTCTCGCTGGCTCGTCGAGTGATCCCACGCTCCGAGGTCTCCAACTACCGCCTGGGGACGTTGGCGCAATACTTCTCCACCACGATCAGTCCGTCCCACCGAGCCCTCGACGACGCTATGGCCACGGTCGACCTCTTGCACGGCTTGTTCGAGCGAATCGGCAACCGCGGGGTGCGAACTCTGGAAGATCTGCTGCAGTATTCGGCCACGATCACGAAGGCGCGTCGAGCCAAGAAGACCTGGGCCGACGGATTGCCCCACGGGCCGGGGGTGTATTGGTTCGTCCGCGACGATCAGTCGGGGCGCAAGGTGTTGTACGTCGGCACGTCGAAACACATTCGACGCCGTGTCGCGACGTACTTCACCGCCAGCGAGTCGCGTCGACGGATGGAAGAGATGGTCAGTTTGGCCACCGGGGTCGAAGCGCTGCGCTGTCATACGGCGCTGGAGGCGGCTGTGGTCGAATTGCGTCTGATCGTGGCTCACCAGCCGCCGTACAATCGTCGTAGCAAGCAGCCCCGACATGTCTGGGTGAAGCTGACCCGTGAGCCGCTGCCGCGTTTCAGTGTCGTACGGCAGGTGTTGGACGATCAGGCGAGTTATTTCGGTCCCTTTCCAGGGGCGGGCGCGGCCGACGAGGCGGTGCTCGCGATGTTGGAGGCTTTCCCATTACGGCGGTGCAAGGACCGGCTCGCCTTGCGGCACGGTCGTGAGCCGTGCGCTTTGGCGCAGATGGAGGTCTGCGGCGCGCCCTGCACCCTTCAGGGACTGCCACAGTATGAGCAGTTGGTCGACCAGGCCAGACAGTGCCTGGCCGGTGACGCGCGCCCGGTCAGCCAGGCTTGCCACCGCGCGATGCGGGCGCTGTCGAGTCAATGCCGGTTCGAGGAGGCCGGCGAGATTCTTCAGCGACTGCGTTGGGTGGAGTACGGCCTGCGGCGTCAGGCTCGACTGACATCATTGGCGGCATGTCCCCAGATCGTGGCCGCGCGCCAAGTCGACCAATGTTGGGAGATCCACGTGATCCGTCATGCCCAACTGGCTGGAGCTGGGGTGGCTCGCCCCGGAGACGATCCACACCGGATCAGCGAAGCGATCGCGGCCACCGCCAAAACCGTCGAACCGCCGGTGGGTGGGATTCCGGCCTCGTCGATCGAAGAAGCCGGTCTGATCGCCTCGTGGCTGGAACAACCCGGGGTGCGTCTGATTCAGATCGATGGAACATGGGGGTGGCCGATCAACACCTTGTCGGACCCGATCACCACGCGGTGAGCCGCAGCGGGGCCGAGCGGACTCGCCCGTCGGATCACGCAACGATCGGGCCAGGTGCGCGACCGCCGAACTATGACGCGACCAAGCCCTCCAACTTGAACGGGCGACTCGCCACCCCCGAGCGGACTCGTCCTGCGGTCCACACCGCGACTAAGCCAGGTGGACCCGATCACCGCGCCACGATGACGATCAGGAGGCGAGGTCCGTGGACGCCTTCGACTCGTTTCAGTTCGATGTCGCTGGTGGCCGAGGGCCCCGAGATCCAGGTCAGGGGCCGTCCAGCGTCCACACTGGGTCGCAGGCGGGCCACGGCTTCGGGGACGTCGGAGACCACTTGACTGGCCAGCACGACGCAGATGTGGATGTCAGGGATCAGGGTCAGCGCCCGGCGGCCCTGGTTCGCTGCGTGATCGAGCACGATCGTGCCTGTCTCGGCGATCGCGACGGCCGCGGCGGTGACCGCGCTGGCCACCGCGTCGAGTTCATGGGCTTGCATCGGGGAGTCATCTTCACAGATGGTGGTCCCGGTCTGCTCGATGGCGGCTCGCCAGGCCGGATCCAGTCCGGGCGGAAGAACCACCGACGTGATGCCGAGTTTCTTGATCGTGGCCGCGATCGCGTGGGGAATCTGATCGGCGTCGACCTCGGTCACCTCGGCTTTGTAGTCCGCGCAGCGTTCGATGAAACAACCGACCACATCAGTCATCGAGGTCGGCTGGCCGTACTGCCATGTCAGGATGGGTTCGTCTTCATCCTGGTCGGGTGTGTGCTTCAACGCGGAACGAATCCGGGTCATGATCTGGTCACGGGCGTTCATGATTCCTCCTCCACCATTCACGGAATGATTCGGCGGCCGGGATCGGCAGGTCTCTAGCCGAAGTCCACAGGCGCGCCGGCCACGGCATGTGGGCCCCGAACTGCTTCTTGGCTTTGAATACTCGTCCGACAAGGCCTGACAGCCACGTCATGACGGTGAAGCGTCGGCCTTTGGCGAAGAACCAGCCCGCGGCCGCGATCGCGGTGGTCTCCAGATGCGGCTTGGTGTCGCGGATCTTGTGTTCGGCGACTTCGTGACGCAAGTGGATGATGACCTCAGGAAAATCGATCTTGACCGGGCAGACGTCTGGACAGGCGCCACACAGCGTGCATGCGTACGGCAGTGACTGGTCGATCGGGGAATCCAGGCCGCGCATCAGCGGGCTCAGACAGATCCCGATCGGTCCGGGGTAGACCGAGCCGTACGCGTGACCGCCGACCAAGGTGTAGACCGGGCAGGTGTTCATGCAGGCTGAGCAACGGATGCAGCGCAGGGTCTGTCGTCCGATCGGGTCGGCCAACACGGAGGTACGACCGTTGTCCACCAAGACGACATGGACGTTTTGGGGGCCATCACCCGGCGTCACACCGGTCCACATCGAGGTGTACGGGTTCATCCGCTCGCCGGTCGACGAGCGGGGTAGCAGACGCATGAAGACTTCCAGATCTTCGAAGCGGGGCACGATCTTCTCAATCCCGACCACGCTGATGAGGGTTTGTGGCAGCGTCAGGCACATCCGCCCATTGCCCTCCGATTCGACGACGACCAGCGTTCCCGTGTCGGCGACCAGGAAGTTGCCTCCGGAGATTCCCACTGTGGAGCGCATGAACTTGTTCCGCAGGTGGGTTCTGGCCGCGCTGGTGAGCGCGGAGGGATCATCGGTCAGGTCGGCCGGGGCGGGCGTGCCGTACTGACCCATCTCGGTCAGGAAGATGTCTTTGATCTGAGAACGGTTCTTGTGGATCGCCGGGACGAGGACGTGGCTGGGGCGGTCATGGCCCAGTTGGACGATCAGCTCGGCCAGATCGGTCTCCCAGGCGGCGATTCCGGCCTGCTCCAGCGCCTCGTTCAGCTCGGTCTCTTGGGTGACCATCGACTTGACTTTGACGACTTCGGGAGCGCCGGTGGCCTTCACCAAGTCCACGACGATCTGGTTGGCTTCTGTCGCGTCGCGTGCCCAGTGCACGATCGCGCCGGCCTTCGTCAACGACTGTTCAGCCTGAAGCAGGTAGGAGTCCAGGTGCCGGTCGACCTGATCTTTGATCGTTTTGGCGGCTTGACGCAGATCCTCCCACTGGGGCACTTCGCTGACGCGCAGGGCGCGTTTGGCGCGGATGGTGGCGGTCGCCGCCTGAAGGTTGTTCCGCTGATCGGTGTTGGCCAGCTCATGTCTGGCGTTGATCGGGAAACGCGGCATGTCGATCAGTTCGCCCGGGGGTGGGGCCGGTGTCAGGCGGCCGTCGGTGTCTCGGGGCAAAGTCGTGAGCTGGCTCATCATGGCTCCTGCTGGACGAGGATGGAGGCCACGTGGATCGGGGTGACCGGGGCTTTGATGCGGTGGAGGATCCCGCCGATGTTCATCAGACACGCGTTGTCGACCGCCGCCAAGTATTCTGCTTTCGTGTCGGCCACCGCCTTGGCTTTGTTCGTGGCCATGGCGATCGACACGTCCGGGTTCTTCAAACAGAAGGTTCCGCCGAATCCGCAGCAGATGTCCGAGTCGGCCAAGTCGACCAAGCGCAGTCCTCGTACGGCCCGCAACAGGCGCTGAGGTCGATCTCCGATCCGAGCGACCCGCAGAGAATGACAACCCGTGTGATACGTCACGGTGTGAGGGAAGCTGGCTCCGACATCCTCGACCTCAAGAATGTCGGTCAAGAACTCGGTCAGATCCAAGCTGCGCTTGATCAGCCGGTCGACTTTTCGGGCCAGGGCCGGGCGGTGGGCGGCGAGCATCTGATGCTGATGCCGAACCGACCCGATGCACGACGCCGACGGCGCGACCACATAGTCGCAGTCGGCGAAGGCCTCGACATAGGCTTCGACGGTGGCCTCACCTTCACGGAAGTATCCCGTGTTGGTGAACATCTGGCCGCAGCAGGTCTGGGCGGGGGAGCTGGTCAGTGAGCAGCCCAAGCGGGTGAGAAGCTCGGCGACGTGTTTGGGGGTGTCAGGGAACATGACATCGTTGATGCAGGTGGCGAACAGTCCCACAGACAAACCCTGGCCTGGTTGACTCATCGGTGACTCCTGTCTGGCGGATTCTTCGGTCAACGACGGCGACGAATGGACGAAGCCGTCCAGGGTGAGTCGGTGGGCGTGCCTGTTCCGCGTAAGATCTGCCTGGCCGAGCTGGGCACGGCCACAGTGTTGGGCGGGGAACGGACATCCCACACGACCGCTCGCCACGCCGTACGTGGCCGTGGCGGCCTTCCGATCTCACTCATGGACATCGTGGCTGAAACGTCTCGTCGGCGACCAGGGATGGCTTCCCCGACGTCGCCGTGGCGGGGTTCGTGTCAGACACGACGCACAGGTACGCCTCAAGCGTACGTCGAAGGTGACTTGCCTGCGCCATATCCGTCGCGCCGACCTTGCCTTCGCTATGACTCTAGGCCGATGTCAACCCGCCGCGCAAGTCCCCATCGCTGATCGTCTTGAGGTGGCGTGAGGCGCTCCGCTCCTTGAGATCTTGCCACAATATAGCATATGTATTCCATGGCTATTCCACTCATTGTGAGTACGATTCGCGCAGCGTGTTCGACGAATTCGACGAGCAGATCCGAGTCTTTGATCCGATGACAAGTAGTGATGATTAGGCCATCGAATCGATCACGATGCGATTCCGCTTGCGTCATCACGTCGAGAGGTTTATATTCATGCCGGTCAGGGCACTTTCGACGTCGGGGTGTGACACTGGTTGCCGTCACATCGACGTCGAAGCCCGCTGACGGCTTATGGAATCAAGAATCATCGCCTTCATCTGGGAGGGTCAGTGTTCGTACAACCCTTGGCGCCCGTCGGTGGCAGTCTGGTGTGGTCGGCCATCGTCGCGGCGGCGCCGCTCATCGTCTTGTTCGTCATGCTCGGTGTGTTCAAAGTCACGGCCTGGATCGCCTCGGCGGTCACTTTGGTGGTCTGTGTCGTCTTGGCCTGGCTGGTGTGGGGCATGCCCGCTCCAATCTTGGCCGCTGCCACTGGTCAGGGGCTGTTCTTCGGACTGTGCCAGATCATGTGGATCTTGTTGGCGGCGGTCTGGCTCTACAACCTGACCGTGGCCCACGGCTGGGACAAGGTGCTCCGTGAGCTGTTGGGTGGAATCACCACCGATTTGAGAATCGTGGCGATCATCGTCGCGTTCTGCTTCGGCGCTCTGTTGGAAGCGTTGGCTGGTTTTGGCACGCCAGTGGCTATCACGGCCGCCATGCTGGTGGCTGCGGGCATGAAGCCGTTGAAATCAGCCGTGGTGTGTATGGTGGCCAACACCGCGCCGGTCGCCTTCGGGGCGATAGGCGCGCCGATCATCACGTTGGCCACCTCGGTCCACAGTTCATACAACCAGTTCTTCTCCACCGCCGCCCCGGTCGGCACTGACGCTTTGGCGGTCGCGCTGGGATCGATGGCCGCGCGTTTGACGCTGCCGATGGCGATCATCGTTCCCCTGTTCCTCGTCTTCCTCGTCGACGGAGTTCGCGGGCTGAAGAACACCTGGGGCATCGCTTTGACCGCCGGTGTCGTGTTCGCCGTCACCCAGCTGATCACGGCCAGCTACCTCTCATTCTCGTTGGCCTCGGTCGTGGCCTCAGTGGTGTCCATCATCGTCTTGGTGGTCGTGTTGCGCTTCCATCAGCCGAAGAATCCGGTGGTGGCCGAGCAGATCGACGCGGGCGGTGATGAGGCGGTCAACCCGAACCATCGCGCCGCCTTGTCCTCGACCGGCGCAGCTCGTGTCTGGGGAGCGCTTGCGCCGTACGCCATCATCATCGTCTTGTTCATTCTCAGCCAACTCCCACCGATCAAGCACTGGCTGACAACCACGCTGACCGCAGTCATCAATTGGCCAGCGCTGCAGTCGGGCGGTTTCGCCAAAGACTCCACCGGAACGATCGTGGCGCAGGCGGCGAATTCGGCCAACGTCTGCGGCATCGTGTCACAGAGCCAATTCGACACGGGCGCGGCTTTGACCTCGTGTACGATCGGGCAAGTCAACCTGTACTCCGTGTTGTCCACCGGCACGATTTTGTTCATCGGGGGCATCCTGACCGCCGTCGTCTATCGTATGAGACCAGCTTTGGCTGCCCAGGTGTTCTGGGACACGTTGACGTCGCTGCGTTTCACCATCATCACCATCGCCTGCGTGTTGGCGATCGCCTATCTGCTCAACGGCTCCGGCATGACGCTGAGCTTGGGCACCGGCCTGGCGGCCACCGGGCCCGCGTTCATCGTGTTGTCACCGATCCTCGGCTGGCTCGGCGTGGCCATCACTGGGTCGGACACTTCGTCGAACGCGCTGTTCGGCGCGATGCAAGTCACCGCCGCCCACGGGGTCTGGCCCGATTCGGCCCAGCACGCCATTCTCGCCGCCGGTGCGAACACCACCGGCGGGGTCATGGGCAAGATGATCTCGCCGCAATCACTATCGGTGGCCGCGGCCGCCGCCGGGATGCCGAACCGAGAAGGGGACATTTTCCGGGCTGTCCTCGGTTGGTCGGTGATCATGGTGGTGTTGTTCTGCGCCGTCGTTTTCGTTGAAGGCACTGTTTTGACCGGAATCATTCCACTACCGTAAGGAGAACCACTCATGTCCACCACCCAGGCCGCCACCCCAATGGTCCAAGCCCTCTTGCGTGGCTGCGTGGCCAGCCCCCATCAGGTCCGAGTCGAACCGGCCGACCTTCAAGCCACATCCCACGACGCCTCCCATTTCTTGCTCCGACCCGAGGCGGTGGTCGCGCCGCGCAGCGCTGACGAGGTGTCGCGCCTACTGCGCGGTGCCAGCCAGGCCGGGGTGGGTCTGACTTTCCGCTCTGGCGGAACCAGTCTGAGCGGCCAAGCGGGGACGGACAAAGTCCTGGTCGACGTTCGCCGCCACTTCACGAACATCGAGGTCCTTGACGACGGGGCCAAGGTCAAAGTTCAGCCCGGCGTGACTGTCAATCAGGTCAACGCCCGCCTCGCGCCGTACGGACGCCAACTGGGGCCCGACCCGGCCAGTTCGCGCGCCTGCACCATCGGCGGCGTGGTGGCGAACAATTCCTCCGGCATGGCCTGCGGAACAGTCGCCAACACGTATAAGACACTCGACAGCCTTGTTGCCGTCCTGCCCTCGGGCACGGTCATCGACACGGGCAAACCGGACGCTGACGAGCGCCTGCGCCTGTTGGAGCCGCAGTTATACGACGGGCTGATCCGGCTGCGGGATCGGGTTCGGGCCAATTCGGAGTCGGTGGCCAAAATCACCCAGCAGTTCTCGATGAAGAACACTATGGGGTACGGCGTCAACTCTTTCACCGACTTCACCGCGCCGATCGACATCTTCACCCATCTGCTCATCGGCTCTGAAGGCACGTTGGCCTTCGTGGCCGAAGCCACGTTCTCGACCATCCCGGTCAACACGTTCACCGGCACCGCACTCGTGGTGTTCGACGACCTGTTCCAGGCCAATTCGGCGCTACCGGCGCTGGTGGGTTCAGGGGCAGCCACGTTGGAGTTGATGGATGCCACGTCACTACGGGTCGGACAGAGCTTCGACGACACTCCAGCGATGGTCAAAGCCTTGCAGGTCGACCGCCAGGCCGCGTTGTTGATCGAATATCAGGCGACCGCCTCCGACGCCTTCGACGACCTCGTGGCTCGGGCTCGCCCGGTTCTGGCTGATTTGCCGGTGGATCAACCGGTGACCTTGACTGCTGATCATCGCCTGCGCGATGGGCTGTGGGCGTTGCGCAATGGGCTCTACACTTCTGTGGCTGGGGCGAGGAAGCCTGGGACGACCGCGTTGTTGGAGGACGTCGTTGTGCCGGTCGGCTCTCTGGCTCAGGCCTGTGTCGATCTGGCGGAGCTGTTCGACCAGTATCAATACGCCGATTCGGTGATCTTCGGTCATGCCAAGGACGGCAACATCCACTTCATGATCACCGATCGTTTCGAGGGCCAGGCGTTGGATCGGTATCGTGACTTCACTGAGGCGATGGTCGACGTAGTGCTCGGCCATGAGGGCTCTCTCAAGGCTGAACATGGCACGGGCCGGGTGATGGCGCCGTTCGTCGAGCGGCAGTACGGACATGAGTTGTACGAGGTCATGGTCGAGGTCAAGCGACTGTTCGACCCGAAGACGATGCTGAACGACTCAGTGGTGATCAGCGACGACCCGCAACTGCATCTGAAGAACATCAAGCTGCCGGTGTTGTTCGACTCGGATTTCGACCGGTGCTCAGAGTGCGGCTACTGCGAGCCGGTGTGCCCCTCGCGGGGATTGAGCCTCACGCCCAGGATGCGCATCGCTTTGCGGCGCGATGTGGCGTTGGCTCAGCTCAATGGCGACGCCGGGCTGGTCGAGGACATTGAGCGTCGGTACGTCTATGACGGGGTGCAGACCTGCGCGGTGTGCGGGATGTGTTCCACGGCGTGTCCAATGAAGATCAACACCGCCAACCTGATCAAGAAGTTCCGATCCACCATGGTCGCCGCGCCGGTGGCCAGCGTGTGGACGACAGCGGCGAAACACTGGCAGGCGACGACCACGGCGGCGGCCACGGCGATGGACGTCACTCACGCGCTGAGAGTGGCCGCCCCGGTCATCACCGCGGTCAACGAAGCCGCCCGCTCGGCGCTCGGGACCGATACGATCCCTTTGTGGTCGAAGGAGTTGCCTGGTGGTGGCAAGCGGCGTCATCGGGAGCCGGTCGCCGACCCCGAAGCGATCTATCTGCCGGCCTGTGTCAATCGGATGTTCGGCCCGGCTCGCGGCGTTGGAGTTCAGTCGAGCTTCGAGCGGTTGTGCGCCAAGGTCGGGATCAGGTTGCTGGTGCCCGACGACATCGACTCGCTTTGCTGTGGGACGCCATGGTCCTCCAAGGGCCTCACGAAAGGTCACGAGGTCATGGGTGACAAGGTGTTGAAGACGCTTCATCGGATCAGCGACGGCGGACGTCTGCCGGTGGTGTGCGACGCGTCCAGTTGCACTGAAGGCTTCGCCAAGATCATCGCCTCGGACCCGACCTGCTCAGTGACGATGATCGACGCCGTCCAATTCGTCGTCGACCAGGTGCTGCCGAAGCTGGATGGTGTGCGCAAGCTCGCCTCTGTGACGCTTCATCCGACTTGCTCGTCGACTCAGATCGGGTTGAATCCGGCGTTGCGTGCCGTGGCTGAGGCCTGCGCTGATCGAGTCGAGGTTCCCGTGATGACGGGGTGCTGCGCTTTCGCTGGTGATCGGGGCATGTTGCATCCCGAGTTGACCCGGTCGGCCACCCGGCCGGAAGCCAAGGACGTCGCGGCGACCCCGACAGTGGCGTACGCCTCATGTAACCGTACCTGCGAGCTCGGGATGACCAGGGCCACGGGCCAGACGTATCGCCACATCGTGGAGATCCTGGCCGAGCAAGCCGGGGTCTGAGTGGCTCGAAGGCGGGCCAAGACAGCTTCGCCGCAGGAACCAACCGGAACCTGCGGCGAAGTGGTGTCGAACAGAAGTGGTCACGTCGTGTTGACGTCGATCCGCTCGGCGCTCAGGGGATCGTGAGCCCTCGAGTCACTTGATCTCGACCGTCTCAATCACCACGGGCTGGCGCGGACGATCCGAGGCGTCGGTGGGAACCTGAGCGATCTGGTCGACCACTTTCTGGCTGGCTGGGTCGGTGATCTCACCGAAGATGGTGTGGCGACGGTTCAGATGCGGGGTCTTCGTCACCGTGATGAAGAACTGTGAACCGTTGGTGCCTGGCCCGGCGTTGGCCATGGCCAGCAGGTACGGACGGCTGAAGCTCAGGTCGGGGTGGAACTCGTCGCGGAACGTGTAGCCGGGGCCGCCGCGTCCGTCGCCACGCGGGTCGCCGCCTTGGATCATGAAGCCGTCGATCACGCGGTGGAAGGTGAGGCCGTCATAGAAGTGTGAGGTCTTCTTCTCGCCCGTGACCTGGTCGGTGTACTCTTTGGTGCCGTTCGCCAGTCCGACGAAGTTGGCCACCGTGACTGGCGCTTGATCGTCGAACAACTCGATCTGAATATCGCCGTGATTGGTATGAAGGATCGCTTGTGTCATGACATCCCTTTCTAGTGATCTTCATCCATTCTGCCATCTGCGATGTTCGGCCACGAAACCGCCTCGGCCGCCAGCCGGTTCCTTCGTGTCGTCACTCAGGCGGCACGGTGTACGGGAGGCGTACGGACAACCCTGGAGCTGTCGTGGTCGTGTTCAGGGGCACGTCAGGGTTCCAGAAACCTGAGATCGCAGTAAACTGGAGACACTCCGCGTGGAGTACGAAACGTGAGGATGACTACGATGACCCGTAAAGAAGATCTCGTGGAGACCGCCACCGACAGGGCGAAAACGGCAGTCGAGCATGGCAGTGCGGCCTGGGATGATGTTGTCGAGCGCGTCGCTCCTTTGCTGGATTCGGCCGCGAAGACGGTTGGACCGCTGGCCGACGAGGCGTGGGAGGCGGCCAAGGATGCGAAGCGGCGTGCCGCTGGGTTCGCCGCCGACACCGTCGAGCGTCTGCAACCCAGTGTGAATTCGGCGTTGGACAAGGTCGCTCCGGCGGTTGATCGGGCGCAGAAGGCGGTTCAAGACGACCTGATGCCGAAGTTGGTCCAGGTGTTGCACAAGGCGGCGGCGACTCCGTCGGGCAGTGAGGCACGTGAGATTCTGGCTCACTTGGACCGTCGCGCCGACGCCTCGGTCACCGCCCTTCAAGCCGAGTTGGGCAAGGCGAAGAAGTCGTCGGCGGGCCGCAAAGTGGCCACTATCGCCGCAGTTGGGGCGGTGGTCGGAGCGCTGGTCATCGCGATGCGGACTTTCCTCGGCAGTCGTGAAGATTGGGCGGCCTACGAGCCAGACGAGCCCTATGTCTATCCCGATGACGATTACGAGATCGACGAAGTGTTGATCGAGACCGACGAGGTCCCGGCTGATGACGCCGGGGCTTCGGCTGACGCCAAGGCTGCCCCCGCTGACGACTCGGCGGCGGGCGACCAGGCCTCAAGCGACGCCAGCACAGCGACCTCGGAGTATGGCGAAGGCTCCTACGTCGGGGAGAACCCGCCGGAGGGCTACACGATCAAAGGCAATGAGCGTTCGATGAAGTACCACGTCCCTGGTTCCGCCGGATACGCCCGGACCACCGCCGAGGTGTGGTTCTCGTCGGAGGAAGCGGCGCAGGCAGCCGGTTTCGTCCGTTCGCAACGCTGACCAAGGCATCGACCATTTAGGGCAGGGCACCCCTCACGGGGTTGTCCTGCCCTAAATGTTTGGTGGCCATCGGTCGAGTTTTCACGCCACCGACTCTTCCGCCACGCAGTTTGGCGCGCCGGTCTTTTCGGCCGCCGATCTCGCACCATCGATCACGAGGCGGCGAGGCCCGGTGGCGAATGGTCGTACGGCTGTCGGGAGTCGATCTGTTAGGCGACGACTTTGCCGATGCGCTTCTTGCCGGGGATCCCGACCACGGTGGTTCCGGGCGCGACATCGTCGACCACGAGCGCGTTGGCCCCGATCTTCGAGTCGTCGCCGATCGTGATCGGGCCAATCAGTTTCGCGCCGGCCCCGAGCAACACGCGGTTGCCCACAGTCGGGTGGCGCTTGAAGCGTCCCCGGGATCGACCGCCGAGCGTGACCTGGTGATACATCAGAACGTCGTCGCCGACTTCGGCCGTCTCGCCGATCACCACGCCCATGCCGTGGTCGATGAAGAACCGTCGCCCGATGGTGGCCCCGGGATGGATCTCGATGCCGGTGAAAAACCGAGCGGTCTGCGAGATGATCCGTCCCAAGGGTTTGAGCGCGGTCGAACGGGTCCACAACAAATGGGCCACACGGTAGGCCCACACAGCGTGTACCCCGGGGTAGGTCATGGCGACCAGCACTTTGGAAGTGGCCGCCGGGTCTTCGCGCATCGCGGTCGTCAGATCCTCATTCAGACGGAACATGCTGCGTCGTACAGCGCCACAGCGACGCCCCACGATCGGATGTGGATACCGTCCGGGGGAGTGTCGACTCATCAAGCCTCCGATTGTTGAGCCAGAAGGGCGGTCGACAGGTAGCGATCACCGGCGTCTGGGATGATGACAATGATAGTCTTCCCGGCAGCTTGCGGACGACTGGCGACCTGGCCGGCGGCAGCCAGAGCAGCCCCGGCGGAGATCCCGACGAACAGCCCTTCTTCCTTGGCTGACCGTCGGGCCCAGTCGAGCGCTTCGTCCGAGGCGATGTCGATCACTTCGTCGATCACCTCACGGTCGAGGATCTCAGGGATGAAGTTCGCGCCGATGCCTTGGATCTTGTGCGGTCCGGCTTGTCCCGTGGTCAGTAGCGGCGATTCGGCCGGTTCGACGCCAATGACCCGCACGTCAGGATTGCGTTGTTTCAGAACTTGACCGACTCCAGTGATCGTGCCACCGGTGCCGATTCCGGCGACGAAGTAGTCGACTCGACCCTCAGTGTCCGCCCAGATCTCTTCAGCGGTCGTACGCCGATGAATCTGCGGGTTGGCGGGGTTCTCGAACTGTCGGGCCAGAATCGCTCCCGGAGTCTCCTCCACGATTTGGCGCGCCTTGTCGACTGCGCCTTGCATGCCTTGGGCTCCCGGGGTCAACACCAAGGTGGCGCCGAAGGCCCTCAGCAGGTCGCGGCGCTCTTGGCTCATCGTTTCCGGCATGGTCAGAATCACTTGGTAGCCTCGCGCCGCGCCGACCCAGGCCAGCGCGATCCCAGTGTTGCCAGAGGTTCCCTCAACGATGATTCCACCGGGTTTCAGCGCACCTTGGGCCTCAGCGGCGTCGACGATCGCGACTCCGACGCGGTCTTTGACTGAGCTAGCCGGGTTGTAATACTCCAGCTTGGCGAGGACGAGCGGTGGATTGGCCGCATCCGGCACGTTCGTGACAAGACGGTTGATCTTGATCAGAGGAGTACGGCCGATCAGCTTGGTCGCGTCAGTGTAATAGTTCATTGTTCTGCTTTCTGTGGGTGTTGTTTGGTCTGTGGATGGTGGTTGGATTGTCATGGTTCGACACGGCCATGACATCGCGTGGCGCTGGTATGAGGATCGTGCCAGCGTGTCCACAGGTGTGGGGAGGTGACCGTCATGACGACGTCGCCACCTGGTGAAGAGCCTGATCCAGATCATCGATGATGTCGTCGACATGCTCGATTCCGATACTCAGGCGTACGGCTTCGGGGGCCACCCCGGCGTCGGCCAACTCAGAGTCGCTCAGCTGAGAGTGTGTGGTCGTGGCCGGATGGATGGCCAGCGACTTGGCGTCGCCGATGTTGGCCAGGTGGGAGAACAGGCGCAAGGCTTCGACGAAAGTCGACCCGGCTGCCCGACCGGCTTTCAATCCGAAACTCATGATGCCGCCGTAGCCACGCCCGGTCAGAATCCGGTCGGCGACCGCCTTGTCTTCGGAATCATCCAAACCCGGGTATCTCACCCACGCCACCCCCGGGTGAGCCTGAAGGTGACGGGCGACCTGGAGCGCGTTGTCGCAATGGCGTTGGATGCGTACCGGCAAAGACTCCAGACCTTGAAGCAGAAGCCAGGCGTTCATCGGAGCGATGGTCGCACCAGTGTTGCGCAGCAAGACCGTACGAGCTCGAGTGATGTACGCGGCCTGGCCCGCCGCCTGGGTCCACACTGTTCCATGGTAGGCGGGGTCGGGGCTGGCCAAGCCGGGGAAACGGTCCGCCTGGGTCGCCCAGTTGAAATTTCCGGAGTCGACGATCACCCCGCCCAGGGTCGTCCCATGGCCGCCGATGTACTTCGTGGCCGAATGAATCGCCACGTCGGCTCCGTGATCGAACACGTGGGCGAGCAGAGGCGTGGGCACGGTGTTGTCGACCAGCAGTGGCAGACCGAGGTCGTGGGCCGCCTGGCTCCAGGAGTCCAGATCGACGACGTTGCCGGCGGGATTGCCGATCGACTCACCGAAGACGAGTCGGGTTTTCGCGTCGACGACGTCGGCCAGCCGCTCAGGGGTGGTCGGATCGATGAAACGGGCTTCGATGCCGTACTGCGCCAGAGTGTGGGCCAGGAGGGCGTACGTTCCACCGTAGAGTGTGGACAAAGCCACCACATTGTCGCCCGCATAGGTCAGATTGAGCACGGCGTAGGTGATCGCGGCTGCGCCTGACGCAGTCGCCAAGGCTCCGACCCCGCCTTCGAGAGCGTTCATGCGTGCCTCGAAAACGTCTTCGGTCGGATTCATGATCCGCGAATAAATGTTGCCTGGACGGCGCAGGGCGAACAGGTCGGCGGCGTGCTCAGTGTCGTCGAAGACGTAGGAAGTGGTCTGGTAGATCGGGACGGCTCGCGCGTGGGTGGTCGGATCGGGGGTTTCCTGGCCGGCGTGGACGGCGATGGTTTCTGGACGATAGGTCATGGGTGTCTTTCCGGGTCGATGATGGCGGGATGATGGTTTCAGCGGAGACGGAGGTGTGCGGGGAGATACGGGGGCCGAACATGGTTTCATTCTAGAATGTGTGCTCGGCGCGCGCGACGAGGCGCAGACTCCACGTCCTCACAGCATTCGACAACAGATCGCGATCGCGCCAGCGGCGGCACGATGGTCGATGGTGGTGCGATCAGTCACCCGATTAGGCTAGCACGTCCTGGGGTGGATGAGGCGAATCGGATTCCCGCGTCATGTGTGGCCTGTGGTAATGTTCTCGAAGCGCGCGAGTGGCGGAATGGCAGACGCGCTGGCTTCAGGTGCCAGTGCCCGTTTAGGGCGTGGAGGTTCAACTCCTCTCTCGCGCACAAAATGACCCCGGTCTTCGGACCGGGGTTTTTTGTTTGTGACAAGGGGTTTCACGCCCAGTTCTTCACAATCCGAGTGGACTGGAATAGACTGTTTTATGCCATTGGGGGGCACGACTGGGGCACGAAAACAGGGTCGTGCCCCAAGGTTGGAAGGGAGTATCCATGGTGAGGAGACGTCGATCATTCGGCACGGTCCGACATCTGCGGTCGAAGAACTATCAAGCCTCGTACGTTGGTCCGGATGGGCAGCGCCACAATGCGGGCCATACTTTCGTCGTGAAGACCGAGGCAGAGGCATGGTTAGCCAACGAACGTCGCTATTGGGATCAGTTGGTCGCGGATCGACAGCTCGCCCGATGGGAATCCCCAGAGAGTCGTACTCAAGCAGACCTCCGTGTGCTCAGGAGGGATTTGCCATGACTCAGCAACGCCGGTCGTTCGGGAAGATTCGTCAGCTTCCTTCCAAGCGGTTCCAAGCCTCCTTCATTGGCCCTGATGCCATCCGTTACGCTGCCTCGACGACCTACACCCGCAAGGCGGATGCGGAACGGTGGCTGGCTGACGAGCAACGGCGGATGGAGTATGCGGAGGCTGGTGAGTGGGTCGCGCCGATGGACAGGGCTCAGGTCAAGGCGAAGCTCCAAGACTACTTGACTGTTGGTGAGTACGCTGCGACATGGTTGGCCGCGGAGGATATCCGACCGTCGACGCGCACGTTGTACGAGCGGTTGATCCGGTTACGGATCAACCCCGGTATCGGCCATCAACGGCTCGACCGGATTGATCGATCAATAGTCGCGAGGTGGTGGGCTTCGACGCCGAAGACTCGCGCCGATCATCAGGCCTATAGTCTTCTCCACGCGATCATGGGTGCCGCGATCGATGAAGGCCTGGCGAAGCAGAATCCCTGCACGATCAAAGGCGCGGGCAAACCAAGTCGTGAGAAGAGCCTGGACCCGCCGACACCGGCGCAGGTGCAGGCGATCGCGGACGCAATGCCACCCAAGTGGCGGATCGGTGTGCTGTTGGCCGCCTGGTGTGGGCTACGCTCCGGTGAAGTCCGAGAGTTGCGTCGCAAAGACATCGACCTGGAGAAGTGTCGTCTGCGGGTCGACCGCGCGGTGTCGAGAGCCGGGTCTGAGCTCGTTATCGGGGAACCGAAGACGGACGCGGGCCGGCGGGTCGTGCCGATTCCTGCATCACTGTTGCCCGCTCTAGAGGCTCACTTGGCGCTGTGTGTCGCCGCTGGACCAGAGTCTCTGCTGATCTCAAGTCCGGAGGGTGGTACCGTCCATGATGGTCGGTGGAACCGGGCGTTCAGGTCGGCTGCGATCCGTGCGTTGGCGCCCGAGGACGAGTGGGAGAAGGTTCGGGGCAAGGTCGGTCGACCGGCGTTGCCGGATTGGGATCCGGGGATTACGTTCCATGATTTGCGTCACGTGGCGTTGACGAATGCGGGGATCGCGGGTGCGACTTTGCGTGAGTTGCAGGCGTTGGCCGGGCATACGACGCCGGGTATGGCGATGCGGTATCAGGAGGTTGCTCATTCGCATTTGGCGGAAGTCATGGATCGGGTTTCAGCGATGATTCCCACCACAATCGATTAGCCCCAGGGGGGTGGTCTGCCGTCGGCATCGCTCGTCGAGGCGCGTGGAGCTGGTGGTGGGGTGGCATACTGGGGGTAGGTGGGAGGAGGTGTGATGACTCGGTTGATTAAGGATGTTGCTCGTGAGGACGCGGTGCGGATCCTGGATCAGTATTGGGATGGCCGGTATCCCGTTGATCCGGTCAGGATTGCCCAGGGCATAGGAATCAGGGTGTGGACTGCTGACCTACCGGTGGATGTATCGGGGCAGCTGATCAAGAGTGAGACTGACGCCGTCGGGAACATCTACCTCAATCAGACGGAGACTGCGGTGCGCCAGCACTTCACCTGCGCTCATGAGATCGGGCATTGGGTTGACCGGAAGAACCATCATGATCTGAAGTATTCGTTCGTGGATTATCGTGACGCATCGAAGGCCCCGGCCGTGGCCACGGAGTGGTACGCCGATCACTTCGCCGGGAACTTGCTCATGCCGACAGAGGACTTCACGCGGTTCCACAAAATGGGTTTCTCTGTTCCTGATTTGGCCTTCTATTTCGGGGTTTCTCCCGCGTCAGTGAAGGTCCGTCTGAGGAGCTTGTCTCTTGCCTGATGACACTGTGGTGAAGCAGTCGGACATCGTCGACGATGGGCAGCGACCCTATGACACGCCACCGAATATCCCTCTAGAGATTCAAGCACCGCCAGATCCGCGTCCTGTGTCGGCGGCCGCTCCAGGCGAGTCATCAACCCATTTTGCTGATGCTCGGCTTCGCGAGGAACTCGTTCAGCTTGGTCAGAACACGACGTGGAGGGAGAGTCTGTTCAAGCGGATGAGCGCCCTGGTGTTGGTCGTGGAGATCGTCAGCGTGGCGTTGCTGGTGGTCTATGTCGTGTCTGTGTTGTGGCGGAGTCAAGAACTGAACGTGACTGTGGTGACGTCGTGGATCGTCGCGAATGTTGCTCAGGTGATCGGGATCCTCGCTGTGATTACTCGCCACCTGTTTCCCGACCACATCGGTGGGACGCGTCGCTCCTGACTCGGCGGACAGGGGAGTGCGGTTCGGTGTGTCCGCCGCTGAGGTGTGTTACATCTGTGCCAGGATCTGTGACTTCTTCGCGTTGAACTCCTCGGGGGTGAGAACACCGGCGTCGAAGAGGTTCTTCAATTTCGCTAGTTGTTCCATGGGGTCCACGGCGGACACTGGTGCGGGTTGTGGTGTTGGGGTGGTGTTGATCGTGACTGAGGTGTCTTTGTTGTCGAGATTCGTGATGGCTTGGAGGATGGCGTCACGGAACACGTCGGCTTGATCGCGGGTGACCCGGAAGCTGACGGTGCTTTGGTTGATGCCTGCGGAGAAGGCGACCTCGACGGCGTAGTAGATGAGGCCGTCTTTGTGAGAAGAGACGTTGGTGACGTGTTTGAGGAGGAGGGTCTCGTTGGTCTTCTTCCCGGTGCGTCCGGTGACCAGCATGGAGGCGCCGAATGTCGCGACTGCTGCGGCTTTGTTCATTCCGCCCATGCGTTCGAGTTCCCATTCGATGTGGTCTGGCCACAGGTAGACCACGGCGTTCTTTCCTTTGATGTGTGACGCCAGTCGCATGATGGGTTCGCGGGAGAAGGTGGATGGCTGGCCTGTGGTGGGTCGGTTTTCGTGTTTGAAGTCTCCGACGACTTGCGATGCCGATTGGATGCTCTGGCTGACTCGTTGTTTAGCCATGTCCACGCTTTGGTGGAGGAGGCCGCTCAGGCCGCTTCGTCCGGGTTGGGGTTGCTCGGGATTCGTGGGTTCGGTGTTCGTCATTGAGGTTGTCCTGCTTCTTGAGGGGATGAAAGCTCTTGTCAAGTTACTCTCTTGGACTGTGTCGGCCTAGTCGCCGGGAATTTGTGCAGTGGTTTTCCAGTCTTGTTCGATTTCGTGCATGAGGTGGATGGCGGTCACTCTGAGGGCGTCGGCAAATTCGAGGAGTTCACCAGCGGTCCAGGGTGAGATGGCGTTGAGTTTCTTGCTAATCGTCCCTGGTTGGCGGCTCATTCGGCGGGCGATGTCCCGGGTGGAGATGCCCCGCCTTTGGAGGATGTCGCGAAGTGTGGTGCTGACGCTTTGGTCGGTGGTGCGTCGCTCCGACATTCCCATGATATCTAGTATATGTTGCGATTTGGAAACATTGCAAATAATCGGCCTGCTACGCTCGAAATAGACCCCGATGACGGGGCCACAGACCACTCCAATGAGGGAATGAGAGCGACCATGACGCGACACGCAGCGCCACACGGGGCACACCGCGCCCAACGTAAGAAAACAACAATTGTCCGGGGGGGGGGGCGGTCAATCGCCGCTTCTCACCGCTCCGACCGGTCGAACACGGCTCAATTTGCCATCGTCCGCATCACGGTCAAATCCTGAGCAAGGACCGCACGAGCGATCAACGCTCCCGGTGTGGTCCCCAGCTCCGGCGCGATCACTTCAACGGGGCATTTGAGGCCCCGGCGTTGGTCCTGCTTCAACTGACTGAAGGCGGCGTCGCCGCTCTTTCCCTCGCGAGTTGTTCTAGCTCGGTGACGATGTAGGTTGGTGCGACACCGATGGCTTCTGCGACAGCGAATAGGTCGTCGAAGGTCCATCGGGCGCGGCCTTTCATTCGTTGAGTCACCATGCTGCTGGATAGTCCGGCTTTCCGGCCCAGCTCTCGGTCGCTCATCCCGCGTTCCGATAGGAGCCGCTTGACGAGAGTGGTCATGTCGGTATCAGAAACAGTCATGCTTCGATTGTACCCCAAATGCTCTGGAATCAGTGCAATGGTTCGTTTGACACTGCTTTGAAAACAGAGCATAGTTAGCCTTATGCTTCGATAAGGAAGCGGATTGAAGGTATATGTCAATGAGTCACATTCGATCGGCGGTCGTGGTCGCCGAGTTCAGAGCCGAAATGGGACGCCAGCAGCTGACGGTTCAGGAGCTGGCAACGAGGGTGGGACTGCATCCCACCACTGTCTCGATGAAGGTCCGCGGTCGGCGGGCCCTGAGTCTCGACGAGTTTTTCATCCTGGCTGATGCTCTTCGGCTCGACAAGGCGAGACTTGTCCAGGCTGCTGCTGGATCTTTGTCGGGGGGTGTGGAGTGAGTGGCGTTGGAAGAGTTTGGTTTCATACCTGTCCGGGACAGGTCCCGCTTCTGACGGACTTGGCAGATGGGCGGTCTCCTCAGAAGCGGCCCCTTCGGCGTCTAGTCGTCGAACTTGACTCCTGTGGCTTCCAGCTGGAGTACCGCATTTCCCAAGGCGCTGATGGCTTCCCAGATCGCACCGCCAGGGTTGTCGCTGGACTCCGCTGCCGCGAGTCTGTCGAGCATGGTGGAACTGATGGGCAGGGCGTCTCTGAATTCGGGACTGTCCGACCTGACGGCACGACCGTTGGTCAAAGTGATCTCAGTAATAACATGCATGAGTGTTCTCCTTCATTGGATGAAGCCAGTCTGGCTTCGGTGTTTGCAGACTCCAGTGTAGGAGACTCCCTGGCAGATTCCCCGGATGGTTCCACGGCATCGACCATTCGGGGAATCCAGCCAGACAGGGACTGGACGCAGTATCTGCACGGGTTCAGCTCATGTCTGACCGGGATCGTGACCCCATCGGTGTGCAGCCTTGCCACAGACTGCACCTGCGACTGGTGTGAAGGGTGGCGCGACGCAGACAAGGTTCGGCGGGCGCGTCATGATGACTGATCGTCTGAGCTATTCCCTAGAGGAAGCCGCCCAGATCACCGGCATGACGGTCGAAGCCCTGCGTGACCTCGCCGAAGCAGAGATCCTCGGTTTCCAACCGAAAGTGAAAGGAAAACCCTGCGGCGAGCGACTGTTTCCCCGACTGCAACTGGTGACGTGGCTGGAAGCGAACGGCGGCACAAACGTGCCACATCACCGACCCGACCTGATGTCCATCAAAGAAGTCGCACGGCGGCTGAGTCTGTCGACCAGCACAGTGAACAAACTCATCCAGCATCACAAGCTGTCCGCGGTCAAGCTTGGTCGGGCGATCAGAGTGAAAACAGTGTCCGTGGAGAAGTACATGGGGGAGAAACTGCGATGAGTGAAGTCGAAACACGGCCCCACCGAACGGGAGCGGGGTCACCGGTCCAGTCGACACGGCCTTCGTCACGTGAAGCGCGGACCACGGCGCGGCGGATGGGGTTAGAGCGGCGGGCAGCTCGGCGCTGGCGTCTAGAACACCCGGCACCAACCGTGGTGACCTATGACTGTGTGCTCTGCGGAGTGGCGCAACCGTTCGAGGCCCACCTGTGCCAACCACCCGTGATGACAGCGTTGAACACCGGGTGGAGACGTACAAACCGGGGATGGCAATGCCCAGATCACCAGCCACCGGCGACCGGTCGCGTGTGGACGAAAGGACAGTGATCGGCATGAGAACAGCCGCTGTGGTGTGTGTTGCAGGGATGGTGGTGACTCTGATTGGGGTGTTTATGGGTGTGGCTGCGGCTCTTCGGGATTGGGTGGTTGTGGTCTGGGGTGCGCAGGTGGTGTGCGTGTTGGGTGTGGTCGGGTTGGCGACAGGAATCGTCTGGGCGACGGTGATGCTGGGCCGAGGTTCTGACGGGAGGGGGCGTGATGCCTGATCGTGAGATGGTGGCGGGTTTGGTGGACGAGGCACTGCGCCTGGTCTCGACCGGGGATGGGGATGGTGCGGTGGCCAGTCTTCGGGTGGCGTTGACGCCGAGGTCGTTCGTCCCAGCGTGGGATGACTGAGAGGAAGGGTAGTGATGACAGTGAGGCAGCGTGTGGATCCTCGCACGGGTGAGGTGGTGGAGGATCCCCAGATTCGTCGGTTCGCGGATTGGTTGGCGGAGCGTCATGGTGGCACGGATCATGACCGGGTGTCGGCGGCGCTGTGGGATGTGGTGCATGCGGTGGAGGAGTTGCATGCTGCTGGGTCAGTGACGATCCGGATTGGTGTGGAGCCGATGAAGAATGATCCGGATCAGATTTGCACCACCGTGGATGTAGTGGGTAAACCGCCGCGTCCGAAGCCACGCCCGGCGGTCGGCTATGTCGACCATGATGGGAACTTGACGAGGAACAACCCTGACCAGCCCGAGTTGACGGGACTGCGGGTCGTGGCTGACGAGGATCAGTCAACAAGACGAGTGAGAAAGGCATGACCATGGACGAGATGACAACGAATACAGCTGAAGTGATCAGGGTCGCGAAGCAAGCGGTCGCACCGCAGGAACTGCTGGAGGGCAGTCTCTACGGTCTGCTCGACGCCGACGGTGGACTTCAGGTGGTCGACACTGATGCTTATGCTGAGCGGCCCAGGCGGGTGCATCGGAGCAGCGTGGTCGCGGATGTGGCGTCCTTCCTGGCATATCTCGATCAGTATCGCAGTGTGATCGGCACCGGGTCTGAGCAGGACGGCAAGAAGCTGGACACACTGGGGTTGGAGGTGTGGGCTGATCAGGAGCATTTGCGTGTCCTGGCGGTCATTGATGGCGCCTATTCGGATCATGAGTCGGGCTGGTGTGACGACCAGGTGACGCTGCGTTTGACACCGACCCCCGAGTGGGAGGCCTTCACTCAAGTGTCGGGCAAGAAGATGGGCCAGGCCCAGTTCGCGGAGTTCCTGGAAGACCATCAGTCGTGCATTGCTGCCCCGGATGCAGCAACCCTGCTGGAAATCGCGCAGACGATGACGGGCGGGACGAAGGTCGCCTGGGAGTCGGCCGAGTGGCTCCAGAACGGGCAGCGTTCGTTCGGTTGGCATGAGGAGACGGAGGCGAAGGCTGGGCGGAAGGGCACGTTGGAGATCCCTGCCGCCTTCACCTTGGGGTTGCGCCCTTTCTATGGGTCTCAACCCTGGCATGTGCGTGCCCTGCTGCGCTGGCAGATTCGTGCCGGTGAACTGACGATCGGGTTGCGGCTGGTGGAACCAGATCGAGTGATCGAGCAGGCTTTCGGTGAGGTGGTTGACCAGATTCGTGACGCGATCACGACGCCGGTGTTGATGGGTAGGCCGTGAACGATGCCGGAGATCATGGGACGGACCTATCGGGGTCACACGTATTGGCTTTTGGATGGACGCAAGATGCCCAGTCCGTCGAAGATCAAGTTCAACCCGTTCGATAACCGCCGGTGGATGGCTGAACAGATCGTGAACGGTATCGACGCGTCGGAGTTCCTCGCGACGATCACGGATCGTCAACAGTGGCGCAGTGAAGCGGTGAAACTGGGTGAGAAAGCCCTGGGGTACGCCGCTGAGCGGGGCCGGGAATGCCACCGCATCATGGAAGCCCTCGTCAACGGTCAACCCGCGAGTGTCGGTGATCCGCAGGTCGTGACCGATCCCGTCTTATCGGCACGGTTGCGAGTGGATCCGACGATTGAACGTGACGCACAGTGTGCCGCGAAAGCGTTGGAGGCGTTTCGTGTCCAACCGATCATGACGGAGCAGCCCGTGATCAACACGACGTGGTGGTATTCCGGGTCGTGTGACTTGGTGGCTACCTGTCCAGTGTTCGGTGATGACCAACCCACCATCGTGGATTACAAGTTCACGAAGAGTGTCTCGGATGAGTACGCGTTGCAACAGTCGGCGTATAACCACGTCACGAACACTCTGGTTCGGGTGCAGAACCGTGGCCCGCGTGGCGGGACACTGCCCGACACGTGGGAGTTCGGGGACATGAGTGATGTGCGGCAGGACCGTGCCTACATTCTGAACACGACCGACGGCTACTCGTCGATGGTTCCTATGACCACTGATGGTGAGGTGTGGAAAGCCGTCCAAGCCTGGGTTGTCGCCTACTGGGCGTTCCTGGATACGAACCCGGTGGGTGGCCCTGTTCAACCCGTCGATTCCCCGGCTGACGAGTCGGCTCCCTTCTGAGAAAGACACATGATGACCACTGATGTTGCTGTTCGGGATACGGATTCTTGGACTACAGTGCTGGAACCAGCCCAGCAGTTATCCGTCGATATTGCTTCGACGGAGTTCGTTCCGGCCGCGTTGCGGGGTAATCCGCACAAGGTGCTGGCCGCGGTGATGACTGGTCGTGAGCTCGGCTTGGGGCCGATGCAGTCGTTGGCGTCGATCGACGTGATCGAGGGCCGGGCGTCGTTGCAGGCGAAGGCGATGCTCGCGTTGATTCGTGCGGCGGGGCATCAAGTCCGTGTCGTGGAGTCGGGTAACCAGCGCTGCACGATGAAGGCGAGGCGTCGAGAGGATCGGGATGATCCCGACGGGTGGGGTTCGTTCACCTATACGGTCAACGAGGCCAAACAGGCCGGGCTGTTGGGGAAGAAGAATTGGCAAAGGTATCCGCAGGACATGCTGTCGGCGAGAGTGATCACCCGGATGGCCCGCCTAATGTTCCCCGACGTGATCATGGGGTTAGAAACCAGTGAAGTCCTCATTGATGGTGACACTGACGTCCCGGTGTTGACCGGTGAAGTGGTCGACCACCAACCGGTGACGGCCCCATCCGCGATGAAGACCGTCAAGTCCAAGACCACGACACCCATGACGCGGCGCAGCGCGGCCACGGTCAAGATGCAGTCGGAGAAACCTGACCTGTCACTAGCGGATATCGACACGGGTGAGACTGAGTCTGCCGACACAGCGTCAGTGAACGCCGAATCCGCCGCAGTGATGTCTGTGTCGGCGTCGGAGAAGGATCCGGTGGAACAGGTGACCGGGGAGATTGTCGACGCGGAGATCATCGACGACCCTGTCCCGGTGTCGGATGGCCAGGTCAAGGCGTATCACACGTTGTTGGGCAAGGTTGGGATGGATAAGGCTGAGGGGCTCCAATTCGCTGGTGATGTGACCGGACGTACCGACCTGTCGAGCAGTAAAGACCTGACCATGGTTGAGGCGTCGAGGGTCCTGGATGCGTTGACTCAACTCGACGCTCAGCAGGTGACTCCACCGGCGAAGTCTGTCAAGTCTCAGTGGGACCGTATCATCCATCTGGCGAACGAGCTCAGCCTGGCGAAAGATGACATGTTAGTGGTGTATTCGCGTGTGGCGGCCCGTGATGTGGCGGGCACGAAAGAGTTGACGTTAGACGAGGCGCGGCGGGTGATCATCGAGTTGCAGTGTCTGGTCAATGGTGGGCCGATGATCGACGGGACCGATCATGAGTAGCCTCACGTTTTGGGTGGCTGGATCACCGGCGCCGCAGGGGTCGAAGATTCGAACCCGCTATGGGATGAGGGAATCATCGACTCGGGTGCGCCCGTGGCGCGAAGCAGTGAAGGCCGCCGCGATGGATGCGATGGACCGTGATGATGAGTTCACACCGATCGAGCACAGTGGGGTGACTGTGCAGGTCCAGTTCCTTTTCCGGCGCCCACAGACCCATTACAGGACAGGGAAACAGTGGAAGGACCTACGTCCTAGATTCCTCCACGCGCCAATGACTCGCAAACCCGATATTGACAAGGTGTGTCGGTCCACGTTTGATGCGCTAACCGACGCCGGAGTGTGGGCCGACGACGCACAAGTAACAGTCCTGACAGCAACGAAAGTGTGGGGAGACCGCATCACTGAGGGTGCCTGGATCACCATCAACACAAAAGAGGCGATCGATGAGTGAATGGTTGATTCTGACTGGGATGATCCTCGGGTTCATCCTCGGTCTGGTGTGGATTGGTGGATGGGTGAGTGTCCACACGCCGAAGCCCACATCGACGAGTCGTCGGGTCGATGTTTGTGGTGATGCGATTGAGAAGGAGATTCAGTCATGGAACAGGAAGTGACGGGAGTGTCGGACGAGCGACCGGGTGGGTCTGGCGGGTTGAGGCGGGTGTTGGTTGATTTGGAGGAGTCTGGTCGGATCATGGATATGCCGGTGGTGATCGCTAGTGGGTCGTCGATCCAGGATCTGCGCTGGCAGGTGGTGGATGCGGTGAATGAGTGTCTACGGTTGCGGGCGGGGATCCGGGAGACAGTCAAGTTCGTGGGTGGGTGCTTCGACCAGGCTGGGTATGTGATCACCGATGACCCGGCGGATGCTTTGACCCAGGTTGGCGAACAGGTCGACTTGTTGGAGGGGTTGCTATGACCGAGGAAGAGTTTGCTGGGGCTGCCGCTGTGGGTCGGGTACTGACTATTTCTACATCGAATGTGGTTCTTATCGCGCAGGAGTTGATCAGCTTGGAGGATCGGATCGAATGTCTTGAGACGGGTGTTCGGTCTGCGATCGACGAGATCCGTGCCTGGCACCGTGACGTGTACCGTCACGGCGCACATGGTCCCGATGGGGTTTTTGTCGGCATGGGAGTGGATAGCTATTACAAGCCGTGCCAGTTGTGCGGCATCCTCGACCGATTGGAGGCCCTGCTATGAGCCGCATCAGCCAAGCCCAGGCTTATGGGCTGATC
This sequence comes from Propionibacteriaceae bacterium, assembly GCA_031285845.1. GTDB lineage: Bacteria > Actinomycetota > Actinomycetes > Propionibacteriales > Propionibacteriaceae > WQYJ01. The sequence goes on from JAITVK010000022.1 coordinate 105,208, forward strand.
GACCAGCGGGACGAGGCGATCCACCAGGTGCGAGACCTCCGGGCGGGTATCCGGTGGGGGGTCGAGGCGATTAGGGTGATGCACCCGCGTGACCCGGACCACGAGCGGTCGCCCTTCGACTACTGCGCCGGGTGCTCGGTACCGCACATTGTGGCTGTGAGGTGGCCATGCCCCGTGCTCGCCATAGCTGACCGTTTGGAGGCACTGCTATGAGTCGGGAAGAGACGTGGGAGGAAGTAGCGGATGCTCGCATGGCTGCCATTGTGCAGCTTAAGTCGGGCATCCGGCGAGTCGTGGTGGAGATGAGAGGCGCGCACCAGGGTGTGGAGGACGGGTACTGCTCCTGGTGTTCGCAAGAGTGGCCGTGCGCTGATTCGGACATCGCTGACCGATTGGAGGCACTGTTATGAGGTATTGGATAGCACGTGCTAGGCACGCTTGGACCGTGGGCCTAGACGACTCTTTGCCCGCTCGCCTGCTGATCCGGGGCTTCTACACGGTCGGCCTGTTTGACTCGCCCACGTGGATGCACACCCGTGAGTCGTGGGAGGCCACAGACCGGGTGCTGTGTGATGTGAGGGCCGAGCGTAAACGTCGGACGGTCCGGTGGGGTGACCAGTCCCACCTACCCGACGGGACCGGGCCGACAAAGCAATTCCCGACTGATCCGATGGTGAACACCTTCCGGGGGGACATGCTTCGGCTGATCTGCCAGCACTCAGCCGAAGAGCAAGCCAAGGCAGGAGCGCTGAGCTTTGCCGACATTCTCTTGGAGGAGGTAGCCGAGTCCCTGGCCGAGAGCGACCTCGCCAAGTTGTGTGCCGAGTTGATTCGGGTGGCGGCTGTGACGGTGCAAATGTGGATTGAAGTGATCGATAAGAGGAGCGCCGCATGAATGACATGGATGCCGTGGGTGTGGTGTTTACCCGGTTTGAGGAGCTTCGAGACTCGCTACAGCATCTGGCGAATGGGGCTGAGGAGGATCTCAACCGCTTGGTGGAACAGATCCGTGAAGTGCAGAACCAGGTGATCGGCACTCACTTCGTGGTCAATGCGCCGGTGAAGCGCGTGATCATGGAGGCCTTGCGTTCCTACACCCCAGAGGTGGAACTGGGGATGGTGGACCCAGTGAACCTGGCTGACCTGTTGGAGGACAAGGTTTTATGGGTGGTGGGCTCATGATGAGAGTGGGTGTGGTGTGTCGGAAGGTGACTGGTGATGGGTGTCGGGTGGCTGCCCGGCTGGATGGGGGTGTCCAGATTGTGTTCCTACCGGTGTCGGATCGGGGCTGGCAGACACGCGGACACGTGTTGGATGTGGTGATGGTGACGGCTGAAGCGAAGAGTGTGGTGGGGTTCGCTGACACGATGGAGAACGTGATGCCCGCCATGAGAACGGGGGTCGTGGCATGACCAAAGTCTTGAATCTGTATGCCGGGATTGGTGGTAATCGGGCAGGGTGGCCGGTGGATGTGCAGGTGACGGCGGTGGAGTTGGATCCGCAGGTTGCTGAGGCGTACGCCACTCTGTGGCCGGGTGATGATCTGGTCATCGGGGACGCGCACCAGTATCTGTTGGAGCATTTCATGGATGGGTGGGGTCTGATCTGGACGTCGCCGCCGTGTCCGTCGCATTCGAAGTTGCGCCGGTTTGAGCATGCTCGGGGTCATTACGTGTACCCGCGGTTGGACATGTTGTACGGGGAGATCATCCTCCTGCAATCCTTCTGCCCACCCGACACGGCGTTCCTGGTGGAGAATGTGATTCCGTACTATCCGCCCTTGATTCCACCCACCGGGCAGTTGGGGCGGCATTACGCGTGGTCGAACCGATCGCTGCCGATGGTCGCGGTCGATGCGTATGGGTTGCGGATCTCGCGGGACAGGAAGTCCTCGTACCGGCGTCGCAAAGCCACCCTGTCACCCATGGAGTGTGCTGAAGAAACCGATTTCCAACAAGCTTATGGGATCACTCTCCCGGCGTGCGCCGACACGTGGGGCCGGTACATGCGCCGACAAGTGATGCGCAACTGTGTCGACCCTGTCATCGGCGAAGCCGTGTGGGACGCCTGCCTCGGTCACGAACACGCCCACCAGGGCACACTATTGGAGGTGGCCGCATGAGTCTTCATCTAGTGCCGATCTCGTGGGCGACGTTGGTTGATGGTGTGTGCAGGTGGCATCGTCATCACTGTCCACCGGTCGGGGATTTGGGTATTCGTGTCGGTGTGGCCGACGAGACTGGTGTCTTGGTGGGTGTGGGGTGTGCTGGTCGACCGGTCGCACCCGTGCTGGATGACGGGTTGACGGTCGAAGTGACCAGGGTCGCCACTGATGGGACACGCAACGCGTCGTCGATGCTATACGGGGCGTTGACCAGGGCGGCGTTGGCCCTGGGTTGGCAGAGGGTCATCACCTACACCGAACAAGGCGAGACGGGAGCGTCCCTGCGTGCCGTCGATTGGCATGTGGTAGCAGAGAGGCCAATTCGCAAAGGATGGTCTCACCCGTCCAGGCCTCGTGACGACCGGGCATACCGGTCGGTCACCCGCACACTATGGGAGGCCGAATCATGAGTATGACACTGGCGATGGCGAAACAGGCCCTGGAGGATGGCAACCCGGTCCTCGGGTGTTTCGTGAGGGTGAGGGTCGATAAGGGGTGGGGTGGCCCGTGGGGATGCGACCGGACACCAGCGAAGTGGGTGTGTGTGTGGTGCGGATACCAAGCACGGGGAACCGACGATGAGCCAGACCTGAGGTTCAGACGTCACGCGTTGCATCAGCTTCATGCCCACTGTGACCGGTGTGGGGTGTGGGTGCCTGCTTTGGCGGACGGGTCACCACGAGAACACCCAGCGAACATCTGCCCGGGCAAGACTGAGGCTGACCGTGTGGTGCCCGTCCTCCCGGTCAGGCGAAGCATGCTCGCTGCTGATGCGCCACGAGGACGAAAACTCGTGGAGGTGGCCGTATGAGTTCGTCTGCTGCCGACGCGTATATGTGGGCTTACGGGCACATCATCCGTCAGATTCGAGGCGTGCTGCGTTTTGACGCTATGACTGGTCACCAGGCGATCATGAAGGCGGCTCAGTTGTCGGCCCTGGTTGAAGCGTTGCAGGACCCAGCGCAGTTGTGGGACCGCATCGATGCTGAACAGAGTGATGTGGGGCAGGCCGACTTATGAGTGGGTTTCCTGCCCGGTATGAAGCCGTGTGTTTCGAGTGTGGAGACGAGATTCACCTCGGTGAGGCGATGAGGCTGGTTCCGGCTCCGCTAGAGTTGTTCGACCAAACTAGCGTGTCGGTGCATGAGGATTGTCACGGCGGTGAATGGGACGACGAAGGAGACGAGGTGGCCCCATGAAACCTCCCATGCCGTACGCGGGTGGCAAACAACGCTTGGCTGACAGGATCGTCACTCTGATGCCCGATCACCTGCATTACGTTGAACCCTTCGCCGGAGCACTCGCCGTCCTGCTCGCGAAACCTGCGTCTCGGATTGAGACCGTCAATGACCTTGATGGGGAGATCGTGACGTTTTGGCGTGTTTTGCGTGATGATCCGCAGGCTCTTCATCGGATGTGTGTGTTGACGCCGCATTGTCGTGACTTGTACATGGAGTCTCGCGCCACCGGTCAAGGTGGCACTGATGTGGAGATTGCTCATCGGGTGTGGGTGAGGTTGACTCAAGGCAGGGGATCGCGGAGTAACGGCACCTCGGGCTGGCGGTTCGTGCAAGGCGGCACCACCCGCCATTCACTGGCCCGCTATTTGGATGGGTATTGTGACCGGTTGATCGATGCGGCTGAACGGCTGCGCATGGTCTCGATCGAACACATGGATGCCCTGCGTCTGATCGCTTCCTATGATCGGGCGGAGACCCTGTTCTATATCGATCCACCCTATCTGGATACCACGCGATACGCCGGAATGTACACCGTGGAAATGGGCACACCCATGCAACACAGCGACCTGCTCCACGTGTTGAAAACCTGCACCGGCAAGATCATCCTGTCGGGATACCGATCAGAGTTGTACGACGTCGAGCTGGCCGACTGGACACGTATCGACCTCGACACCACCTGCATGACTGGCACACCCCGCACTGAATCCCTGTGGCTCAACTACCAGCCACCCACACTCTTCACAGGAGGGTTACCAGAATGATCACTCATGACGATATTACTTGCTGGGCGAGGAATGGTCGTGCCATCGCCGGCTTCCTTGACGACATCGAAGCCCAAGACCTCATCCGGGCCCTCAGCCAACGCCTGGGTGCTGCCTTCGACACCATCCTGGACAACCCGGCCACACCGACCGCCACCCCCACACCCGCCGAACCGAAACGCACCTATCGACGCCGCATCGTCCAAGGATTCACCACCAACCACGACGGGACCCGCGTCCCACACATCACCACCACGGAGGTGACCCCGTGACTACGCCAGCGTGTTCGGGCAATCAAACGGCACTGTCGACCAGTCTTGTGGTGATCAGTGAGTCAGTCGAGGTGACCATGATAAAGAATGCATTCGCTCGCGCAGTAGTGGCCGTGTGGATGATGCGATGGAAAGCACTCATCGCCACGATCACCAGCCATCTGACAACCGTCATCAAGACGTTCAACCACGCATGCGCCGGACTGGATGCGGTGGCGCCGTTATCGCAACGCCGTGGCATCCATGCACAACACAGCCCCTACGGGCCACAGACAAGGAGGAAACGTCGCCATGAGTAACAACCCTGGAGCCGTGTTCCAGAAGATTGACCCTTGGATCAACGACGATGACGACATCGCTGCGGTCGGTGGAATGCCCAAGTACCTCTACATCGAGGGACTGCTCTACATTCGCCGCAACATTCATGGCCGAGACGGGATCATTCCGAAGTACGCGCTCGGCGAGATCGGGAAAGATATCCCGGCCCGTGACAAGCATGCCAAGACACTCGTGCAAGTGGGCCTGTGGATTGATCACAAGGACTATTGGGAGGTTCGCAACTGGACCAGGTGGAACAAGACCGAGGACGAACGCAAGGCATTGTCGGAACAGAAGCGAGTCAGCGGACAGAAGGGTGCGCATGCCAAGTGGCATTCAGCAGCCAAACCTGATCCCGGATGCCGCTGGTGCGTCGAGAAGGAATGGGCTCGGGCATGACTGTATATATAGGGGCCTGCTATGGCACGAGGGATGGCAGGTGCCATCGCGCCAGCCATGGCAGTAGCTTTGGCGAAGTCGTGGCAGGGCTATGGCAGAAGAAGAGGAAGAAGAAGACCTTCGGTTATCCCTACGGGATAACCTCGCCAACTCGCGTTGGATCGTTCCGTCGCCGCCGAAGGCGACAACGGTTCTATCACCCCTCTACCGCAACTTTTCTAGTGGCCGAGACTAACTTAAGTTCACTACTTAACCACAGATAGCACACCTTTAAGATTTCACAAATAGGCGAGAGGAAACGAAACATGACAAGCCGAGAGGCGAGCGAATGCCACATCTGCCACAACGCCACCACCCACGACAATGCCTCCTGGTGCCCCGGCTGCACCGGCATCTGGCAAGCCGACCTCGCCTTCATCGCCACCCAATGGACCGAACTCGCCACCGCCGAAACCAAACAAACCCGATTCCGACGCATTGGCGCTAAATTCCTCGGCATGGCAGCCCCACTCCCGTACAACCCCGCCGCCCGAGACTGCCGCGACCAAGCCACCGCCGTCCTCACCGGCTGGGCCCAAGTCCTCCGAGCACCAGCCCTCAACGACATTCGCACCCTCACCCGCTGGCTCTCCAACCACGCCCACACCGCCCGCCTCCACCCCGCCGCCCGCGACATCTGGCATGAAACCCGCGACCTCACCCAACAACTCACCCACATCATCGACCGACCCCAAGACCGCGAATACCTCGGCGACTGCGACACCCCCCAATGCCGCAACCACCACTGGGCCATCACCTGCCCACCCGGCGCCCACACCGCCCGCTGCCAGCACTGCGGCACCACCTACGACGCCGACACCACCCGCACCCAACGCCGCCAATGGTCCGACGACCAACTCGTCACCCAAGCCCAACTCGTCACCGCCGGATACCCCAAGCAAACCGTCTCCGGATGGATCAAAACCGGCGCCCTCGCCACCCACGGCACACTCAACGGACGCCCCGCCTACAACCTCGGCGACGCCCGAGCCCTACGAGAAACCACCGCCAAGCACGGTCGACGACACGCCGACCACCCAGATCATTGACATCCTTGACAAACTCGGACTAGTCTTCACGTAACGTACAGAGAAGTGTCAAAGGCCACCCACGCTGGTGGCCTTTCGTATCCCCACAGAAACCACGACATGACGAACACCTCCTGGTCAGGACATCGAGCAGCCTTCCCACCCAAACTCCGCAGCCAGATCCTGAAACGCGACAAAACCTGCCGCATCTGCAGAACAGCCAAAGCCACCGAAGCCGACCACATCACCAACCACGCCGACTGCCTACGCCAAGGGATCAACCCCGACACGCTCGCCAATGGTCAAGGTCTTTGCCATGACTGTCACGCCGACAAGACCCGCCAGGAGATCGCCGCTGGCCAAGCGAGGCTGAAACCCCGCCGCGTCTACCGTCATCCTTCCGACGTCTGACCCCAAGGGGGAGACCCCCCATCCGAGGCGAGGGGGGGACGGAACACATAGGGCCTGACAATCTGTGCAAAACGGTCCAGCGACCCTGGTGTGGTTCCTGCTGACCCTAGGTTTGCCTCTCGGGGGCGCTGAGGAGGTCTGCTTCACTCGGCGACAGACTGGTGGGCAAACCGCCCTAATCCGTCCTCCATCTGTTACGGTAATAGCGCTGTGACAGGCTAGTATACCGAGTCTCGTGGTAGACTTGCGGTATGCGCAAGTGTGAGAGATGCGGAGTTGGGCTTCACTGGCGTCAGCCTGCGGACACACGTTTTTGTTCCACCCGTTGTCGGGTCGCGTGGCATCGAGCACACGCGCTACCCACCTCGATGACTCAACGGCACCAATGGGTGCGCGCTGACGGCAAGAGACCGATCCAGGCCGATGGTTCTCCGGCGTCATCGACTATGCCGGGCACATGGACCGACTATCGATCAGTGCGCGCCGGTGGCGCCGGTGATGGGTTTGGGGTCATGCTCGGTGACGGACTTGGATGCTATGACCTTGATCATATGGACGACCGGGCGGCCCGAGAGTTCATCGCGGCGATTCCCGAGTCTGTTGTGTACGCCGAGCGTTCTGTCTCCGGCAAAGGTATGCATGTGTTCATCGATGCGGTGGAGGGGCCCGGATACCGTCATGCAGGGGTCGAGCGGTACACACGTGGTCGGTTTATTCGCATGACGGGAGTCCGATTCGTTTGATGGAGGTGATGGCTATGCCCGTGACGGGACGTAAGCCAAAACCTCAAGGCCAGGCGGTGACTCGACACAAGCAGGTCCATGACTGGACTGAGGTGGTCGAGGTCCCGTTCCACGGTGGGCGTAGTCTTCCGGTGCGCCAGCCGGATGGGAAACCGTGGCCCCCGCAGACGAAGCGGTGGTGGAAGACGATCTCGTCGATGCCTCACTGTGTGCTGTGGGCGGATGCTGATTGGATGTTCGCCGAGCACACGGCCCGTCTCGTGGCACGGTTCGACATCGGCGACACCCGATTGGCGAAGGAGATCCGCGATCGGGAACGAGTGCTTGGCACGACGGTGGACTATCGCAGAGACCTGCGGATACGGTACGTGCCGGAAGTCGCCGAGGTGTCAGCGGACGTGGTGAGCTTGGATGACTACCGCAACCTCTGACTTGCTTCTGCCCGGCTATTGGATCGATGCCACCTCGGGTGCCTGGTGTTCGATCCCGTGGCCAGATGACCCGGATGAGCGGGCGCGATTGGCGGGTATGAGTCTTGGGCCTCGGGTGATTGACTGGGCCGAGTGGCGCACTGGTGACCCTGGGCTGATCCATCCGCTGACGGGTCGGCACTGGAGGTTCACGCCAGGTCAGAAGCGCTTTCTGATTCTGTGGTACCTGGTGGATGAAGATGGCCGGTTCGCGTATCGGTCGGGTGTGAAGCGGGGCGCGAAGGGCACGGGGAAGGATCCGTTCGCTGCAGCGATGGGGAATGCGGAACTGTGTGGCCCGGTCGAGTTCAGTGGGTTCTCTCATGGGCGACCGGTTGGGGTGCGTCGGGGGATGCCGCTCGTACAAGTTGCCAGTAATTCGGAAGAACAATCGAAAGACTTGCTGCGGGTGGCGAATGCCCAGTGGGGTCGTGAGGCGAAGGAGTTCTACGGCCTGGATTGCGGCGCGACCCGGACAGTGCTGAAGGACACCGGCGGCCGGTTCGAGGTGACCACATCGTCGGAGGCCAGTTCGGAGGGTGACCCGGTGACCTTCGGGATCTTGAACGAGACCCACCATATGACCGATTCGTCTGGTGGTTCGAGGGTGGCGGCGGTGGCGCGGCGGAATGTGGCGAAGTCGCCACGGCAGATTCAGGCGAGGGTGTGCGAGTTCACGAATGCTCACATGCGGGGTCTTGATTCGGTGGCTGAGCGAAGCTTTGAGGCGTGGCAGAAGCAACAGGCTGGGTCGTATCCGGGGGTGCGGGATATTCTCTATGATTCGGTGGAGGCCCCACCGGACACGCAGATCATGACTCATCCAGGGCGGATGCGTGGGTTGAAAGCCGCGTATATGGATGCGCCGTGGTCGGATCTGGAGCGCCTGTCGGCGGAGATGCTGGATCCGCGCACTTCGGTGGCTGACACGATCCGTTTCTACCTCAACGGCTTGGCCTCTCAAGAAGACGCTTGGGTCGAAGCGGCGAAGTTCGACGCACTGGCCGCCGAAACGGAGATTCCCGATCACACGAAAGTGGCTCTGTTCTTGGACTGTTCGAAGTCGGAGGATGCCACGGCGCTGATTGGCTGCACGTTGGATTACCGAGTGTTCGAAGCGGGGGTGTGGGAGCGGCCTCGGGGTCGTCGGGGTGATGCGTGGTTGGCACCACGCGAGGATGTCGATTCGATGGTTCGACAGGCGATGACAACCTATCGTGTCATGTGGCTGGGGATTGATCCGGGGCCGGCCAAAGATGATGAGGATGAAGCCCTGTATTGGGCGCATATGATCGACGAACTCGATCGGGACTTCCGCGCCAGACTGCCCATCTGGGCGTCACCAGGCCGGAACGGATCGCCGGTGTTGTTTGACATGCGATTGTCGACTCCGGGCGCGGCGCATCGGAACTGGGAGTTCACGAAGACCGCCGAGCTGGTGGCGAAATGGATCAACGCAGAGAAAGGTGAGGCTGGTCCGCTGCGGTGGGATGGGTCGCCCACGCTGCGCCGACACGTTCACAATGCGAAAGCTCGCCCCAACCCTTGGGGCACATCCTTGGGCAAGGTCACCCGCGACTCATTGAAAGTCATTGATGCGGCGACCGCCATGGTTGGCGCCGTCATGGGTGCCCGTGTCGCCGGAGTCTCCGGCAAGAAGATGCCCGAGGGGAAGAGACGGCCCGGAAAGGGCCGGTGGGGACTCACGAACTAATTGGGGAGGTGGCCATCTCATGGATTCCTATGAGCAAGGACTCATCAAAGACATGGCAGGCCAGCTCGCGCGCGTTAAACGGACCAACAGAGTCAAGGGCCAGTACTACGAGGGTACTCATGAGGTCGTTAATGTTGGGTTCAACGTTCCCGAGAAGATGCGCAGTCAGGCTCCGCACATTGGCTGGGCCGGGATCGTCGTCGACGCGCTGGAAGAGCGGATCCAGTTCCTCGGCTGGAACGATCCGTCCGGCAAGCTCGGTCTTGACCGAGTGTATGCCGTCAACCAGTTGAGTGTCGAGTCCGGCTTGGCGCACTTCGATTCCTTCATCTACGGCACAGGGTTCGTCGAGGTGGGCTCTGGTGAGACCGAAACTGACCAGCCTCTGGTCAGCATTGAGTCTAGCCAGACTATGACTGGTGTCTGGGATCATCGGATGCGCCGCCTGTCGGCGGCTCTGCGTCTCAATCCGACCGTCAAGGGAGAGCCGGATCGGGGGAGCCTCTTCTTGCCGGATGAGACGATCTCCCTGGTCAAGGATGGCGGCCAATGGCGCGATGAGGAGCGCGACATTCACCGGCTGGGTGTCGTCCCGGTGGTGATGATGCCGAACCGGATATCGGCGTCGTCGCGGCTGGGTCACTCTGAGATCAGCCGACCGATCTGTGATCTAGTCGACGAAGCCGGCCGCGTCCTGCTCGCCATGGGGGTCAATCGCGAGTTCTTCTCTGGACCTCAACGCGTCGTCATGGGGGCCACCCCGGACGATGTTGAGGGATGGAAAACGATCACCGCGGCATTGTGGACGATTGAAGCTGATGATGACGGTAATCTGCCCAAGATCGAGACTTTTCCGCAGGTCGAGGCTGGCCCTCACATCGAGCAGTTGAAGGCGCTGGCCACACAGACCGCCTCTGTGGCGGGCATCCCAGAGACCTACTTCGGGGTGTCGGCGACAGCGAACCCGTCCAGCGCTGATGCGATTCGTGCATCCGAGGTTCGGTTGATTAAGAAGGCTGAGCGCCGATGCCAGATGCTGGGCATGGCCTGGCTCAACGTCGCCAAACTCGTGTGCCTCGTCCGCGACGGCACGATCCCGCCGGGGTTCGCCGACGTGTCGTGTCGGTGGGCTGACCCGGCCACTCCGACCAGTGCGGCGAAGGCGGACGAGGCATCCAAACTGGTCGGCGCTGGAATCCTTCCTGCTAGTTCTCGAGTCACACTCGATCGTATCGGATTGTCTGACGCAGAACAGCAGCAGGTGGCAACGGACCGGGCGGTCAATCCCACGCTTGCTGACGTGATCGCCGCCAGTGCCACTCGTCAAACAAGTGAGGCCTAAATTGTGGCCACAACATCGGAGGGTCGGCACCTCACCGATCAGCATCGACGTGCTCAGGCCGCGCTCGGCGCGACCGTCGCCGGTCAAACTCTGGAGTGGACTCGTCTGATCAACCCCGGAGACATTCGCGGAAGCATCGATCCGTGGCTGGAACAGATGCTCGGGCTGCTGCTTCACGCCCACCAGCAGGGCACCGCTCTGGCTCGGGAATACTTGCGCCGGTACCGTGCCTGTGAATACGGTGACACGACTCTGCCGATCATCACACCCCGGTGGGATGTTAGTCAGGCTGTGGACTCGATTGTCTGGGCCCCGCGTCTAGCCCAAGCCACGGTCGCCCGGGAGCACGTCAAACCCGAGGAAGCGTGGAATCAGGTTGTCAGTGACTTGGTGGGTCGAGCGATGCGGGAGGCCCTCGCGCCCGGGCGGGAGACTGTCGCCCGCTCCGCTGAAGCCGTTGGGGGTCTGTGGCGGCGCGTCTCGGACGGAAACCCGTGTGCCTTCTGCGCCATACTCGTCACTCGTGGCCCGTCCTACTGGAGCAGACGAACGGCAATCACCCGAGGCTACAGTGGCCGCTCTTACCACTACTACTGTGGATGCACGGCTGAGGAATACCGGGGTGACCCGATGGACTGGGAACCCACGGTCCAGGAGCAACGTTACATCGATCTTTACGATCGGTCCCACCAACCAGAGATGACAGGGAAGCAGACAGTCGCCGCCATGCGCAAGAGCGGCCAAGGGATCATCAACGACGCCCGCAAACCTGAGACGCAAGCGGGTGCGACCGGCGGGAGACCGCTAAGACAGCCCGGAGCGTCCCCCCTTGGTTTCGAGGGAGACAAGGGCTGGAAGAGTCGCCAAGACGCTCTCGGTGTCGCACCACGGGTTATAGTGGGTGACCTACAACCGGGTGAAATCCAGTTTCTGGAACGCCTGCAAGCCATCAACCCTGACCTTCCGCTCTCCCAGCAAGTCGAGTGGTTGCCCTTGGGGGAGAGGGTCAACGGGCAACGACAGCCAAGCAATGACTTTGTGTGGATTGACCATGGTGGCATCGAAGTTGAGCTCAAGTCCCCGGTGAGGAACTCGCCTGGAAGCGTCATCCCTCGGATTTGGAAGGCAGTCAACACGGCGTGGGACCGTCACGAGTTTGTGAAGAGCAACTTCATTGTCGACCTGGGTGAGCAGGAGTTCCCCGACGCCTTGCGAGAAGCTCTTGCGGCATACAACTTGACCAGAAGCGGGCCAGAAATCACCAGTGTCTTCGTCATGTGGCAAGGAAAGATTGAAGAAATCGCTCTGAAGCAAAGGTGAAGCGGGGCTAGTTCCTCCGCCATGCAGAGGGTCGTCCCGCTTCACGCTTCAGTTTACCTGAGTTCGCTCACCCGTGCGTTATCGGGGTTCACGTATTCCAACGGTAAGGAAGAAACCAATGAGTGAGAACAACACCGCCCCTCAGGGAAAGGTGGCCAACACGGACTTGGCTGACCCTGTGGCACAAACCGACCCAACGACGCCACCGATCACGCCAGTGATCGTGCCGGAGCGGACGTTCACGCAAGCTGATCTCGACCGGATCATCGCGAGCCGGATCGCGCCGCTTCAGGCGAAAGCTGGCGAGTACGACAAGCTTGTGGAATCCCAGAAGTCGCAAGAACAGAAGCAAGCTGAGGCCTTGGCAGCCATGCGAACCAAGGTGGCCAACTACGAGGCGGCTGAGGCGCGTCGTGAAGCCGCTCGATCAGCGAAACTGGAGCCCGAGTTCGCCGCATTGGTGACCGGATCGACTCCGGAGGAGATCGCCGAGTCTGTCAAGAACATTACCGCGGCTTATCAGGCTGCGACCAAGCCTCGGCGTCCGGCGCCGGATCCGCATCAAGGTCGTGGTACGACCACGCACAGTGGCGTGACCAGTGTCGGCCAGGCACGGGACAAGTTCTCACAGCGATTCAAGAAAAACAACTAACCGAAAGGACCACTATCATGGCTGACTTTTCAGTCACTCGTAAGGTGACGCCGGGCAACGGTGATTATCGCTGGCTTCGCTCGTCTCATGCGGACGGTCACACGATCGCCGTCGCGGTGCTGCGCTCGCTACTCAAGCCAGGCATCCACTACGACACCAACGGCATCATCCCGGCTGGCCTGCCCTTAGGCAAGCTCACCGGCCAAGCCGAATACGGCCCGTACGATCCGAATGCGACCGACGGACGCCAGTACCTCGCTGGGTTCGTGCTCGATCCTGAGCAGCTGCACGCGGACTTCAGTGGTGTGACCACCACGGTGGTCCAAGTCTCGATGATGGTCGAAGGCATCATCGACCCGGCCTACGTTCCCACCAAGCCCATCTTGACGAATCAGACCCCCACGACCGGACAGTTCGTGTTCGTCGGCGTCGACTATGCGGCCCCCGCGACCGCGTGAGAAGGAGTAAATCATGTCCATCAACACTGACTACAAGACTGCGGTCGAGCTGACCGGTGCCGCCCAGGCCGCCGCCGAAGCGTTCGAGTCCTCGATGCCGCTGACCCAGTGGCTACCACCGAAGCAGAACCCGACTCTCATGTACGAGTTCGACGCATCTGATACCACGTCGGTTGATGTGGCGCAGTACCGAGCGTTCGACACTCCCGCGCCCTACGGGTTGCTGGGTCCGAAGATCACCAAGGAGGGCAAGCTGCCCCCGATCTCACGGAAGCTGCCCGTGTCGGAATACACCCAGTTGCAGTGGGCCGACAAGCTTGACCAGCTCGGCACCCTGCTGGAGGAGTACGCGGCCAAGCTCGGCGTTGGGATCGCCGCCCGGTTGGAGATCGCCCGCGTCGAAGCCGTCACCACCGGTCGAGTGACGCTGGACGAGAACGGCATTCGTGCGACCATCGACTACGGTCGTGATCCAGCATTGACGCTCCCATTGCCGGCCAAGACGAAACGGTGGAACACTGCGGGTGCTCTACCGGTTGACGATCTGATCAGGTGGCGCGACCAAGTGAAGAAGACGTCCCACGGTAGCCTTCCGACCACGATCATGCTGTCCAACGCGGTCATGAACACCCTGGCGCAGAACGCCCAGATCATCGCCTACGCGCTCGGTCGTACCGACAACCTACCTGGACGGGTCTCCGCTCAGCATGTCCGTGACGTCCTCGCTGGGTATGCGGGTATCGGGAATGTGATCATCGCGGACGATGCCTACTCTGGCTTCAACTTCGGCCGGAGTGTGTGGCCCGACGGCACTGTCGTGCTTCTGCCTCCCACCGGTGTGATCAACATTGACGGTCAAGGCCTCGGATCTACGTCCTACGGCGTGACTGCCGAAGCGATCCAGCCGGACTACGGCATCGCTGCAAACGAACAGGCCGGGATTTTCGCCGCCGCGTTCGGTCACCCCGATCCGGAAGGCCTCGACGTGCTGGCCTCCGCAGTGGCGCTGCCCCTGCTCCAGCGCGCCAACACCACTTTGGGTGCGCAGGTCATCACCACTGAGGAAGACAACGACTGACCAACCCGGTGGGGAGAGCCAGGTTCTCTCCCCACCGGTCTCTTCAGCGGAAAGAGGCACCATGAGCCGCATCATCACCGTGGACGACCTCCTGGTGTTCTCACCCGATCTTGACCTGAAACAGGGTCAGGCGATGATTGATGACGGTGTCGCGCAGGCCATGCTCGTCGCCCCATGCCTCGCCGATGAGGGCCGACTCACTGCTACCCAAACCGCCCAACTGAGGTCGATTCTGCGCGGAGCGATCCTCCGCTGGGTTGACCGTGGTGCGACTGGCGTGACCACCACCTCCACCACGGATGTCTTCGGTCCATACAGCACTCAACAATCCACCACGGTGGACAACACCCAGCAGCGCCGTGGCATGTTCTTGCCCTCCGAGCTTGACCTGCTGCGCTCGATCTGTCGAGGTCGACGCCGGTCAGGAACCGTCGACACCACTGCGGACGCTCGTCGACAGGGGCGGTGATGATTCCACCCCGCCGCACCGTCCTCTACTGTGCTTACGCTCCTCAGGGGCGTGACAGTCATGGCACGCCCATCGACGCGTGGGGCGTATCCGAACAGGTCAGTGTCTACGCCTGGGCACCCGCAGCCACCAGTCAGCCGATTATCGGCAACCGTCGGCCCGTGACCATCGACGTGGACCTCCTGGTGCCACTGCCCATCCCCAATGCCCCTCGCAGCCACTGGATATTGCAGGGCCAGACCTTCGAACAGGTCGGCGAAGTGGAGGACTTCACCACCGGGCCGCGCCCTGGCTCGCCTGGCGGACGCATCAAACTTCGGAAAGTGACGGGCTGACCTGTGGGTAAACGTGGCGGCACCACCAGACTGCCCAACAAGGGCCGGATCGAATGGGAGTTGGAGTGGGAAGCCAAAGCCGGAGATGCCCAACAAGCCGTCGAGAGCCTCGCCGCCGACATCGCCCAACGCTGCGGACCCGGCTATGTCGCTGAAGAAGCCCGAATCATCAAAGGTCCGAAAGGCCCGCGTGCCATGGCTGGTGTCGTCGTTCTCGGTGAGGCGATCCGCAACGAAGCCCGCAATCATACTCTCGCCAACATCGCGTAAGGAGCCACCATGTGGGCTGACGTCGAAAAGCTCACCATCGACTACCTCAACAGCGCCAACCTCGGTGTGCCTATCGCCACCACCGTCCCGGCAAGCGACCGACCGTCACGGTTCGTCCGTCTCCAATCCGGGGGATCCAGACGCCGCACCATCGTGCATCGCGACACCCGTGTCACTGTCGAATGCTGGTCATCGCTCAACGAAGAAGACGCCTCCCACTTGGCCGAACTCGTCTACCAGACACTCGATGACTGGGACCTGGTTCCACCCTTCGACGGCTGGCAAGCCGGACCCTACCCACAACCTGATCCTGACACCGGCACACCCCGGTATGTCATGACCGTCATCATCCGACACCGAATGGAGGACTAACAATGACCATCAAACATCCCCTGACGGGCAGGACCCGAACCGTCCCCGATCAGCAAGCCCAAGAGTGGCTCGCACTGGGCTGGATCGAAGTCCCGGCCACCCCACCCCTCGGTCAGGACACCCCTGACACCACCACAACCAAGAAGGAGTCGAAGTGAGCAGCAAACAGAGAGTCATGGCCGGCAAGCCGAAGGTCGGCGGTGCGGTCTTTCGGGCCCCGCTCGGCACTGCGCTTCCCACCAGTGCCCGCACTCCGCTACCTGACACCTATATCGAACTAGGCTATGTGTCCGCCGATGGCTGGTCACGCAAGGTCGACAAAGCCTACGAAGCGGTCAACGCGTGGGGTGGCGACGAGGTCTCGAAATCACGCACTGAACACAGTGTCGGCTTCTCCATGGACTTGATCGAGAACCTCAACGCCGCAACCCAGACGGCGAAGTGGGGAACCGCCGCCGTGAAAGTGACGCCGGCCACCACCGACCACGGCAACCTGACCACCGTCACATACGATGGCGACGACACCGGACCTGCGGTGTGGGTGTTCGACATGGAAGACCAAGGCAAACTCCACCGGACCGTGTTCCCCAATGCGATCGACACCACAGAGAGCTTCGAACAGACGTTCTCTGACTCCGACGTCGTCGCGCTTCCGTTCGACATGTCCGCCTACCGGGACGACACTGGCACCTACTTCATCGACTACACCGATGACGGTGCGACGAAGGCCGCCTGACCATGAGCAAACGCAAACACAAGCACACCGTCGTCCAGCCTGCACCAGTCCAACCGGTCAACCACGTTCTGCGACCGCAGGACCACCAGCACCCCGCGGGTGACGGCCCGACACGTATCAGAGTGCACGGGCTGGATCTGACGGTTGATGGTGCTGCGCTGGACGATGTTGAGCTGTTCGACATGCTCAACGAGTTCGGCTCCGACACTGCGACGAGCATGATGCTGGTCCCACGCATGATCCGTGCCCTGTTCGGCACCCAAACCAGTCAGGTCATGGACCAGCTGCGCGACCCGGACACCCAACGGGTGACCTTCGAGTCGGCCAGTGAGTTCCTCGCCGAGGCGATGGTGGCCCTGGACCCAAACTCACCACGCTCGCCGTCCTCACTGGCCGGTACGGCGGGCCGCTGACCGCTGACTTTCAGCGTTACTATCACGGCACTCCCCGGCGGCTCATCGCCGCCGGGGTGGGTTTGCGGGACGTGGCAGCTATGGCCGTGTGGCTGCCACGAGACTCGGCCACGATGATGAGTGTTCAACCGCCCACCGAACATGACCTGTGGTACGACTACCGGTTCGGTGGGGGTCCTCTCGTGGCGTTGGCCGCCAGCCAAGTCGACGCTCTGATCGGCGCAAACTGGCAACGCGCGGGCAGAAAAACGGGAAAACCCAAACCCATCAAACGTCCCCAGCTACCCCACACTCACACCGGGACAGCCGGGCGCGACATCGACGACTTCCGATCCTGGTACGCCGACCAACCCGGAGGCCGACCCCTCACCTAACTCGTGATCGGCGTAGACGGAAGGAGAGCCCATGTCCACCGAGCTTGGCGCCGCCTATCTGACCGTCTACGCCAACGCTTCCAAAGTTGCACCCGAAATCAAGAAGTCCTTCGGCGCAGCGGCTGGACATGCTGACGCCGCTGGGAAAACCAGTGGCACCAGTTTCGCCGGTGGTCTGAAGTCTGCGCTGCTGAAGGGCGGCGCGGTCCTCGGCGTCGGAAAGATGATCGGGACGGTCATCTCCTCGGGCATGAACCGGGCGATCAACATTGAGCAGTCCACCAAGAAACTGGAAGGCCTCGGCCACTCGTCCGCCGAGGTCAGTTCCATCATGGCCTCCGCTCTTTCTTCAGTCAAAGGCACTGCCTATGGTCTGGGTGACGCGGCCTCGGTCGCTGCCTCGCTCGTTGCGGCGGGGGTTGGCCAAGGGGAGGACCTCACCCGCAGTCTGAAGACAGTCGCCGACACCGCCGCGATCTCTGGACTGGAGATTAAGAACGTCGGCAACATCTTCGGATCGGTCGCGGCCCGCGGCAAACTCATGGGCGACGACCTGCTGCAACTCCAGTCTCAGGGCGTGCCGGTGCTGAAGATGCTCGGAGACCACCTTGGAAAGACACAAGCTGAAGTGTCCAAGATGGTGTCCAAAGGCGAGATCGATTTCGCCACTTTCCAGGAGGCCATGGAAAAAGGGCTCGGCGGGTCCGCACTCAAGACCGGTGAGACCTTCACCGGCGCACTCGCGAACGTGAAAGCTGCCCTGGGTCGTCTCGGTGAAGTCTTCCTGTCACCCGCGTTGACGGGTTTGAAGTACGTGTTCAGTGCCGCCATCCCCGCCATTGATTCCCTCACGAATCGTGTCAAGCCGCTCGGTCAAGGCATGGAGTCTCTGTTCACTCTGATGGCGACCGGTGATTTCACGAGCAACCCACTGTTCGAAGAAGACAGCGGAATCGTTCGAGGAGTGCTGGGACTACGCACTGGTCTGGCGAAGCTGGGCGACGCCTACACCAGTGTGGTGAGCATCCTCCGCCACGGCGACTTCACCTCGAATCCACTCTTCCAAGAGGACTCGCCACTGGCGACAGCGCTCCTCAAACTTCATGACGTGTTCGCGACCACGTTCACCGGGATCAAGAAGGCCATGTCCGGTCCCACCAAGGGCTTCGCATCGTTCTCGACCGCGCTCACCACCGGCCTGTCCTCTTTAGCACAGCTTCTTCCCACCGTCATCACGAGCCTGATTCAGTCCCTGGTGAACAAGTGGACCGTGGTGTTCCCCACCTTCGTGTCGGCCATCCTCCAGTCAATTCCGCAAATCATCCAACCCATCATTGCGATGATTCCACCACTGGTCACATCACTCGCTGACCAAGTGACCCGTGCCCTGCCGCTCCTCCTGCAAGTCGTCGTCGACTTCTCTCAGGCGCTGATCGCCGTCATCGGTGAGAGTCTGCCGGCGCTACTGACCGCGATCACGAACGCCATTCCCGTGATCCTGGCCACCATCACCGATGCGCTTCCCCAAATCATCCAGAGTATTGTCGCCGTGTTCCCCAGGATCATCCAGGCGATCGCCACCGCTATGCCTCTCTTGGTGACCGCGATCACGACAGCGCTCCCACTGATCATCCAGGCGATCAACACCGCGCTACCCCTGATCCTCGGCGCAATCGTCGACGCCGTCCCAGTGATCATCCAAGCCGTCGTCGATATCATTCCCCCTCTCGTGGCCGCGCTCATCGCCATGATTCCTGCCATCCTCGACGCGGGTGTCCAGCTTTTCAACGGACTCATCGACGCCATCGTGGTGGTTCTGCCGACCCTGATCGACACGATCACCGACATGCTCCCCGGCATCGTCGACACGCTCCTCGCCATGCTTCCCGCGCTGCTCGACACAGCGGTCAAACTGTTTCTCACCTTGGTGACCGCTGTACCTCAGGCACTGCCCAAGATCATTGACGCGGTCAGTTCACTGCTCCCTGTCGTTCTCAAAACGATCACTGACATGATCCCCCAACTCATCGATGCAGGTGTTCAGCTCCTTATCGCTCTGGTCAATGATCTCCCCACGATCATCACGACCATCGTCGGCGCTCAGCAGAAGATCATCGGGAGCCTGCTGGATGCGATCATCGGAGCTATTCCGCAGTTGATTGAAGCGGGCATCGTCCTCTTGGTCGCTCTGGTGAAAAACCTTCCCGCGATCATCGGCGGAATCGTGAAAGCTATTCCACCAATCATCGGCGCGCTCCTGTCGACCATCGGGGGACGTGTCGGTGAATTCGCCGGAGCTGGGCTCAACCTCATCAAGGGACTGTGGAACGGGATCTCGAACGCCGCAGGATGGATCATGGGCAAGATCTCTGGGTTCATGAGCAATATCGTCTCGGGGATCAAGTCATTCTTCGGCATCCACTCACCGTCCACACTCTTCCGTGATGAGATTGGCCTGAATCTCGGACTCGGCATGAGTGTGGGCATCGACAAGTCAACCTCACAAGTGATGGAGTCTGCCCAGGAACTCCTCACGAACACCCGCGGCATGCTCGCCACACCGTTGAGGCTCACAGCCTCAACCGTGCCGGCACTGGCATCGTTCGATCCCGCGCCGCTGAAGCGATCATGCGCACCCGCGTCGGTACCGGAACCCGAGGTGCCGTCTTTGGATGAGATCTACGCTCTGCTCTTGGTCATCTTGGCCGTATTGAAACAGCGCAACGTTATCGAGGTGGATGGCCACAGATTAGCGAAAGCAATCCGGCATGACACATCTGTGGGGCTGGCGGCCAGCGCCAGCCTGTCAGGCAGGGGGGTGTCACAGTGACTCGCATCATGATCAACGGGTGTGAACTCACCGAGGTGGACGTCCTCAAAGGGCCTTCCCTTGACCCTGCCACCCCGGTGACACAGTGGGCGCCGATTCCCGGCGGAGTAGACATCGACACGTCCACCCTGTTGACCGGGGGTGTGCCGAGGTTCGCCCGGGCAGCCCTGAGTCTGCCGTGCGTGTTGAAATCGGGTGAGACGCTATGGTCCGCCAAACGTCGATTGAGCGCGATGCTGCAGGGGCAGCGGGTCGACGTGGGGTTCGCAGAGTACCCAGGCTGGCACGTCACAGGCCGGGTAGCTCTGTCGGGATGGTCATGGCCGGGGAAGTCCACGCAAGCGATTCTGTTCACGCTGACGGTCGATGCGGAACCCTATTGGTACAAAGACACCCTCACCACCGTGGTGGTGGCCGCCTCCACCAAGGGCACGAGCTTCTCTCTTTCGCCAACGGGATACTCGGTGATGCCCGTGGCGACTGTCACAGGGTCAGCAGTGACCTTGGTGCAGGGCGGAACTCGAACCAGTCTTCCGGTAGGCGTCACCTCCTGGCTTGACGGACTGCGTTTGGACCCTGTCGTGGCTGGTGGGAGTCCGAGCCCAGCGGTGGGCACCATCATGGGTGCGGACACCGCGAAGGTGACATTCACATGGCGGGAAGGTTGGCCAGGATGAGCACGAAATATCAGGTCTTTCTCCTGGATGGCGCGGACCGGTTTCTCCTGATGGATTCCGGTCTGCCCACAGGACCGCGCCTCAGCGATCCAGTGATCGTCGAGGAGCCGAACGCCGCCCCGTCCTTGAGATTCACCATCACAGTGGATCATCCCCTGTTCGACTCCTTAACGATTCGCAACACCTGGCTAGAGGTACGAGAACAGGGCAAGTCCACCCCGGAGCGGTTCAGAGTCCTTGACGCGGAGTCCACGTCGGACGCCGTGACGGAGATCACAACCGAAGGTGTCCTCGCTGTCTTCAACGACACGATTCAGCCTCATGTCCGCTTCGACGGCAAACCATCGGAATGGATTGACCTGGTCCTCGCGAATCACAACGCTCAAGCGGTTCTTCCGAACGGTTCGCCGGACCCGATGAGACAGATCGTGCGCGGGTTCGTCGACGACAGTCTTGACTCCAATGCCAGGATCATCCGCTCCGTTGGTGGATATCCGTACCCGTCGACCATGGAGATCCTGAAACGCTCCACCTGGGACTCCACGGCTGGCGGGGTCGTGCGGATCTATACCGGCACCGATGGAGTGAACTACCTGGACTGGTTGAGTGCTGGCGCTCTGTCCACTCAAGTGATCCGGTGGGGCGGCACCCTCCAAGACTGGCGACGCTCGATGTCGAGTGTCGGGATTATCACCGCCTGTGAACCAGCCGGCGCCGAACTCGACACCGACGAGGAACTACCAGCGAATCAGGCGCGTCCCCGACTCGTGTTGAGCGCCTCAGATGAGGCTGATCTGCTCTACACCGACGCGCAAGGAATCGGTCATTATGGGGCCGTGAACCAGGCCGCACAAGCGGTTCACGGATTGGTGGTCGCCTCGGCCGTGTGGGACGACGTGACGACCCCTGCCATGTTGAAAAGACGGGCAGCCGAGTTCGCAACCACCCATTCACTCACTCAGGTATCGATTGACGCCGCAGTCGTCGACCAACACCTCCTAGACCCATCGATCACCCAATTGAGCGTTTCTGAGCGAGTGCGCCTCGTCATCCCACCACTCGGCCTTGACCAGCAACTCACCGTGGCACGTCGACAACGCTCACTGGTGGACGCGTCCAAATGGAAAGTCGAGCTCGGTGCGAAGCAATCCACCATCGGGGACGCGATCAACAAAGGCGTACGAGCAGCGGACCAAGTCAACGAGGTCGTCATTGCCCAGTACAAGATCAACGAGACCATGCAAAGCGTCACCGACCTCAGCAACGGGGCCGCCGCCACGGCCAGGGCAGCACAGACGACAGCCAGTAAAGCGGCCGAGGCTGCCGGCGGCGCGAAAGTCTCTGCGGACGCGGCAGCGAAGAAAGCCGCCGAGGCGGCAGGTGTCGCAGGCGGAAAAGCTGACATCCTGATTCAAGATGGGGAGCCCGACCAGAAGTACCGCCGCCCAACCACGCTGTGGATCGACACCACCGGGGGCCGGAACACCCCGAAAGTGTGGTCAGACAAAGCGTGGATTGTCCGGACCGATCGAGCCGCAGTCGACGCTGCCGCAGCGGCCGCGAAAGCTCAAACGAGTGCGAACAACGCGGCGACGGCGGCCACCGCCGCCCGGGCGGCGGCTGATGTGGCCTGGGTGGCGGCGCAACAGGGCAACCTCATCAAAGACTCCACGTTCGCCACGACCAGTGCGACGGATCATGTGTTGACGGGTGTGGCTGGTGGTGATGTGGCTGCTGGTGTGTTGGTGTTTGGGGCGTCGGGGTTTACGGGGGTGGTGCCGTCTCCGGCGTCGTCGTATGCCCAGACGACGGGTCGGAATAACTACTACTTTCGGGGTGTGAATGGTGGCGGTGAGGGGTTGCCGACGTCACCGGGTCGGACGTATCGGTTGTCGATTGATGTGGGGTATGCGGGGGGTGGGGATCATCCGTTTGGGTTTCGGGTGTGTCATCGGGTTGGTGGGGTGTGGGAGTATGCGACGGGGTCGGATGTGTATCTGCCGTCGGCGGGTCAGCCGGTGGATACCCGGTTTACTCGGTTTTCGTGGGAGTACACGGTCGGTGAGGGGGTGGATGGGTTTCGTCCGGGGTTCGGATCGTATGTGGCGTCGGGTGTGGATTCGATTTGGTGGGTGACGAACTTCACGGTGGTGGACGTGACGGAGACCCAGTTTGTGACATCCACGGTGAAGACGGTGCAGTCCAAGATCGATCAGTTACCGGATCAGGTGTTGCTCCAGGTCCAACAGCGGTATGTGACGACCACAGCGATGAGCGAGACGACCGAGGATTGGGAGTCGAGGTTCAAGCAGAGTGCTGAAGACTTTGAGTTGTCGCTGACGAAGGCCACGAAGCAGGTGACGGATCTGGGGGATCGGGTGGTCGCGGATGCGGCTGAGCTGCATACGGTGTTCCGGTTTGATTCGACGGGGATCGTGATTGGTCGGTCGGATTCACCGACGGTGACCCAGTTTCGTCATGATGGCATGGTTGTGAGAGTGGGCGGTGGCGAGGTTGCCCGGTTCACTGATGGTGGTGCGGTGGTGCCGAAGTTACGAGTTGGGAATCGGATTGTGGAGGCGTCTGCGAATGGTGGGGTGTGGATGAGGAGGGTGTCGTAAATGGGTGTGATGCGGGGACGGTGTGAGTCGGCGGAGATCGCGTCGGGTAGCCATGGGCGGAATTCGCGGTTTTATCTGCAGTGGACGTTGGTTTCTCAGTCGGTGGAGCAGAATACGTCGACGATCCGGTGGTCTGCGGGGTGGCAAGGAACTCGGGGGAATCCTGAGTGGTATTCGAATGCGATCGAGATCCGGTCGGGGGTGATCGGGGGCCGACCGGTTCCAGCGACGAGGGTGGGGAACCAGTTCGGTCCAGGTGATCATGAGATGGTGACGGGCACGGTGATCATCGGCCATGATGGTGAGGGTCGTGGCCACGTGGACGCGACCTTGACGGGCTGTTTCTATCAGAATGCTCCGTTGGTGTGTTCGGGGGGTTGGGATGTGCCGGATATTCCGCGGGCGTCGGCGTTTTCGTTGGTGGGGAATCCGGTGGGGATTGGGGACAAGCAGACGGTCACGATCAGTCGGGCGTCGGATCGGTTCACTCATGTCGTGGAGTGGGAGATCGCTGGGAAGACGTGGACTCAGACTGAGGTGGGCACGTCAGCGGAGTGGACGGTCCCGGTCGAGGTGGGTGGCCTGGTGGCGAATGTTGGATCGGTGTTGTGTCATGTGCGGGTCACCACGATGGTGGATGGTCGTGAGGTGGGTTCTCGGACTGGCCAGTTTTGGGTGGTGGTGCCGGTGACGTGGGTGCCCGTGTTCACGGTGACGGCGTCACGGGTGGATGGGCCGGTTCCGGTGAAGTGGGGGGTCGCGGTTCAGCATCATTCGAAAGCCACGATCAGTGTCTCCTCAGCGAAACCTGGTATGGGTGCGAGCCTCAAGTCGTGGCGGATCACAGGTCCGGGTGTGGATGTGACTGGTGAGTTCGGGGACAAGCAGACGGTGGCGTCTCATACGACGGTGAACCCGGTTGAGGTGGCGGGGACGGTAGATTGGAGTGTCACGGTCACGGATTCGCGGGGCCGGTCGGTGTCGAAGACTGCTCCGATGGTGGTGACCGAGTGGGCTCCGCCCCAGGTGGTTCCTGGGGCGGTGTATCGGGCGGACGCGAAAGGTGTCCAGGTTGGTGACGGGGGTTGGGTGTCCGTACTTGCTGATTATGGTTTTGCGTCGGTTGATGGGAAGAACACGGTCACTGCGAAGGTGGAGTATCAGCCTAGTGGGTCCACGACGTGGGTGAACGGTGGACCCATAGCGAGTGGGCGTCGTCAACTGGTTGGTGAGGGGAAACTGTCGGCGGGTTCGTCGTATTTGGTGCGGTTGACGGTGCGGGACACTTTGGGTGGTGAAGCCTCGACGACGTGGCAGGTGGGTACCGGTCAGGTGGATGTGGAGTTTCGGGCCGATGGGAACGGCATGGGTGTCGGTGGGGTCGGGGAGACTTCGGGCGCGGTGGATGTGCGTTGGCCGATTCGGCAACGCCAGTCTCCGTGGGTCCAAGAATTGGGTGACAGTGAAGACTTGAACGAGCTGAGACGGAAATCCGATAATCCCACCTGGTACCACCAATCGGTGTGGTATCACCAGTCGCAGAATGCTCGGACCAGCTGGGACAGGCACTACCCAGTGTTGAAAGCCGGAATGTTACACGTGACCTCGACTGGGTCGCCGATGTTCACCTATCAGTGGTATCACTGCTATGACGGGTCGGGTGTGTGGCATCGGGTCTGGTATTCGAAATGGTGGTCCCCGTGGCGGCGTGTCCTCCACGACGCGGCTGTCGCGACGATGAACGGGGCCTGGATGGAGGAATACCTCATCGATCAGGACCGCATGGTCGACAAAACGCGTGTCACCGATCGGCGGCGACGATGGACACAACTCGTCGGGGTGGACACGACCTTGTCGAACCGGTTGTACGGAGACTTCGCGTGGTTCGCCGACCTGAAACTGCCCGCGAAACCTGCCGGTGCGACGATCGACTCGGTCCATGTCAGCCTCAATGCTCAACAATCCGGTGATATCGCGTTCGCGACCGCGAAGCCCGTGACGGACTGGTCGTTCTTCATCCTCGGTTTCCCCGCGGCCGCGAAAATCCTGGGCACGGTCGAAGTCACCGCCTACGGCACGAAACCCTAACCCCCAAAGTCAGGAGACCCTCATGATCCACATCCAACTCGACATCACCGGTGGTGGGCCGCGCAGCCTGGTCTACGCTGACGTCACCGCGACGGCGCGTACTCTCGTGTATGACTATGCCGGAGTCCAACTCGAACCCGACGGGCAAGCCACCGTCGCCGCGTTGAACGGACGCATCCGCATCGGGACCTGGACTGCTGAACCTGTCACCTGCGAACCCGATCAGGTCATGGTCACCTGGATCGGTCCCGACGCTGACCACTGTGACATCGTCGAAACGAAACACCTCGACACGTGGATCGCCGCCCGCCTCGAACCTCTCCTCGCTACTCACCCCGACCTGATCGGCTTCACCGGCGACATCGGCACCTGGATCGACCGGCACCCCACCACCACCGTCCGCACAGCACTCGCCGGTTGGGCTGCTGACAACCTCGCGACCAGTCTCCTCGACGGCAACCACCACATCATCGCCCACAACTTCATCGCCTGCCACCACCCCGACCCCACCATTCTTGACCCCGTCAACCCAGTAGACCCTGACATCACCGGCCCTAACCCCGACCTCGCCGTGTCAGACCCCATCAACCCTGGACTGGTCGACCCCGGTCTGGTCGACCCCGGTCTGGTCGACTCTGGCATCACCGGTCTGATCGGCGACCCCACCCCACCCACCCTCGACTAACCCTCCACTACTCATCTGTGGCCCCGTGACCAATTGGCACGGGGTTTTTCCATACCCCCGAAAGGAAAGGACACATCAATGGATTACGAGCATCTTGTCGCGGACAAGAACGTGTGGATGACCACACACTTCACGCCTGGTCGAACCGCACCGATCAGTGAGATCCGGGTTCACCACAATGCGGGAACCCTGACCACGGAAGACTGCCACCGGGTGTGGCAAACCCGGCAAGCCAGTGCGCACTACCAAGTCGAGATCGACGGCATCATCGGCCAACTCGTCCACGACCAGGACACCGCCTGGCACACGATCGGCGCCAACGCCAGGTCGATCAGTGTTGAACACGCCAACGATCACCGATCCCCGTGGACCATCTCCCCGGCCACCCTGGAAGCCGGCGCCCACCTCGTGGCCGCGCTGTGTGTCTACTACCATCTGGGTCGTCCCGAATGGGGAGTCAACGTCAAACCCCACCGCCACAACGGCGTCTCCGACTGTCCCGGCGAACTCGGCGACACGGGCTCCCAACACAGTGCCTACATGGACCGGGCTCAATACTGGTACGACCAGATGACCACCACCACACCACCCACCACCAACCAGCCCACGCCGGACACGCTGTCTGACGGTCGGGTTGGCCCAGACAACATTCGTCTGTATCAGACCCGTCACGGACTAACCCCAGACGGGAATGGTGGCACGGACACGATCGCGAGTCTCCAGCGCGACGCTGGTGCCCCCTACACTGACGGATGGATCGACCTCGACACCCAAACCCAAGTCGACCAAGCCGAGACATGGTTCCCCGGCATCACCACTTTCCGTGCCACCGGCGGCACCGGTGGCTCACCGTCCTGGAAAGCCATCCAATACCACCTCCTCGGCACCGAACCCGACGGAATCCCCGGACCCAACGACGCCACCGCATTCCAACGCGCACTCCGCGAAGGACGTATGTGATGATCGCCTGGTTGAGTTGGGAAACCGACTTCGACGCGACCATCGCACTACTGGTCGTGATCATCACCGGCCTCGGCGGTCTGGCCGTGGCTGCCGTCCGCTCCTGGAAAGCACTGAGACGCGAACTGAAAACCAACCACGGATCCACCACCTTCGGTGACTCCCAAGACCGTCAATACGAGAAACTCCACGACCTCGTGAACCTACTGACGGAAGTGCGCAGCACCATACAAGCGGTCAAAACTGATTTGAGTCGACTCGACACCCGTGTGGTTGATCAACATCGCGACACCATGACCCGAGTCGCGCGACTCGAAAACACCCTCCTCCCCTCAAGAAAGGATCCTTCATGACTCCGAACCCCCTGCGACTGTTGCCCGCGAAGGCCCGGGCAGTCATCTACATTACGGCGGTGATCATCGCCGTAATCGTCCCTGTTATCATCCCCGACCTGACTGGGACCTGGCGCACCCTCGTTCAAGGTCTTGCGGCGGTCGCGGCGCTGTTCGCGTCTGGGCAAGGCCTCGCCAACCTCACTTCTGACGAAGACAATCCCGCCATTCAATCCAACCGAGAACCTCCGCCAGGTGGATCCCCCGCCAGGTGAACTCGTGTAGAAAAGCAGTGGCCTTCCCCGGTTGGGAAGGCCACTCTTTCGTGTAGGTATGCTCCCCGGGGCGTGTCACTCTGTTGTGGTGGGGATCATCGCCGAGACTCGGTCCATCAGATCCGCCAAACGCTTACCCGAATGAGCTAGTTTTGCCCTCTTAAGAGCACGATAGGTGCACGCCATCTAGGCTTCCACCCGATGCGATGATCATAATACCTAGTCATAACGGGGTTATGGAGTCCATAGTTGGAGGTTCAACTCCTCTCTCGCGCACAAAATGACCCCGGTCTTCGGACCGGGGTTTTTGTTTTCTGTGCCGCCAGGTTTGTGTGCGGGACGGTCGTACGTACGAGAATCGGGGCCCCTCGCCCAGTGACGAAGAGCCCCGATCGCCAATGATCGTCCAGATCAGGTCACTTGGAGATCATGGATGCGCTGCAGGTGATGAAATCCTCACCGGTTTGAGTGGTGACGCTCTTGCCGTCGATCTTGATCTCGCAGGTCAGGGTCTGGCCGTCGGTGCGCAGGTCGCCGGTGACGGTCAGGGTCGCGGCGAGGTCGGAACCTTTGCCGGTCTCCGACTTCGTCCAGTTTCCGGTGAAGGATTCGTTGGAGGTGCCGCTGGTTCCCCAGCTGGCTTTGGCCTCACCGGCGCTCGAGGTGGCGATGTATTCGACGATCATAGGTTTGTTCAAGGCGTTGTCGGCTGCCTGGGCCGCGGCGTTCAGCACCACCACGGAGATGACGATCGCGATCACGCCGAGGAGCAGCGCGGCCAGGGACAGACCTTTCGGGCGATGGGTCAGCAGGGCGATGAGACCGAGGACGGCCGCGAGCACGCCCAAGATGATGGCGCCGATGTTGAGTAGGGGGATGAATGAGCCGAGGATGGCGAGGACGCCCAGGACGAGCCCGGCGATCGCTAGACCCGAGCCTGCTTTGGCCGGAGGTGTCGCTGCGGGCGTTGTCATCTGTTCTGTGGTGGTTGAAGACATGGTGATCCTTCTTGATCGGGGGATGAACACCTCAACATTAGTCCATGTCAAAGCCGATTTTCGGGGGCGGGGGGGGGGGGGGGGTGATTCTATGCTCAAATATGTCCGCGAAGAGCGCACCTTTGACCATAATGTGGTTATCATGAAAAGAGGTGTTTTGTTTCTCAGCGGGACCCTTCTGGCGAGATTCAGTTGGGATCGAGACGACCTCTGTTCCTGGGCGCGACCCCAGTGGTAGTCTGACGATGGGGCGAAGGGAGGATGTTGTGGTCGACCACATGCCTGAGCAGCAGGCTTCTCACCGTGGGTTGGGAGGCGTCGACCCCGATCCTTACGCGCATCCGGATGTCGAATGGTCGGTCTATCCGGACACGACCCCGTCCCAGTCTGCCTCCTATCCAGTCCAGCCGGTCACGACGTCGTACCCGGTCAATCCACCTCGCCGCTCGACATGGAATCGGTGGTGGATCGCCGCGGCGACGGCTGTGGTCGTCTTGGTTGTCGGACTCGTCGCTTCGGGTTTGATGGGCAGCCGGGAAGTCACCAGCGCGGTTCCCTACGGTCAGTGGGGCCAATGGGATCCGGAGTCAGGCGAGATCCAGGAGTGGCACGACGCCGCGTGGGCGGGCGATCCGTACGCCGACCTGTGGTATTCGGCTGATCCGAGCGAAGCTGCGGGCACGGTCCGTGTCAGCAGCCAGGGCACGCCCGTCACCACAGGATTGGTTGTCTCGGTCGGGGCGGGCGAAGCGACTGTCGTCGTGCCTTATCATGCAGTGGCTGGACGTGAACTGTTGCAGGCGGAGCAAGTTGACGGTGTCACCACGATCCAAGCACCGGCCCAGGTGGTGGGATTTGATGTCACCCATGATTTGGCGGTCCTGCGGGTCCTGGGCTGGCCGGTTGGGTCGGTCGCGGCGTTGGCGGCGTCCGACGCCGGATCCCACGCGGCGACCGTGGTCAGTCGTACTCGCGGTGACGAGGCTATGGAGATCTCGGGGGATTTCGATGTCTCCAGCGGCTCGGACTATGCCCAGATCACCATTGGAGATCCCCAGCTCGACCAAGGCCACCCGCTGGGAATGGTGCGTGACCTGATCGGGTTGACCTTGGAAGGATCAAGTGGCGATGACGGGGTCCTGTTCAATCAGGATGGCGCCGCCATCGGCTTGGTCATCCGCTCGCTGCCCGAGCCCGGCCGATCAGGACAGGCCACTTCGGTTTACGCCGTTCCGATCAGTCAGATTCGTACGTTCGCTGCCACCGTGGCCGCGGGCAAGGATTCCGGCAATGTTCGCGTCGGTCCGGCTGGCGATCTTGGGTTCGACCTGGTGTGGGAGTCAGCGACCGCCCAGGATAGCGTCACCGTCACGGCCCTGACACCAGGAGGCGCGGCTGAACAGGCGGGCATGACGGTGTCGGATCGGCTGGTGTCGATCGACGGGATTTCGATGCGCCACGTCCAAGGGGCACAGATCGGACCCGAAGGGGTCATACGCATGCTCGAACCGGGCAGCGCCGTGATCGTCGAATGGGAGTCCACACTCGACGGGAGCAGTCACAGCGCGAGTCTTCCGGTTCAAGAGAGCCAAAGTTAGGGAACCGATGATTCGGCCCTCGGTTTCCCGGTGGTGAGTTGACGGGCCGAGTTGTGTCAGGAGGTATCGTGTCCACCACTCAAACCGCGCGATCGAACAGCGGCTTGGTTCTGCCGCATGGCGTCGACGTCGCTCGTACGGCGATCAAGATCTCGATCATTGGAGCCGGTTTCGTCGGCTCCACCATCGCGTACACTCTGGTGGCCCGCGGTGTCGCCTCGGATCTGGTTCTGGTCGACACCAACCAGGCCAGGGCTGAGGGCGAGGCGATGGACATTGCCCATGGCGCGCCTTTCGCCAAAGTCAGTTCGATTCGTGCCGGCGGTTACGAGGACACTGCCGAATCGGATCTGGTCATCATCACGGCGGGGACGAACCAGAAGCCCGGCGAGACTCGGTTGGATCTGATTCAGCGCAACGCCGCCATCATGCGCGACGTCGCCACCCAAGTGGCGAAGTTCTCCCCTCAGACGGTCCTGCTGGTGGTGTCCAATCCGGTCGATTCGATGAGCTTTGTCGCCCAACAGGTCACGGGGTTTCCTGCCTGGCGGGTCATCGGGTCAGGCACGGTGCTCGACTCGTCACGGTTCCGCTACCTGCTGAGTTGCGAACTGGACTTCGTCGACGCGCGCAACATTCATGGGTATGTCTTGGGTGAGCATGGCGACTCGGAGTTCCTCGCCTGGAGCCTGGTCAATGTCGCGGGCATGGGCATCGATGAAACGGCTGAGGCTTTCGGAGTTGATTTTGGTCTTGACAAGAGGAAAGACATCGCAGATCGGACTCGGCGGGCGGCGTACGAGATCATCGCGCGCAAAGGGGCCACGTACTATGGCATCGGGATGGCGGCCACCCGGATCGTCGAGGCGATTGTGCGCGACGAGCGATCGATCATGAGTTGCTCGACGCTGTTGGATGGGCCGTACGGCATTGACAAGCTCTACCTGTCGCTTCCGGTGGTGTTGGGTCAGCACGGCGTCTCGCACGTGTTCACTCCACAACTGACACCTGAGGAGATGGCGGCTCTGGGGCGCAGCGCCGAGGTTTTGCGCTCAGCGCAGAACATGGTCGCCTGAACTGACTTGTCTGAGCGGGACCAGGCTGCGGGGCGGTCGGCGCCGTTCGGGTCGATCGTCGGGTCGCCTCGACTAGGTGCGCGGTGGCGCGCCTTGGCGCGACAAGAGCGATCATGGCCGACTGTTGGTCTGGGCTGGGTCGCTAGACCAGCGTGTCGTGTGGTGGGTTGAGAGGGAATTCTCACCTAAACCTGGAGTGATATTTCTATTATCTCAACCTGCCATTACAATGACATCCAAACGATCACTCAGTGATTCACTGTGTCGGAGGTTGTCTTGTCTGTTATGCATCGCTGCGAACGTCTGTTCGCCGTCGTTCTTGCGACCCTGCTCACCGCGACGTTAGCGGGGCCCGTGAGCGCGCCCGTGGCCCAAGCGGCTCCGGCCGACGTCGTCACCAGCTTCGTGCTCACCCCCAGCAGTGATCCGACCCAGTTGGCGGGCAAAGAGCTAGGTTTCACCTGGCGAATCACCACCAACGCCGCTTCTGACGCTCGAGTCACCTCCCCGGTGGTCAAAGTCACCTTCCCGGCCGGTTGTGTCATCTCGGTCAACCCGTCGTCGGTGGGCAACTCGACCCCTGTGGTCACCCAGGTCGATGGAAAGTACGTCGTGTCATGGGAGTTGCCCGACATCACCGGCGGGCAGTCCTACGAAGTGCCGATGGTGCTCAACACGTCGGATGGGCGTTGCGTCAACAATGAGAAGGTGCCCGTGACGGCGGTGGTTGAAGATGGTGCTGGCGCGACCATGCCTGCCAACTCCGACGCGCCGCTGAATTTCACTGTGACCACCGGCGATCCGACCGTCAAAGGGTCGACTCCGGACATGGGTGGACAAGACAATCCACCAGTGTCCACCACGTATGGTGGCAAATCCAATGACGGTGGCAAGACCCTCAGCACAAACCTTGACGAGTTGACCTGGGTTCCGTTCAACTACAGCTCCGGCTGGTCGACCGACCCCGGCGGTCGTGACTTCTCCTCAGTGGTGGTGCGCAACGCACTCCCGGCTGGAGCGACGTTCGATCCGGCCAAGAACCCCGGCTGGAAGCTCAGCGCCGACGGACAGTCGGTGGAATACACCCTGCCGGGCACGATCCGCCGAGCTGACATGGCCCGCCTGCTGGACAAACTGCACTTGTATCTGAAGTTCCCCGGCGCAGCCACCTCGCAGCCGCTCGACAATCGTGTCACCCTGATCGGCACTCCGGTCAACCCCGACCCAGGGGAGAAACCCTACGAGGCCACCTCCAACGCGCCTTTCCAACTGGTCGGGGCGTGGGCTCCCACCGGTGTGCTTCAGAAGTACGGCATGACCACCGTGTATGACACGCAGACCGCTCGCGAAGCCGGCGCGGCGTACGTCATCGAGGTCACCAACAAGGCCACGGACGCCAAAATGAACTTCCTGGCCAGTGACTACTCCGAACTGGCGAAGAACCGCCCAGCCAACGACATCAACACTCGCAACCTCGACTCGCGGCTCTACTTCAACAGTCTGACTTTCCGTAACCCGATCGACGACCGCAACAATCCGAAGCGTTGGTCGGGGCCCGTCGACATTCTGACCTGCGAGAATGACGGACCGCCGACCGTCGTCGCGACCGTGACCGTCCCGACGGGCACCAACACCGTCGATGTGCCGTTGCCGAACGGCCCATCGATCACCTGCGTTCAGGTGCGCGGCCATGACGGCGCGACGATCGGTCCCGAGCAGATCCTCACATGGGTAGTCAACACCAGTTTTCGTGACCCCAGTGTGTCCGCATTGGAAGGCGGGCAGTCCAATCAGGCGTTCAACACGGCGTACCTCCAGGCTGGCTGGGACGACGGGCGCGCCCCGCTCAGCGGAATTCCGACCGCCGTGGTGGGCATGGACCCGATTCAGACCTACAAACCGTTGATGCGAGTCGTCAAAGATGTGGTGAACATCAACGGCGCCAATTCGGGCGGCAACATGGATGGAGCCCAGGTGGTGGTCGGCAATGTCGTCACCTGGGAGGTGCGACCCTTCATCTATAACGTCGTTCCAGGGCTGACGTCGATGGATTCGGTCAGCCTGGTCGACATGCTGCCCCCGGGCTTTGTCTACAACCCCGGCAGTGTTCGCGGCTACATCAACACCAGTGCCAACACGGTGGCTCAACTGGGCGAGCCGACCATTATGGACAACTACCACGGTTCAGGTCGGCAGGCGCTGATCTGGAAGACTCCGCCGATTCAAGGGTTGACCAGTTCGACGGTGCTCGTGATGGACGCGGTTTTCCAGACCACTGTCACCGCCGAAGTCACCCAGGGGCGCAACACCAACGAGTCGTACCTGCTGTGGGAGTCCGAGCCAGACATGGTTCCCGACGGGGCGGGTCTGAAAGACAAGTACGATCTCAATGACAATGGCAATCGGGACGAGTCCTTGGCTGGCGACGACGCTTTCGTGATCTACGCGCCTCCGAAAGCACTGCTGACCTCCAAGCGGGCCAAAGGCGGCTACGATTCGACCTTCCTGGCCGCCCCCCAGGTCGCCACGTCGGACATCACCAATGGTGTGGTGGAGTATCTGTTGCGTTACACCAACAACTCAATTCAAGACGTCACGTCGATGACGACCATCGACGCCCTGCCGCGCACGGGTGACCAGACGCTGTCGACGGGCTCGGCGCGTGACTCCGAATTCGCCGTACGCTTGACCGGGCCGATCATTCCTCCTGCGGGACGGGAAGCTGACTTCACCATCACGTACACCACCGATCCTGTGGCTGGGCGCAACGCGCGCGATCTGAACAGCGGCGCCACGTGGATCCCGACGCCGACCGATTGGTCGACCGTCACGGCGTTTCGAATCCAGTTGAATCCGGGTAAGGCGATCCTCCAAACCCAGGTGGTCGACTTCACAGTCCAGGGGGCGTTAGCTTCGTCAGATCCGGCCCAAGTCGGCAAGACGGCGTTCAACTCGTTCTCGACTTCGCTGACGAAAGACGCCTCCGCCTTCTTCGAGTCTGGCCTGTCGGGCCTGACGATTGTCGACCGCAACCCCCGGCTGGTGTTGGGTAAGACCGTCGATCCGGCTGATGGGACCCAAGTACGCTCCGGCGACAAGTTGACATACACATTGCGGTTGGATAATTCGAAGGGCACCGCGCCCGCGTCGGTCAACGCCGCTGATGATCTGACCAGTCTGTTGGACGATGTCACGATCGACCGGTCGAGCCTGACAGTGTCCAGTCCCGAGGCCACGGCCACTTGGAGCGCGGACGGCAACTCCTTGGTCTTGGGTGGCACTGTTCCGACCGGCGGGGTGATCACTGTCACCTACCAAGCCACGGTACGCCCCGATGGCAGTCGTGGCGACGACTCGGCCAAGAACTGTCTTGCGGACGCCTGCACCATCAACCCGATTCTGCCGCGCGTGCCCAATTTGGTGTCGCGCAAGAATGTCGATCCGGCCGACGGCACTCAGGTGACGCCCGGACGAGTTCTGACGTACACCTTGACGTTGGACAACACCACTGGCACTGGCCCGGCTCCGATCGACCTGGCGGATTCAGTGTCCGACGTGCTTGATGACGCGACGATCGATCAGAGCAGTCTGAACGTGTCGTCACCCAACGTCGTCGGCTCGTGGACCGAAGGTGGGGCCAAGCTGTCTTTGCTGGGCAGTGTGCCGGCGGGCGAGTCCGTGACGGTAACGTATGAGGCGACGGTGAAGCCTTACGGTAGTCACGGGAATCAGCGGGTGGATAACTGTTTGGGGGATAGTTGTGTGCATAATCCGGTGACGCCGGGTGTGGCGAAGTTGGTGTTGGTGAAGGTGGTGGATCCGGTTGATGGGACGCCGGTGGAGCCGGGTCAGGTGTTGACGTACACGCTGGTGTTGGATAACTCGTTGGGTACGGCTGTTGCGCCGGTGGATGTGACTGATGATGTGTCGGGTGTGGTGGATGATGCGGTGGTGGATCAGTCGTCGTTGGTGGTGTCGGATCCGGGTGTGAAGGCGTCGTGGTCGTCGGATGGTCGTGGTGTGGTGTTGTCTGGTGGTGTGCCGATTGGTGCGAAGGTGACGGTGACGTATAAGGCGATGGTCAAGGATTCTGGTCCTCGTGGTGACGGCAAAGTGGTGAATTGTCTGGCGGACAGTTGTGTGAATAATCCGGGTGTGTCGAAGTTGGTGACGGGTAAGTCGGTGGATCCGGTCAATGGGACTCCGGTGAAGGCTGGTGACACGTTGACGTACACGTTGACGTTGGATAACACGACGGGGTCGGCGCCTGCGGTGGTGGATGTGGTTGATGATGTGTCGAAGTTGTCTGATGATGCCACGGTGGATCCGGCGAGTGTGGTCGTGTCGGATCCGGGTGTGACCGCGACCCTGGTGGGTGACACGAGTCTGAAACTGACCGGCGTCGTTCCCGCTGGACAACGTACCACCATCACCTACAAAGCAACGGTGAAGGCCGACGGCAGTCGTGGTGATGATTCGATCGGAAACTGCCTGGAACAGACCTGCACGGCCAACCCCGTGGAGCCTGGTGTGCCGAAACTCGTGGCGTTGAAGTCAGTCGATCCGGCTGATGGGACACCGGTCGAACCTGGCCAGACGCTGACGTACACCCTGACGTTGAGCAACACCGACGGCACCGCGCCCGCTCCGGTGAATCTGGTCGATGATCTAGCGGGCGTGCTCGATGACGCCACGGTCAACCAGTCGTCACTGAGGGTCAGCGATCCTCGGGTGACTGCGACGTGGATCGGCGGGGGCACGAAGCTGCAGTTGGGCGGTGAGATCCCGGTTGGCGCCACGTTCACGGTGACGTTCACGGTGACAGTGAAAGACGCTGGTGTGCGCGGCGGCGACGGACTGATCAACAACTGTCTAGGCAGCAGCTGCACCACTAATCCTGGTGTGCCGAAACTCGTGACATTGAAGTCGGTCGACCCGGCCGACGGCACTCCGGTGTTGGATGGTGAGACGGTGACGTACACCTTGACCTTCGACAATTCGGCCGGGACCGCTCCGGCCCCCGTCAGCGCTCAGGATGCGCTGGATGATGTGATCGACGACGCCATGCTGGATCCGAACTCGCTCGTGGTGTCAGATCCCTCGGTGACGGCCACGTGGTCGGCCGACCAGACTCAGCTCGATCTGTCAGGCAGCGTCGCGCCTGGGGCGACAGTGACGGTCAAGTTCACGGTCACGGTGAAGCCGACGGCTGACCGTGGCAACCAGAAGCTGACCAACTGTCTGGGTGTGTCCTGCGTCGACAACCCGACGCCACCACAATTGCCAGCGCTCATCCTGCTGAAGTCGGTCACCCCTGCTGACGGCACGCCGGTCAGAGCGGGCGACACCTTGACGTACACCTTGACTTTGGACAACACCGGCGGCGCGGCTGCGGCTCCGGTCGACGTGACTGACGCGGTGGATGGTGTGATCGATGACGCTCGACTGAATCGCGACAGCCTGACAGTGTCCGATGGCTCGGTGAAGGCGGATTGGTCCGCCGACAGTCGAAGCCTGATCTTGTCGGGCGGTGTTCCGGCGGGTGCGAAGGTGACGGTCACCTTCACCGTGACTGTGCTGTCTGACGCGACCCGAGTCGGTGATGATTCGGTGGAGAATTGTCTGGCCTCCGATTCCTGTGTGAAGAATCCGATCCCGCCGCGTGAGCCGAAGTTGGTCGTACGCAAGTCGGTCGATCCGGCCAACGGCGCCCCGGTCAAGGCTGGTGAGCGGTTGACGTACACGTTGACGTTGGATAATTCGGCTGGCACGGCTCCTGCTCCGGTGGATCTGAGTGATGATTTGTCGGATGTGGTTGATGATGCGACGGTGGATGTGTCGAGTGTGGTGAGTTCGGATTCTGGTGTGTCGGCCGCCTTGTCGGGTGATGGTCGCGCTCTGTTGTTGAAGGGTGCTGTGCCGATTGGTGCGACGGTGACGGTGTCGTTCACGGTGACCGTGAAGGCTGATGGCGCCCGTGGTGATGACTCGGTCGGAAACTGCTTGGAGAAGGCATGCGTCAAGAACCCCATTGCTCCACCGGAGCCGAAGT
This sequence comes from Propionibacteriaceae bacterium, assembly GCA_031285845.1. Classification (GTDB taxonomy): domain Bacteria; phylum Actinomycetota; class Actinomycetes; order Propionibacteriales; family Propionibacteriaceae; genus WQYJ01. Next base: position 142,779 of record JAITVK010000022.1, read on the forward strand.
TGGTGGTGTTGAAGTCGGTGGATCCGGTGAATGGGACTCATGTGGTGGCTGGTGAGCGGTTGACGTATACGTTGACGTTGGATAACACCGAGGGTAAGGCTGCGGCTCCGATTGATGTGACGGATGATTTGTCGGATGTGGTTGATGATGCGACGGTGGATGTGTCGAGTGTGGTGAGTTCGGATCCTGGTGTGTCGGCGAGTCTGTCGGGTGATGGTCGCAGTCTGGTCTTGACAGGCAGTGTGTCGGCGGGTGCGAAGGTGACGGTGTCGTTCGCTGTGGTGGTGAAGGCTGATGGGTCTCGTGGTGATGATTCGGTGGGTAATTGTGTGACGGCGGATGCGTGTGTGAAGAATCCGGTGGATCCGGGTCAGCCGAAGTTGGTGGTGTTGAAGTCGGTGGATCCGACCGATGGCGCCCATCTTCGCCCGGGGCAGTGGGTGACGTATACGTTGACGTTGGATAACACCGAAGGCAAAGCCCCAGCGCCGATTGATCTGACCGACGACCTGTCGGATGTGATCGACGACGCCATCATCGACCAGTCGAGTCTGACCAGCTCGGATCCAGGTGTGACCCCGAGCCTGTCCACCGATGGAGGCAGTCTGCTGCTGAAGGGCAGCGTGGCCGCCGGGGCGAAGGTGACGGTCACGTACATGGTCTTGGTCAATCCGGATGCTTCCGGGAAGAACAAGAACCTGCATAACTGCCTGGGCGAGTCCTGCACTGACAACCCGATCGACCCCGGAACCCCGCATTTCGAGGTGCTGAAGACTGTCGATCCCGAGTCGGGTGCTCCGGTGAGAGCCGATGATGTGGTGACGTACACCCTGACGTTGAGCAACGTCGAGGCTTCGGCCCCGGCCGTGGTGGATGTGCTCGATGATCTGAAATATCTGGGCGATGACGCCATCATCGATCAAACGAGTCTGAAAGTGTCCAGTGCGGCGCTGACGGCGAGTTGGATCGAAGGGGAGAACGCGCTGACCGGCCTGACGGTGACCGGCTCGCTGGCGGCCGGCGATGTGGTGACGGTGACCTATCAGGTGATCGTGCGACCGGATGGTGACCGTGGCGACAATCTCCTACGCAACTGTGTGGGTGGATCCTGCGTGCAGAATCCGATCGTTCCTACCCCACCGACGCTGGTCTTGCTGAAAAAGGTCGAGCCGTTCGACGGCGCGCCGATCAACCCGTCTGACACGGTGACCTACACCCTGACGCTCGACAACAGCAAAGGCGAGCGCGCGATGGCGGTGAACACGTTGGACGATCTACGAGACGTGGTCGACGACATCGAGCTCGATCTAGATTCGCTGGTGGTGTCCGATCCGTCAGTCTCGGCCTCCTGGCTGGAGGATCACTCCGCGTTGGCGATCAGTGGCACAGTCGCGCCGGGCAAGACGATCACCATCACCTATCGCGGGATGGTACGCCCTGACGGGAGTCGGGGCAACGACACCTCGGCCAACTGCTTGGCCTACTCCTGTGTCCGCAATCGGGTCCCACCGGTGGTTCCGAGTCTGGATGTCACCAAGTCGGTCGACCCGGCCACGGGAACGGAAGTACGCTCCGGTGACACGCTCACCTACACGCTGACGCTGGATAACAGCAAGGGCGAGATCGCCGCACCGGCTTTCATGGTCGACGATCTGGCTGATGTGATCGACGACGCGATCGTGGATCCGGCTAGCCTGAAGGTCTCCAGTGACACCATCACCGCTCAGCTGATCCAGGACGGAACCCAGCTGATGCTTCAGGGTGAGGTTCCGGCCGGGACGGTGGTTCATATCACCTATCAGGTGAAGGTGAAACCCGATGGTCAACGCGGGAACAGCAACGTCGGCAACTGCTTGGGATTCACCTGCACCAACAATCCGGTCGCTCCGCCGCCGATCATCGTGGTTCCCCCTGAGCCGCCGACCCCGACACCCCCCACCCCGGCTCCGCCGACTCCGACCCCGCCGACTCCGGCTCCGCCGGTCTCGCCGACTCCGCCTCGGATCGACACTGGCGGACAGGCCGCAGGTTCGGGGTCTGCGGTCGGCTTGGGTCTGCTCGGGCTCGGATTGGTCGGGCTCGGCCTGGTCATCCGACGTCATCGGCTGACTGATTCGAGATGAGGCGAGACCCGATTGGGACACGAGGCGATGATTGATCGGTCAGCGGCCCGCCGACTCGCGGCCGGTCACTCAGCGAAACGGTCGATCCGATTCGAACTCCTTGAGTGTCGCCGCTCGTCCGAACGACGAGTGCGCGGTCGGGGATTCGTTCCGGTCGGCGTGTCGGTGGTCTGAGGTCGGGTCGGTGACCTCGCCACGCTATTGTTGTCCTGGCCAGGCCGATCGTCGCTCAGACCTGGCCGGAACATCGTCTGGGGTGGTTTCGGCTGCCCGTGACGATCGTACGACGCCCGCCCCGGCGTCACCTGGGCGATAGTGAGATGGAGGCTCCGATGGCAGCGAAAGCCCGCAAGACGCGAGGCGACCGTTATGACGCCAGCTTGGTCAAGCTGCCGTACAACTTGAACGCGATGTTCCCCTACCTGATGAAGGGGCGCAACGAGTCGGTGGCGTACTATCCGATGACCATCGACATGGAGAACCTGCTGACTTATATCGAGGCCAACAAGGGGACCGACAAAGAGATCACGATCTTCCAGGCGTTCATGCTGGCGTTGGTGAAGATCTTGCGCGAGCGTCCAACTCTCAACCGCTACATCATCGGACGCCGGATGTATCAGCGTCGCGATGTCGTGTTCTCGTTCGTGGCGCGCAAGAAGTTCGTCGAGGATTCCGAAGAGACCAACGTCTTGGTCAGGGTCAAGCCCGAGGATGAGCGCGACGTCGTGCTGTCGAAGCTGAAGGGCGAGATCACCACGGCCAGGCGTGAGGATTCCGACAAGCAGGATGACAAGCTGGTGGCGCTGTTCCTCAAGCTTCCGCGCGGCCTGCTGCAGTTCGCCGTCAAATTGCTGGAGTGGTACGACTTCTACGTCGACACTCCGGGGTTCCTGCGTGGCATCGATCCGCTGCGCTGCAGCGCGTACGTCGCCAATGTCGGTTCGGTCGGACTGGGCGCGCCCTACCATCACCTGTTCGAGTGGGGCACCTGCTCACTGTTCGTCTGTATCGGCAAGGTGACCCCGACGGTGGTGGTCGGCGACGATGGTGCTCCGACGGTCCGGCGCTGCGCCGAGATCCGGATCACGTTGGACGAGCGTATCGCTGACGGTTTTTATGACGCCAAAGCCTTGGAGCTATTTCATCGCTACATGGATGATCCGTCATTGTTGGAGCAGATCTAACCGCGACGTCGAGAGGGCGAGCCGGTGGCCAAAGGGCTCGATCCACGGAAGATGGTTAGTCTATCTAAGCTGTTTTTGCTACAATCTGCTGTGATCCTCCGCAAGCGAATCGGCGCTCAGTTCGGTTGGCTTTCACCCCGTCCAGAGGAAGGGAAGTCTGATGACGACCAGCAGGCCTTGGCTCAAGGTGTATTCCGAGTTGGGCATTGATGACGACTTCCACGTTCCTGACGCCACGATGTATCAGATGCTGGCCCAGGCCGGTGCCACGTGGCCCGACAAGTCCGCGTTCTTCTATCTGGGCAAGCGGATGACCTATCAGGATCTGCTGAGCGAGGTCGACGCGTGCGCGGCCGCTTTCGTCGCGATGGGGATCGGCGCCCGCGACTCCGTGGTGTTGTCCTTGCCGAACGTTCCTGCTGTCGTGATCTGTTTCTACGCCCTGAACAAGATCGGCGCTCGGGCGGTCATGACCCATCCGCTGTCATCGCCGACCGAGCTCAAACACTACATCGGTGTGTCAGAAAGCCAGTGGGCGGTGACGATGGACATGTTCTATCCGGTCTTCCGCGACTTGGCTGACCAGTCTGGTTTGAAGAAGATCGTGATCGCGAAGTTCTCCGACTACCTGTCGAAGACGATGAAGCTGGGCTTCGCGGTCACCAAGGGCCGCAAGATCCCTTCTGTTCCAGGCAAAGACTCCCGCGTGCTCATGTGGAAGGATTTCCTCGCTCAGGGTGAGACTGGCGAGTCCACTCGACGTTGGCGGTGGGGTGGTCACGGTGACGAGGCCCAGGGGGCCGGTGAGGCCGGGTCGCCCAGTGGCGAGGGATACCAGCGCCCGATCACTCCCGACGAGACGGCGGTGATCCTGTTCAGCGGTGGGACCACCAATTTGCCGAAAGGCATCGAGTTGTCTTCGGCCAACTTCAACGCTTTGGCCGTGTCGATGAAGAAGATCACCGGGCTTCAAGTCCAAGACTCGATCCTGGCGATCTTGCCCGCTTTCCATGGCTTCGGTCTGGGGTTGTGCATCCACACGCCGGTCTGCTTGGGGGCGTACTTCATTCTCGTTCCCGAGTTCTCGACCGAGATCTACATCAACAATCTCATCAAGTACGAGCCGTCGTTCATCGCCGGGGTGCCGACGCTCTATCAGGCGTTGATGAGTAATCCGAAGTTCGAGAAAGTACGTTTCGACAAGCTGAAGGGCGCGTACTCCGGCGGTGACATGCTCAGCGCGGATCTGAAGGCCCGTTTCGATCAGATGATCATCAACCAGGGCAGTCAGACGGAGTTGATCGAAGGCTACGGCCTGACGGAGTGTGTCACGGCGTGTGTGGTGTCGCCGCGTCTGCATTATCGCGACAACTCGATGGGGATCCCGATCCCTGGGATGGATGTGAAGGTCGCTCTGTCGGCCACTGGCGAGGAAGTGCCGTATGGCCAGGAGGGTGAGATCTGCATCACCGGTCCGACGCTGATGCAGGGCTACATCCAAGACCCCGAGGCGACGGCCCACACGCTGCGGGTTCACGCCGATGGGCGGACCTGGCTGCATTCTGGCGACATTGGGACGATGGACGAGGATGGCTATCTCTACTTCATGGGCCGGATGAAGCGCATCATCAAGGTCTCTGGGGTGTCGGTCTACCCGATGCAGGTCGAGCAGGTTTTGGAGGCTCATCCGCTGGTCAGTCGCGCGTGTGTCATCGGCTTGCCGGATGAATACCAGATGTCGTCGGTCAAGGCTTTCGTTCTGCTGGCTGATGGCTCGACCGGCTCTGACGCTCAACGTGCGGAACTGATCGCGTACTGCAAGAAACATCTGATCAAGTGGGCGGTTCCTCGCCAGATCGAGTTTCGGACCGAGTTGCCGACGACCCGGGTGGGCAAGATCGCTTACACCGAGTTGGAGCATGAGGAGGCGGCGAAGCTCGCCGGTTAGCTCAGGCAGGTGTGTCCAAGCTGAAGTGAGCTGTGGGAATGGCTTGCCAGGCCGGCAGAATCTCGTCGATGATGAACACCCCGAGCGTACGGGCGTCTTCGTAGGTGGCGTTCGGGCTCAGTGAGATCAGGTCGGCCCGACTCGCCCAGACGAACTGGTCTGATTCGCCAGGCCCGACCGGGTGGCGAGGCTCTTGGTCAGCGATGAACCCGAAGGCCAGATCGGTGTGAAAATGGGTGCTGCCTGATCCGTAGGGGAAACTGCGCAGGCAGATCGGCTGGGGATGAAGCACATCGCCGGGCAGCGCTGGCGGGCGGATCATCGGTTGAAGGATCTGGAGTTGGTCCAGGTCGAAGCCGGTCTCTTCGACCAGTTCGTGGGCGACGCACTGCCATGGCGTCTCGGTCAGTTCCACATGTCCGCCAGGTTGCATCAGCTTGTGCAAGACCTTGTGCTGATGCAGCAGCAGGCGCGGCTCGGGCTGGGTGGAGATGACGTACATGCTGACGGTCAGGTCATATTGGCCTGGCTCGGTGTGAAGATGGGCCATCAGCGACCGGCGTCCATGACGACCGGGTGACCAAGGTTTGTCATGGTGGCATCGTAGTCCCTGCGGAGTCGTTTCGGCGATGGACGAGGGATCGGGTAAGATCGTCATATACCCCCTGGGGTATATGACAGAGAGGATGTCATGGTGGGAAATGCGAGTTCAGTTCGACTCTGGGAGCCGGTGACGCGTGTCGTCGCGACGATCATGGGGCTCGCGGTCGCTACCGTGGCCGCGCTGGTCTTGTTGGCCGGATGTTCCTCACCGACGCCGATCGACGTCGAGTCGGCCACCGTCATCGACGTGCGAACCCCTGATGAGTACGCCCAAGGCCACCTTGACGGCGCGATCAACCTCGATGTTCAGGCCTCGGATTTCTCGTCGCAGATCGCTGACCTCGCCCGCGACGGACGCTATGTGGTGTATTGCCGTTCAGGGGTACGAGCCGGAACGGCGGTCGCCTTGATGACCGACGCCGGATTCACCGACGTCGTCAGCGCAGGAGGAATGCAGGCCGCCAGCCAATCCACCGGCTTGGAGATCGTGGCGTCATGATATCCATGAACCGCCTCTTGAATGATGGCTTACAGTTGTCATTGTGTCTAGTCGATGGTTTGAGTATTTCTGGACCTGTCCGGCGGCGGGAACCCCCGCTGAGCTAGCGTTCAGACAGTTCTCGGTGGCGCATCTGGTTACCTTGGTCGGGTTGGCGATCGGAATCGCGGTTTTGGTGCGGGCCTACGGCCGTACTGGGACTGCTCGGCGCTTGGTGATGCGCCGAGTCGTGGGGATCTCAGCTTTCGGCCTGGAGGTTTTTCGCGAAGTGGCGTACGCAGTGCAGGGATTCTACGAACCCGCTCTGATGCCACTGCACCTTTGCGCGGTGGCGACGATCTGTGCCGGCATCGACGCTGTCAAAGCGAACTCGTGGAGCCGGGAGTATCTCTACGCCCTCGGATTGTGGGGTCCGGCCTGCGCGCTGCTATTCCCGGATTGGGCCGGTCAGCCATGGTTCAACCTCTACACCTGGCAAGCCTTCGTCATTCACGCGTTGCTCATCGCCTACATCCTGATGATCCTTGTCAGTGGCGAATTCCGCCCCGACCCGCGTCGACTGTGGAAGGCGGTGGTGATCATGGTGGCCGCGATCGCCGCTTCGGTGTGGGCGAACCACGTTTGGGGCACCAACTTCTGGTTCCTCAACGTCGGTTCACCCGGCTCGCCATTGGAGCCCATCCAGCAGCTCACCGGCCCGTGGTACATTCCCGTCCTCGTGGCGTTGTTGGCGATCATCTGGACAGTGATGTACCTGCCGTGGCGCCGTAGAGTCTCGAGGTCATAGTCTGAATGCGCGCAGGAGCTAGTGGCGATCGAAAGTCGCACACCAAGCCCATAATCCTGTAATCTGATTGTTGGCTGCCTATGTGGGCTTCACCGGCCTTGATCCACCGCCTGCTGACGCATCAACACACGTAACGTGTCTGGCGAAGTATTCACCTGCGAACCGATCCGGGTATGCTCCGAAGCGGCCACGCCAACCGCCCCAGCTCTCCAAGGCAATGACAGGTCAGCTTGGCACGAGTCACAGTGGCTTGCATTCGCTTTCGCTAGGCTGGAATTTGTCTCTTCGCGTCGAGAAGCTCGATCGATGCGAGTCGCCCTTCGGATGTGAACGCCACAGTGGCAATGACACGCCCGGCGGCTTCGATGGGGTAGACATACGCCTCTGACCCAGCAGCAATCTCGCCAAACGAAACCGTCGCCGCGTTGATATCATCGTCAACGGTAAGTAACGCCGACAATGGGTACTGAGGAAGAGATGAGTGAATCATTCCTGCTGCTCTCAACTGTGATGGTGGTTTGTGGCAGCGTGCTCACCTGATCGTTCGGAATGGCGCGCCAGGAACCTCCGCCACCACCGCTGCCGTAGTTGATCCATGTGGTGACTACCCGCCCGTCTCGATTCAAGACAACTTTGACATAGCTAGAGAGGTACTTGAAGGTGCCGTCTCCTTGGTCTAGGACATTGTTTTGAGCACACGACCTTTGCACGCTGTTCTCGACATCCCAGGTTGAAATGTCGCGCATCGCCATCTGATACCGGGCGTGCAAGCTGTAACTCTGCACCGTGCATGGAGCTCCATAGGGCACAGCGTGTGCATCTGGCGCGACGAGCGCCAGGCCACTGAGGCACAAAGTGAATACCGCGAGGAACATCGTGAAATGTGTTCTTAGCATTTCTGTCTCCTTACGATTACTTGGTCTGGGGTTCCCAGAGCTTGGTTTCCGGAGTGGGCTGTGAAGATCACATCCCGTCCATAAGCAATACACTACAAGAAGTCTCGGCTGGGGGAAGCATAACGAGGCCCGCTCATGAGTCAGATAGCTAACAACAGGCAAGTGTAGTTATTTGGCCAGTGCAGTCTTCCAGCGAGTTCGCTGGAACCATGTGCACTCCGACCCAGCGCAGTAGTGTGTTTCCCAAACCTCGCTCCTGCGCCCCGAAGCTGATTTTCGGGATCGTCTAGACTTTCGTCGCAGTAGTACGCCCACTGATCGGGAACTCCTCGCTGTGATCATGGAGGTGGCCTATCTGCGCACCCTTGACCATGAGACATAACAGGTCTGAGTGGGAATGCCGGGTCACAAAACAAAAAACCCTAGTCCGAAGACTAGGGTCAAAAAGTGTCCGAGAGAGGACTTGAACCTCCACAGCCTATAACGGCCACTAGCACCTCAAGCTAGCGCGTCTACCTATTCCGCCACCCGGACAAGGTGATGAATCCAGAGGGAAACTATACCAAGCCCGTGCCGGGTTTGCGACACTGGCAGGTTCTGACCGACCCACCGGTTGGCCGTACGAGATTGGGGCCAAGACTGGTTGTCTGTTCGAGATCGGCGACGAGACCGGTTGGCCGTACGGGAACAAGGAACCGGCCACCTCGCCGTGCCAAACCGCCGATCGGCGCGGAACCGTCTGGTTCGGGCCGGGTCGGGCCCAAGTCAAAGAAGCACGGCGACCCTGGCTCAACTGGGCTCGGTAAGATCGACCCATGAGTTCTTCAGCGCACGACGAGGTCGTTCAGTTCACGTCCGAGTTGATTCGGTTCGACACCTCCAATTTCGGGCCCGGCCAGGATCAACCAGGCGAGCGTGACGTGGCTGAGTACGTCGCGGCCACACTGGATGAGGTCGGCATCGCGGCGCAGTTGTTGGAGTCTGAGCCTCGGCGTACGACGGTGGTGGCGTCATGGGCTCCGCCCGGTGTCGACCCGAGTTTGCCGCCGCTGCTGATCCACGGCCACACCGATGTCGTGCCGGCCCAAGCCGATCAGTGGAGCGTGGATCCGTTCTCCGGCGAGATTCGTGACGGCTGCGTGTGGGGTCGCGGCGCGGTGGACATGAAGGATTTCGACGCCATCGTGTTGGCGATCGTCAGGGATCGAGTCCGAACCGGTCGGGCTCCCAGGCGTCCGATCCGACTGGTGTTCACCGCCGATGAAGAGGCGGGTGGACCGCTCGGCTCGGTCTGGTTGGCCCGTCACCATCCCGACCTGATCGCGGATTGCACCCAGGCGGTGGGGGAGGTCGGCGGCTTCTCGTTGACGGTCGCCGGCCGTCGGATGTATGTGATTCAGACGGCTGAGAAGGGCCTGGCCTGGCTGCGTCTGATCGCTGAGGGAACGGCGGGCCATGGTTCGATGCGGGACGACGACAATGCGGTCACCCAGTTGGCCCAGGCTGTGGCGGACCTCGGCGCGTACCACTGGCCGACCAAGCTGCATCCGGCTCAGCGGGCCTTCCTGGATTCGGTGAGTGAAGCGCTCGGGTTGCCGATGGAGTTGGACGATGTCGAACAGACCTTGGCTCAATTGGGGTCGATCGCTCGGATGGCGGGCGCGACGATGAGCCATACGGTCAATCCGACGATGCTTCAGGCGGGCTACAAGGCCAATGTCATTCCGGGGGTCGCCGAGGCGACGGTCGATGGGCGCTACATTCCTGGGGCGCGTGCCGAGTTCTTGGAGACGGTACGCCAGGTGATCGGCGACAAAGTGCGGATGGAGATCCTGCATGAGCAGCCGGGGGTCGAAGCGCCGTGGGGCACGCCGCTGACCGACGCGATGACCGCGGCTATCCGGCAGTACGATCCGCAGGCCACCACCACACCGTTCCTGATGTCGGCGGGGACCGACGCCAAGGCCTGGTGTGAGTTGGGCATTCAGTGCTACGGCTTCACCCCGCTGCAGTTGCCGTCCGACTTCGATTTCGTCGGCTTGTTCCATGGCGTCGACGAGCGAGTTCCGATCGAGTCGCTGCGGTTCGCGGTCGACGTGTTCGACCATTTCCTCGACTTGGCCTGACATCGGCGGCGACCTGTGAGGCGATCACCTCGCGATCAGGGTCGAACCGAGTGTGAGAGAATGGCGGGGTTCACCCGCTGACGTAGAAGGATTGCTGTGACCTATTCGCCTGGCTCGACGGATCCGGTGGCCATCCGCAACTTCTCGATCATCGCCCACATCGATCACGGGAAGTCGACTCTGGCTGATCGGATGCTTCAGTTGACCGGCGTCGTCGACGAGCGCTCGATGCGGGCCCAATATTTGGATCGGATGGACATCGAGCGTGAGCGTGGCATCACCATCAAGTCCCAGGCTGTGCGTCTGCCGTGGAGCGTCGACGGTCAGCCGTACGTTTTGAATATGATCGACACCCCAGGCCACGTGGATTTCACGTACGAGGTGTCGCGGTCGCTGGCCGCCTGCGAGGGCGCGGTGCTGCTGGTGGACGCCGCCCAGGGGATCGAGGCTCAAACGCTGGCCAACCTCTACCTGGCGTTGGAAGCCGATCTGACGATCATCCCGGTTTTGAACAAGATCGATTTGCCAGGGGCGTATCCGGACAAGTACGCCGCTGAGCTGGCCCATGTCATCGGCTGTGACCTGTCGGACATTTTGCGCGTGTCGGCCAAGACTGGCGACGGAGTGGCCGAGCTGTTGAACGAGATTGTGCGCCAAGTGCCGCCGCCGACCGGAGACCCGAAGGCTCCGGCGCGAGCCCTCATCTTCGACTCGGTCTACGACTCCTACCGCGGTGTGGTGACGTACGTCAGGGTGGTCGATGGAGAGCTGAGTCATCGGGAACGCATTCTGATGATGTCGACCAAGGCCACCCACGAAGTGTTGGAGGTCGGTGTCATCTCGCCGGAGCCGACAAAGTCTGACGCCTTGGGTGTGGGCGAGGTCGGCTACCTGATCACCGGGGTGAAGGATGTCCGTCAGTCGCGCGTCGGAGACACCGTGACGTCAGCGGCCAAACCGGCGTCGCAGGCGCTCAGCGGTTATCGCAACCCCAAGCCGATGGTCTATTCGGGGTTGTATCCGATCGAGGGCAATGATTTCCCTGAGTTGCGCGAGGCGTTGGAGAAACTGCAGCTCAACGACGCGGCGTTGGTCTTCGAACCGGAGACGTCGGCCGCGTTGGGATTCGGTTTCCGCGTGGGCTTCCTCGGGCTGTTGCATATGGAGATCGTGCGCGAACGACTGGAGCGCGAGTTCGGACTGGACATCATCTCGACAGCGCCGAATGTCGTTTATCGGGTCTTGACCGAGGATGGCGTCGAACATGTGGTGACCAACCCGTCGGAATTCCCCGACGGTAAGATCGCCTCAGTGTTCGAGCCGATCGTCAAAGCCTCGCTTCTGGCTCCGTCGGAGTTCATCGGAACGTTGATGGAGTTGTGTCAGCAGCGTCGCGGCGTCCAAACCGGGATGGAGTATCTGTCGGAGGATCGCGTCGAACTGCATTACACCTTGCCGCTGGCAGAGATCGTCTTCGATTTCTTCGACGCCTTGAAGTCGCGCACCAAGGGGTACGCCTCCTTGGATTATGAGGACGCGGGTGAGCAAGAGGCCGACCTGGTCAAGGTGGACATTCTGCTCAACGGCGAGACGGTGGACGCGTTCTCCGCCATCGTCCACAAAGACCGGGCGTATGCCTATGGGGTGGACATGGCGACTCGTCTGCGCAAGCTGATCCCGCGCCAACAATTCGAAGTCCCGATCCAAGCGGCCATCGGGTCTCGTGTGATCGCACGTGAGACGATTCGCGCGGTCCGCAAAGACGTTCTGGCCAAGTGTTATGGCGGCGACATCACCCGCAAGCGCAAGCTGTTGGAGAAGCAGAAGGAGTGCAAGAAGCGGATGAAGATGGTCGGTCGGGTCGAAGTGCCCCAAGAGGCGTTCGTCGCCGCGTTGACCACGGGCGAGTCCGAGAAGAAATGACCACGCCTGCCACGTCGTCGTGGCCGAACCAGACCGAGTCCGATCTGTCCCTATATCTGCACATCCCGTGGTGCCGGGCGCGGTGCGGCTACTGTGATTTCAACACCTACGTCGC